>NZ_JANKOF010000028.1 GCF_024655565.1 Nitratireductor sp. ZSWI3 | reverse complement strand
TTGCTGCGCAAGCGGCCGCCGCGCGGCCTCCTCGGCGGCATGACGGAGGTGCCGACGAGCCATTGGACCGCCCGCCAGGACGGCGTCGCCGACGTGAGCGCCGCCCCCTTTGCGGCCGACTGGCGCGCCTCGGGGTCGATCCGTCACGTGTTCACGCATTTTGCGCTCGAACTTTCCATTTTCAGGGCCGAGATCGCGCAAGACCCGCCGGCTCGTCAGGGATGGTGGTCGCTTCCTGTGGATCTTCCCGGCGAAGCGCTGCCTTCCGTCATGAAAAAGGCCATCGAGGCTGCCATACCCGGCGCCACGCGAAAACCGTGAGGACCGTAAAACCCCATGAGCCAGATCCGCCATATCGTCTTCGACATCGGCCAGGTGCTGATCCACTACGATCCCGAAATCCCCTACCGGCGCCTGATCCCGGACGAGGAACAGCGGCGCTGGTTCCTGGAAAACGTCTGCACCGGCGACTGGAACGTCGAGCAGGATCGCGGACGCAGCTGGAGCGAGGCCGAGGCGCTGCTGATCACCGAGCATCCGCACGAGGCCGACAACATCCGCGCCTTCCGGCAGAACTGGCACGAAATGGTGCCGCATGCCTATGAGGAGTCGGTGCACCTGCTCGAGACGCTGATCAACAACGGCCACGACGTGACCATGCTGACCAATTTCGCCGCCGACACCTTTGCCGAGGCGCGCGAGCGCTTTCCCTTCCTGAAGCGGCCGCGCGGCGTCACGGTCTCGGGCGAGATCGGCGCCATCAAGCCTGATCGCGTCATCTACGACACGCACGCGAGAGCCTTCGGGCTCGAGCCCGAGGCGACCCTCTTCATCGACGACAGCCAGAAGAACGTGGAGGGTGCCAGAACCGCCGGGTGGCAGGCGGTTCACTTCACCGGCACAGAAAAGCTGCGCGGCGATCTGCAGGGATTGGGTCTGCTGTCCTGAAAAGCCGATGGCGGACACGGGCAGATCGAAGGATTCGCGCGCTCCGGCATCCATGCGGAAGGCAAGGAGACGGAGCGTCGCGAAACGGGCGATCTCAGGCCGCCGCCACCTGCATGCCCTGGCGCACGACGCGCCGCAGTTCGTCGATCGGCTTCAGGCTGCCTGCATCCTCGAAGTGCCAGAAGGTCCAGCCATTGCAGGCTTCCAGCCCCTGCACCTTGGCGCCGACCCGGTGGATGGAGCCGGCCTCGTCACCGATGGCGATGGTGCCGTCGGCGCGCACATTGGCCGTCCAGCGGCGCTTTGAATCGAACAGCAGCATGCCCGGCTGCATCAGCCCCGCCTCGATGAGGCTGCCGAAGGCGACGCGCGGCTCGGCACGCTTGCCCTGCACCTGGGCAAGATCGATGTCGTCGAGCGGCTCGACCGCGGCGATGCGCTCGGCGGCGGCCGCGATATAGGCGTCCTCACGCTCGATGCCGACGAAATGACGGCCGAGGCGCTTGGCCACCGCGCCCGTCGTGCCGGAGCCGAAGAAGGGATCGAGCACCACGTCGCCGGGCTTGGTCGACGCCATGATGATGCGCGCCAGAAGCGCTTCCGGCTTCTGGGTCGGATGCAGCTTGTCGCCCTCCTCCGTCTTCAGCCGTTCCTTGCCGGTGCAGATCGGGAACAGCCAGTCCGAACGCATCTGCAGATCGTCGTTCGCCGCCTTCATGGCCTCGTAGTTGAAGGTGTAGCCCTTGGAGGTCTTGTCGCGCGAGGCCCAGATCATCGTCTCATGCGCGTTCTGGAACCTGCGGCCGCGGAAATTCGGCATGGGGTTGGTCTTGCGCCACACGATGTCGTTCAGGAACCAGTAGCCGAGATCCTGCATCACCGTGCCGACGCGGAAGATGTTGTGGTAGGAGCCGATCACCCAGATGGTGCCGTTCGGCTTTAGGACGCGGCGCGCGGCAAGCATCCAGGCGCGGGTGAAGGCGTCATAGGCGGCGAAGCTCTCGAACTGGTCCCAGGCGTCGTCCACCGCATCGACGCGCGACTGGTCGGGACGGTGCAGCTCACCGTCGAGCTGCAGGTTGTAGGGCGGGTCGGCGAAGATCACGTCGACGGATTTTTCCGGCAGGCGATCGAGGGCGGCAACGCAGTCTCCCTTCAGGATCGTATCGAGCCAGGCGGCTTTCTCGGACTGCGGGGCAAGCTCACTGATACGACGCACGGCGGACATATGCTGCTCTCTCACTCGGACTGTTTACCTGCCGTTATGGTTACCGACGATGGTAAATATTCCGTAATGCGCCGCCTCGAATTGCGGGCTCATGAAAGCTATGCAATCTTCCGTAACGTCAATTCCTGCCCCGAGTGGAGAGGCCGCATGGTTCGCCTGCCGATGTTCACGCTTCTTGCGGCCCTGTTCCTGGTCGTGCCCGCCCTTGCCGGCGGCAAGACCATCATCGTTCTCGACGCGTCCGGCTCCATGTGGGGCCAGATCGACGGCACGACGAAGATCGAGATCGCGCGCGACACGCTGCGCCAGGTGCTGGGCACCATCTCCGACGATACGGAGCTCGGCCTCGTCGCCTACGGGCATCGCGAGAAGGGATCCTGCTCCGACATCGAGATCGCCGTGCCGCCCGGCAGCGGCACGGCGGCGGCCATCACGGCCTTCGCCGACCGCATCAACCCGAAGGGCAAGACACCGCTGACGCAAGCCGTCCGCGTCGCCGCGCAGGAGCTGCGCATCGAGGAGAACGAGGCGACGGTCATCCTGGTCACAGACGGGCTGGAGACCTGCAACGCCGATCCCTGCGCGCTCGGCAAGGAGCTGGAAGCCACCGGCGTGAACTTCACGACCCATGTGGTCGGCTTCGGCCTGTCCGACGAAGACGGCAGGCAGGTCGCCTGTCTCGCCGAGAACACCGGCGGTCTTTATCTCAAGGCCGCCGATGCGGGCCAGCTCGCCGAGGCGCTGACGGCAACCGTTGCCAAGGCCCCCGAGCCGGCACCCGAACCGCAACCCGCCGCCCTGGACTCCAACTTCAAGGGCATCGCCCGGCTGGCCGAGGACGGCCCCGACCTGCCCGAGGACGCTCCGGTCCGCTGGGATCTGTTTGCCGTCGGCGCCAATGGCGAGCCGGAGACGCGCAGTGCGGCGGGCGGCTATGGCGGCGTGTTCGAGGACAGCCTGCCGGCCGGCCGCTACCTTACCCGCGTCAAGATCGGCAATGTCATGCGGGAGTTTCCGGCAGAGCTTGCCGATGACAGGCAGACCGAGCTGCCGGTCGTCCTCGATGCCGGCTTCATCCGCATCACGCCGAAGCGGACGGCGGACGGCGAGGCGGACGACAGTGCGCGCATCGACATCGCCTTCGAGGGCGCCAGCGACGGCGGCTACGGCCCGACCGAGGCTTATGTGGCGGCCGGGCCGGTCACCGTCACCGGCAAGATCGACAAATCGAAGGCTGAAACATCGTTCACCGTCAGGGCCGGCGAAACCGTCGAAGCCGATCTCGTCATCGCCTCGGGCATCGTGGTGCCAGCCGCCGTCTATGCGCAGGGCGGTCCGGCCGTCGAGGGCGACAGCATCCGCTTCGAGGTGCGCGAGGCCAAGGCGGACATCGCCGGCAAGCGCGACACGCTCGCCGGTCAGTATGGCCCCGGCCGCGGCATGAACGTGCCGCCCGGCGACTATCTGCTCCACGCCCGTCTCGGCCAGACGGAAGCGACCGCCCCGATCACCGTCGAGGCCGGCAAGCGCACCGAGGCAACGATCAACATCGATGCCGGCGTGCTCGCCATTGCCGCGCCGGGCGCCTACCGCATCGACATCTTCGGCGCCAGGAAGGACATCCAGGGCAAGCAGGTGGAGTTCGGCGGCACCTATGGCGGCGAGATGCAGGAAACGCTCAATCCCGGCGAATACGAAGTGCGCGTCACCTATGAGGGCGACAAGGCGGAGAAACGCCAGAAGGCCGTCGTCACGGCCGGCGAGCGCACCGAACTCGCGGTGGAATAGCCCTTCCAGCGACCGCTTCCCGCGCAATGCGGTTGCTTTCGGCACGGCTTCGGGTCTATCCCCGAAGCCGTTTCCCTTTCCAAGCTCACAGGTCGTCCCATGCCAGCTCCCGATCTCGTCATCTTCGACTGCGATGGCGTTCTCGTCGATTCTGAAATCATCGCCGCGCGCGTCGAGGCCCGCCTCCTGACGGAGGCCGGTTTCGAGATCACCGCAGAGGACCTGGCCAGCCGCTATTCGGGCCTCACGTTCAAGGACATCCTGTTCGAGATCGAGAAGGAGGCCGCAACGCCGCTTCAGGCTTCGCTGATCGAGCTTGCCGAGAGCGAAGTGGACAAGCGGCTGCGCAAGGAGGTCCGCGCGATCGAGGGGGCGCGTGAGGCGGCAGCGGCCATTGCCGGCAAGAAGTGCATCTGCTCGAATTCGAGCAAGGCTCGCCTTGAGGCGATGCTCGGCAAGACGGGTCTGCTGCCATTCTTCAACGGCTTCATCTATTCGTCGCTCGAGACGCCGTCGCGGCTGCCGAAGCCGGCGCCCGACGTCTTCCTGTTCGCCGCCGAGGCAATGCAGGCCGCGCCGCAACGCACCTTCGTCATCGAGGATTCGGTGCACGGCATCGCCGGCGCGAAGGCCGCCGGCATGCGCGTCATCGGTTTCACGGGCGCCGCACACATCCAGCCGGGCCACGCCGACCTGCTCATGGAAGCGGGCGCCGAGACGGTGATCCACCGCTTCCGGGATCTGGCCGGCGTCATTGCCGCCCTGTCGGAATGGGAAGGCGCCGTCTGAAGCCGGCGCCGTCGGACCAGCTCGAGGCGGCCCGGCCAGCGACTTCAGCGGCTGCGGGTCGGCCCTTCATCGTAGCCGACGATGATCTGCACGCTGCGGTCGGCATTGCCCGGAACGACGATGCTCGGATCGTTGAAGATGAACTGCGTCGCGCCGGAAGTATCGGAGATCGCCACGGTGTGCGGGAAAAGCTTCGAATAGACCACCTCGTCGCCGCGCAGCACGGCAACGCGGATCGGCATGGTGATCGAGCCGGTGGTGCCCACAGGCCCCGGCACCACCTTGCCGGCGACCGCCACGGTGACGCCGAAGGATCCGTTGTTGTAGGTGCAGGCCCGGGTCACGTCGGTGATGGAGGCCTGGTATATGATCTTGGCAGGATCGTCCTGCCCGCCCTTCTGATAGGTGCGGAAGAAGGTGGTGCCGGAGCGCAGCGTGATCGGCGGGCAATAGGCCCGCAGCTCGCTTTCGCGTATGGCGCCTTCCGGCAGATCGGTGCTCTGCGCCGCCTGCTGATTGTTCTTGTCGCCCAGATTGAAGGCATTGCCGACCGGATTGCCCGACTGGCAACCGGAAATGAACACGCTGGCGCCCAACAGGATGGAACCGGCTAAAATACGATAATTGATCAAGTGAGAAGCCTCGTAAAACTGTACGTCCCTCAATCGAAGACGAAGCCAGATGCCAGATTTCGCCGGCGAACGCCATTGCGTCCGCGGTCGACGACGAATTTCACACCATTGCGGGCGGAAAACCGGTTTCCACCCGTCGGGAAGATGCTCTATATCAAACGCGCGGCCAGAATGCGACGGGGCACCCCGCATTTGCATGAACCGCTCTCCCTCGCAGTCATGAGGCTATGCGACGAATGGCGACCGACTACATCAGCACGCGCGGCAATGCACCGGCGCTCGGCTTCTCCGACGCCATGCTGGCAGGACTTGCGCGCGACGGCGGGCTCTACGTGCCGCGCGAGTGGCCCCGCTTCTCGGCTGACGACATCCGCGCCATGCGCGGTCTTTCCTATACGCAGATCGCGCTGCGGGTGCTGACGCCTTTCGTCGGCGATGAGATCGACCAGGCGACGCTGCGCCGCATCATCGAGGAGAGCTACGCCACCTTCCGCCATCGCGCCGTCTGCCCGCTGGTGCAAACCGGGGCCAACGAATTCGTCCTCGAACTCTTCCATGGCCCCACCCTCGCCTTCAAGGACGTGGCGATGCAGTTGCTGGCGCGGCTGATGGACCACGTGCTTGCCGAGCGCGGGGAACGCGTGACGATCGTCGGCGCCACCTCCGGCGATACGGGCGGCGCCGCCATCGAGGCCTTCGCCGACAAGGAGCGCGCCGACGTCTTCATCCTCTTTCCCGAAGGGCGCGTGTCGCCGGTCCAGCAGCGGCAGATGACCACCTCGGCGGCCGCCAATGTCCACGCGCTCGCCGTGAAGGGCAATTTCGACGACTGCCAGGGCCTGCTCAAGGACATGTTCAACGACCATCGCTTCCGCGACGGCGTTGCGCTGTCCGGCGTCAACTCGATCAACTGGGCGCGCGTGATGGCGCAGATCGTCTATTACTTCTCGGCCGCCGTGTCGCTCGGCGCCCCCGAGCGGGCGGTTTCCTTCACCGTGCCGACCGGCAATTTCGGCGACATCTTCGCCGGCTACGCCGCCAAGCGCATGGGCCTGCCGATCGACCGCCTGGTCGTGGCGACCAACGACAACGACATTCTCGCCCGCGCGCTCGCCACCGGCGACTACGCGACGCGCGAGGTTGTCGCCACCACCTCGCCGTCGATGGACATCCAGGTCTCGTCCAACTTCGAGCGCCTGCTCTATTTCGCCTCGGGCGGCAATGCGCAGGAGATCCGCGGCTACATGGACCGCCTGAAGCAGTCCGGCCGCTTCACCATCGAGGCCGACACCCTTGCAGCCATCCGCGCCGAATTCGGCGCCGCGAGCTCCGACATGGCCGAGACCGCCGAGACGATCCGCGCGGTGTGGAACGAAGACGGCTATCTGCTCGACCCGCACACGGCAACCGGCATCAAGGTCGCCCGAGCGCAGCCCGCCTCACCGACGCCGATGGTCGTGCTCGCCACCGCCCACCCGGCCAAGTTCCCGAAGGCGGTCGAGGATGCCAGCGGCATCGTTCCCGCCCTTCCCGATTGGCTCGGCGGATTGATGGAGAAGGAAGAGGCCTTTACAGCGCTTCCCTCAAATTTAAAAATAATAGAAGATCACATCTTCAGCCGTGCGAGAGCGGCGCGTTAAGTCAGTTCTAGGGAGTCCAGCCATATGGGTGTTGAGGTAAGCCGTCTGTCGAACGGCCTGACGGTCGCCACCGAAACCCTGCCACACTTGGAAACCGTCGCTTTGGGCATCTGGGTCAAATCCGGATCGCGCAACGAGTATGAGAACGAGCACGGCATCGCCCATCTGCTCGAGCACATGGCGTTCAAAGGCACTAGCAAGCGCAGCGCCCGTCAGATCGCGACGGATATCGAGGATGTTGGCGGCGAGATCAATGCGGCCACCAGCGTCGAGACCACCGCCTTCTACGCCCGGGTACTGAGCGCCGATGTTCCTCTGGCGATCGACATTCTCTCCGACATCCTCAACGATTCCAAATTCGACCCGCACGAGCTCGAGCGCGAGCAGCACGTCATCCTGCAGGAGATCGGCGCCGCTCACGACGTGCCGGACGACATCGTCTTCGACCGCTTCACCGAGACCGCCTTCCGCCATCAGGCGATCGGCCGCTCGGTTCTCGGCACGCCCGAAACGGTTCAGTCCTTCACCTCCGATCAGTTGCGCGCCTTCCTGGAGCGGCAATACTCGGCCGATCGCATGGTGATCGTCGCCGCCGGCGGCCTCAAGCACGATGATTTCGTGCGCGAGGTGGAGTCGCGGCTCGGCGGCTTCCGCGCCAAGGCGGAGGGCGTCATGCCGCAATACGCCCATTATGTCGGCGGCGATTATCGCGAACATCGCGAGCTGATGGACGCGCAGATCATCCTCGGCTTCGAGGGACGGGCCTATCACGTGCGCGATTTCTACGCCTCGCAGGTCCTGTCGTCGATCCTCGGCGGCGGCATGTCCTCGCGCCTGTTCCAGGAGGTGCGCGAAAAGCACGGCCTGTGCTACTCGGTCTACGCCTTCCATTGGGGCTTTTCCGATACCGGCATCTTCGGCGTCCACGCCGCGACGGGCAAGAGCGACATCGAGGAACTGGTGCCGCTCATCCTGGGCGAGTTGCAGCGCGCCGGCCAGGACATCGGCCCGGACGAGCTCAACCGTGCCCGCGCCCAGTATCGGGCCGGCCTGATGATGGCCCGTGAAAATCCGGCTAGCCGTGCCTCGCAGATCGCCCGCCAGCTGCTGCTCTACGGACGGCCCATCGAGGTCGACGAGCTGATGGACCGCCTTTCGAATCTCACGGTGGATCGCCTCACCGACCTTTCCAACCGCCTCTTCACCTCGAAGCCCACCGTCACCGCGATCGGCCCGGTGGGAGCGCTCGCTCCGTTCGAGGCGATCCAGGACGCGCTTGCCGACCAGGGTCCGACGCCGCGCAAGCTCGCCGTCTAGGCAGACGGGACAACATGCTGGACGTACCCTTCTTTCGCCGCCCGCTTCCGGCGCTCAAGGGGGAGAAGGTGTTCCTGCGCGCGCCCAGCATGCACGATCACGGCGAATGGGCAGCGCTGCGTCAGAACAGCCGCTCCTTCCTCGAGCCATGGGAGCCGCGCTGGGCGCCGGACGAATTGTCGAGAAGCGCCTTTCGCCAGCGGCTCCGCCGCTACCGCAGCGATTTCGACCAGGGCACGGGGGTCTCCTTCTTCCTCTTCGAGACCCGCAGCAAGGCGCTTGTCGGCGGCCTCACCCTTTCCAACATCAGGCGCGGCGTCGCCCAGACCGCCAGCATGGGCTACTGGATGGGCGAGCCCTATGCGGGCCGCGGCATGATGCTTGATGCCGTTCGGCTGGTTATTCCCTATGCATTCGAAACCTTGCGGTTGCACCGTCTGGAGGCGGCCTGTATTCCAGACAACAACCGTTCGGTCGGGTTACTTGAAAAAGCCGGATTTCAGCGCGAAGGGCTTCTCAAATCCTACCTCAGGATCAACGGTTCCTGGCGGGATCATTATCTTTACGCACTGATCGCCGAGGAGCGTCGCGTGCCAGCATTTGAACAACGAGGCTGATTCTTGTCGCGATCCCACATCCTCGCAGCCCTGGCGACGATCGCCGCCGTTTTCCTCACCATCATCGGTGCCGCCACAACGGCCTTCGCCATCGAGCCCATCAAGATTTCCCGCGAGGATGTCGCGCTCGACCTGTCGAAGGCGGTCGAGATCCACCGCGGCCAGGGGGACACGTTCCAGGTATCGACGGCGCCCGATGTCGACGGCATCGTCCGCCGCATCGAGGTGGAGGCGAAGGACGAGCGCTCGACGGGCGACTGGGCGGTCTTCGCGCTCGCCAACACCACCGACCAGCAGCTCGACCGGCTGATCGTCGCGCCGCATTTCCGCCTTGTCGGATCGGGCCTGTTCTGGCCCGATCTCGGCTCGCAGCGCATCGCCGCCATCACGCCGAGCGCCGGCTTCACCCTCGACCGGCAGGACAGTCCCGACGCCGACGAATTCCTGGTCACCCTCAATCCCGGGTCCGTCGTCACCTTCGTGGCGGAGCTCTCCTCGCCCAACCTGCCGCAGGTCTATCTGTGGGACCCGTCCGCCTACAAGGACACGGTCAACGCCTACACCCTGTTCCGCGGCATCGTCATCGGCATTGCCGGTCTCCTCGCCCTGTTCCTGACCATCCTCTTCGTCGTCAAGGGCACCTCCATGTTCCCGGCCACGGCGGCCCTTGCCTGGGCGGTGCTCGCCTATATCTCCATCGATTTCGGCTTTTTGAACAAGGTCATCGAGATCTCGCCCGGCAACGAGCAGATCTGGCGGGCCGGCACCGAGGTCGGGCTGGCTGCGACGCTCGTCGTCTTCCTGTTCGCCTATCTCAATCTCAACCGCTGGCACGATCATTTCAGCTACGGCGTGCTTGCCTGGATCCTCGGCCTCGGCATGATCGCCGGCTTCGCTATCATCGATCCCGCCGCCTCGGCCGGCATCGCCCGGCTGTCCTTCGCCGCGACGGCGGTCGTCGGCCTCGGCATCATCGTCTATCTGAGCCTGCAGGGCTACGACCGGGCGATCATGCTGGTGCCGAGCTGGGTCATGATCATCGCCTGGCTGATCGGTTCCTGGATGGCGATCACCGGTGCGCTCGACAACGACATCGTGCAGCCGGCCATCGGCGGCGGCCTGATCCTGATCATCCTGCTGATCGGCTTCACCGTCATGCAGCATGCGTTTGCCGGCGGCGCGATCTTCCAGGGCCTGTTCAGCGACATGGAACGCCAGGCGCTGGCGATCTCCGGGTCGGGCGACGTCGTCTGGGACTGGGACGTGGCGCGCGACCGCATCGTCACACGGCCCGACATCAGCAAGCAGCTCGGCCAGCCCTCCGGCAGCCTGCACGGCCCGGCCCGCGAATGGCTGTCGCTCCTGCATTCCGACGACCGCGACACCTTCCGCACCACGCTCGACGTGGTCCTGGAGCACCGCCGCGGACGCATCTCGCAGAGCTTCCGGCTGCGCGGCGCGGACGGCCACTACCATTGGTTCGCGCTGCGCGCACGGCCGGTCATCGGCTCCGACGGCCAGGTGATCCGCTGCGTCGGCACGATGGTCGACGTCACCGAGCAGAAGAAGGCCGAAGAGCGGCTGCTGCACGATGCGGTGCACGACAATCTCACGGGCCTGCCGAGCCGCGAGTTGTTCCTCAACAGCCTCGATGCCATCATCGCCATCGCCCGCACCGAGCAGAAGGTGCGGCCGACCGTCTTCGTGATCGACATCGACCGCTTCAAGCAGGTCAATGACGAGCTCGGCATCTCCGTGGGCGACACGATCCTCCTGACCATCGCGCGCCGCCTGCATCGCCTGTTGAAGCCGCGCGATTCCCTGTCGCGCCTGTCGGGCGACCAGTTCGCCATGATCGTCCTGTCGGAGCAGGAGCCGGCCAGGATCGCCGCCGTCGCCGATGCGATCAAGCAGGCGATCCGCACGCCCGTCACCTTTGCCCGGCGCGAAATCGTCCTGACGCCCTCCATCGGCCTCATCTCCTGGACATCGGCGCAGACCTCGGCCGAGGAAATGCTCAAGGATGCCGAGCTTGCCATGTACCAGGCGAAGCGTTTCGGCGGCGACCGGATCGAGCCGTTCCGGCCGGCCTTCCGCTCGATCGGCAACAACCGGCTGCGGGTCGAATCGGACCTGCGCCGCGCCATCGACCGCTCCGAGCTGAAGCTCGTCTACCAGCCCATCATCCGCCTCGAGGACGAATCGATCGCCGGTTTCGAGGCGCTGCTGCGGTGGGAGCATCCGCGCCGCGGCACCATCGCGCCGGCCGACTTCATCCCGGTCGCCGAAAGCTCCGGCCTCATCGTCCAGCTCGGCCTCTTCGCCATGCAGCAGGCTGCGGAGGACCTTTATCGCTGGCAGAAGCAGATCGGCAGCATACCGCTCTTCGTGTCGGTGAACCTGTCGAGCCGGCAACTGATCCGCCGCGATCTCGTCAGCGACGTCCGCTCCGTCATCGCCCGCTCCGGCATCAGGCCCGACAGTTTCCGCCTCGAACTGACCGAATCCCTGGTCATGGACAATCCCGAGCAGTCTGCCCATGTCCTGCAGAAGCTGAAGCAGATCGGCATCGGCCTGTCGCTGGACGATTTCGGCACCGGCTATTCGTCGCTCTCCTATCTGTCGAGCTTCCCCTTCGACACGATCAAGATCGACAAGAGCTTTCTGGAGGACACCACGCCGCGCGGCGAGGTGCTGGTGCGCTCGATGGTCAAGATGGCGCACGAGCTGGGGCTGTCGGTGGTCGCCGAGGGCGTCGCCGACGAGCACGACGCGGAGGAACTGCGCAAGATGGGCTGCGAATACGCCCAGAGCTTCCTCTTCGGGGTGCCGGAAAACGCCGAGGCCATCCAGAAGCTGCTCTTCGAGCAGACGACCGCCGCACGGTCTTGACCGACCGGCCCCGATGCGGGCGCGGCTGCCGTGGTGTCGTCAGGCGTGGCCGGCGAACTGGCTGAGATGCGCGGCATCGATGCCGATGGCGGCCAGGATGCCCTCATATTTGCGTTCGATGTTCCCTTCGAACAGCAGCTCGGGCGTTGCCGGGCAGGTCAGCCAGCCATTCTCGCTGATCTCCATCTCGAGTTGCCCGGCACCCCAGCCGGCATAGCCGAGCGCCATCATCGCGTGGCGCGGGCCGCGGCCGAGCGAGATGGCGCGCAGCATGTCCACCGTCGCCGTCAAGCAGATATGCTCCGACACGGGCATGGTGGATTCGACCATCATGTCGTCCGTGTGCAGCACGAAGCCGCGGCTGCGGTCGACCGGCCCGCCATTGCGCACCGGCAGTTCACGCGCCTCGCGCGGCAGGCGGATCGCCTCTTGCTGGTCGAGGATGCCAAGCTGCACCAAAATGTCGGGAAAGGCCATCTGCTGGGGCTGGTTGATGATCAGCCCCATGGCGCCCTCCTCGCTGTGAGCGCACAGATAGATTACCGAGCGCGAGAACCTTTCGTCGCGCATGCCGGGCATGGCGATCAGAAAATGGTTTTCCAGATAGGGGGCCGGCCCCTTGTCGCGCTTCTCGCTGTCCATGTGCACAGGGTAGCTCTTTTCTCCGAGCCATGAAAGGCGGATGTAATACCCCTTATCGTGGGAGCTTCACGCATTTATGAAGCAATCCTGGCCGGGGTTGCGTTGATCTCGCCACAAAGGATCGGCAATGTCTGCCCATGAATAGCCATGTCGCCCTGATCCTGCCGCTGCTGGCGGCTTCCCCGTCCTTTGCCGCTTCCAGCCAATGGCAGAGCAGCGAAGGCGGCTCCGTGCGCCTCGTCACCTCCGGCCTGCCGGATGCCCAGGGTCGCCTGCGCGGTGCGCTGGAGATAAACCTCAAGCCCGGCTGGAAAACCTATTGGCGCAACCCCGGCGCCTCGGGCATCCCGCCGGAGATCGACCTGTCGCGCAGCCCCCACATCACCGCGGCGGAAATCCGCTTTCCAGCCCCCGAGCGCGTGCACGACGGGGAGACCGTCTGGGCAGGCTACAAGCACTCGGTCCGCCTGCCCGTCACCTTCACCCTCGATCAGGCAGATGCGGTGACGCTCATCGATGCCGATGTCCTGCTCGGCATCTGTGAGACCATCTGCATCCCCTTCCAGGCCTCGTTCGTCTTCGATCCCGGCGCCGACCCGGACAACCAGAGCGATGCCTTCACGGTGGAGATGGCTCACGCCGCGCTCCCCGCTCCGGCCGACGACATGTTCGGCATCACCGGCCTCGAGCTGCAGGACGGGGTGCTTGTCGTCGAGGCGCATCTGCCCGCCGGCGCGGACCGGCCCGAGCTCTTCATCGACCACGAGAAGCCCTATCTTTTCGGAACGCCGGTTCTTTCCAGCTTCGACGGGGGCGTGGCGGAATTCGCTGTTGAAATCTTCGCAAGTCCCGGCCAGGCCCTTGCGGAGAGCTGGCTGAACTATACCCTCTCGAGCGGCGGGCGGGCCGTCGAAGGGAAGTTTCAGATTCGCTGACAAGTACCTATAACAATTTCTCTTTTTGCATCAGGAGTATAGTCAATGCACATTTCCGTAGGCGATCGCATTCCCGCAGCCCCGCTCAAGCAGGTCAGTTCCGAAGGAGCCAAGGACGTCGCCGCCCCCGATTTCTTCGCCGGCCGCAAGATCGTTCTTTTCGGGGTGCCGGGTGCCTTCACGCCGACCTGCAGCAACAGCCACCTGCCGGGCTTCGTGGAGAATGGCGATGCGATCCGGGCGCGCGGCGCCGACGGCATCGCCGTCGTCTCCGTCAACGATCATTTCGTCATGCGGGCCTGGGCCGGTTTCACCGGCGCTGAGGATCAGCTGATCTTCCTGTCCGACGGTAACGGCGACTTCACGCGCGCGCTCGGCCTCGACATCGACTTGTCGAAGGGTGGGCTCGGCAGCCGCTCCAAGCGCTACTCGATGATCGTCGACGACGGTACCGTCACGGCGATCAACGTCGAGGAGAATCCCGGCGAGGCCGTCACGAGCGGCGCGGCGCGCATTCTCGAGCAGCTCTGACGCTTCAGCGCCGGATGCGAAAATCCGGCGGGCACGCCGTGCGTCCTTTTGGGTGCACAGCGCGCCCGTCTTTTGCTCCTGGCATTTATGCGGACGTCAGGTGATTCCACCTGACTGCAAAATGCACGGCCTATCTCTTCTTCTTGAAGGGTTCCATGCCGGCGCGCGCCAGCGCGTCGGCTCTTTCGTTTTCCGGGTGCCCGGCGTGCCCCTTGATCCAGTGCCACCTGATCTTGTGGCGCCGCCGCGCCTCGTCCAGCGCCTGCCACAGCTCGGCATTCTTCACCGGCTTCCTGGCGGCCGTCTTCCAGCCATTGCGCTTCCAGCCCTCGATCCAGCCGGAGATGCCGTCGCGCACATAGACGCTGTCGGTGTAGAGATCGACATCGCACGGGCGCTTCAACGCGTTGAGCGCGTTGATCGCCGCCATCAGCTCCATGCGGTTGTTGGTGGTGTCCGCCTCGCCGCCGGACAGCTCCTTCTCGACGCCGTTGTGGCGCAGCAGCGCACCCCAACCACCCGGCCCCGGATTGCCCGAACAGGCTCCGTCGGTAAAGATCTCGACGCTGGTCACCGAAGTCCGATCCCGTATTCCGAAGGGGCGCCAATCTGGCGATGGAAGCGCAGCCGGCGCACATATTCCATCGGGTCGCGCTTGTTCACCAGCGCTCCGTCGGGAATGGTCAGCCAGTCGTAGAGCCGGGTCAGCATGAAGCGCAGCGCCGAGCCGCGCGCCAGGATCGGCAGGGCGGCAACCTCGCCGGCTTCAAGAGGCCGCACCTCCTGATACCCCTCCAGCAGCGCCGTCCCCTTGGTGAGGTTGTATGACCCGTCCTTCTCGAAGCACCACGCATTCAGGCAGGTGGCGATGTCATAGGCCAGAAGGTCGTTGCAGGCGAAATAGAAGTCGATGATGCCGGAGACTTCGCCGCCGAGGAAGAACACATTGTCCGGGAAGAGATCGGCATGGATGATGCCGGCCGGCAGATCACGCGGCCAGGACTGCGCCAGCACCTCCAGATCGGCCTCGACCTCGGCGCTCAGCCCTTTCTCCACCTCGTCGGCACGCGGCCTGGCCTTGTCCCAGAGCTCGCGCCAGCCATCGAGCGTCAAAGCGTTCTGCCGCGACAGCGCAAACCCGCGTGCCGCCAGATGCATCTGCGCCATCGCACGGCCGACCTGGCGGCAATGCTGCGGCGTCGGACGCCGGATCCACATGCCCTCCAGGAAAGTGATGAGGGCAGCCGGGCGGCCGGCGATCTCGCTGACCACCTCACCGTCGCGCCGGCGCACCGGCAGCGGACAGCTCACGCCGTGCCGTGCCAGGTGCTCCATCAGCCCGAGGAAGAACGGCAGGTCGGCCCGGTCGACACGTCGTTCGTAGAGCGTCAGGATGTAGGCCGCCTGCGACGTGTGCAGCATGTAGTTGGAATTCTCCGACCCCTCGGCGATGCCCTTGTAGGAGAGCAGCTTGCCCGCGTCATAGGCTTCGAGCAGGGCTTCGAGTTCGATTTCCGAAATGTCGGTATAGACGGCCATTCTATGCGTTACCGTTGACAAAGGCCATGTCGGCGCTGGTCAGTTCCACGTCGCGCAAGGCGCGCATGACGGGAAAGTTCTCCGTCTCCTCGGCGGTCACGGCAAGATCGACCGTCACGTCATAGCGCTCGGCGAAGGCGTCGATGATCTCGTTGACGATGATCTCGGGCGCCGAGGCGCCGGCCGACAGGCCCAGCACCTTGGGCTCGCCGATCTCGTCCCATGGGATTTCCGAAGCGCGCTGCACCAGCAGGGAGCGCTTCGCCCCCGCCCGCTCCGCCACCTCAACCAGGCGGCGCGAGTTCGATGAATTGGGCGCGCCGACGATGAGGAAGAGATCGGCCCCCGGGGCCGCCATCTTCACCGCTTCCTGGCGATTGGTGGTGGCATAGCAGATCGATTCGGCGGCCGGCGCGTGCAGGTCCGGAAACCGCTCCTCCAGCGCGCGCAGGATATCGGCCGTATCCTCGACCGACAGAGTCGTCTGGCTGACGAAACCGAGCTCGCTGCCCGCCGGCGGGGTCAGCGCCATGGCCCCCTCGACCGTCTCGACGAGCGTTACCGCGCCGTCGGGAAGCTGTCCCATCGTGCCGATCACCTCGGGATGGCCGGCATGGCCGATCAGCAGCACGTGCCGGCCGAGGCGGTGGTGGCGCATCGCCTGCTTGTGCACCTTGGAGACGAGCGGGCATGTGGCATCGAGATAGAAGAGGTTGCGCGTCTCGGCGTCGGCCGGCACCGATTTCGGCACGCCGTGCGCCGAAAAGACCACGGGACATTGGCGATGCTCGGCAGGAATCTCGTCGAGTTCCTCGATGAACACCGCCCCACGCTCCTGCAGCCCCTCGACCACGTAGCGATTGTGGACGATCTCGTGCCGGACATAGACCGGCGCGCCGTACTTCTTGAGCGCCAGGACGACGATCTGAATCGCGCGGTCGACACCGGCGCAGAAACCGCGCGGCCCGCAAAGCCGTATCGTCAGTTTCTTTCGGGGCATGTCCGCAGCAGCCATGGTCACGTGTCCTTTGTTCGTGCCGCGAAATGGAGGCGATGAGGCGAAGATGTCAAGAGCGGCGGCGGTCGCGCCACCACCAGACCGCCAGGACCGCGCACAAAGCCACCGCCAGACCATACCAGGTGATCGCGTATTGCAGGTGGCTGTTGGGCAGGTCGATGAGCGTCACGCCGCCGATCGGCAGCCCGCCCGGATTCGGCGTGTCGTCGGCATCCACGTAGAAGGGCAGCACCTCGCTCGGTTGCGGCAGGCCGGCCGTCGCCGCCATCGCGCCCAGGTCCTTCCAATAGAAGATGTTCTTCGCCGGGTCGTTTTCCGGGACGATGAAGGACGGCTTTTCCTGCGGCGCACGCCGCGCCAGGCCGGTGACGCGCACACCGCCGACAATCTGCCCCTCGCCTCGCGTCTGCTGTTCCTTGCGATCGAAAGGCACGAAGCCGCGGTTGACGAAGATGTAGCGGCCGTCGGCGAGGCGCAGCGGCGTGTGGACGAAATAGCCCGACTCGCCCTTCCAGGTGGCAAAGTAGTGCCGCTCCCCATCATGGGTGAAGGCACCGCTCACCTCGACCGGCCGATAGTCGACGTCGCCGGTCTCGGCATAGACGCGTTCCATCGCCTCCAGGTTTGCAGGCTCGGCGGCGATGCGTTCCTCGATGCGCTCGATCAGGGCCTCTTTCCACTGCAGGCGCTTCACCTGCCAGGTGCCGAGCGCCAGAAGCACCGCCAGCACGAGCACGCTGAGCAGCAGGAGCAGCCAGGTCGTGGCAGGCCTCAAGGCGCTGCGTGTTTCCGTCATGGATGGTCGAGTTTCCCTTCGGCAGCCTTGTTCCGGTATTGCAGGGCGATCAGCAGCCCCTTGATGAGGCGCAGCGCCGTCAGCGCGAGCACCAGCGTCAGCGGGATCCACAAGAGGAAATGGACCCAGAGCGGCGGCGACAGCGTCACCTCCATCCACAGGGCCAGCCCGACGACGATGAAGCCGATGATCAGGATGACGAACACCGCGGGGCCATCACCGGCATCGGCGAAGCCGTAATCGAGCCCGCAATTGCCGCATCTCCTGCCGACCGTCAGGAAGCCGGAGAAGAGCCGCCCCTCCCCGCAGCGCGGGCAACGCCCGCCGAGACCGGCCGAGACGGGATCGACCGGCGGCCAAAGAGCCTGATCCTCTCCCCCGTTCGGGCTCGGACCCGCATTGCCTTCCTTGTCGTCGGTCATATGGACCCGCTTCCCTGTCGTCTGCCGGTATCGCCGGCCGTGGTATCACAGCCGTGCCCACCGGTCGACGCCGCGCGATGCCGCAGGAGGTTTATTACCAGGCAAGGTGGGACGGCCTTGCCGCAAAGAAAAACGGCCGGGTCTCCCCGGCCGTTCTGCAAGATCGCAAGGCTTGATCAGCCGTGGGCGATGGTGGCGCCGGCCGAAGCCCACACATAGATGAAGGTGAACAGGAAGAGCCACACCACGTCGACGAAGTGCCAGTACCAGGCAGCCGCCTCGAAGCCGAAATGCTGCTTCGGCGTGAAATCGCCGGCCATGGCGCGCAACAGGCAGACGAGCAGGAAGACGGTGCCGATGATGACGTGGAAACCGTGGAAGCCCGTCGCCATGAAGAAGGTGGCGCCGTAGATCGATTCGGAGAACTGGAACGGCGCGTGCATGTACTCGTAAGCCTGCACGAAGGAGAACAGGACGCCGAGCGCCACGGTCAGCACGAGGCCCCAGACCAGGCCCTTGCGGTCGTTCTCGAGCAGCGCATGGTGCGCCCAGGTCACCGTCGTTCCCGACAGAAGCAGGATGATCGTGTTGTAGAGCGGCAGGTGGAAGGGATCGAGCACCTCGACGCCATGCGGCGGCCATACGCCCCCGGTGAACTCGGTGCGCGCCACCTGCGGCCCGTCGGCCGGGAACAGGCTGGCGTCGAAGAACGCCCAGAACCAGGCCACGAAGAACATCAGCTCGGAGGCGATGAACATGATCATGCCGTAGCGCAGATGCAGCGAGACGACGCGCGTGTGGTGCCCCTCATGCGCTTCCTTGATCGTGTCGGCCCACCAGGAATACATGGTGAAGAGCACGATGAAGAGGCCGATCACGAACAGCCAGAAATTGGTCGCGGCAAGGTCGATGCCGAAGATCGAGAACTCGGCGCCGTTGGCAGCCTTCATCCAGGCGATGCCGCCGATGGCCATGATGAGCGCGCCGAAAGACCCCAGGAAAGGCCAGGGGCTCGGATCGATGATGTGGTAGTCGTGGTGTTTTGCGTGCGCGTCGGCCATGTCAGCCCCCGAGATTGTCGTTCTGATTTGCGTTGCTGTTGGGCGCGGCGGCAACCGGCGCCTTCTTCTCAAGCGGGAAGAATGTGTAGGAAAGCGTTATCGTCTTCAGGTTCTTAAGCTCCGGCACCTTCACGATCTCCGGGTCGACAAAGAATACGACGGGCATGTCATAGGACTCGCCCGGTTGCAACTCCTGTTCGGTGAAACAGAAGCATTCCACCTTGTTGAAATAGGCGCCTGCACGCGCCGGCGAGACGTTGAAGGTCGCCGTCCCGGAGGTCGCCTTGTCGGAAAGGTTGCGCGCCATATAGGAGATCTGCTTGGTCTCGCCGATGCGCATCGTCACCTCGCGCTGCACCGGCTCGAATTCCCACGGAACGCCGTTGGTGTTGGCGTCGAAGCGCACGGTGATCGTCTGGTCGAGAATCGTGTCCGAATACTGCTCGACGCGCTGTGTCGTGCCGCCATAGCCGGTGACCTGGCAGAAGAGCTGGTAGAGCGGCACCGCCGCATAGGCCATGCCGACCATGCCGCCGACCAGGGCAAGGCAAAGGATCGCCGCGTTGCGGTTCCTGCTGCTTGCCTCTGCGGCCTTTTTGGTCTGCTCGTCGCTCATCGCCGAACCTCTACATTGCACGGTCGAACAGGGACGGCCCGAGCTTCACCAGGCTGCCGACATAGACGATCACCACGAAGGCGGCCAGCGCCAGGGCGATGGCGACGGACCGCTTGCGCCGCGCCTTGAGCTGCGCCTCCGTCGGCTTGATGTAATCCTGCTCCATCCGCTCAGCCTCCAAGGAGCCCGAAGCTCGCCGCCAGACGGTCGGCCAGCAAGGCGGTGAAGATTGCGAAGAGATAGAGCAGCGAATAGCCGAACAGCGCCTTCGCCGGCTTCATGGACCGATCGTCCTGCGGCATCTTGAGAACGCGCCAGGAATACCAGACGAAGCCCGCGCCGAGCCCCGCGGCGACCGCGCCATAGGCAAGGCTCGCAAAGCCGGCCCACACCGGCAGCACGCCGCTCGCCGCCAGCAGCAGCGCATAGATGAAGATCTGCTTCTTGGTCGCGGCATGTCCGGCGACGTTCGGCAGCATCGGGATGCCCGCGCGCTCGTAGTCGGAGGACTTGAAGAGGGCCAGCGCCCAGAAATGGGGCGGCGTCCACAGGAAGATGATCAGGAACAGGATCAGGCTCTCGAGGCTCACCGTTCCCGTCACAGAGGCCCAGCCGACGACCGGGGGCAGCGCGCCGGCGGCGCCGCCGATGACGATGTTCTGCGGCGTCGAGCGCTTCAGCCACATGGTGTAGATGACTGCGTAGAAGAAGATGGTGAAGGCGAGCAGCGCGCCGGCGACCCAGTTCGCCATCAGGCCGAGCATCATGACCGACAGAAACGACAGAATCAGCCCGAAGGAGAGCGCCTCGCCCGGCGTCACGCGCCCGGACGGCACCGGCCTCTTGGCGGTGCGGCTCATGACGGCATCGATGTCGGCATCGTACCACATGTTGAGGGCGCCGGAGGCGCCAGCGCCGACGGCAATGGCGGCGATCGCGATGAGCGCCAGGAAGGGATTGGGTGTGGCCGGCGCCATGGCCAGGCCGACGAAGGCGGTGAACACGACCAGCGACATGACGCGCGGCTTCAAAAGCGCGATGAAATCGCCCGGCTGCGCCTCGGAGAGGCGATAGCCAGCGTCATCCAGATGCTTCTGTTCGACCAGCGCCATGTTCAGCCTTCTGCTTCATTGACATCGGCCGCGCGTCGGGCGCGCGGCCTGTTGTTGAAATATCTGCCCGCCGATCAGCGAATCTTGGGCAGCTGTTCCCACTGGTGGAACGGCGGCGGCGAAGAAAGCTGCCATTCCAGCGTCGTGGCGCCCTCGCCCCACGGGTTGGCGCCGGCCGGGCGCTTCTTGGCGAAGGCCTCGAACACGCCGAACAGGAACACCAGGACACCGATGGCCGCCAGGTAGGAGCCGTAGGACGACACCATGTTCCAGCCGGCAAAGGCGTCCGGGTAATCGATGTAGCGGCGCGGCATGCCGGCCAGACCCAGGAAGTGCTGCGGGAAGAAGATGACGTTCACGCCGATGAAGGTGATCCAGAAGTGGATGCGGGCGATGAACGAGTTGTACATGTAGCCCGTCATCTTCGGGAACCAGTAGTACCAGGCCGCGAAGATGGCGAACACGGCACCCATCGACAGCACATAATGGAAGTGCGCGACGACGTAGTAGGTGTCGTGCATGGCCCGGTCGAGGCCGGCATTGGCAAGCTGCACGCCCGTCACGCCACCGACGGTGAACAGGAAGATGAAGGCGATCGCCCACAGCATCGGCGTGCGGAACTGGATGGCGCCGCCCCACATGGTGGCGATCCACGAGAAGATCTTCACGCCGGTCGGCACCGCGATGACCATCGTCGCGAAGACGAAGTAGCGCTGCGTGTCGAGCGACAGGCCGGTCGTGTACATGTGGTGCGCCCACACGATGAAGCCGACCGCGCCGATGGCGACCATCGCGTAGGCCATGCCGAGATAGCCGAAGATCGGCTTGCGCGAGAAGGTCGACACGATGTGGCTGATGATGCCGAAGCCCGGCAGGATCAGGATGTACACCTCGGGATGGCCGAAGAACCAGAAGAGATGCTGGAACAGGATCGGATCGCCGCCGCCTTCGGGGGCGAAGAAGGTCGTGCCGAAGTTGCGGTCGGTGAGAAGCATGGTGATGCCACCCGCCAGCACCGGCAGGGAGAGCAGCAGCAGGAAGGCCGTGATCAGCACCGACCAGGCGAACAGCGGCATCTTGTGCAGGGTCATGCCCGGCGCGCGCATGTTGAAGATGGTGGTGATGAAGTTGATGGCGCCGAGGATCGACGACGCACCGGCGATGTGGATCGACAGGATCGCCAGGTCCATGGCCGGTCCGGGCTGGCCGGAGGTCGACAGCGGCGGATAGATCGTCCAGCCGCCGCCCGTGCCGAAGCCGCCGGCGGGGCCGGGAACGAACAGCGACATGAGCAGCAGGATGAAGGCCGGCGGCAGCAGCCAGAACGAGATGTTGTTCATGCGCGGGAACGCCATGTCCGGCGCGCCGATCATGATCGGCACCATCCAGTTGGCAAAGCCGCCGATCAGCGCCGGCATGACCATGAAGAAGATCATGATGAGGCCGTGCGCCGTGGTGAACACGTTGAACATGTGCTTGCCGGCATCGAGCGCCGCATCGCCCTCGAAACCGTAGACCATGGCCGCCAGGCCGTGGAAGATCTGGATCCCCGGCTCTGCCAGCTCCCAGCGCATCATGACGGACAGGAAGCCGCCGATGACGCCCGCGCAAATGGCGAAGATCAGATAGAGCGTGCCGATGTCCTTATGGTTGGTGGAATAAACCCACCGGGTCCATCCGGTCGGCTTGTGTTCGCCATGGGCGTCATGGGTTGCAGCGCCTGCCATTTCCTACCGCTCCATTTCCTCTCTCGAACGTCTGCGGGCAATCACTGCCCGGCAGACGCGACTTTCGTTTTTGCCTCGATCGCAGCCATCAGCGCCCTGTTGGCGCCGGCAAGGTCATCGCGGGCGGCCGCGATCCAGGTGTCATATTGGTTCTTTGCCACGACGCGGATGGCGATCGGCATGAAGGCGTGGTCCTTGCCGCACAGTTCGGAGCACTGGCCATAGTAGAGGCCTTCCTTCTCCGCCTTGAACCAGGTCTCGTTGATGCGACCAGGCACCGCGTCCACCTTCACGCCGAAGGCCGGCATGGCGAAGGCATGGATCACGTCGCTCGCGGTGACCAGCACACGCACGGTCGTGTCGACCGGCACGACGATCTCGTTGTCGACGGCGAGAAGACGCGGATACTCGCCCTTGTCCTCCTTGCCGGCGGTGGCGCGGTCGCCTTCCTGCAGCATCAGCGAGGTGAAGGAGAGCGGCTCGTCGAACTGGTATTCGTAGTCCCAGTACCACTGCACGCCGGTCGCCTTGATCGTCAGCTCGGGCTCCTCGCTCGGCGTGTACTGGGCCGTCAGAAGCTGGAACGACGGCACCGCCAGGAACAGAAGCACGATCACCGGCCCGACGGTCCACAGCACCTCGATCAGCGTGTTGTGGCTGGTGCGCGACGGCGTCGGGTTGGCGCTGGCGCGGAAACGCAGGATGCACCAGGCAAGCAGGAGCATGACGAGAATCGTGATCGGAACGATGAACCACAAGGTGTACTGCTCGAACCAGGTGATCTCGTGCATGATGCCAGTGGCGGCCGGTTGGAACCGGTACTGCCAAGGCTCGGGCTGCGCAGCGAAGGCGCCCGTTGCGAGAAATGGCAGAGTGGCAAGGCCAACAGCGATATTCTTCATAACCCTCGTCATCTCCCGTGGCGATACGGCAAAGCCGGCGGAACCGATTTTGCCGCAAAGGGAATTCTGGCTTTTTATGGCGCGTTCAAACCATACTCTCATCTGAACCGCAAGAAAGGCGTTCGATGCCGCATGCGGCATTTTTGCGCCCCGGCGGACCGCCCCAAACGGCTGATGTCCATCCGTTTGGAAAAGTCGGCCCACCGGCTATCGGTCCGGTGGAAAGACTTTTCCAGACAGATGACACCATCTGTCCGGATCGCACCACCAAGCCCGGCTCATAACGCCGAGACTTGCACCCGCGCAATAGCACAAAATGCGAGACCGTCCCATTTCCGTCGGAATCGCCCGAAATTGTTCACGACGAACCTGAGTGAACAGGTTTTTCCGACCATTGCCGACACAATCCCTTTTCGGCGAGAGCCAACGCAGGATAAATTGCCCTGATTCGTCCGGGAGCAGGAAGCATGACCATGTCTTTCGTAACACGTGCAGCGCTCGCGCTCGCCATGACCGTCCTTCCCGCCATGAGTGCCGGCGCGCAGCAGAGCGGCACGGTCCGCTCCACCCATGGTGCCTGGTCGATCCTGTGCGACACGCCGGCCGGCGCTTCCAGCGAGCAATGCGCGATGATGCAGAACGTCGTCGCCGAGGACCGTCCGGAAATGGGCTTGTCCGTGGTCGTGCTGAGAACCGCCGACGGCAAGGCGGAGATCCTGCGCGTGCTGGCGCCGCTCGGCGTCCTGCTGCCCAATGGCCTCGGCCTCAATGTCGATGGCAAGGACATCGGTCGGGCCTATTTCGTGCGCTGCTTCCAGGACGGCTGCTATGCGGAGGTGATCCTCGAGGAGCAGCTCATCAACACGCTGAAGACCGGCGAAGCGGCCACCTTCATCGTCTTCCAGACGCCGGAGGAAGGCATCGGCATCCCGGTCGACCTCAATGGTTTCGCCGAGGGCTTCGACGCTCTGCCGCGGTAACGCATTTTACGTCCGTCAGGCTTGCGGCGGGGCAAGGCAGGCGCCGACCGCTTCGCATCGCGCCGCCACCGGATCGGCCACCACTGGATCGAAAGCGCGTTCCTTCCTAAATGAGGAAGGACGTTTCGACAGGATAGCTTCATGACCGCCAAATCGCTTCTGGACGCCTTCGACTGCTCTGCCGACCGGCTGAAGGGCATCGTCGCCGACACTATTCACGGCGCCGATGACGGGGAACTGTTCCTCGAATACCGGGAAGGGGAAGCGCTCGTCTTCGACGACGGGCGGCTGAAGACGGCGAATTTCAACACCGACCAGGGATTCGGTCTGCGCGCCGTGGCGGGCGAGGCCACCGGCTATGCCCATTCGAGCGACCTTTCCGAGGCTGCCCTGCGGCGTGCCGCCGATGCCGTCTCAGCCGTCAAGGGCGGCTATGCGGGCACGCTCGCCGCCGCACCCTCGCGGACGAATCAGCGGCTTTACGGCGAAGACAATCCGATCGCCGATCCAGGTTTCGAGGCGAAGGCCAGGCTCCTGCAGGAGATCGACGCCTGGCTGAGGGCAAGGGACCCGCGTGTCCGTCAGGTCACCGCCTCGCTGGCCGCCTCGTGGCAGCATGTGGAGATCCTGCGCGCCGACGGCCAGATCGCCCGCGACATCCGCCCGCTGGTGCGCATGAACGTCTCCGTCATCGTCGGCGAAGGCGACCGGCAGGAAACCGGATCCTACGGCATGGGCGGACGCAAGAGCTTTGGCGAGTTCCTGGCCGAGGACTCCTGGCAATTCGCCGCCGGCGAAGCGCTGCGCCAGGCGCTGGTCAACCTTTCGGCCGTCCCCTCGCCGGCCGGCACCTTCGACATCGTGCTGGCCAATGGCTGGCCGGGCGTCATGCTGCACGAGGCCGTCGGCCACGGGCTCGAAGGCGATTTCAACCGCAAGAAGACCTCCGCTTTCGCCGGGCTGATGGGGCAGCAGGTGGCTGCGAAGGGCGTCACCGTCGTCGACGACGGCACGATCCTCGAGCGGCGCGGCTCGCTGACCATCGACGACGAGGGAACGCCGTCGGCGCACAATGTACTGATCGAGGACGGCAAGCTGGTCGGCTACATGCAGGACCGCCAGAACGCCCGCCTGATGGGCATGCGCCCGACCGGCAACGGGCGGCGCGAATCCTACGCCCATGAGCCGATGCCGCGCATGACCAACACCTATATGACCGGCGGCGACACGGCGCCCGAGGAGATCATCGCCTCGGTGAAGAAAGGCATCTACGCCGTCTCTTTCGGCGGCGGCCAGGTGGACATCACCTCCGGCAAGTTCGTGTTCGGCTGCACCGAGGCCTACCTGATCGAAGACGGCAAGGTGACCCAGCCGGTGAAGGGCGCAATGCTGATCGGCAACGGGCCTGACGCCATGCACCGGGTCTCCATGGTCGGCAACGACATGAAGCTCGACAACGGCATCGGCATGTGCGGCAAGGCCGGCCAGGGCGTACCCGTCGGTGTCGGCCAGCCGCATCTGAGGATGGACCAGATGACGGTGGGCGGCACGCGGACGTAAGGGCGTCCGGGTCCCGTGTCAGCTCCGGTTGGAGACGACGCCGAAATCCTGCGATTTCTCGCCGCCCTGCGCGCTCAGGAACCCTTCCGCCAACAACCCTCGCCGTAAAAGCTCCCGCACGGCTGCGGCCCTGCTCGGCATTCTGTTTTCGAAGCGAAAATTGTCGATTGCACGCAGCTCTTCTGCGTTGAGCATGACCTGCAGCCGTTCACCACGCTCGCTCTCGGACATTCACAGCACCACTGGAGGCTTCGCCAAGCGAAGAAGTTGATTGAGTAAGTTGCTAACTATTCGGCTGTGACGGTAACTCTGTCAAGACAGTAAGTGTCTGACCTCTCGCCTCTTGCGGAAGCGGCAAGCTATGAGGCGCCGGGGCACGATGACAATAATGCTAACTATTTGTATTTATTTTATTTTTTCTAGAATTTCATTGATCGCGCAGCGCAAAGCTGAAATACTGGTGTAGGGTCGGGATCGGTTAAAAGGTGTAGCCATGCCTATGCGTGCTGCCATTGCAGCGAACGGAATTTTCGGTCCTGATGAAATCGACCTTCTGGGGCGCGTTTTCGCCCGTGCCCGGCACTTCGCCGGTACCCCGCAGCAGGAAGAGGCGCTGGCGCTCGAGATCATCGAGATATTCCGCTCGGGAGTGACCGACGAAGAAGCGATCCTGGAGATGCTGGGCCGGTCGCGCAGGACCGGCGCCGCATACATTGGCGCGCCCTAGACCGATTCATCGTTTCATGGAAACGTTGCCCGTTCCATCTCATTGTTTTTCCGCATCTATGCGGTCATCAGGTGATTCTGCCTGACGGCAGAATGCTCCAGGCATGGCCCCCGCGTGGCACCGACGCCCGCGCCTTCAGCAACGGCCGGTCCGTTCCAGCAGGGCCACCGCCTCCACATGCGGTGACCACAGGAACTGGTCGATGGGCACCACCACCCTCACCCGATAGCCGCCTTCGCAAAGGATCGCCAGGTCACGCGCCAACGTGCCCGGATTGCACGAGACGGCCGCCACGCGGGGAATGCCGGAGGCGGCGATCTGCCGGCACTGGGCTTCGGCGCCGGCGCGCGGCGGATCGAAGACGAGGCCGTCGAAGGCGGCGAGTTCCTTCGCCGTCAGCGGCCGGTGGAAAAGATCGCGCTTTTCCGCGGTCACGGGCTTCAGGGCCGGCCATTGTCGCGCCGCCCGATCGAGCGCGGCAAGCGCCGCCGCATCCCCTTCGACGGCATAGACGCGCCCACGCCTTGCCAGGCGCAGGGCGAAGGTGCCGCTGCCGGCAAAGAGATCCGCGACATGCCCGGCGCCTTCGAGATGCGTCTCGACAAGTCCGGCCATCGCCGCTTCGGCGCCGGCGGTCGCCTGCAGGAAGCCGCCTGGCGGGAGGATGACCGGCACGTCGCCGAACAGCACCGTCGGCTGGCGCGCCTCGACGACGACCTCGCCATCGACGGTCAGGCGCGCGAACCCCTTGGCCAGAGTGCAATCGACGGCCGCACGGCGCTGTTTCGCGCCCAGCCGGCCGGAACCCTCCACGGCGATGTCGAGCCCGGTTGCGGTGGCCGTTACCGCCATGTGGAACGCCTTCGGCGTCGCAGCGACGACTTTTGCGAGATCCCGCAGCGCATCGAGGGCGGCGACAATCTCCGGGACTGCAACGGGACAATCTTCGATGGCGACGATGCGGTGCGACTGCGCCGCGTTGAAGCCGAGCACGACGCCGGCGCCGAGCCGGCGCGCCGAAAGCATCACGCGGCGGCGCGATGCCGGCGGGCAAGCGGCGAGCGACGCCACATCCGCCGCGATGCCGCGCGCGGCAAGCACCCGCACCAGCTTGTCACGCTTCCATTCACTATAAGCACCCGCCTCCAGATGCTGCGCCGCGCAGCCACCGCACTCGCCGAAATGGCGGCAGACAGGCTTCACCCGCTGCGGCGCGGCCGCCTGCAGCTCCACCTTCTGCGCGCGGCCCTTCTGCACCAGCGCCTCGACCGTCTCTCCCGGCAGGGCGAACGGCACGTAGACGGGACCCGAGGGGGTCTCGGCGATCCCGTCGCCCTGCGCGCCGAGACGGTCGATCAGCAGCGTCTGGCGCGTCATGCCTTTTGTCCCGCCAGCAGAAATTCGCGATTGCCGTCGCCGCCCTCGATGGGAGAGGCGGCCAGCCCGACGGCCCGCCATCCTTCGTTCGTCTCCAGCCAGGCATGCAGGTCGGCGGCGATGGCCTCTGCCTGCTGCGGGTCGCGCAGCAGACCGCCCTTGCCGATCGCCTGGCGCCCCGCCTCGAACTGCGGCTTGACCAGAAAGACGCCCCGGGCACCCGGCGCCGCCAGCGACAGGGCCGGCGGCAGCGCCAGCTTCAGGGAAATGAAGCTGACGTCCGAGACGAGGAAATCCGGCCTGCGGCCACCCATCGCGTCGAGCGTCAGGTGGCGCGCGTTGACGCCCTCGAGCGAGGTGACGCGCGGATCCTCGCTGACTCGCGGGTCCATCTGGCCGCTGCCCACGTCGATGGCCGTCACATGCCTTGCGCCGCGCTCCAGAAGCACCTGCGTGAAGCCGCCGGTCGAAGCGCCGATGTCCAGCGCCTCCGCACCGGTCGGGTCGAGGCCGAAGAGGTCGAGCGCGTGCTTGAGCTTCAGCGCCGCGCGCGAGACATAGCCGCTGGCGGGATCGTCGACCGTGATTCCTGCATCACCGGAAACCGTCTGCCCGGGCTTCCTCGCCGGCTTTCCGTCGACCGACACCGTGCCCCGCAGGATCGCGTCGCGGGCGCGGGCCCGGCTGTCGAACAGACCGCGCTCGACGAGGACCTGATCGAGCCTCATGAGGGTCAAGCGCGCGCGACGCGCTCGGCACGCCCGCCCAGCGCGACGAACACGGTGCGCACGATCGCCGCCGCGTCGAGGCCGGCATCCTCCACCATCCGTTCCGGCTTGGCGTGGTTGACGAAGCGGTCCGGCATCGCCATCGGGCGCACCCTGAGGCCGGTTTCGAGCAATCCCTCATGCGCCAGGAAATGCAGCACATGCGAACCGAAGCCGCCGATCGAGCCCTCTTCGATGGGAATCAGCACCTCGTGCTCGCGCGCCAGCCTGCGGATCAGCTCCTTGTCGAGCGGCTTGGCGAAGCGCGCATCGGCAACCGTGGTCGAGAGCCCCGCGGCGTCCAGCTCCTCAGCGGCCTTCAGGCAGTCCTGCAGCCGTCCGCCGAGCGACAGGAGCGCCACCTTCGTGCCCTCGCGCAGGATGCGCCCCTTGCCGATCGCCAGAACCTCGCCGCGCTCCGGCAGATCGACGCCGACGCCGTCGCCGCGCGGATAGCGGAAGGCGATGGGGCCGGCATCGTGCACGGCGGCGGTGCGCACCATGTGGCGCAGTTCCGCCTCGTCGGCCGCCGCCATCACCACCATGTTCGGCAGGCTGGCAAGAAACGTGACGTCGAAGGCCCCGCAATGGGTCGGCCCGTCGGCGCCGACGAAGCCGGCCCGGTCGATGGCGAAACGCACCGGAAGGTTCTGCAGCGCCACGTCGTGCACCACCTGGTCATAGGCACGCTGCAGAAAGGTGGAGTAGATCGCCGCGAAGGGTCGCAGCCCCTCGGTCGCCATGCCGGCGGCGAAGGTCACCGCGTGCTGCTCGGCGATGCCGACGTCGAAGGTGCGCTGCGGAAATTCCTTGCCGAACAGGTCGAGCCCGGTCCCGGACGGCATGGCGGCGGTGACGGCGACGATGCGCTCGTCCTCGCGCGCCTCGGTGATCAGCGACTGGGCGAACACCTTGGTGTAGCTCGGCGCGTTGGCCGGTGCCTTGGCCTGCGCGCCGGTGATGACGTCGAATTTGTTGACGCCGTGATACTTGTCCTCGGCGGCCTCTGCCGGCGGGTAGCCCTTGCCCTTCTTGGTCACCACATGGATCAGCACCGGGCCGTTGCCATTGTCGCGCACGTTCCTCAGCACCGGCACGAGGTGCTTCAGATTGTGGCCGTCGATGGGGCCGATGTGGAAGAAGCCCATCTCCTCGAACAGCGTGCCGCCGGTCACGTAGCCGCGCGCATGCTCCACCGCCCGCGTCACGGCTCGGTCGACGCCCTTGCCGAGATAGGAGGTGAGCTTCTTGCCGAGCTCGCGCACGCCCTGATAGGTGCGGCCGGAGGCGAGCCGCGCCAGATAGGCGCTCATGGCTCCCTGGGGCGGGGCGATCGACATGTCGTTGTCGTTGAGGATGACGATCAGCCGCGCGTCGAGCGCACCGGCATTGTTCATCGCCTCATAGGCCATGCCGGCCGACATCGCCCCGTCGCCGATGACAGCGATCACGTTGCGCTTGCGGCCCGCCAGGCCATGCGCCACCGCCATGCCGAGGCCGGCGGAGATGGAGGTCGAGGAATGCGCCGTGCCGAACGGGTCATATTCGCTTTCAGAACGCTTGGTGAAACCGTAGAGGCCGCCCTCCTGGCGCAGCGTGCGGATGCGGTCGCGGCGGCCGGTGATGATCTTGTGCGGATAGGCCTGATGCCCGACATCCCAGATCAGCCGGTCGTCCGGCGTGTCGAACACATAGTGCAGCGCCACCGTCAGCTCGACCACGCCGAGGCCGGCGCCCAGATGGCCGCCCGTCCTGGAGACGGCGTCGATCAGCTCGGCGCGCAACTCGTCGGCGAGCCGCGGCAACGCGTCCTCGGAAAGGCGTTTCAAGTCGCTCGGATGGACGACCGTGTCGAGAAGGGGTGTGTCGGGTGGCGATTTCACGCGCCTCACCTCGGCTGTTGGCTGTCACCCGACATAGGACTTCGGGCGATCAAAGTAAATCTGGCGCGGCGTCGCGGAGAGGCTGGGGTCACCCCCGCTCCGTGGACGGCCGGGCAGCCCGATGAGACGCGGCGCGGACGCTGCCCCTCAACCCTCGTCGAGGGGCTCGCTGCCCGTCGGCTGGCCCTCGCGCGACAGGCGGATCTTCTCCACCTTGTCCTCGGCCGCCTTCAGGAGGCGGTCGCAATGCTTCTTCAGCGCCTCGCCGCGCTCATAGATCCTGATCGACTGATCGAGCGGCACGTCGCCGCGCTCCAGATCCTCGACGATCTTCTCCAGCGCCTCGAGCGCCTGCTCGAAGCTCATGGCCCTGATGTCGTTGTTGGCGTCCTCGGCCATCTCTCATCCCTTCATCAAGCGGCCGACATGGGCGGCGACCGAAGCGGAAAGTCCCTGCAGGTCGTAGCCACCTTCAAGGAGGCTGACAAGGCGCCCCTGTGACAAACGGTCGGCCTTCTCCAGCAGCACGCCCGTCGCCCAGTCGAAATCGTGAGCCTCCAGATTGATCTCGGCCAAAGGATCGCGCCAATGCGCGTCAAAGCCGGCAGAGATGATGATCAGGTCCGGGGCGAATCGGTCGAGCGCCGGCAGAACCAGCGTGTCGAAAGCCTCGCGGAAGGCATCCGAACCGGAGCCGGGCGGCAGCGGCGCGTTGACGATGTTGCCGGCGCCGGTCTCCTCGCGTGCGCCGCTGCCGGGATAGAGCGGCATCTGATGCGTCGAGCAATAGAGCACGGAGGGATCGTCCCAGAAGATGTCCTGCGTGCCGTTGCCGTGATGCACGTCCCAGTCGACGATGGCGATACGTTCGGCCCCATGCCTCTGCTGCGCGTGGCGGGCGGCGATGGCCGCGTTGTTGAACAGGCAGAAGCCCATCGCCCGGTTCCTCTCGGCGTGATGGCCGGGTGGGCGGGCGGCGACGAAGACATTGCCGGCGGCGCCGGAAAACACGTCGTCGACGGCGGCCGTGGCGCCGCCGACGGCGAGCAGCGCCGCCTCCAGGCTCTTCGGACTGACGGTGGTGTCCTCGTCGATGCGCGCCAGCCCCTCCTCGGGGATAGCCGCCTTCACCTTGTCCAGATGGCTTTGCGGATGTGCGTGCAGCACCGCCGCCTCGTCGGCGCGCGGCGCCTCCAGCCGTTCCAGATAGGCGAAGGGCTCGTCATCGAGCGTATCGACGACGACGCGCAACCGGTCCGGCCGCTCGGGATGGCCGGGCGGCGTCAGGTGCTCGCGGCACAGGCGGTGCGTGTAGAAACGGGTCTTCATTTCGGATATCGCCACCCCTGACCTTTTGGTGCATCGGCCTCGCAAGCCGATGCCGGTTTTCGAACAAGCCGAAGCGCTCGACGCGAGCGAACACGGCCCTTATGTCAGTTTAAGGACCGGACCGTGGCTTGGCCATGGTGCCGGTCGATCTGGAGCATGTGCGTCGACGGGGCTCCGCGAACAGCGCGTCATTCCGGCAGGATGCGAACCGCCCCTTTGTCGGCGGATGCGGCAAAGGCGGCGTAGGCTTTCAGAGCCGTGGTCACGTTGCGCTTGCGCGGGGCGGCGGGCTTCCAGCCGAGCTTGTCCTGCTCGGCGCGGCGCGCCGCCAGCTCCTCGTCGGACACGGCAAGATTGATCGTCCGGTTGGGAATGTCGATCTCGATGACGTCGCCGTTGCGCACCAGGCCGATCGCTCCGCCCTGCGCCGCCTCGGGCGAGGCGTGACCGATGGAAAGCCCGGACGTGCCGCCGGAGAACCGCCCGTCGGTGACCAGCGCGCAGGCCTTGCCGAGGCCGCGCGACTTCAGGTAGCTGGTCGGATAGAGCATTTCCTGCATGCCCGGCCCGCCCTTGGGGCCCTCATAGCGGATCACCACCACGTCGCCCTCCTTCACCTCCTTGCCGAGAATGCCCTTCACGGCGGCATCCTGGCTCTCATACACCACGGCCGGGCCGGTGAATATCAGGATGGATTCGTCGACGCCCGCGGTTTTCACGATGCAGCCGTCGAGCGCGATGTTGCCTTTCAGCACCGCCAGGCCGCCGTCCCTGGAAAAGGGGTGGGCGGTGGAGCGGATCACGCCCTTCTCACGGTCGAGGTCGAGTTCGTCCCAGCGCGCATCCTGGCTGAAGGCGGTCTGGGTGGGGATGCCGCCCGGCGCCGCCTTGAAGAAATCGCGCACGCTCTCGCTGTCGGTGCGGTCGATCGCCCAGAGGTCGATCGCCTCGCCGATGGTGGACGCATGCACCGTCGGCGTGTCGCGGTGGATCAGCCCGCCTTCGTCGAGCTGACCGAGGATCGCCATGATGCCGCCGGCGCGGTGGACATCCTCCATATGCACGTCCTGCTTGGCGGGAGCGACCTTCGACAAGCAGGGCACGTTGCGCGACAGCGTATCGATGTCGTCCATGGTGAAGTCGATCCCGCCCTCATACGCCGCGGCGAGGATGTGCAGCACCGTGTTGGTGGAGCCACCCATCGCGATGTCGAGCGACATGGCGTTCTGGAAGGCCCGCTTGTTGGCCACATTGCGCGGCAGGACCGACGCGTCGTCCTCTTCATAGTAGCGCCTGGCGAGATCCACGACGAGGCGTCCGGCCTCGAGGAACAGCCGCTTGCGGTCGGCATGGGTGGCCAGCGTCGAGCCGTTGCCCGGCAGCGAAAGGCCGAGGGCCTCGGTCAGGCAGTTCATCGAATTGGCCGTGAACATGCCCGAGCACGACCCGCAGGTCGGGCACGCCGAGCGCTCGATGACCGCCACATCGGCATCGGAGATCTTCTCGTCGGCGGCGGCGACCATGGCGTCCACCAGGTCCAGCGCATGCGCCTTGCCGTTGAGAACGACCTTGCCGGCTTCCATCGGCCCGCCGGAGACGAAGATGGCGGGGATGTTCAGCCGCATCGCCGCGTTGAGCATGCCGGGCGTGATCTTGTCGCAATTGGAGATGCAGACCATGGCGTCGGCGCAATGGGCGTTGACCATGTATTCGACGCTGTCGGCGATGATCTCGCGCGAGGGCAGCGAATAGAGCATGCCGTCATGGCCCATGGCGATGCCGTCGTCCACGGCGATGGTGTTGAACTCCTTCGCGATGCCGCCCGCCACCTCGATCTCGCGTGCCACAAGCTGGCCGAGGTCCTTCAGATGGACGTGACCGGGAACAAACTGGGTGAAGGAATTGACCACGGCGATGATCGGCTTGCCGAAGTCGCCGTCCTTCACACCGGTGGCGCGCCAGAGGCCGCGGGCCCCTGCCATGTTGCGGCCATGGGTGGTTGTTCTCGAACGATAATCTGGCATTGGGCTGTCATCTTTCACTTAAATGTCGCTCTGAGCGAGAGCAGGGTCACCAGGACCATGTAGCCGAAGTTTCAGCGCACATAAACACCGGCGCGCGCAGGAGCCGCCACATTCATGAAAGCGGCTCCGGCAAACAAGAAAACTGTCACCCATCTATCCGGTTCGGCCAGCGGCCACCTCCCCCGCTCGACCGGGGAGAGGAAGCATCAGGCGGACTGCTTGGCGCCCTTCCTCTCCCCCGGGCAGTGGAGAGGTGGCCGCGAAGCAGTCGGAGTGGGGTGATGTGCGCCGCATCAACCCGAGCCCGACGGCGCTCGTCACAAGCGGTCGCGGCTCTGCGTCCGCAGCCCCTCGAGCAGCCTCTTGAAGGCCGCCACCGCCCGCTTCGACACGGCTGCGGGATCGTCGGCATTGGCGATCCACAGCGAGGCGTGAAGGCTGGCGCCGTTGATCATGCGCGCCGTCGCCTCCGGATCGGCCACGTCCGCCAGGCCGGCCTGCGCCAGTCTCGTCAGGCTCTGCGAAAGCGAGCGGATGCAGCCCGTCTGGTTCGGCCAGTTGTAGGGGTCGCCCAGCACCGCCGGCCCGTCTAGCAGCATGATGCGCTGGATCTCCGGCTCGAGGGCCATCTCGATATAGGCCACGCATTCGGCGACGAAGCCCTCCCAGGGGTCGGCATAGCTTGCCGAGATGACGTTGAGCCGTTCGCTCATCTCTGCGTCGACCTCAGCGATCACCGCCTGCAGAAGCCCTTCCTTGCCGCCGAAATGATGATACAGCGCGCCGCGCGTCAGGCCGGCTTCGGCGGTGAAATCGTCCATGGAGGCAGCGGCATACCCCACCGTGCCGAAGGCGTGGCGGGCGGCCGCCACCAGCTTGGCGCGGGTCTCGGCAATCATTTCGCTGCGTGGTTTGTGTGCCATCGGCTCCTCATTCACATACGCCACGTATATTAGTTTGACATACGCGACGTATGTCACTATCTGAGCAACATACGCCGCGTATGTAAACTCGATCTATCCCCTTATCAAGGATCGCTCCAATGCCTAACCCTTATCGCGAAATCTTCAAGGCGCCGGGCACCAAGGGATTCGCCGCCGCCGGCTTCCTCGCCCGGTTGCCGATCGCCATGGCACCGATCGGCATCGTCGCCATGCTGTCCCAGACGCATGGCGAATACTGGCTCGCCGGCGCCGTCTCGGCCACCTTCGCACTCACCAATGCCTTTCTCTCGCCGCAGATCTCCCGCCTCGTCGACCGGCGCGGCCAGGCGGCCATCCTGACGCCGGCCACGGCGCTCTCCGTCGCCGCTTTCCTGGTGCTGATCGCCGCCGCCAGACTGGACTGGCCCGCCTGGACCCTCTTCGCCGCGGCGCTGCCGGCGGCCTTGATGCCGAGCATTCCGGCCATGGTGCGGGCCCGCTGGACAGGCATCTTCCACGACAGGCCCGAGCTCAACACCGCCTTCGCCTTCGAGTCGGTCGCCGACGAACTGGTCTACATCGCCGGCGCGTCGCTCTCGGTGGGCCTCAGCGTGGCGCTCTTTCCGGAAGCGGGCATGCTCGTCAGCACCCTGTTCCTCGCCGTCGGCACGACCGCCTTCGTCGCGCAGCGCTCGACGGAGCCGCCCGTGCGCCCCGCCGACGACAGCTCCGCCGGCTCGGCGATCAGCCAGCGGCCCGTGCAGATCGTCACCCTCGCGCTGATCTTCGTCGGCGCCATTTTCGCCACGGCAGAGGTGAGTGCGGTAGCGATCACCAAGGAGCTCGGCCAGCCGGGCGCGGCGAGCCTCGTCATCGGCGTCTACGCCGTCGGCTCCTTCGTCGTCGGCCTGATCGTCGGTGCGCTGAACCTGAAGCTGCCCCTGCAGCGCCAGCTCGCCATCGCCGTCGCCATCATCGCGCTCACCACAGTGCCCCTGCTTTTCGCCGACACGGTGGCGCTGCTGGCCTTCGCCGTCTTCGTCAGTGGGATGGCGATCTCGCCGACCTTCATCACCGCTTTCGGGCTGATCGAGCGCCGCGTTTCGCCGACCATCCTGACGGAGGGCATCACCTGGGTGATGACCGGCATCGGCATCGGCATGGCGTTCGGCTCGTTCGCAGCCGGCTGGGTGGTCGATACTTACGGGCCGCAGAACGGCTTCTGGGTGTCGGTGGCAGCCGGTGCAGGCTCGTTCCTGACGGTGCTGTTCGGCCAGGGGAGCCTCGCCGGCGCGAGGGCCGGCACGCCGCCCGAAGCCCTGGCACAGCCGGCGGAGTGATTGCCGCCGCAGCGGGCCCCGGACAGCCGGGGCCTGCCTCCTTCCAGACCGGTTCATCGTTTCATGGAAACGTTGTCCCGTTTTATCTCTTTGTTTTTCCGCATTTATGCGGTCGTCAGTTGATTCCACCTGACCGCAGAATGCCCTAAACGATGTCGGTCGAGGCGATCTCGATGCCGAAGCCTTCCAGGCCCACATAGTGGCGTTCGCGCGAGGCCATCAGCTTGATCGAGGAAATGCCCAGGTCCTTGAGGATCTGCGCCCCGAGGCCGATCTCGCGCCACTCGCTCTCGCGCCGCAACGCCTCGTCGTGATCCTCGCGGCCCTCGCCGGCCGGGCGGCGGCGGTTCTGGTGGGCGACGCCCACCGAGCCCTCGCGCAGATAGACGAGAACGCCGCGGCCGAGCCCCGCCATCCGCGCCATCGCCTGTCGCAGGCGCTCCTCCTTGCCGAACACGTCGGCGACCACGTCCTCCGTGTGCAGCCGGACCGGGATGTCCTGGCCGTCGCGGATGTCGCCGAAGACGATCGCCAGGTGCTGCATCGCTTCCCAAGGCAGCGTATAGGCATGCGCCTTGGCCGGCCCAGAGGGCGTTTCGATGTCGAAGCTCGCCACCCGGTCGACCAGCGTCTCCTGGCGCTGGCGATAGGCGATCAGATCGGCGACGGAGACCTGCTTCAGCCCATGCTCCTCGGCGAAGGCCACGACCTGCGGGCCGCGCTTGACCGTGCCGTCGTCATTGACCAGTTCGCAGATGACGCCGATCGGCGGCAGGCCGGCAAGCCTGCACAGGTCGACCGCCGCCTCGGTGTGGCCCGAGCGCATCAGCACGCCCCCCTCGCGCGCGACCAGCGGAAAGATGTGGCCCGGACGCACGAAATCGCCGGGTCCGACATTGGGATTGGCAAGATTGCGCACGGTCAGCGTGCGGTCCTCGGCCGAGATGCCGGTGGTCGTGCCGTGCCTGAAATCGACGCTGACGGTGAAGGCCGTCGAATGCGGCGCATCGTTCTCGGCGACCATCGGCGCAAGGTTCAGGCGCCTCGCCTCCTGATGCGGCATCGGCGCACAGACGATGCCCGAGGTATGGCGCACGATAAAGGCCATCTTCTCCGGCGTGCAGTGCACCGCCGCAACGATCAGATCGCCCTCGTTCTCGCGCCCGTCATCGTCCATGACGACGACGATCTCGCCACGCTCGAAGGCGCGCAGGGCTTCGACGACTTTCTTTTGATCGTAAGGCATGGCTGGTTGGTCCGTTATTGTAGGTGAAGAGCGAATAGGGAGTAGCGAATAGCGAATAGAACTCATGTTCCCGGCGGTTTGGCAGTGCTCCTCACCGTATTCGCTATTCGCTACTCCCTATTCGCTCTATTCACTCATCTTCCCGTCTGCCCTCGATGGCGCAGATAGTGGTCGGCGATGGCACAGGCAAGCATCGCCTCGCCGATCGGTACGGCGCGGATGCCGACGCAGGGGTCGTGCCGCCCCTTGGTCAGCACATCCACGTCGTGCCCGTCCTTGTCGACGCTCCTGCGCGGCGTCAGGATCGACGATGTCGGCTTGACCGCGAAGCGCGCCACGATGGGCTCGCCGGTGGAAATCCCGCCCAGGATGCCGCCGGCATTGTTGCTCAGGAAATGCGGGCGGCCGTCATTGCCCATGCGCATCTCGTCGGCATTCTCCTCGCCCGTGATGCGCGCCGCCTCGAAGCCGTTGCCGATCTCCACGCCCTTGACGGCGTTGATCGACATCAGATTGGCGCAGATGTCCTGGTCGAGCTTGGCATAGATCGGCGCCCCGAGGCCCGCCGGAACCCCTTCCGCCACCACCTCGATCACCGCGCCGACGGAGGACCCCGCCTTGCGGATGCCATCGAGATAATCAGTGAAGACCGGCACAGAGGCCGGATCCGGCGTGAAGAACGGGTTGTCGGCGTGGCCGATGAAATCCCAATCCCAATTGGCGCGGTCGATCGCCTTGTCGCCCATGGCGACCAGCGCGCCGCGCACCGTCAGGCCCGGCACCACCTTGCGGGCGAGCGCGCCGGCGGCGACCCTCGTCGCCGTCTCGCGCGCCGAGGAGCGGCCGCCGCCTCGATAGTCCCTGAGGCCGTATTTGGCCTCATAGGTGAAATCGGCATGGCCCGGCCGGAAGCGCCGGGCGATCTCGCCGTAATCCTTTGAGCGCTGGTCGACGTTCTCGATAAGCATCGAGATCGGCGTGCCCGTGGTGGTCAGCGTGTCGCCGTCCTCCTCCGGCAGAACGCCCGACAGGATCTTCACCGCATCCGGCTCGCGGCGCTGGGTGACGAAGCGCGACTGGCCCGGCCGGCGCTTGTCGAGCTCGGCCTGGATCTCGGCCCGGGTGAAGCGGATGCCGGGCGGGCAGCCGTCGATCACGCAGCCGATCGCCGGCCCGTGGCTTTCGCCCCAGGTGGTGACACGGAACAGATGGCCGAAGGTGTTGTGCGACATGGACGGAACTCTTCTGCGGCGGACGAACCGGTTTTCCGAAAAGCCGGAACCGATCGCCCGCTTCTAGCGCATCGGCCCGAAAATCGGAACCGATTTTCGGAAAGCACGATGCGCAGATTCAAGGACTTACAGCGTCCTTTGTGTGTCCTGATGGACGCACGGCGCTGTAAAGCGGTTTGGCGCCTTGGGGAAACACCCGGCGGCGCACAAGTGCAACAGGGAAACCGCGTATCGCCCCGTAAGCAGAGGAAATCATCCGTGATGGCGCCTGGCGGCCGCGCCGTGTTGCGTTCCGCACCAGTTTTGACACATTCTGGCTGTTCTATCGACGGTATGATTCCGCGTCTCGAGCGCGCGCGATGAGCCTTTATCTGGGAGAGATAGCGAATGCGCATTGTTGCAGCAGCGGTGGTTTTATGTGCCCTTGTCTTTCCGGCTCTCGCCGCCGACGCAGAGGGCACGGTCACCAAGGTCGACCAGGAAAATCTGACGATCACGCTGGAGAACGGCCAGACCTACAAGCTGCCGGCCGAGATGGATGCCTCGGTCATCGAGCCCGGCATGGACGTGGTGATCGCCTATCGCGATGTCGAGAACGGCGAGAAGCAGATCACCGACATGGTCCTGCCCGAATAGGCTCAGAGCCACTCCGCCTTACCATGCCGAAAGCGCAGGACTTTGTCCTGCGGAATACTGAGGCTCGCCGCCTCGTCGGCTGAAAGCTGCCCCACCTGAAACAGAAACGAGCGGATCACCCCGCCATGGGTGACGCACACCGTCGGCCGGCTCGCCCCTTCGAACCACGGCTTCACCCGCGCCGCCAGCATCTCATAGCTTTCCGCCTGCGCTCCGGGCGGCACGAAGCGCCACTTGTTGCGCGACCGCGCCTGCGTGCAGCCGGGATTTGCCGCTTCCAGCTCGGCATAGGTGAACCCCTGCCAGTCGCCGAAATGCAGCTCCATCAGCCTGTCGTCAGTGCGGTAGCCCTGGCGCGGCAGGCCCATGCCGGCGCGCACGCGCTCCATGGTCTCGCGCGTGCGCCTGAGCGGGCTCGCCACGAAATCGAACACCGCGGCGTCGGCGATGAGTTCGGCCATGCGCCTGCCGTTGGCGTCGGCCTGCCGGCGGCCGACGGCATTGATATCGGTGTCGGCCTGCCCCTGCAGCCGCTCCTCGACATTCCAGTCGGTCTGGCCGTGACGGACGATGTAGAGCAGTGGAAGCAAGATGCGGCCGTGTCTATTCCGTCACCACGGAGATATCCGGCGCGTCGACGGCCTTCATGCCGACAACGTGATAGCCCGAATCCACATGCAGCACCTCGCCCGTCACGCCACGCGACAGATGCGACAGGAGATAGAGGGCCGAATCGCCCACCTCGTCGGTGGTCACCACCCGCTTCAGCGGCGAGTTGTATTCGTTCCAGCGCAGGATGTAGCGGAAATCGCCGATGCCGGAGGCGGCAAGCGTCTTGATCGGGCCGGCCGAGATCGCGTTGACGCGGATGTTGTTGCCGCCGAGGTCGACCGCCAGGTAGCGCACGCTCGCTTCGAGCGCCGCCTTGGCGACGCCCATCACATTGTAGTGCGGCATCACCTTTTCGGCGCCGTAATAGGTCAGCGTCAGGATCGACCCGCCATCCGTCATCAGCGGCTCGGCGCGCTTGGCGACGGCCGTCAGCGAATAGACGGAAATGTCCATGCTGCGCAGGAAGTTGTCGCGGCTCGTCTCGACATAGCGGCCGGTCAGCTCGTCCTTGTCGGAAAAGGCAACGGCATGGACGACGAAGTCCAGCCGGCCCCAGGCCTTGCGGACGGTCTCGAACACCGCGTCGACACTGTCCATGTCGGTCACGTCGCAATGACCGGCGACCATCGCGCCGAGTTCCTCGGCCAGCGGCTCGACACGCTTCTTCAGCGCATCGCCCTGATAGGTCAACGCCAGTTCCGCGCCCTGTGTGGCGCAGGCCTTGGCGATCCCCCAGGCGATCGAGCGGTTGTTGGCGACCCCCAGGATGAGCCCGCGCTTTCCGGCCATCAGGCCATTGCCATTTGCCATGGAACGGTTCTCCGCATTCTGTTGCCGAAGCGTCCCGCTCTCACCCGAAGGCGCGGCGCTTCATCACTCCATCTTCTCGCATCGGCGCAAGGGAGCGATTCCCCTGCCGCGCGATGCTACAAGCCGGCAGCCCTATCGCACAGCCCAACGGCGGCATCAAGCAGATTGGCGGAACAATGCCTCGAGCGCTGGATCTCCCCCCTCCGGCAACATGATCTGCACGTGGGCGTAGAGATCGCCATGCCCCTCGACCTTGTGCGGCAGGCCGCGGCCCTTGACGCGCAGCGTCCGGCCGGAGCTCGACCATGCCGGAACGGTGACCGCGAGGCGGCCGGTGGGCGTCTCGACGGGAACCTTCGCGCCGAGCACCGCGTCGCGGAGGCTGACCGGCAGGTCGACATGCAGGTCGCGCCCCTCGACCCGGTAGCGCGAATGCCTGCGGAAGCGCAGCGTGACGAGGGCGTCGCCGCGCTCGCCGAAGACCGTCTCCTCGCCCTGCCCCTTCAGGCGGATCACCTGGCCGTCTTCCACGTAATGCGGCAGCTTGACGGCGATGCGCCGTCCACCGGGAAAGATCGCCGTCACCTTGGCGGCCTTCGCCACGTCCTCGATGTCGACGTCGAGCGTTGCGTTGAGGTCGCCCATGCCGCTCGGGCGCTGGCCCGCGCCGGCCGTCTGGCGCTTGCTGCCGGTGCCGGCCTGCGAGAAGGCATGGCCGAAGATCTCGCTGAAGATGTCGGCACCGCCAAAGCCCGCGCCATCGGGACCGCCGGTGCGGAACTCGAAACGCTGGGCGCCAGGCCCTGCCCGGCCTGCGCGGCGGAAGCCGGCGAACGGATCGCCGCCCGCACCTTCGAAGCCCTGGAAGCGCGGCTTGCCCTCGGCGTCGATCTCGCCGCGGTCGAAGGCGGCACGCTTCTTCTCGTCGCCCAGGATCTCGTAGGCCTGGCCGATCTCGCTGAACCGCTCCTTGGCCTTCGGGTCGTCCGGCTTCTGGTCCGGATGATATTTCTTCGCCAGCTTGCGGTAGGCCGATTTGATGTCCTTGGTCGAGGCGCTCTTGGCCACGCCCAGTATGTCGTAAGGGTCACGCATATGCTGCTCTATCGCTGATCGTTCCGCACTATAGGGCAAAACGTTCGTGAAATCGGGATGTCGTTCATAATATGCGGTCGGCTAGGAAGAAATTCCAGACCGCCCGCTGCGTTCAGCCCTCGGAGCGCTCGAAGGATTGCAGCCGCCAGCCTGTGCGCTCGTCCAGGCAGGCCGAGCCGCGGTAAAGCGCCACGCCGTCGAAGCTTTCGCGCGTCGTCACGAAGCTGCGACAGGGCCCGTCGCTCTCGTCCGAGATCCAGGTCACAGTGCCGCGCGACTCGCCATCCGGGGCTTCCCAGCCGAAGGGTGTCTGCGCTCCGGCAGCCAGCGCCGCCAGCACGGCGTGCCCTTCCCGGGCCGTCTGCGCGGCCCCTTCCTCGTCGGGCACCGGGATCCCTCCGGTGACCGCGGTGTAGTCTGGCTGCATCCCGCGAGGGTCGAGCGCGGAGACGCTGCAGCCGGCCAGAAGAAGCCCCGCGAACAGCCCTGCCACAAGGCAAAACCCGCGCAGACCCAAAGCACTCCTGCAAACTGGTGCTTGCTTTGCCCCCGGCAATCGGCATTCTCCCCACGGAACTCACGAATTCAGGCATCCATGATGATTGACGAGACGTTAAAATCCGGTGACTTCACCGAACGCGACGAGCCCTACCGGCTGTTCGCCGAATGGCTGGACGATGCCGGGCAGTCGGAGCCGAACGATCCCAACGCCGTGGCGCTCGCGACGGTCGACGAGGACGGCATGCCCAATGTTCGCATGGTGCTTCTCAAGGGGTTCGACGAGCGCGGCTTCGTCTTCTACACGAATTTCGAGAGCACCAAGGGGCGCGAGATCCTGTCGTCGAAGAAGGCGGCGATGTGCTTTCATTGGAAGAGCCTGCGCCGCCAGGTGCGCGTGCGCGGGCCGGTGGAGGAGGTGAGCGCCGAGGAGGCCGACGCCTATTACGCCTCACGCCCGCGCGGCAGCCGCATCGGGGCCTGGGCCTCAAAGCAGTCGCGGCCGCTGGAAAGCCGCTTCGCCCTGGAAAAGGCGGTTGCCGAGTACACCGCCCGATATGCCGTCGGCACGATACCGCGGCCGGCCTACTGGTCCGGCTTCCGCATCGTGCCGCAGACCATCGAGTTCTGGCACGACCGCCCCTTCCGCCTGCACGACCGGGTGGTCTTCAGCCGCGACGACAAGGGTGCCTGGCAGACGAGGCGGCTCTATCCGTAAGAAGGTGCGTGCAAGGGCATCGCCCCTGCACGCTATTTCCTGCTCATGAAGGCCATGAAGGCGGCGCGCGCCTCTTCGGATCGGAGCCGTGCGCGGAAATGCCCGGCCTCCTCGTGGATGCGTGCGACCACCGCCTCGCGCGGGCCACGGATCAGATCGCGGGCGATCTTCAGCGCCTCGGGCGGCTTGGCGGCAAGCGTCTCGGCCGTCCTGAACACCGCGTCGTCCAGCGCCTCCGGCTCGACCACGGCGTGAACGAGCCCGGCCGCCTTGGCTTCCTGTGCCGGCAGCCCCTCGCCCAACGCCAGCAGCGCGAAGGCGCGCTGATGCCCGAGCGCGAGCGGCGCGAGCAGGCTGGAGCCTGCCTCCGGCACCAGGCCGAGATCGACGAAGGGCGTCGAAAACACGGTGCGCGGCGTCGCCAGCGTCAGGTCGCAATGCAGATGGATGGTGGTGCCGATGCCGACCGCGATCCCGTCGACCCCGGACACCAGCGGCTTGGCGGACCCGGCCAGGGCCAGCAGGAAATCATAGACCTCCGTGCCGCCTTCACCGCCCGTGGCGACCGCCAGGAAATCAGCAAGATCGTTGCCCGCCGAAAAGGCGCCCGGCTGGCCGAGGATCACCTGGCAGCGCACGCCGTCGTTGGCATCGCCCGCCTTCAGCGCCGCCGCCATCGTGGCGTACATCGCCCGCGTGATGGCATTCTTCTTTTCCGGCCGGTTGAGCCGGATCACCTGCAGCGCGTCACGCCGTTCGACAGCGACATGTTCGCTCATCGCTCGTCCCCTTCCCTTTGGATCTCAGGCGCCGAGGAGGCTTGCCGCAGCAGCCTCCAGGCTGCCCGCGCCGTCCACCACGCGCTGTTTCAGCGCCGCCGTCTCGCCAAGCAGGTTTTCCGCCATGAAACGCACCAATGCCGCGTGGCCCGGGTTGGCGTTGGCGGCCACCGCGCGGGCGTTGAAGGCCACGCCGACGGTCAGCGCGAAGAGGCGCAGATACGGCGTCGCACCGGCGAGCGCCGTCGCCATGTGGCCGGTCTTCATCGCCTCCATCAGGAAAGCCGTCGCCTCCTCCAGGTCGTCGAGCGCCGCGGCCAGCCGCTTGCCCGTCGCGCCAAGGCCGTCGGCACGCGCTGCCGCCTTCTGGTCCTCGCGCAGCCCGGCCAGCAGACGCGCGATCGCCTCGCCGCCGTCGAGCGGCAGCTTGCGCGTCACCAGATCGATCGCCTGGATGCCGTTGGTGCCCTCGTAGATCGGTGCGATGCGCGCATCGCGATAGAGGACGGCCGCTCCCGTCTCCTCGATATAGCCCATGCCGCCATGCACCTGCACGCCGAGCGAGGCCACCTCGACCCCGGCATCGGTGGAAAACGCCTTCGCCATCGGCGTCAGGATATCGGCGCGCGCCTGCCAGGCCTTCGCTTCCTCGCCGTCGGCCAGCCGGGCCATGTCGAGTGCGTGCGCGCAGCAATAGGTGATGGCGCGGGCCATCTGGGTCTGCGCCTTCATCGTCAGGAGCGATCGCTTGACGTCCTGATGCTCGACGATCGGGCTCATGCCCTCGCCGGTCCAGCCGGGCGCGCGACCCTGGCGGCGCTCGGCCGCATAGGCGATCGCCTTCTGCGTCGCCGCCTCGGCGATGCCGACCCCCTGCATGCCGACGGCGAGCCGCGCGTTGTTCATCATGGTGAACATGCAGGCAAGGCCCCGATTCTCCTCGCCGATCAGCCAGCCGATGGCGCCCGGCGCATCGCCGAACCGGCCGTCGCCATAGATCATCGTGCAGGTCGGCGAAGCGTGGATGCCGAGCTTGTGCTCCATCGAAGCACAGAAAACATCGTTGCGGGCACCAGGCGTCCCGTCCTTGCCGACCAGGAATTTCGGCACCAGGAACAGCGAGATGCCCTTCGTTCCCGCCGGCGCGTCGGGCAGCCGGGCAAGCACCAGATGCACGATGTTGTCGGTGAAATCGTGCTCGCCATAGGTGATGAAGATCTTCTGGCCGAAGATGCGGTAGGTGCCGTCGCCGGCAGGCTCGGCGCGTGCCCTCAGGGCGTTGAGATCGGAGCCCGCCTGCGGCTCGGTCAGGTTCATCGTCCCCATCCATTCGCCGGAGACGAGCTTTTCGAGATATGTCTGCTGCAGTTCGGGCGTCGCGTGCCGGTGCAGCGCCTCGATGGCGCCGATGGTCAGCGTCGGGCCTATGGCGAAGGCCATCGAGCCCGAATTCCACATCTCGATGGCCGCCACGGCGAGCAGCGTCGGCAGGCCCTGGCCGCCATACTCTTCGGGGGCCGACAGCCCGTTCCAGCCGCCCTCGCACCAGCGCCGGTAGAGATCGGCCCAGCCGGGCGGCGTCGTCACCTGACCGTCCTTCAGCACCGCTCCGGTCTCGTCGCCGATCCTGGCCAGCGGCGCGATCTCCTCGGCCGCGAAACGTCCGGCCTCGGTCAGGATCGCATCCACAAGATCCTCCGAAAGATCGCCGAACCGGCCGGCTTCCAGATCGGCGGCAAAGCCCGTCACGTGCTTCAGGGTGAAGGCGATTTCGTCGACGGGCGCTCGATACATCTGCAATCCTCCTCAAGATCCGGGCCAGCCTGGACCATTTAGCCGCATTTATTCGCCGTCAGATGATCTCATCCGGCTGCAAAATGCTCCAGCGCTTCGGCTCGAAAATCGGAATCGATTTTCAGAAAGCACGATGCGGTTCGAACATGTGGGCGCCCTGTCCACCTCCGACGGGACACGCAACGCTGTGGCACAACGCCTGGGCGCCATCCTCACCCGCAATTGCTATTTTCTTTTTACGTAAACGTCAACGCTAGAACGCTTGCCGGCAAGCGACAGGCCCTGTAAGTCACGGCTCTTGGATAACCGCGGATACGAACAGGGCGCCCTATGCTCGCACGACCGGAAAGACATCGCTGCATCGAGTGCGGCAAGGCGTTCGGCTCGCCGGATTTCGCCTATCACGAGGGGATCATCGAGAACGGGCCGGCCTATTGGACGGACCGCGGCGTTCTGTGTTCTGCCGAATGCTCGCTCAGCCACCACCGCAAGCGGGTTGCCGAAGGCACCCTGCCCGACAAGCCGGCGCCCGATCCGTTCGAATCGGACTTTGCCTTCATGAGGGACTGAGCGCCTCGCGGCGCTGAAACTCAGCCCTCGCGCTGCACCGCCCGCCAGCCGATGTCGCGGCGGCAGAACCCTTCCGGCCAGTCGATCCGGTCGACCGCCGTATAGGCGCGGGCCTGCGCTTCCTTCACGCTGCCGCCGAGCGCCGTCACGTTGAGCACCCGCCCGCCATTGGCGACCAGCGCGCCGTCCTTAAGCGCCGTTCCGGCATGGAAGATCACCACGTCCTCGCCCTTCGCCGCCTCGTCGACGCCACGGATGACGCTGCCCCTCCGCGGGTTCGCCGGATAGCCTTCCGCCGCCAGCACCACGGTCAGCGCCGCCTCGTCGCGCCAGCGCGCCGACATGTGCGCAAGCTGCCCGTCGACGGCGGCGTTCATTAGCACCAAGAGGTCTTCCTTGAGCCGCGGCATCAGCACCTGGCATTCGGGATCGCCGAAGCGGACGTTGTACTCGATCAGCTTCGGCCCGTCGGCGGTCAGCATCAGCCCGGCATAGAGCACGCCGGTGAAGGGCAAGCCCATCTCGGCCATGCCCTTCAGCGTCGGCTCGACGATCTCCCGCATCGTGCGCTCGATCAGCGCGTCGGTCATCGCCGGGGCCGGCGAATAGGCGCCCATGCCGCCCGTGTTCGGCCCCGTGTCGCCTTCGCCCACGCGCTTGTGGTCCTGCGCCGTGCCGAAGGGAAGCGCCGTCTTGCCGTCGCACAGGCAGAAGAAGCTCGCCTCCTCGCCCTGCAGAAATTCCTCGACCACAACCGAGGCCCCGGCGGCGCCGAAACCGCCGTCGAAGCATTCTTCGACCGCATTCAGCGCATCGTCCACCGTCATCGCGACGGTGACGCCCTTGCCGGCCGCCAGCCCGTCCGCCTTGATGACGATCGGCGCGCCGTGCTCGCGCACATATTCGCGGGCCGCCAGCGCGTTGTCGAAGCGGCCATAGGCGGCTGTCGGAATGCCCTGCCGGTCGCACAATTCCTTGGTGAAGCTCTTCGACCCCTCGAGCTGCGCGGCCGCCGCACTCGGGCCGAACACACGAATGCCGGCCTGCGAGAGCACGTCGGCAAGGCCCGCCACCAACGGCGCCTCCGGCCCGACCACCACAAGATCGATCGCCTCCTTGCGGCAGAAGGCAGCCACGGCAGCGTGGTCGGCAATGTCGATCGCCACGCACTCGGCCTCGCCGGCGATGCCCGGATTGCCGGGCGCGGCGTAGAGCTTCGTCAGCACCGGAGAGGCAGCCAGTTTCCAGGCCAGCGCATGCTCGCGGCCACCGGACCCGATGAGAAGAACCTTCATGCTGTCGATCCCCATTGGTTCAATATCGCTTCCGGCTATGGCCGAACGCCCGTCAGGTCAAGGGATCACCGACAAGTTCCCCAGGCTGCGCCGCCGGCGATCGTCGCATTTCCGGCCGCCGCGCGCGATCTTTCCTCAGCCCCGTCCGCAGCATCGATCCCGGCCGAAGCGCTTGACGTGGGCGGCGGGCCTTGCCACTCCGTGCTAAGATCATGTCGAACAGGAAAGGCGCATCATGGAACAGATCCAGTCCAGGCAGGGCCAAGGCCGTGTTTCCGATGCTCCGTCGGGACATTGGGTCTATCGCGTCCTGCCGCGCGCGGTCTGGCCCTATGCGCAGCTCGCGCGCTGGGACCGGCCGATCGGCTGGCAGTTGCTCCTGTGGCCCTGCTGGTGGTCGACGGCGCTGGCCGCCGGCGCCTTTGCCAAGCCGGGGGCTTCTCTTCTCCAGGTCGCACCTTCGCCCTGGCATCTCGCCCTGTTCCTGGTCGGCGCCATCGCCATGCGCGGCGCGGGCTGCACCTACAACGACATCGTCGACGAGAAGATCGACAACGAGGTGGAGCGCACCCGCTCGCGGCCGCTGCCCTCCGGGCAGGTGTCGCGCGGCCAGGCCTGGGCGTTTCTCGTCGCCCAGGCGCTTGCCGGACTCCTGGTGCTCATCCAGTTCAATGCCTTCGCCATCGCCCTCGGCCTCGCCTCGCTGGCGGTCGTCGCGGTCTATCCCTTCGCCAAGCGCTTCACCGACTGGCCGCAATTCTTCCTCGGCCTCGCCTTCTCCTGGGGCGCGCTGATGGGCTGGGCGGCCACCTTCGAGAGCCTGACGCTGGCGCCGCTGCTGCTCTATTTCGGATCGATCCTGTGGGTGATCGGCTACGACACGATCTACGCCCATCAGGACAAGGAGGACGATGCGATCGTCGGCGTGCGCTCCACCGCCCGCCTGTTCGGCGCCCGGACGAAGCAATGGCTGATCGTGCTCTACGGCGGCGCCCTGCTGTTCTTCGCCGTCGCTTTCGCCCTGGCCGAGGTGCCGATGCCGGCCCTTGCCGGCCTCGTCGCCGCCGGCGCGCATATGGCGCGCCAGATCCGCGTCCTCGACATCGACGACGCGGATCAGTGCCTGGCGCTCTTCAAGTCCAACAACATGGTGGGCTGGCTGATCTTCCTCGGCCTTGTCGGCGGCAGCGTGTGGGCGGTGATCAGCCCCAGTTTCTGAACATTGCCTCTTCGCGGGGCCTGTTCTTGCGCCTTTGTGCGGATGTCAGATGTTCTGACTGCAAATGCGCTATTCGCGAGCGATGATCTCCTCGCCCGCCACGACCACGCGCACGCCGAGGCTGCCGCATTTGCGGCGGGCCAGGAAGCGCGGCCGGCGGGCGCGCACGGCGCGGCCCTGGCGGCGGTCCTTGGGCGCCGCCGCCCTCACCTCGCCGATCGCTTCCTCGAGCGGATAGGCAAGGCCGTCGGCCTCGATCATCAGCATCGGCAGATGGTAGGCTTCCGACCAGGCGCGCCAGTCGGCGGCCACATCGTCGAGATCGCCGGCCACCAGCAGCGGCACGCACAGCATCGGGTCGATGTGGTGCAGTTCCAGCGTCACCGTCACGTCGCCGAATTCGTCCTCGATGGCGCGCGCGGCGATGCCGCGAAAGGCGCGTGGCGGCAGGGCGAAGGTCACCGGCAGCCCGCTGCGGCTCAGGATACGCTTCATGCGCACGCCGCGCGGATCGATGGTGAAGGACACCTCGCCGAAATCGTCCTGTGCCGCGTAGCTGACAGCCTGCGGGAGACGAAACGGGTCGAGCCGCATGGCGCGGCCCGCCCAGACTGGCTTAAGCCCACTGTTCATTGTTAGCCTTCCTGTCACTCCTGAGAGCCGGTTTTCCGGTCTCTCGCCGGGCCGTTTTCGGCCTCGTTATGGAGGTCACCCTAGCGTGGGCTCGTTACCGTCAGGCTTAGAAAGTCGGTTAAATTTTGCTGATCAGACAGATGGTTAGCGATTTCCACCCCGCGTAACCACCTGGCAAGGGGTATCACCGAAACGTAAATGCCGGCTAACGCCACGGCCCGCCGGCTAGATCACCTTCCCCGGGTTCATGATGCCGGTCGGATCCAAGGCGCTCTTGATCCTGCGCATCAGTTCGGTGGCGATGGCCGGCTGCGTGGCGATCAGTTCCTCGCGCTTCATGCGGCCGATGCCGTGCTCGGCCGAGAAGGAGCCGCCGAGTTCACGGACGATGGCGTGCACCGCATCGTTCATCGGCCGGTAGAGGGCGAGGTAGGACAGCTTGTCGGCGCCGACGGGCTGCGTGATGTTGTAGTGCAGATTGCCGTCGCCCATATGGCCGAAGCAGACCGGACGGCAGCCCGGAGCGACCTCCTGCGCCGCCGCGCCGGCACGGCGGATGAAGTCCGGTATCTTGGCCACGGGCACCGAGATGTCGTGCTTGATCGAGCCGCCTTCCGGGCGTTGCGCCTCCGACATCGATTCGCGCAGATGGCGGAAGGCCCCCGCCTGCGCCTCGTTCTGGGCGATGGCCGCATCCGCCACCAGAGCGGCCTCGAAGGCCGTCGTCAGCACCTCCTCCATCAGGGCCTTGGCGTCGTCGGCCGAACGGCCGGAGGAGATTTCCAGCATCACATACCAGGGATGCGCCTCGGACAGCGGATCGACGCTGCCGGGAATATGCGCCAGCGTGAAGGCCAGCGGCGTGCGCTCGATCAGCTCGAAGGCGGTCAGTCCGCTGCCTGCCTTGTCGTTCGCCATCTCGAAGAAGCCCAGCGCATCCTCGGGCGAGCCGAGCGCGGCCCAGGCGAGTTCCCGGCCCTTCGGCATCGGAAAGAGCTTGACCACCGCCGCCGTGATGACGCCGAGCGTGCCCTCGCCGCCGACGAACAGGTCCTTGAGGTCGTAGCCCGTATTGTCCTTCTTCAGCTTGCGCAGGTCATCGAACACCTCGCCCGTCGGCAGCACCACCTCGACGCCGAGGCAGAGGTCGCGCGCCGTGCCGTAGGCGAGCGCGCCGACGCCACCGGCATTGGACGACAGGTTGCCGCCGATCTGGCAGGAGCCTTGCGAGCCGAGCGACAGCGGGAACAGCCGGTCCTTCTCCGCCGCCGCCTCCTGCAGGGTCTGCAGCACCACGCCCGCCTCGACGGTGGCGGTGTTGGAGCCGACATCGATCTCGCGGATGCGGTTGAGGCGCGCCAGCGACAGCACGATCTCGCCGCCCGTCGCGTCCGGCATCTGGCCGCCGACGAGGCCGGTGCCGCCGCCCTGCGGCACGATCGGCGTGCCGGTCTGGCTCGCCAGCGCCATGATGCGGCTCACCTCCTCCACCGTGCCCGGCCGCAGCACCAGCGGCGTCACGCCGGCGAAAAGGCCGCGCGGCTCGGTCACATAGGGAGCGATCGCGTCGGGATCACGCAGCGCGTGGCGCTCCCCCACGATGGCGGCGAAACGGTCGAGCACGGCGGAATCGATGGTCATGGCAGGACTGGCCCTGGATGGTTACGTGTTGCGGGGGGCTGCGGCGCGCGCCAGGCGATCATTGATCGCCTCGCCCAGCCCTTCAAGGGGCACCGGCTCGGCGGCGATTGTGGCAGCGCCCGAACGGTCAAGCGCCAGGAGATGCGAGAACAGGTTGGCCGCCGCCTCGCGCAGATCGCCGCGCTCCGACAGGTTCCTGACGGCGAGCGCCCTGTCCGCCCCGGCGGCGCGATGCGGACCGAAGGCAAGCAGCGCCTCGCCCTCGCCTACGCTCTGCGCGTTGAGCCGCATCTGCGCTTCGGGCGCATAATGCGAAGCCATCATGCCGGGAGCCTCGATGGCCTTTGCACCGCGCGCCAGGCTCGTTCCCGCCACTCGCTCGATGTCGGCGGCCGCCACGCCGCCCGGACGCAGCAGCGTCAGGCGCCCTTCCTCCACCTTGAGGATGGTCGATTCGAGCCCCACCGGCGTCGGTCCGCCGTCGACGACAAGCGGGATGCGCGGGCCGAGATCGGCCATCACCGCCGCCGCGGTCGTCGCGCTGATGCGGCCCGAAGTGTTGGCGCTGGGCGCTGCCACGGGTCGCCCAAGGGCGGCGATCACACGGGCGCCGAACCCTCTCGGCCAGCGCAGCGCAATCGTGTCGAGGCCGGCGGTCACCAGCGGGTGGATGCCCGAATCGGCCCGATGCGGCAGCACCATGGTCAGCGGTCCCGGCCAGAAGGCGGCGGCGAGCTTGCGCGCCAGCGGGTCGAAGACCGCGATGCGCTCGGCCATGGCCAGGTCGGCCACATGGGCGATCAGCGGGTTGAAGCGAGGCCGGCCCTTGGCCTCGTAGATGCGCGCCACCGCCTCGCCATTGGTGGCGTCGGCGGCAAGCCCGTAGACGGTCTCGGTGGGGATCGCCACCACCGCCCCCGCGCCAAGCAGGTCGACGGCGCGCGGCAGCGCCTCGCTTTCCGGCAGGATTTCGGCCAAACGTCAGGTCCTTTCAACGTCCGGAAAACGCCTATCCCGCCATGCGCCGCAGGGCAAGTTCCCCGGCGACGAATTGCGGGAGGCGACAGCCCTCCCCGACCCCCGCAGGCGTTGCCGGGCCTGTTTTTGTCAGTTCCTTGCGTGTTTGTTAATTCCTTGCGCGCTATCGCTTCGGTCAGGAAACCGGCACATGACGGCCGGATCGGCAGGGAAACTGGAAATGCGTCGGCTCCATCATGCCTTGGCCATCGGCCTGTTCTCGACGGCGAGTGCCGCCGCCTCGTCGATCCTTGTCCTCGACCCGCCGTCCACGGGAGGTGATGACCCGTCGACGCGGACCGCGCTGACCGGCCACGCACCCTCGATGATAGCGGTCGGCGCGCCGCCACGGACGACGCCTGCGACCGACGACACCACGGCGGCCATCACAACGCAGGCGCCGCGCCGCGGAGCACGAACGCCGATGATCATTCGTGGCGCGCAGAGCGCCACCGCCCCGGTCAGCGCGCCGGCGCCGCAGCGCGCAGCGGAGCCCGGGGAAGGCAGTGGCGAG
>NZ_JANKOF010000027.1 GCF_024655565.1 Nitratireductor sp. ZSWI3 | reverse complement strand
GGCCGGCGAGGTGGTCTCGCGGGTGGCGAGCGCGGTGGTGGAGGTGGTGGTGGAAGCCGTCTTCGACTGCGGCGACATTCTGGGCAAGGTGTTCGACGACAAGAACCGCAACGGCTACCAGGATGCGGGCGAGCCTGGGCTGGCGGGCGTGCGGGTGGCGACGGTGAAGGGGCTGCTCGTCACCTCGGACCAGCACGGGCGCTTCCATGTGGCCTGCGCGGAGCTGCCGGACCAGCGCATCGGCACCAACTACATCCTGAAGCTCGACCCGCGCTCGCTGCCGTCCGGCTATCGCTTGACGAGCGAGAACCCGCGCGTGGTGCGGCTGACGGCGGGCAAGGCGTCGGAGTTCGCCTTCGCGGCGGCGCTCGGGCGCGTGGTGCGGCTCGACCTGACGGCGGCGGCGTTCGAGGGAGGAAGCGCGGCGCTCCGGCCGGAATGGCAGGCGCGGCTCGGCCAGGTGCTGGCGCTGCTCGACAAGGAGCCGTCGGTGCTGAGACTCGCCTATGCGGAGGCCGGCGGCAGCAAGAGCCTGGCAAGGAAGCGCCTCGGCCTGCTGCGCCGGCAGTTAGAGGAGGAATGGCGCAGCCTCGGTGGCCGCTATCGGCTCGAGATCGAGACCCGCATCCACACTGAGCGCCCCCCGCGCGTCACAAGGGACCGCATGCCGGTCTACAAGTGAACGCGACGGTGCCCGGGCTTCGGCCCGGGCGCCGATCGGCACTCAATCCCGTAGCACGATGCTGTCACCGCTGAGCTCGAACCCGGATAAGGTGTTGATGAAGCTCATGCCGAGCAGGCTCTGACCGAGCTGTCCGGGCTGGGCGATGTGAAGCGGCATGTCGCGGCGGACGATCGCGCCCACCCTGATTTCGGCGGCGCGAGCCCGCGCCACCATCGTGATGCCGTTCGCGGTGGAAACGGGGATGCGGAAATCGAGCGTTGCCGGGTCGAAGCCGATGCGGCGCGCGTCCTCGGCGGACAGGACGATGCCGCTGGCGCCCGTGTCGATCAGCATGCGCAGGGGCCGGTCCTCGATGTCGACCATCACCTCGAAATGGCCGCTCGAGGAGCGTCCCACGAGAACGCGGGTTCCAGTTGATCCGTCGCCGACCGAGATCGGGCTGCCGGGAACCAGGCCCGCCGTGACGCGGCTTGCCACGTCCTGCAATTCGTAACGGTATTGATAACCGGCCACCAGGACGAGCAGGAGCAGCACCCAGAAGGCGAACGAGCGGGCGACCTCGCCGAGGCGCATGCCCGACGTGGCTATTCCAACGAGGATGACCGCGGCCCAGAGCCCGAGATAAAGAGCTCCGGCGAATATGTTGTTTTCGATACCGAAAACCGATCCCGCGTCATTGTTGGCGATGAGCAGGAGCAGCCCGCCGCCCATGATCGCCATGATGATCCAGAACAGCCGCATGCTATCGGCCCTCGGCGCGCAGGCGGGCGAGGCGCGCGCGCTTCGTCTCGCGCCGCGGGCGACGCTCGACGGTCTCCAATCGGGCCGGCAGTGCCTCCATCACCGCGCGGCGCTCGGCCTTGGTCATGCCGATCCAGGAAGCGATTTCGGCGCGCGTCCTGCCGCAGCCGAAGCAATAGCCGGTGTTAAGGTCGATCGAGCAGACCAGGATGCAAGGGGAGTCGATTTCCGTCATCAATCGTCCAGCCGTTTGCTCTGACATGGGACATTCGACGCCCACGTGCAAGAGCCACCTCCCTTGGTATAGGCGCTTGCGCCATTGCGTTGGGCTGTCTCGGCGGCTATGCCGTTGCCGTCTCCAATCGGGTGGATTTCCCATGACCGTTTCCGGAATGCCTTTCGACGACGTGCGCAGCCTGTTGCAGCAGATCAGCGAGCCCGATCGCGCGGCCGCTTCGGCGATGGAGGATGCCTTCGCCGGGGCAGGCTATGCCGGTGAGGAACTCGGGCGGATGAAGGGGCTCGCCCTGTGGCTTGCCGCGACACGCGAGCGGGTGCCGCCGCTGATCGGCAAAGCCGGCGTCGCCCTTTATGCCGCCACGCACGGTTTTTCCTTTGCGGGCCGGGACGTGCTCGCCGACCAGCGCCGGCGCGTCGATGCCGTTGCGGCGGGCGCTGCGGCCGTCTCGCATCTGTGCGTCGCCAACGATCTTTCCCTGAACGTCTTCGACCTCGCCCTCGATCTGCCCTCCGGCGACATCACCCGCGAGCCGGCTCTCGACGAACGGGCCTGTGCGGCGACCATCGCCTTCGGCATGGAGGCCACCGCCGAAGGCGGCGACCTCCTGTGCCTCGGCTCGCTTGGCGAGCAGGCCGATGTGGCGGCCCTGGCGGTGCTGACGGCGCTGCTTGAGGTCGCGAGTGACGGCATGCCGCGCGATGCTCTCGACGTGGTGGAACGCGCCGTGACGGCTCACGAGGGGCATCTGCACGATCCGCTCGAGGTGCTTCGCCGGCTCGGCGGTCGCGACATCGCAGCGCTCACCGGCGCGATCGTGGCCGCCCGCATGCAGCAGATGCCGGTGATTCTCGATGGCCTGCCGGCGCTGGCCGCCGCTGCCGTGCTGCATCGGTTGAGGCCGACCGCCATCGCCCATTGCGTCCTTTCCGGCGCCGACCATCCCGTGGCGGTGGAGGTCGCGGCGCGGCTCCATCTGGAACCGCTTCTGGCGCTCGGGCTCGCCGAGGGCGGGGGATGCGGCGCCGCGATGGCCGCCGGCGTGGTCAAATCCGCGGCCGTCCTGGCGGGCGGCGTCGCCGAGATCGCCCGCCGCCTTTCCTGATCAGCGGCTACCGGCGGAGGAGACTTTTCTTTTGCGCGTCGTGCGGGGGGCTTCCGCCACGCGGGACCGCGGGAAGGCGACGATGGCTTCCGTGCCGGCGCGCAGTTTCGATCTCAGCTCGAAGACGCCGTCATGCAATTGCGTGAGGCCCTGGACGATGGGCAGCCCGAGCCCGGTGCCTTCCTCCGCGCTCTTGATCGCGATGGAGCCCTGGCCGAACGCGGCGAGCACCACCGGCAGTTCATCCTCCGGGATGCCGGGCCCGTTGTCCTTGATGGCGATGTACTGACCGCCGCCGGCCGTCCAGCCGACGCGGATGCGGATTTCTCCGCCGCTCGGGGTGAATTTCACCGCGTTCGACAGAAGGTTGAGGACGATCTGGCGAACAGCGCGCTCGTCTGCAAGTAGCTGCTGCAGCGTCTGCTCGATCTGCAGGACGAGGCGGATGTTCTTCGCCTGCGTCTTGAGTTCGACCAGCTTGCAGCAATCCTCCACCACCGGCGCCAGGAGCAGGGGCTCCTCGTTCAACGGATAGCGCCCGGCCTCGATGCGGGAGAGGTCGAGAATCTCGTTGATCAGGTCGAGAAGATGCCGGCCCGAGACATGGATGTCGTTGGCGTAGTCCTTGTAGGTGGTGTTCTCCAGGGGGCCGAGAACCTGATTGGCCATCACTTCCGAAAAGCCGAGGATGGCGTTGAGCGGGGTTCTGAGCTCGTGGCTCATGGAGGCGAGGAAGCGCGACTTGGCCAGATTGGCTTCCTCAGCCCGGCGCCGGGCCTCGTCGGACATGGCTTTCGCCGTCTCCAACTCGCCGATCAGCGCGTCTTTTTCGCTGCGCAGGGAGAGCAGCGTGAGCGCGGCCCGGTTGCGGTGATGGGCGACGTAGGCGAAGAACGGCAGGGAAAGCGAAAGAAGAACCGCCATCGTCGTGCCTGCCGGAGTCGACTGGCCGGCGGCTTCATAGGCGAAAAAAAAGACGGGAAGCGCAAATGCGGCCACCACAGCACCGCCCAGCGATGCCGCCATCATCGCCGTGGCGGCGATGACGATGAGCAGCACCGCACCCTGGAAAACTTGGATCTGACCCGCTCCGCAGGCTTCGCAGCGCAATGCGACCAGATAGGCCCAGCCCAGACCGCTGAGGAAATGCGCAAGGAAGAACAGCTGCTGGGTGCGCGCCGCATCGATCTCGTCGCGTGGCTGCCGGCTGAGGCGGCGCGCAAAGAGATAAAGCGGCGTGTAACCCAGGACCGCGGTGAACGCCCATGCCGCAACGTGCTCGCCCATGCCGAGGTTGAAGCCGGCAAGGCACAGGAGAAGCACCAGGACGGGAAGGGCGGCCGCGTTGTGGAGCACGGCGCGGGCGTGCATCTGCAGCGTGTCGCGGTTGAAATCGCATGTGCCGGCTTGTGCGGAAAGGCGGTCGCGCGTGCGCTGTACCGCGCGGCCGACATTGCTGTTGCGATGCGGCTTGGTGCGGTCCACAATGAATTTGTCGGCCGTTGTTGAAGGTTCCGGCACCATCACCCGAGTTGAATTCCCGCTATTCGCCGGCCACGCTATCCTGGAATGATTAAGAGACCCTTCAGCCCATGAGAGGACGCCGTCGCTACCGGGCGCGTTCGCGCAGCCGCTTCGGGCGGGCGGGCGACATTCTGTTCGCCCTGTGCGTGATCGGCGTGCTCGCCGTCGCGGTGGATCGTCTTCAGCGGCTGAACACGCGCAGCCTGTCCGGTGCCGTGACCGTGAACGACGGTGATACCCTGACGCTGTCGGGCGTTCGCATCCGCCTGCTGGGGCTCGATGCACCGGAATTCCAGCAGACCTGCAGCAGGCGTGGCGTGACGTATTCCTGCGGGCGGGAAGCGCGCAATGTGCTGCGCGGGCTGATCGGGGCAGGGGAGGTGAAATGCGAAGGCCACGAGCACGACCGCTACGACCGCCTGCTGGCGCGGTGCAGCGTCAACGGCAAAGATCTCGGCGAGGCGCTGGTTGCCGGCGGCTGGGCCGTCGCCTATGGCGACTACGGGGCGGCGGAGGCCGAGGCGCGCCGTGCTCGGCGTGGCATCTGGGACGGGGAATTCGATGCGCCGCGCGACTGGCGGGCGAGCCATGGCGGCGATCCCGAAACGGTCGAGAGCGGCCTGCTGGAGCGCATTCTGAGTTTTGCAAAGCGCCTCCTCGGGAGGCCGGAATGAGGAGACGTCGATGAAGCTTTACGATGGAGGCCGCGCGCCGAATCCCCGCCGGGTCCGCATCTTCCTGGCCGAGAAGGGGATCGAGGTTCCCCTGGTGCCAGTGGACATGGGGGCGATGGGACACAGGTCCGAAACGCTGACGAAACTCAATCCCCTGCAGCGGCTGCCGGTCCTCGAACTCGACGACGGCACCATCCTCACGGAAACCGTGGCCATCTGCCGTTATTTCGAGATGTTGCAGCCGGAGCCCGCTCTGCTCGGAAGAGGAGCGTTGGGAGCGGCCACGGTGGAGATGTGGCAGCGGCGCCTCGAAATGCATCTCTTCCTGCCGGTCGCCCAGGTGTTCCGCCATCTGCACCCGGCCATGAAGGAGTGGGAAGTGCCGCAGGTGGCCGAATGGGGCGAAGCCAACAAGCCGAAGGTCCTGGAGTTCCTCGAACTGCTCGACCAGCATCTGGCCGACCGCCCCTTCGTCGCTGGCGACGAGTACACGATCGCGGACATCACGGGGCTGGTCAGCATCGACTTCATGAAGCCGGCGCGGCTGGTCGTCCCCGACGGCCTCGATCATCTGACGCGCTGGTATCAGGCGGTCTCTTCGCGGGCGAGCGCAAAGGCATGATGGAAAGCCGGTGAGCGAGCAACTGAACGATCTTCTGGCGGAGATCCGTGCCTGCCGCATCTGCGTCGAGGAACCCCGGGGCAGACCGTTGCCGCACGAGCCGCGCCCGGTCGTGGTCGGCTCGCCGACGGCGCGCGTGCTGATCGCCGGGCAGGCGCCGGGCACACGGGTTCACGCCTCGGGGCTGCCGTTCGACGACCGCTCCGGTGACCGGTTGCGTGACTGGTTGAAGGTCGACCGGGCGACCTTTTACGATCCCGCGTGTTTCGCAATCGTGCCGATGGGCTTCTGCTTTCCGGGACTTGACGCGAAGGGAGGCGATCTTCCGCCGCGCCGTGAATGCGCTCCGGCATGGCGGGACCAACTCCTGGCACGGATGCCGCAGATCGAACTGGTGCTGGTGATCGGCCAGTACGCGCAGGCCTGGCATCTGGGAGCGGATCGTCGGACGACGCTGACGGAGACCGTGCGCGACTGGCGCCGGCTGCTCGACCGGGACCTCCACCCGCGGGTTCTGCCGCTGCCGCATCCCTCCTGGCGAAACACCGGGTGGCTGAAGCGCAATCCGTGGTTCGAGCGGGACCTGCTGCCGGTCCTGCGCGAGGAAATCCGATGGCATCTCAGCAAAATATGAGGAAATTCAACTCACACCGCGGTGTTTGTAGCAAATATTTTCTTGTTTCGGAGCGTACTCGCTGCCAATTTGGGAAATCATTTTTCTCGGAGACTGTGATGGACCGCCTCGACCGTAAGATCCTACGCCTGTTGCAGGAAAATTCGACCCTTGCGGTGGCCGATGTCGCAAAGAAAGTCGGGCTTTCGACGACGCCGTGCTGGAGACGGATTCAAAAGCTCGAGGAGGAAGGCGTCATTCGCAGGCGCGTCGCCGTTCTCGATCCGGAGAAGGTCAACGCCAAGGTGAACGTGTTCGTCTCGATCCGGACCAACATGCACAGCCACGAATGGCTGAAGCGCTTTTCGGAGGTGATCCAGCAGTTTCCGGAGGTGGTGGAGTTTTACCGCATGAGCGGCGATGTCGACTACCTGCTGCGCGTCGTCGTTCCGGACATCGCCGCCTATGATGCGTTCTACAAGAAGCTGATCAGCAAGATCGAGATCCGCGACGTCTCCTCGACCTTCGCCATGGAGCAGATCAAATATACGACCGAGTTGCCTCTGGATTATCTGGTGCTCGACAAGGAGACGTCGAACGCTTCGGCATAGGGAACTGTGCGTCCGAAGAGACGCACAGCGCCGTCGCGAGGGCTGGGACTTTTTCCTAGAGCTTTTCATCTTTTGCTTGAAGCATCGGGCGCCTATCGCACCCCCCTCTGCCCTGCCGGCCATCTCCCCCTCAAGGGGGGAGATTGGACGGCCGCAAGGACTTTGACCAACCGTCCAACGTTGCACGGGATGCGACACGGTGCTGCCTGCTGATCTCCCCCCTTGAGGGGGAGATGGCCGGCAGGCCAGAGGGGGGTGTGCCGCGCGCCGAAGCCGAGCCGAAACCACGCATTCGACCGAGCGCTTCCGTCAAAACCTGAACCGCTCTAAAGCGTCACTTCTCGAGCCGGGCGAGCAGGGACGAGGTGTCCCAGCGGCTGCCGCCCATGGACTGAACGTCCTTGTAGAACTGATCCACAAGGGCCGTCACCGGCAGGCTGGCGCCGTTGCGGTTCGCCTCAGCGAGGCAGATGCCGAGATCCTTGCGCATCCAGTCGACCGCGAAGCCGAAGTCGTATTTTCCGGCGGCCATGGTCTTGTGGCGGTTCTCCATCTGCCAGGATCCGGCGGCGCCCTTTGAAATGACGTCGACCACCTTTTCGATGTCGAGCCCGGCCTGGCGCCCGAAATGGATGCCTTCGGCGAGACCCTGCACCAGGCCGGCGATGCAGATCTGGTTGATCATCTTGGTGAGCTGGCCGGCTCCGGCGGGCCCCATGAGGCCGACCATGCGGGCATAGGAGGCGATCACCGGCTCGGCCCGGTCGAAGGTCTCCTGCGTGCCGCCGCACATGACCGTCAGCACGCCGTTTTCCGCGCCGGCCTGGCCGCCGGAGACCGGCGCGTCGAGAAAGGCGAGGCCGCGCTTTTCGGCCTCCCGAGCCAGGTCGCGGGCCACTTCGGCCGAGGCCGTCGTGTTGTCGATGAAGACGGCGCCCGCTTTCATGCTCTGGAAGGCGCCCTCGGCACCGAGGGTTACCGAGCGCAGGTCATCGTCGTTGCCGACGCAGGCGAAGACGAAATCCTTGTCCTTCGCCGCCTCCATCGGTGTCGCAGCGTTCGAACCGCCGTGTTCGGCCACCCACTTCTCGGCTTTTGCCGCGGTGCGGTTGTAGACGGTGACCCTGTGGCCGCCCTTGTTCTGCAGGTGAGCGGCCATCGGATATCCCATGACGCCGAGCCCGATGAATGCAACGTCTGCCATCCGGTCCAACAATCCTCCTCTTGCGGGTTGCGTTTGCGGCCTGCGCGAAATCAGCGCTTCAGATGCCGCGTGATGCGCCCTTCGATCCAGTCGATCAGGTTGCGCAACAGCTCGACGATGACAAGATAGATCAGCGCCGCCCAGATGTAAGTCTGGAAATCGAAAGTCTGTGAATAAGCCCGCCGCGTCTCGCCCATCAGGTCATAGACTGTGATGATGGCGACGATCGCGGACCCCTTGATCATCAGAATGATTTCGTTGCCGTAGGGACGAAGGGCGACGATCATCGCCTGGGGCACGATGATCTTGCGCAGGGTCTGCAGCTTCGACAGTCCGAGCGCCGCCGCCGCCTCCCATTGCCCGCGCCTGACGCTTTCGATGGCGCCGCGCAGGATCTCCGCCTGATAGGCGGCGGTGTTCAGCGTGAAGGCGAAGACGGCGCAATACCAGGCTTCGCGAAAGAAGGTCCAAAGACCGATCGCCTGCAACTCGGGACGGAACGAGCCGAGCCCGTAATACACCAGGAAGGTCTGCGCCAGCAGCGGCGTTCCACGGAAGAAGTAGACATAGGCGTAGGCCAGCGAGGAAAGGACATGGTTCTTCGACATCCGCGCATAGGCGACAGGGATCGACAGCAGGGCGCCGAGGACGACCGACAGAACGACCAGCCTTATCGTGGTCCACAGGCCGGACATGTATCGCGGCGCATAACGGCTGAAGATCGCCGGGTCCCAGGCCTGGATCATGAAGAACAGCACCGCCAGGCCCAGAGCGGCCCACAGGCACAGCAGGACGAGGCCGACGGTGCGCTGGTGCGTCCAACGCTTCTTCTCCGCCGGCGGGCGCGGCAGGGCGGCGGTTCGGTCCGCACTCATCGCGACACCTCGCTGCGCTCGGCCCAGCGCTCGATTGCGCCGAGCGCGACCGAGGAGAGCATGGCAAGGGCCAAATAGATGAGACAGGCGATTCCGAAGAAGAGGAAGGCTTCCTTGGTCACGCGCGCGGCAATGCCAGCCTGGCGCAGCGTGTCGGCGAGGCCGATGACCGAGACGAGAGCCGTGTCCTTCAGCAGGATCAGCCAGAGATTGGAGAGGCCGGGCAGGGCAAGACGCACCAATTGAGGCAGGATGATGAGCCGCATCGTCTGCAACCGGGAGAGGCCGACCGCGAAACTGCCTTCATATTGTCCCTGCGGAATGGCGCGGAAGGCGGCCAGAAAAACCTCGCTGGCGTAGGACGAGAACACCGCGCCCAGCGCGACCATGCCGGCGATGAAGGCGTTGATCTCGATGTTGGCGCGGGGATCGAACAGATGCACCAGCTTCTGCAGGCCGATCTGCGCGCCGTAGAAGACCAGGAACAGCGTGAGCAGTTCGGGAAGCCCGCGAAACAGTGTGGTGTAGATGTTCGCGGCGATCCGAAGCAGGCGGTCGTTCGACCGTTTGCCGAGCGCTACGAGGAACCCGACCACCAGACCGAGCGGCAGCGTGGCAAGCGCCAGGGACACCGTGACCAGCACGCCTGCCGCGATGTCGTCGCTCCAGCCCTCGGGCCCGAAGCTCAGAAGGGTGAAGACCCTCTCCATGTTTCAAAGATCCCCTGTTGGCCCGATTCTGCATATTTTTCCGGCAGTTGGCCCGCGGTTCTTCAACCGGTCTGCCAGAATTGTCGGCGAGCCCTCTTGCAACACAGGCGGCCGGACATGCCTGCCGCCTGTGCCGTGTCGCAATCAAGACAGGATCTCGTCCTCAGATCGCGATGATCGTGGTCTACCCGCCGTAGACGTCGAACGAAAAGTACTTGTCGTTGATTTCCTTGTACTTTCCATTATCACGAATGGCCTTGATGGCGGCGTTGAGCTTCTCGCGCAGATCGTCCTCGCCCTTGCGGACGGCGATGCCGATGCCGGGGCCGTAGATCTCCTCCACCGGCGTGAGCGTACCGACCACCTTGCAGCAGGCACCCTCGTCGCTCTTCAGGAATTCCTCCAGGACGACGACATCGTCGATCACCGCGTCGAGGCGCCCGTTGATGAGGTCGAGCTTGTATTCCTCGGCCGTCGGGTAGAGCTTGACGTCGCTGTCGGAAAAGTGGGTTTCCGCATAGGTCGAATGCGTTGTCGAGCCCTGGGCGCCGATCGTCTTGCCGGCCAGATCCTCCTTGGTCACACCCTCGATGTCGGTGTCGTTCGGCGCGACGACGGCCGGCGGCGTGTTGTAGTATTTGTCGGTGAAGTCGACCTCCTTCAAGCGGTCTTCCGTGATCGACATGGAGGCGATGATGGCGTCGAATTTTCCGGCCTGCAGCGCCGGGATGATTCCGTCCCAATCCTGCGTGACGAATTCGCAGTCGGCCTTCATCTCTTCGCAAAGCGCTTTGGCGATGTCGATGTCGAAGCCTTCGAGCGAGCCGTCCGAGGTCAGATTGTTGAAGGGCGGGTAGGCGCCCTCGGTGCCGATCTTGAGCTTCATCGTGTCCTGAGCATTTGCCGCTCCCATGGCAAGGGCCAGGGCCGCAGCCGGCACCGCGAGCGCAATACGCCTTGAAATACGCATTCCAGTTCCTCTCATTTATTGTTTGCCACCGCCGAAAGGTTCCCTCGGGGCGAACGCGAAACCGGATATTCCCATCGTTCCGCGCGCAATTGCAACTGCAAAAGGTGATGCTCCCATGCAGCGAACGGCTACTGAGCGCCCTTCAGCAGACCATTGCGGGAGACGATGAAATCCGCAATGGCCTTCACGTCGTCGAGCGCAAACCACGGGAGGTCGCCGCTGTCGGTTTCGTGATCGGCGGCTATCGCCACCACCGAAGGGTCGTCCGGAGCGAGAAAGCCCTTGTCCCTGGCGGCGGTGCGCCTGCACTCGATCTTCGGATGCGGCGCCCGCTTGAAGCCTTCCACCAGCACCAGGTCGCAGGGCGAAAGACGCTCCAGCATGGCTTCGAGAGACGGCTCGTCTTCGTCGTTCAACTCATGAATGATGGCCCAGCGCCGGCTCGAAACGATAGCGACCTCCACGGCCCCGGCTGCGCGGTGGCGAAAGGAATCGGTGCCCTCGTGATCGATGTCGAATGCGTGGTGGGCGTGCTTCAGCGTCGCAACCCGCAATCCCCGGCTCGTCAGTTCCAAAACGAGGCCGGCGGTCAGGGTGGTCTTGCCGGAATTCTTCCAGCCGACGATGCCAAAAACAGGGTTGCTCATCGCTCCTTGCCTTCGATCCTGTCCCGGACCTGCTTCAGATCGTCCGGCGTGTTGATGTTGAAGAACGGGTCCGCGGCGGGCCCGGCGGGAAAGTCCGCCAGAATCACGGCATGCCGCTCGCCTGCATAGGCTTGCAGGCGCCGGTTGCCGCCGTTCATGATGTAGAGCTCCAGATCGGCGGCAAGGTCCGTCGGCCAGAGGCCGAACACGGGATGCACGCGGCCGAGCGAGCGGGCCAGAACGATGTCCGTCGCCTTCACCTGCGCCCTCCACAGGCGGGCGACGAGGTCGCCGGGGAAGAACGGCGTGTCGGCGGCGACGGTAACGATATGGTGCAGGCCGGGGTGCCGGGCCGAAGCCCACCGCATCCCCGCCAGAATGCCGCCCAGCGGGCCGACCGGCTCCGGCAGAGGGTCGGCGACGACGTCCAGCCCCGCGGCGCTGAACCGGCGAGGGTCGCCATTGGCGTTGAGCACCATGGCTTCGACCTGCGGGGAGAGTCGGTCGATGACCCGTTGAAGCAGCGTTCGGCCGCCGATCGTAAGGAGCCCCTTGTCTCCGCCGCCCATGCGGGAGGCGGTTCCTCCTGCCAGAATCACGCCGGCGACCGGATGCGCCATCGTTCCCATTCTCAGATATCGCCTGCCTTGCGGGCAACATGCACCACGTAGAGCGAGGCGACAATCGCAAGAAGCGAGGAGATCAGCATCACCCAGACCAGCGGATAGGGCCCCGATTGCGGCGACAGCAACGCGCCGGCCACAACCGACAGGGCAGCGCCGCCGCCGATCTGCAAGGCGCCGCCGAGCCCCGAGGCGGAGCCGGCCAGATGCGGCCGGACGCTGACCAGGCCGGCATTGGCGTTGGGCATCGTCATGCCGTTGCCGACACCGACGAAGAGCGAGGGGCCGAACAGGGACAGGGGATGATAATAGCCGACCCAAAAAAGGACGAGGGAAAGGATGAGCCCCATCGATGCGATCACGTTGCCCATCAGCATCATGGGATTGATGCCGATGCGCCGCGAATAGCGGCCCGACAGGAAGTTGCCGAACATGTAGCCGATCGAGATGAGCACGAAATAGAGGCCGTATTCGGAGGGCGAAAGATCGAGCATCTGCGTCGCCACATAGGGGCCGCCGCCGAGAAAGGCGAAAAAGGCACCGGAGGCCATAGCCGCCGTTGCGGTGTATCCCCAGAAGCGGCGTGCGCGAAACAGCTCCGGATAGTTGGTGAGCTGCGCGGCGATGCTCGACGTGCGCCTCTGGTTGGTTTCGCCGAGATCGAGATAGACGACCGTGAACGAGACGAGGCCGAAGGCGAGGATCAGATAGAAGGCCGCTTTCCACCCGTAGAGCTCGTCGAGAATGCCGCCGACGAACGGCCCGATCATTGGCGCCAGCGTCATGCCCATGGTGATGTAGCCGATGCGGCTGGCGGCCTCATCGGCGCCGACCGTATCGCGGACGATGGCGCGCGACAGCACCATGCCGGCCGCGGCGAAGGCCTGAAGGACGCGGCAGACGAGAAAGATGGTGATGTTCGGCGCGAACAGCGCCGCAAAGGTGCTGGCGATGAAGATCGCGAAACAGGAGAGCATGACCGGCCGCCGCCCGAAACGGTCCGATGCGGGACCGATGCCGAGCTGCAGGACGGCCGTCGCCGCCAGATACAGCGACACCGCAAGCTGCACGACGGCGTAGTCGGCGTTGAAATAGGCTGCCATGCCGGGCAGGGAGGGCAAAAACAGATTCATCGACACTGCGCCCGTCGCAGTGGCGATGACCAGGGTCAGGATATGGGGAGGCGTGTTCCGCCGGGCTGTCGATCTTGCCATTTCGTCCTGAAGTGATTGCCGGATCAGAAACCGTTTATCGGGCGCAAAGTCAAATCGCGAGCCGCCCGCTCCGGCGGACCCTCGGGTTCACGTGCCTTCCGGCGCCATGCTTGGTCCGGTGCTCTTGGCCGCCGGGGTGATCTTGCCGCCGATTCGCTCGCGGTAGAGCGTGTAGAGGCCCGAGCAGACGACCATCGTCGCGCCGACGATCATCGGCAGGTCCGGCCGGTCCGCGAAAAGGAGGAAACCGAGGGCGAGGGACCACAGGAGCGAGGTGTAGCGGAAGGGCGCTATGAAGGAGAGCTGGCCGAGGCGCAGCGACAGGATGATGAAGTGGTATCCGACGACGATGCAGACCGAGGCCGCGACCAGCAGGGCGAAGGATGTCGCGTCGACCGGGGACCAGCCGCCATACGGCACGACGAGCGCGGCGCCGGCGAGCGTGACCGTGGCGGCGGTCACCGTCGAGATCAGCGGTGTCGGGACGTTGTCCGGGATGAGGCGGGTGGCAAGGTCGCGCATGGTGGCGAAGGCGACGGCCGCGAGACCATAGAGCGCATAGGCGTTGAAGCCCTCGAAGCCCGGCCTGATGATGATCAGGATGCCCACGAAGCCGACGAGGATGGCGCTCCACCGGCGCCAGCCGACCGGCTCGGCCAGGAAGAGCGCCGCCCCCATGGTCACGGTGAGCGGCAGGACCTGAAGGACGGCGGCGATGTTGGCGATCGGAATCTGGACGAGGGCGGCGAGAAAGCAGACCGTGGCACCGGCTTCGCCCAGGACCCGCAGGGCGATCATCGGGTGCCAGATCAGCCGCGGCCTTGCGAGCGCGCCCCAGCGCCAGGCCAGGAGGCCGATCAGCAGCGTTGCCATGACACCACGGATCAGCATCATCTGCCCGATATTCATGGAGGAACCGACGAGCTTGGTCATGGCGTCGTTGATGGTGAAACCGGCCATCGCAACGGACATGAAAAGCGCGCCGCGCAGGTTGGAAGAAGCGGACACGGGGCCCCCAAGGCTGATGAATCAGCCGAGGCTAGGGATGCCCATACGGTTTGGCAATCGGACCAGCGGTGAAATAGTGTTGGCCGAAGGCCGCGACGACATCAGCCGCCGGTCACGCTCATGTGGCGTGAGACCGACGGGCGCCTGGTGTGGCGGTCGATGACGAAGTCATGCCCTTTCGGCTTGCGCAAAATGGCATCGTCGATGGCGCCGGCGAGCAATTCGTTGCCTTCCGAGGCGCGCAACGCGGCACGCAGATCAGCCGAATCCTCCTGGCCGAGGCACATATAGAGCGTGCCCGTGCAGGTGATGCGCACGCGGTTGCAGCTTTCGCAGAAATTATGCGTCATCGGGGTGATGAAGCCCAGCCGGCCGCCGGTCTCTGTCACCTCCACATAGCGCGCCGGACCACCGGTCTTGAACGGGATATCGGTGAGGGTGAATTCCCGTTCCAGTTGGGCGCGCAGCAGCGACAGGGGCAGATACTGATCGGTGCGATCGGCATCGATCTCGCCCATGGGCATGGTCTCGATGACGGTCATGTCCATGCCGCGGCCGTGCGCCCAGCGCAGCATGTCCGGAATCTCGTTCTCGTTGAAACCCTTCAGCGCGACGGTGTTGAGCTTGACGTGCAGGCCGGCGGCCTCGGCCGCCTCGATGCCGCGCATGACCTTGTCGAGATGGCCCCAGCGGGTGATGGCGTGGAACTTGTCGGGATCGAGGGTGTCGATCGACACGTTGATGCGGCGGACGCCGCAATCGGCGAGTTCGCCCGCGAAGCGCTCGAGCTGCGAACCGTTGCTGGTCAGCGTCAGTTCCTGCAGCGCGCCGGATTTCAGGTGGCGGGACAACTGCCGGACCAGATGCATGATGTTCTTGCGCACCAGCGGCTCGCCGCCGGTCAGCCGCAACCGCTTCACGCCCTTTTCGATGAAGACGGTGCAGAGGCGGTCGAGCTCTTCCAGGCTCAGCAGGTCGCGCTTGGGCAGGAACGTCATGTCCTCCGCCATGCAGTAGACGCAGCGGAAATCGCAGCGATCTGTCACGGACACCCGCAGATAGTCGATGCTGCGGCCGAAAGGGTCGATCATGGTGCTCTGCTGGATCATGGAAGCCTGGTTCTCCCTGCCGTCCTCGGCGTCGTTCCTGATATGTCGTTGTTTCGGGCGGCAGTTCAAGGCGGCAGGCTAGCATTGCAGGTGCCCGAAGAGCAATCCGCTCGAATCGGTCCGGCTTTCGGATGCCCGGGCGGTCGTCGCCGTGTAGCGGGACTTTCCAGCCGATGGCGAAATGCTTTAGTGATACACGCCGAAAGACGGTGCCCAATATGAAACCTCCCAAGGAACTGCGCATCTCCAAGGATCGCGCCACCATGACCGTCCGCTTTGCGGATGCGGATCCCGTAGAGCTCCCGGCGGAGATGCTGCGCGTTTTGTCGCCGTCCGCGGAAGTGCAGGGCCACTCGCCCGAACAGCGCGTCACCGTGCCCGGAAAGCGGCACGTCACCATCGCGCAGGTCGAGCCGGTGGGACACTATGCGGTGAAGATCGTGTTCAGCGACGGCCACCAGAGCGGGATCTTCACCTGGCCCTACCTTCATGAGCTTGTCACGGAAAAGGACAAGAAGTGGCAGGCTTATCTGGTCGAATTGCAGGAAAAGGGATTGAGCCGTGACATTTGAGGACACCGGCAATCTGATCACCTCGCTGGAGGCGCTCGAGGCCCTTTACGGGCGGCCGGGCGAAGCATCGCTCGTCAAGGTGACCGAGCGTGTCATTCCCGAATACGCAGCCCTGATCGAGGCGTCTCCGTTCGTGGCCCTGGCGACCATCGGGCCGGAGGGGATCGACTGCTCGCCGCGCGGCGATCGACCGGGCTTCGTGCGCATCCACGATGACAAGACGCTGCTGATGCCCGACCGGCGCGGCAACAATCGGACGGATTCGCTGCGCAACATCGTGCGCGACGATCGCGTCGCCTTGCTCTTTCTCATTCCCGGCTCGGGAACGACGCTGCGGGTCAACGGCCGGGCGAAGCTCTCCATCGATCCGCAGCTCTGCGCCTCGTTTGCCGTCGACGAGGCCGCGCCGCGCTGCGTCGTCGTCCTGTCGGTCGAAGAGGTCTATTTCCAGTGCGCCCGCGCCATCGTGCGGTCGGATCTGTGGAACGCCGAGAAGCACGTCGATCCCAAAACGCTTCCGACGCCGGGACAGATCCTGCAGGCGACGAGCCGCGAGCGGATCGACGGCGATGCCTACGACCGGGAGTGGCCGGAGCGGGCGCGAAAATCCATGTGGTGAGCCGCGCTCACATGTGGATGAGGATGTTCACCAGCCGGCCGAACGGATCGCGCGTGTAGAAGCGTCGGACGCCCCACGGTTCATCGGCAGGACCGTATTCGATCGGGAAACCGGCTGCCTTCACCCGGTCGAGCGCCTCGTCGAGGTCGTCGACCTCTATGGAGAGGTCCGGGACCGGCGTTGCCGATCCGCCTTCGCTGGCGAAGCTGACCTGGACGCGCATCTCCTCGCTCGATCCGTAGGTGACGATCCAGCCGTGATCCATCCGCACCTCGAGGCCGAGCACGTCGCCGTAGAAGCGGCGCGCCGCCGCGGTGTCGTCGGTTGCGACATTGCTGACGATCCGCCTGACTTTCATTCCGGTCTCCTGTTCCAGATCGCGATTTTGGACTGAGCCAGTGCGGAATCATCGCGATCGGCTTCAATAAATTGAAGTGGGATGCGGGCGGAAAACCGCTTCACACTTTTTCTCGTCCCGCTCCAGATCGCTCAGCCTGTCTTTTTCAGGTCGGGCAGGAACACTGTCAACAGCCCGAGCAGGGGGAGGAAGGAACAGATGTTGTAGACGAACTCGATGCCGTGCCGGTCGGCGAGGATGCCGAGCGCGGCGGCGCCGAGGCCGCCGGCGCCGAAGGCGAAGCCGAAGAACATGCCGGCGACCATGCCGACGCGGCCTGGCAGAAGCTCCTGGGCGAGGACGACGATCTGCGGGAAGGCGGATGCGAGTATGAGACCGATCGCGATGGTCAGCACCGGCGTCCAGAAGAGGTCCGCATAGGGCAGGGCGAGGGTGAAGGGCAGGACACCCAGGATCGAGAACCAGATCACGGTTTTCGAGCCGATGCGATCGCCGATCAGCCCTCCCAGCACGGTGCCCGCCGCCACGGAGCCGAGGAAGATGAAGAGCAGGATCTGCGATTGCTGGACGGAGAGCCCGAATTTCTCGATCAGAAAGAACGTGTAGTAGCTGGAAATGCCGGCCATATAGACGTTCTTGGCGATGACCAGGGTGATGAGGACGGCCAGAGCGACCGCGATGCGCCCGCGGGGTAGGGTGAGGGATCCGGCGACTGACGGGCGCGATGCCGTGCGGATGCGATAGCGGCTATACCAGGTCCCCACCCGCCACAGGACGAGCATGCCGAGCAGCGCGGCGAACGAGAACCAGCCGACGCTGCCCTGTCCCTTCGGCATTACGATGAAGGCGGCAAGCAGCGGCCCGACCGCCGATCCGACATTGCCGCCGACCTGAAAGACGGCCTGGGCAAATCCGTAGCGGCCGCCGGAGGCAAGGCGGGCGACGCGCGAGGATTCGGGATGGAAGATCGCCGAACCGAGGCCGACGAACATCGCGCCGATCACCAGCACGACATAGTGGCTGGCGGTGGCGAGCAGCAGCAGGCCGACAAAGGTCGATCCCATGCCGACCGAGAGCGAATAAGGCATCGGCCGTTTGTCGGTGACGAGGCCGATCGCCGGCTGGAGCAGGGATGCCGTCACCTGGAACGCCATGGTGAGCAAGCCGATCTGCCAGAAATCGAGGCCGTAATTGCTCTTCAGCATCGGATAGATCGCTGAGAGCATCGATTGCATGATGTCGTTCAGCATATGGCAGAAGCTGACGGCGAGGAGAACGGCGAAGGCCGTCTTTTCTGCCTGCGTGGAAACCTGATCGGCTGGAGTGTCGGTCACGGGAATGCTCCGGAATGAGCCGCGATCTGCAGCGGCTGCGCGGTTATACGCGTCTTGCAATTGACCTTCTTCAGTGATTTGGTCGAGTTATTTCGAGAGTGGGCCAAAAATCTTGGACGATGAGAAACAGGAAGATCTGTTGAACAGCCGCTGGTTCCTGCAGGCTGAAGAGCAGAGGCGTGCCTGGCTCGAACGCGCCAAGGGGACTCTCGTGGTGGGCGAGATCATCCAGTCCACCGGTTTCAGTGTCTCCCCGCATCGCCACAGTCGCTCGCAACTTCTTCATGCGCGCAGCGGCGTGGTGCTGGTGCGGACGGTGTTCGGCCACTGGCTGGTTCCGGCCGGTCACGCGATCTGGATTCCGGCCGGGGTCGAGCATGCGGTGGAGATGCTCGCCGACGTGCGCCTGCAGTCGGTCTATGTGCTGCCGGAGGCGATCGAGGGATTGCCCACGGCACTACGCGTCATCAGCATGACGGCGCTGATGCGCAGCCTGCTGGAGGAGGTGGTCCAACTGCCGCACGAGTCGCGGCCGACCGGCCGCAACGCGCTGCTCTACAATCTGATCCTGCACGAGATTCCGCGGTTGCCGGCGCTGCCGCTTGGCCTGCCGTTTCCAGTGGACAAGCGGCTTGTGGGACTGTGCCGCAGGTTCCTCGCCGCGCCGTCGAGCAGGGTCACGATCGACGCCTGGGCGAGGGAACTCGGCATGAGCCGGCGCACCTTCACGCGCAAATTCCAACAGGAGACGGGCGTCAGCCTCTCCCTCTGGCGACAGCAGGCAAGCCTTTTCGCCGCACTGCCGCGCCTGACCGACGGCGAATCGGTCACCAATGTCGCGCTGGATCTCGGCTATGAAAGCGTCGCCGCCTTCACCACCATGTTCAAGCGGATGCTGGGCGCGTCGCCGCGTTCTTATCTACGGGTGCCGCCGGCTCTTCCTCCGTCAGCGCCTCGCTGATGCGGCGCATCTGCTCGCCCATCGCCTCGCATTGCGCGGGCGTCGACTGGGCCATCACCCTGTCGATGAGCTGGGTGTAGACCGCGAGTGCCCTCATCAACCGTGCCTCGCCCTCGGTGGTGAGATAGAGGCGCAGCACGCGCTTGTCCGAAGCATCGCTTTCGCGCCGCACCAGGCCCTGCGCCTCCATCTGCGGCAGCAACATCGTGATGTTGGACCGGGCGACCAGAAGCCGGCGCGCGAGATCGTGCTGCGACTGGCCGGGATGCCGGTAGAGATTCATCAGCATGTCGAGCTGGGCGATCTTCAGGCCAAGCGGTTCCAGAGACTTGCTCAGCGCCCGCACGATCGCCTTCTCGGCACGGGCCACGGCGATCCAGGTGCGAAAACGCGGATTGTCCCAGGGGAGGTCTTGTTTTTTGTTCATGCTTGAACTATTTTTTGTTCAGGATTGAACATTCTTCGGATCTTTGGCATGGCCGATTTCAATTCGCGGATCATAAGAACTCTTTTTGGCACAGTTGAACATATCGCGCCAAGTCTTGCGGGGCGCTTTGCTTTCGAGCTGTTCTGCCGGACACCCGATCCGGCGCGGCTGTCGGAACGCGAGCGTCGGCTTCTGGCGCAGACCTCCGATCTGATGGCGGGGGCGCGCAAGCATCGTCTTGCCGGAGAGTCCGGGTCCTTCGTCGCCTACGAGTTCACCAATTGGGGCGCCCGCCGCGACGCGCCCGCCGCCCTCGTGCTGCATGGCTGGCGCTCGCGCAGCGAGCATATGCGTGCGATCATCGAAGCGCTGCTCGGGCGGGGTTTTCGCGTCGTCGCCGTCGATCTGCCCGGACACGGTGCCGCTTCCGGACGCCGGCTCAACATGGCGAATGCAGTGGAGGCGGTGCAGGTCGCGGCGCAGTGGCTCGGGCCGTTTAACGCTGCAATCGGCCATTCCTTCGGCGGTGCCGTGGCGCTCAATGCGGCAGTCGGTTCCGTCAGGCATGTTCCCGCGGTTCCCTTCGAGCGACTGGTGCTGATTGCTTCGCCCAATTCCATGCCGGCGCTTTTCAGGAGGTTCGGGCGCCATTTCGGCCTCGGGCCGCGCACGCAGGGAGCCTTCGAGGCGCGGGTGGAAGCCGTGGCGGGCAATCCGCTGGCGACCTATGTCTGTTCCCGGCAGCTTGCAACCGTGGACACGCCGACCCTCGTCATCCACGCTCCCGACGACAAGGAGGTCGCTGCGCGCGATGCCGAAGACATGGCTGCGGCAGGCAGGCATGTGCGCCTCGCCTGGGCGCCGGGCCTCGGCCACCGGCGCATCTTGAGCGACGTCGATGTGGCTGCACGGGCCGCCGAGTTCGTCGCTATGCGGGAATGGGCTTCTCCGCCAAGACCGGAGGTCGCCTCCTTAGAGCTTCATTAACCAATCGCAAATTGAGCGGATAATTCGCGACAATTTTACCGATCATCCGGCGACTGACAGGGTGCGAACTGTTATCCTGACGATGAATCACCGTGTGCGCATCATTGTCGATGGAGCGGAAAGCGGTGTGAGACGTTGACGGAATGAGCGCGAGCCTGTTGTGCCGGCATGGCCGTGCCGGCACGGGTGCCCGGGCAGGGAGAGTCATGGTTTCTGGATATTTTCACAAGGCCGGCCTTGCTTGCGCCGCCGTTGCCCTACTGGCCGGCAGCGCCTCCGCGGTTCGCGCCGACAATCTCTTCGATATGCTGTTCGGCGGCAACCGGGCAGCCCGCGGGGCGCCGATCGAGCAGCAGCAGCGGCGCGTCGCGCCGCCGGCACAGCGAAAGCCCGTTGCCCTGCCGAAAGTGTCGGCGCCGTCCTACTACAATTATCAGCCGGCATCGCTGGTGCGGGTCGATTTTTCGCAGATCGCTCCGTCGCCCGAGGCTTCCGAGGCGGAGGCCGAAACGCGTGTGGTGAAGGGCGATCCGGCGTTCCAGTCGGCACTGACCGGGCTCGCCGGCTTCGAGCTCTATGCGGAAAAGGATATCGCCGAGGCGCTGGCTGGCTATTACACGCGGCATCCGGGGTTCATCTGGGTTGACCAAGACAGGCCCAATGCGGCGGCGCAGAGCGCCCTGCGCGTCCTGGCCGAGGCCGGACGCTACGGCTTGTCCGAGGCCGATTACAGCGTGCGTTTCCCGTCAGCGGATGGCAGCAGTGCCGGTCAAGCGGAGCGGCAGCGGTCGCTGATCCGCTTCGAGATGATGCTGTCGGCGCGAGCCCTGCGCTATGCGCGCGACGCTTATTCGGGCCGCGTCGATCCCAACAAGCTCTCCGGCTACCACGACTTCCCCAAGAAATCGATGGACCTGGTGCAGAGCCTCGGTTTCATGGCGCACGCTTCGGATGTCGATCTCTATCTGCAGGGGCTGCATCCGCGAAACGACGAGTATCGTGCCTTACGCGCCGAGCTCGAGACGCTTCGTGCCGCGGCGGAAAAGGAAATCGTCGTCGATCCGAAGACCTTCGTGCGGCCGGGCGGCTCGCATCCCGAATTCGCCAAGCTGCTGAAGATCATGAAGCGCGACGGCGACACGGCCTTCCTGGAGACCTACGGGGCGTTGCTCGACGGCCATGCCGGCAGCGAGGTCTATGACGAAGAGCTGGTGCCGGTCGTGAAAGCGGCGCAGGAGCGGCACGGCCTCAAGCCGGACGGCGTCATCGGCCCGCGCACCGTCAGCGCCGTGGCCGGTGAGACCAAGGCTGCGCGCATCGAAAAGGTGCTGTTCGCGCTGGAGCGTTTGCGCTGGCATCCCTCGAAGCTCGGCGATACCCGCGTGGTGATCAACGCGGCCGCCTTCGAAGTGGATTATTTCGAGGACGGCAAGCCGCGGCTCTCCATGCGCACCGTGGTCGGCTCGGCATCGAATCAGACGAGCTTCTTCCACGACAAGCTGGAATTCGTCGAGTTCAACCCCTATTGGGGCGTGCCGCGCTCCATTCTCGTCAACGAGATGCTGCCGAAACTGGTGCGCGATCCCAGCTATCTCGACCGCAACGGCTACGAGGTCGTCAACAGCCGCGGCCAACGGGTCTCCTCGACGTCGGTCTCCTGGGGGCAGCATGGCGGCAAGGTCCCGGTGAGCGTGCGGCAGAAGCCGGGCCCCAGCAACGCGCTCGGCGAGTTGAAGATCCTGTTCCCGAACCGCCACGCGATCTACATGCACGACACGCCGTCCAAGAGCCTGTTTCAGCGCGATACGCGCGCTTTCAGCCACGGTTGCGTCCGGCTCGCCGATCCGCGCGCCATGGCCGCCGCCGTGCTTGGAACGTCGGTGGACGATGTTGCCGCGAGCATCAACAGCGGCGACCGCAGCCGCCCGACCCGCCGCAAGATCGACCGGGACATTCCCGTCTATGTGGGATATTTCACCGCCTGGCCGGAGGCCGCGACTGGCCGGATCGGCTATCACGGCGATGTCTACGGACGCGATGAACGCTTGAAGATCGCGCTCGAAAAGATCGCCGATCTGCGCGCCGCGAGCAGCTGACGCGCAGGCGATATCCAGGCCGGAAAGATCCTTTGTCTTCCCGCATTTCTGCGGGCGTCCGGTGATTTCACCTGACTGCAAAACGCTCTATGGCGAGTTCAGCTGCGCCAGAAGGCCGGCACGAACAGGACGATGACCGCCAGGATCTCCAGGCGTCCGAGCAGCATCGATGCCGAGAGCACCCATTTTGCGAAATCGCTCAACGATGCGAAATTGCCGGCCGGGCCGACCACATCGCCCAGACCCGGGCCGACGTTGGTGAGCGCGGTGAGGGAGGCGGTGGTGGCGGTGATCAGGTCGAGGCCGGTCAGCGCCAGAAGCAGTGTCGAAAGGACCCAGGAGGCCAGAAACGCCGACAGGAACAGGCCCACGGACCGTTGCATCTCCTCATCGACGACGCGCTTGCCGTAGCGCAGGGATTGCACGGAATGGGGGTGGATCAGCAGCTTGAGACCGTTGAGGAGCATGCGGCCGAGGATGAGGAACCGATAGGCCTTGATGCCGCCGGAGGTCGAGCCGGAGCAGCCGCCAAGGAAGGTTGCGAAGAAGACCATGGCGACGGCGAACGGGCCCCACAGCGTATAATCCTCGCTGGCATAGCCCGTGGTGGTGATGATCGAGGCCAGGTTGAAGGCGCTGGTGGTGAGCGCCACGTCGAACGGCATGCCGGTGGTGATGCGCCGCTGCACAGCCAGAACCACGACGATGACCGCCACATAGGCGAGGAACACCCGGATCTGCGGATCGCGCAAGGCGTCGAGCCGCCCGCGCGCGAAGAAGAGCACGAGGATGGAAAAGGGCAGGGCGGCAAGCAGCATGAAAACCGTGCCGACCCAGAGGACCGCCATGCCCTCGAAATAACCGAACGAGGCATCGTGCGTCGAGAAGCCGCCGGTAGCGATCGTCGTCATCGCATGGTTCACGGCGTCGAAATTGCTCATGCCGGTGGCCGCATAGCTGAGCGCGCACAGCGCCGTCAGCAGGCAATAGATGCCGATCAGCGCGATCAGGAAGCTGATGAATCGTTCGTAGGGACGGTTTTCGATGTCCGAGGATTCGACGCGGAAATAGGAGAAGCCGCCGACCTTGAGCAGCGGCAGCAGGAACAGCCCCAGCGCCACCACGCCGATGCCGCCGATCCACTGCAGCAGGGATCTCCACAAGAGGAGGCCGGGGGGAAGGCCGTCGAGCCCGGAGATCACCGTGGAGCCGGTCGTGGTGATGGCCGAGACCGATTCGAACACCGCCCCGGCAAGGTCGAGCTTCAGCGAGGAGGTGTAGAACGGCAGTGCGCCGACGGCGCCGAGCATCAGCCAGAGAAGCACGACGACGAGGAAGGTCGATTGGGTCGACCCCCTGGGCAGGTGGCCGCGCGTCGCCGCCGCGATGGTCAGCGCTATGGCGCCCGTGGCCAGAGAGCAGACCACGAAGACCTGCCAGTCCTTGTTGCCGTAATAAAGGTCGACCGCCGCCGGAAGCAGCATCGCGGCTGCAATGTAGACGGCGAATATCGCGGCAGGATAGGCGGCGGTGCGGATTGTCGATGGTTGCACTGCGACGGGTCTCACGAATGGTCGATCACTCCGTACAGGAGAATCGGTTCGGAGGAAACCGCCTCGCTCGGCACGCGGTTTGAATGGCGCGCGTCTTCACCCGGCGGCCTGCTCGTGGCCCGTCTCGACCTGTGCCCGGTTGCCTAGGGTCAGGACCTATTAATATGGCCGCAATGGTCGGCCTGATTTGTGCGGATACGCGAAGCAGGACCGCAGGAAGACTTTACGTCTTTCAAGGTCTTGCGACAAAGTAGCCCGTGCAAATCAGGCCGATCCGAAGGACGCTCGATAGACCGGCGCGCTGCCGCGTCAAAGCCCTTGACCGGGGGAAAGACCCCGCTCTGCGGGCTTTTCCTTGCATCTCTTGGTCTATCGAACGCCATTGTGGTCATATTAATAGGTCCTGACCCTAGTGGTGCGATCCCAACAGATGGTACCCGTCTGTTGGGAAAATCGCCCCACCAGATCAATAGCTTGTGGGCTGACTTGTCGAAACAGATGGGTACCATCTGTTTCGGTCAGACCACTGGCAGGAACTCGGCTCCCCTCTGGCCGATCATCAAGGTGGCGGCATTGGTGTTTGCGGAGGTGATCTTGGGCATGACGGATGCATCGATCACGCGAAGCCCCTCGACGCCCCGCACGCGCAGTTGCGGATCCACGACGGCGCGATCGTCCGTGCCCATGCGGCAGGTCCCCGAGGCATGGAACACCGTGCCGCCGGTCGTGCGGATCGCCTCCCAAAGCTGTGCGTCGGTCTGCTGATCGGGGCCGGGGACGATCTCCTCGGTCCACAATTCGCGGAACGGGCTTTGCCGGTGAATCTCACGCAGGATGCGGACGCCTTCTATCATCACCGCGCGGTCGGCCTCGGCCGCGAAATAGCGCGGTGAAACCTTGGGCGGGGCAAGCGGGTCGGTCGAACCGATGTGCACGGTGCCGCGGCTTTCCGGATGGCACTGCCAGACCGATGCGGTGAAGCCGGAATAATCGTGCAGCGGCGTGCCCGGTTTGTCGACCGACAACGGCATGACGTTGAACTGGATGTCGGGCCGGCCGTTCTGTGCGTATCGCGTGCAGGCCCCGCCGCCGACCTGGCCCGCGCCGACCGTCAGCGGGCCGGTGCCGTGCACGGCCCAGTCGAATCCCATGCGGGCGAGCTTGAGGGGATTGCGCACGTCGTCATTCAGCGAAAGCGGCCGGTTGAGCCGCAGGATGAGACGGATCTGGTAGTGGTCCTGGAGATTTTCCCCAACCTCGGGCGCGTCAACAATGGTCTTGATGCCGAGCGATCGCAGACGGTCTGCCGGACCGATGCCCGAAAGCTGCAGCAGTTGCGGCGACTGCAGGGCTCCGGCCGCCAGAACGACCTCCCGGCCTGCATGGGCGAGGCGGCGCTGCCCGCCCTGCATGTATTCGACACCCGTCGCGCTCCCCTTTTCGATGACGATGCGGGTGACGTGCGCCTTGATCTTCAGCGTCAGGTTCTGCCTTTGCAGCGCCGGGCGCAGGAATGCGGCGGAAGCGCTGGCCCGCAACCGGCGGCCGAGGCTGAGCTGGTAACGGCCGACGCCATAGGTGGAGGCGCCGTTGAAGTCCGGATTGAAGGGGAGGCCGAATTGCTGTGCCGCCTCGAGCCATGCGGCACAGGCGGGATTGGCGCTGCGAAGGTCCGACACCTGCATGTCGCCGCTTCTGCCGTGGAAGCGGTCCTCTCCGCCCTGATAGCGCTCGATGCGGCGAAACGCGGGGAGCACCTGCTCGTAAGCCCAGCCGGAGGCCCCCATGCGCTGCCAGTCGTCGAAATCCTCATGCTGTCCGCGGATGAAGATCAGCCCGTTGATCGAGCTCGATCCGCCGACGACGCGCCCGCGCGGCCAGCCGATGCCGCGGAAGCCGTCACCCTCAGACGGTTCCGTTTCGAAGAAGCGCGAAAACCGCGGATCGTAGATCGTCCGGAAATAGCCTATCGGCAGCTTGAGCCAGAAATTGCGGTCGTGCCCGCCGGATTCGAGAACCAGAACACGTAGATCCGGCTGTGCCGAGAGGCGGTTGGCCAGCACCGAGCCGGCAGAGCCGGAACCGACGATGATGTAGTCATACTCCTCCGCAGCACGCATTCGCCGCCTTTCTCCTCCCGTTCCAATATCGATCGCGGAAACCCCGTTGCGCTGGTCCATAAGTACGTATATACGAACTTTATGACAAATACAGCCCTTTATATCCGCAGCCGGCAGCCGCTCTACATGCAGGCGGCGGGCCAGATCCGCCTGAAGATCGACAATGGGCAGTGGCGGCCGGGCGAGCAGATCCCGGTGATCGAAGTGCTGCAGGCGGAGTTCGGCCTTTCGCGCGCGACAATCCGCGAGGCGCTCGACGTTCTCGAGGGGGAGGGGCTGATCGAGCGCTATCGCGGCCGCGGTACCTTCGTGCGGGCGAACCTTCCCGAGAGGCGCTCGCACGCCCTGCCGACCACCTGGAGCGATCTGGTGGCGGGCCTGCGGAGCGTCAAGCCCGAGATGATCGCGCCGATTTCGACGGAAGACGGCGCCCGGCTTCGCGATTTGCAGGTCGGGCAGGCGCACGGTTCCTATGCGCGGTTCCAGCGCGTGCACAGCCGTGGCCGCGAGCCCTATTGCCTGATCGACATCTATCTGCGTGAAGACGTCTTCGCAGCCGATGCAGATCGTTTTCAGGCAAGTCCCGTCATTCTTGTTCTGGCCGAACGCCACGGATCGCTGATCGCCGCAGCCAGGCAGCGCGTGACGTTCTCGATCGCCGACGAGCGCACGGCAAGCGCGCTGGGGATCGCGCTGGGGGCGCCGGTGGTCGAGATCCTGCGCACCATCTGCGATGCGGAAGACCGCGTCGTCGTCCACACCCATGCCCGCTATCCGGGCGAGTATGTGCGGCTCGACTTCGATTTCAACACGGGCGGAAGCGCGCGTTCTGCCTCCGCACCGACGGAGAGATGAATGGAGCGATTGACGGAATTCGGCTGGCGGCTGCTGCCGTTCCTGACGGTCATCGTGGTCTGGTATCTGGTGCGCTGGAGCGGCCTGGTCGATCAGGGGCTCCTGCCGCCGCCTCATCTGGTCTTTCTCGATATCTGGCAGCGCAGCACCGACGGGACCTTCCTGATCGATATCTGGATGTCGGTCCGGCGCGTGCTGCTCGGCCTCCTGTTCGGGATGCTGCTCGCCGTGCCGGTCGGCTTCCTGATCGGATGGGACCGGCGCATCCGCCGCTTCATCGATCCGCTGATCAATTTCTTTCGCGCCCTGCCGCCGATCGCGCTGATCCCGCTCGCCATCGTCTATCTCGGCATCGGCGAGGTCGCAAAGGTGGCGATCCTCTTCTATGCAGCCTTCTTTGCCGGCGTCATCGTCATGTATGAGGGCATGTCGCAGACCAACCCGCTTTTCATCCGCGTCGCCCGCACGCTGGGGGCGACCGACTGGGAGGTGTTCTCCAAGGTCATCGTCCCTCTCACCCTGCCGCATGTGCTGACCGCGACCCGCGTCGCACTGGGCGTTGCCTGGGCGACGCTGGTGGCGTCGGAACTGGTGGCGGCGCAGAACGGGATCGGCGCGGTGATCCAGAACGCGAGCGCCTTCTTCAACCTGACGACCATCTATGCCGGCATCATCGCGATCGGCTTCTTCGCCCTGATGATGGACACGATCCTTCGCTGGGCTTCGCGCCGCTTCCTCGATTGGCAGGAAAGGGAGGCCCAATGAACGGGGAGGGATCGTTGGCTTCGGGGGCTTCGGGTGCTGGGGGCCTGCATGCCGAGCGGAGCGACATAAAGGTCCGCTTCAACAACGTCTCGATGCATTATGGCGACGTCGAGGTGGTCCGGGACGTCAGCTTCGACATCGCCGAAGGGGAGTTCGTCTCGCTGGTCGGCCCCTCCGGATGCGGCAAGACGACGATGATGAACATGCTGGCGGGCTTCGTTCGCCCGACCTCCGGCGACGTTCTGCTGGAGGGGGTTCCGGTCTCGGGCCCCGGGCCCGATCGCGGGGTGATGTTTCAGGAATATGGCGTCTTCCCGTGGCTTACAGTCGAGAAGAACATCCGTTTCGGACTTGATCTTGCCATCAAGCGCCACGTTTCCAGAACGGAACGCCAGGCGATCACCGAGAAGTATATGCGCCTGATGCGGCTGGGTGATTTCCGGGACGCTTGGCCGAAGAACCTCTCGGGCGGTATGCGCCAGCGTCTGGCGCTGGCGCGCGCCTATGCTGCAAACCCGCATTTCCTGCTGATGGACGAGCCGTTCGGGGCGCTGGATGCCCAGACCCGCAGCGACATGCACGAGCTGCTGCATCAGATCCTTCAGGCCGAGCGCAAGACGGCGCTTCTGATCACCCATTCCGTGGAGGAGGCGATCTACCTGTCGAGCCGCGTGCTCGTCATCTCGGCACGCCCGTCCCGCATCGTCGAACGGATCGACATTCCCTTCGGGTTCCCGCGCGACAAGAGCTTGCTGGATTCGGGCGAATTCATCGCATTGCGCAGTCATCTGCGTGAGCAGGTCATGAAGCAGTACGCCGAGCAACAGGCGCTTCGATGACCATTCTGGCCGCAGCCGAGATGCTGCGGCAATTGAGGGAGGATATGATGAAACTGAACAGACGCAATTTTCTACGGTCGGCAGCCGCCGGCGGTGTCACGATGCTGGCTGCCCCGGCCATCGTCCGGGCGGCGGGCTCGGAGGAGGAGATCCGTGTCGGCTATCTCCACACGCTCGCGGTGGACGGTCACATCTGGACGGCGGAGCAGAAGGGGTATTGGCAGGAGCAGGGCCTGAAGCCCACCTTCACGCGGTTCTATACCGGCCTCGAGTTGTTCCAGGCGATGGTGGGAGGCTCGCTCGATATGCTGGCGACGGGGGCGGTCGTCTCCAATTTTCCGGCCCGCGGACAGGGCAAGGTGTTCCTGATCAACAACGTCGAATATGCGACCGCCCAGCTCTGGGTGAACCCGGCGATGGGCGTCAACTCGTTCGAGGACCTGAAGGGCAAGCAGATCGCCACCTCCATCGGCACCACCGCCCATGTGTTCCTCGACACCGCATTGAGCGCCAACGGCATCGATCCCAAGTCCGGGGTTTCCATCATCAATCAGCGCATGCCCGACGCGGTCACCGCCTTCATCTCGGGCGCCGTGCCTGCGGTGGCTCTCTGGGTTCCGTTCAACGTTCAGGTCAAGAGCCAATTGCAGGGCGCCAAGATGCTGGTCGATGCTTCCGAGTTTTATCCCGAAGCGGCGATCGTCGGCGGCTGGGCGGCACGCAACGACTATTTCGACGAGCGCAAGGACGTCCTCGAGCGCGTGATCAAGGCCTGGCTGCCGGCCAACAAGGACCTGATCGAGGATGCCGATGCGACGCTGGCGATGCTCCAGAAGGAAAAATACGCGGACGTGCCGATCGAGGACCTGCGCGAGCAGTACGGCGCCCAGAAGCTCTTCTCGGCAGCCGACTGGGCGAAGATGTACCAAGACGGAACGGTGGCGACCTGGCTCGATCGGGTGACGGACTTCTATGTCGGGATCGGCGGCATCTCCGATCCGGTGAAAGCCGAGGGCTATTTCGATCCGAGCCTGTTTCTGAAGCAGGCCGGTTAGAACCCCGGTGGAGGCACCCCGCCCGCCGTCCTGGCGGGCGGGCACGATCGAGTGAAGGCGGCGATGTGGGGACAGATCACTTGAAAAGGGGCTTTAGAATGCGCAAAGGCCTCGATCCGGCAGCGCTGTTGCGCCCCGCTTCCCCCGTCGGACGCGTCCTGCGCCAGGCAGTGTTCGAGACGCAAACCCCGATGCCGGGGAAGCGCTGGCCGGAGGGCGGACTGGCATGAGCCGTTTGAGCGTCCGCATCCTCGTCCACCGCATCCCGATCGATATCCCGGTGCGCACCTCCTTCGGGACCATGCTGAACCGGCCGTCCGTGCTCCTGCGGATCGAGGACGAGGACGGTCATGTCGGCTGGGGCGAGGTCTGGTGCAACTATCCCGCCGTCGGCGCCGAGCACCGGGCCCGGCTGCTCGAGAGCGTGATCCTGCCGCTGGCGAGCGAGACGGGGCTGCTCGGTGAGCCGGCGCGGCTCTGGGGCGTCCTGTCGGAGCGCTTGCGGGTCCTGGCCATACAGACCGGAGAGACCGGCCCCATATCGCAATGCCTGGCGGGGCTGGAATGCGCCCTGCAGGATCTGGCGGCGCGGCGACGCAAGCTACCATTGCACCGCTTCCTTGCCGCGGGCAGCGGCAACGATGTCGGCGTCTATGCCAGCGGCATCAACCCTTCCGGGGCCCCGGAGACGGCGGCGCGTGCGATCGCTGCCGGATATGCGGGCTGCAAGATCAAGGTCGGCTTCGATGCCGCGCTCGACCGGTCCAACCTGCACGAGGCGCGGGGCGCGATCGGAGAGGGCGTTCCGCTGATGGCCGATGCCAATCAGGCATGGACGATTGAGGAAGCGGTGGCGTTCGCGGCCGATGTGCGGGAGGTCGGGCTGACCTGGCTGGAAGAGCCGATCGCTCATGACGAGCCGGACGAATATTGGATGCGGCTTGCCGCGGAGACCGGGGCGCGGCTCGCCGCGGGGGAGAATTTCACGAGCCTTGCCGATTTCGCAGCGCTTCCGGCGCGACGTGCCCTGCGCTATCTGCAGCCGGACGTCGGGAAATGGGGCGGCTTGGGCATGGCGCTCGAGGTGGCAGGGATGGCCCGGGCGGCCGGCATCGCGTTCTGCCCCCACTGGCTCGGCGGCGGGGTGGGGCTTCTGGCATCCCTGCACGTCAAGGCGGCGGCGGGCGCCGGCGAAGGCTTTGTCGAGGTCGATTTCAACGAGAACCCGATGCGCAGCCGCTTGACCGAGGACACGTTCCGAACGCTCTCCGGCGGGCGGCTGAAGCTTTCGCCCAAAGCCGGGATCGGCGAATGCGAGGCAGCGGTGGCCGAATTCGACGATTGCCTCGTGTTGCGCAAGGACATTCTTTTGAACGCGCTGCCCGCGGGCCGAGAAGCGGTCGGTGATTGATGTCCGACGTAAGGTGGTGATCGTGCCCGGCCGGCCCCTCGGTGCGGGCTGTCACGCGATGATCCATCATCTTGCGACGGCTGGCAGGCTGGAGATGTCGTGTGGCTGTTGTCCATCAGAGAGCGCCGGGATCGGGGCTGGCTGATGGTGGGCGCGGCAGGGATTGAACCTGCGACCCCACCCGTGTGAAGGGTGTGCTCTCCCGCTGAGCTACGCGCCCGCTCGCAAATCATCATCGAGCGAGCCGCGATATAAGGGGCGGTGCGGGGGTGAGTCAAGCGGGGTTTGCGGTTGTCCCGGAGGAAGCGGTCGCGGCGATCAGTTGTTCGATCATCTCCACGCTCAGCTCGTCGAAATGCGAGATGATCCGCGAGGGTTCGAACTCCCGCACATGCCGGTCGGTATAGCCGAAGTCGACCGCGACCACGGGTATTCCGGCCGCCTTCGCCGTGTCGATATCGGTGCGCGAATCACCGACCATGACCGCCCGTTCGGGGTTTGCGCCGGCCATGGCGATCGTTCCGAGCAGGTGGCCGGGATCCGGCTTGCGCACCGGAAACGTGTCGCCGCCGCAGATGGCCCGGAAGTGACGGGCCAGGCCCAGCGCTTCGAGAAGCGCCAGCGACATGCCTTCCAGCTTGTTGGTGCAGATGGCGGTGGCGTAGCCGGCAGCCTGAAAGCGCTCGATGGCTTCCAGCACGCCGGGATAGGGGCGCGAACGCCCGGGAACGTTTTCCGTGTAGTGATCGAGGAACAGGGCCTGCAGCGCGTCGAGCTGACCGGGAGCCAGGCTTTTTTGTCGAACCGAGAAGGCGCGCTCGATCATCACGCGGCTGCCGAAACCGACGATGCGATTGATCTCCGCATCGTGGACCGGCTCGATACCGGTCGTCGCAAGGCAATGATTGAGGCTGTCGAGCAGGTCGGGTGCAGTGTCGACCAGCGTTCCGTCCAGGTCGAAAACGATGATTGGCGCTGTCATGATGTCCCCTTTGCAATTGAGCTGGGATAGCGTGCCGAAGGGGATGGCGCAAGTTTGTGCGTTTGGCGGCCAAGTCGCATTTGCGGGGCAGGGCAAAACGGGTTAGGAACCGCACAGAACGAGATTGGGGCCACACGTTGAGCGATATGCGTGAGTTGAAGATCGAAGCGGCGCGGGCGGCGCTTGGCCAGGTGACGGACGGGATGCGTCTCGGCATCGGCACCGGCTCGACTGCCGAGGAGTTCGTGCGCCTGCTCGCCGAGCGTGTGGCCGACGGGCTTTCGGTGATCGGCGTTCCGACTTCGGAGCGCACGGCCGGCTTGTGCATGGAACTGGGCGTGCCGCTGACCACGCTCGACGAGACACCGGCCCTCGATCTGACGATCGACGGGGCGGACGAGATCGGCCCTGGCCTTGCTCTGGTCAAGGGGGGCGGGGGTGCGCTGCTGCGCGAAAAGATCGTCGCCGCGGCCTCGGCGCGCATGGTGGTGATCGCCGACCAGAGCAAGCTGGTGGAGACGCTCGGGCAATTCCCGCTGCCGATAGAGGTCAACGCATTCGGCCTGCGGGCCACGATGCTGGCCGTCGAAGAGGTGGCGCGCGAGCTGGGATTGAAGGGGTCTCTTGCGGTTCGCCAGCGAGCCGGCGAGCCGTTCCTCACCGATGGTGGACATCTCATCGTCGATGCATCTTTTGGCCGCATTCCCGATCCAAGAGCATTGGCAAGCGCATTGAACGCCATACCCGGCGTTGTTGAACACGGCCTGTTTCTCGACCTCGCGGACACCGCCTTCATCGCAGGCGACGGCGGGGTGCGGACCGTCGGGGCCTTCTGAACGATAATGGAGTGAGAATAGATGACTTTGGCAACGCGCCTCCGCCTCATTACAACCTCCGCCGCCTTGGCGATGACGCTTGCTGTCGCCCAGGCCGGCGCGCAGGAGATTTCCGAGACTCATCTTGCTGCGGCGCGCGCTGCGGTCAGCGCGATCCATGCGACCGATGATTTCGACAGCGTGCTGCCGCAGGCGGCCAACGCTCTCAAGTCCGAGCTGATCAACAAGAACCCCGACCTCGTGCAGCTGATCAACACCACGGTGGACGAGAAGGCGATCGAGCTGGCCGGCCGCCGGGTCGACCTGGAGCGCGAGGCCGCACAGGCCTATGCGCGGGTCTTCAGCGAGCAGGAGCTCAAGGACATCAGCACCTTCTATCAGTCGCCGACCGGCAAGAAGTTGCTGGCGGATGGTCCTATCGTGACCCGCGAAGTGCTCAAGGCCGGTGAGATCTGGCGGCGCGGCATCGCGCGCGATCTGGCGCAGATGGCGGGGCAGCAAATTCAGGCGGCGCTCCAGGCGACGGGCGAGGGCGGCCAGAAGCCGGACGAGGCCGGCGCCAACCAGTAAGCTGACGCCAGCGCATCGGCCCGAAAATCGGAATCGATTTTCAGAAAGCGCGATGCGCAGATTTAAAGACTTGCAGCGTCCTTCGCACGTCCAAATGGACGCATGGCGCTGTAACGGCGTTGTGAAAGCCCGGCCAACGTGCCGGGCTTTTATTTTGGCCTCTGCGTTTCTAAGTCTATGCAGCCGCTGCCGCCAGATTCGGCAGGCGGGCTCGTGTCCGCAAGGGCACGCTTTTGCATCACATCGGGCAGATGCCCGGCAACGTCTTCGAGCCAGGGAAGCAGGATGAGCAATTTCGATTACGATCTCTTTGTGATTGGCGGCGGATCGGGCGGTGTACGCGCCGGGCGGCTGGCGGCGGGGCTCGGCAAGCGCGTGGCGATCGCCGAAGAATACCGGTTCGGCGGAACCTGCGTCATTCGCGGCTGCGTGCCGAAGAAGCTGTTCGTCTATGCCTCGCAGTTTCCCGAGCATTTCGAAGACGCCGCCGGCTACGGCTGGACCGTGCCGAAGCCGTCATTCGATTGGCCCACCCTGGTCAAGAACAAGGATCAGGAGATTGCGCGCCTGGAAGGGCTCTATCGCAAGGGACTGGAGAACGCCGGTGCCGACATCTTCGAGGCCCGTGCGCGGCTGATCGATCCTCACACGCTCGACGTCGGCGGCAAGCGGGTGACGGCAGACAAGATCCTGATCGCCGTCGGCGGGCGTCCCAACCCCCATGAAGCGCTTCCCGGACACGAGCATTGCATCTTCTCGAACGAGGCGTTCGACCTGCCCGAACTGCCGTCCGCCATCGTCATAGAAGGCGGCGGCTACATCGCGGTGGAGTTCGCGAACATCTTCCACGGTCTCGGCGTCGACACCACGCTCGTCTATCGCGGCAAGGAGATCCTGTCCCGCTTCGATCAGGATCTGAGGCGTGAGCTGCACGCGACGATGGAGGCCAAGGGCATCAAGATCCTTTGCCACGACATCCTGACCTCGGTGGAGAAGCAGGCCGACGGCAAGCTGGCGGCGCATCTGAAATCCGGCAAGGTCATCGAAGCGGGCCAGGTGATGCTCGCCATCGGGCGCATCCCCAACACGCAGGATCTGGGGCTCGAGGCCGCCGGCGTCGAAACCGGCAAGACGGGCGAAATCCTCGTCGATGGCTTCTCGCGCACCAATGTCGAAAACATCTGGGCGCTCGGCGACGTCACCAACCGGGTTCAGCTCACACCGGTGGCGATCCACGAGGCAATGTGCTTCGTCGAAACCGTGTTCAAGGGCAACCCGACGGAGGTGGATCACGACACCATCGCGACGGCCGTCTTCTCGCAGCCGGAGATCGGCACGGTCGGGCTCTCCGAGGACGAGGCCGCGCTTCGCTTCGACAAGCTGGAGGTCTATCGCGCCAGCTTCCGGCCGATGCGGCACACGCTTTCGGGCCGGCAGGAAAAGATGCTGATGAAGCTGGTAGTGGACGGGCAGACCCGCCGGGTGCTTGGCGCCCACGTTCTGGGCCCCGATGCCGGCGAGATGGCGCAGCTCCTCGGCATCTCGCTGAAGGCCCGCCTCACCAAGGACGATTTCGACCGCACGATGGCGGTTCATCCGTCGGCGGCGGAAGAGCTCGTCACCATGTATCAGCCGAGCTACAGGATCGAGAAGGGCGAGCGGGTGGGCTGAGGAGGAGGCCGCAAGGCGGGCAGGGCGCTCCGGCCGCCTGTTTGGGCTATCCTTCGCCGATCGCACGACCCCGTCCTTCCCGCGCGCAGCGGCGCTCGACCTGGAGGAGCGGGCTATTTTCGGCGCAAGTTTGGTGCAGAATATCTCTTGTTTTGCATTATTTGTGCATTGGTGTTTCATCAATGCCACAAATCCGGGCTGGTATCGGCCGCTTCCATTGGTTAAGAAGCGGCCTTCCGGTCGCCGCATGGCAGCAGATCAGGCGGTCCGGCATGATCCCGCAGCAACTGTCGAGTAACGAAGATGACGAAGTGGTCGCCGAATTCGTGGAGAGAAAAGCCGATCCAGCAGGTCCCGGCCTATCCGGACCTGTCCGCCCTGGCTGACGTCGAGGCGCGCATGGCCACGTATCCGCCGCTCGTTTTTGCAGGTGAGGCGCGCAAGCTGAAGAAGCAGCTCGCCGCTGTCGCCGACGGCAACGGTTTTCTGTTGCAGGGGGGCGATTGCGCCGAAAGCTTCGCCGAGCACGGCGCGGACAATATCCGCGATTTCTTCCGCGCTTTCCTGCAGATGGCGGTGGTGCTGACCTTTGCCGGCTCGCAGCCGGTCGTGAAGGTCGGTCGCATCGCCGGCCAGTTCGCCAAGCCGCGCTCCTCCGACACGGAGACCAAGGGCGACCTGGTTCTGCCGAGCTACCGGGGCGACATCATCAACGGCATCGAATTCGAGGCGGCGTCCCGCATTCCCGACCCGGCGCGCCAGGAGATGGCGTATCGGCAGTCGGCGGCGACGCTGAACCTGCTGAGGGCCTTTGCCCAGGGCGGTTTCGCCAACCTCGAGAACGTGCACAAGTGGATGCTGGGGTTCCTGTCCGACAGTCCGCAGGCCGAGCGCTATCAGGAGCTTGCCAACCGCATCACCGAGACGATCGACTTCATGCGCGCCGTCGGCATCACCGGCGAGAGCTCGCATGCGCTGCGCGAGACCGATTTCTACACCAGCCACGAAGCCCTTCTGTTAGGGTACGAAGAGGCCCTGACGCGGGTCGATTCGACTTCGGGCGACTGGTACGCGACCTCCGGCCACATGATCTGGATCGGCGACCGTACGCGCCAGCCTGATCACGCTCACGTGGAGTTCTGCCGCGGCATCAAGAATCCGCTCGGCCTGAAATGCGGCCCCTCGCTGACGCCCGACGGCCTGATCGAGCTGATCGACCTCCTCAACCCGGAAAACGAGCCGGGCCGACTGACGCTGATCGCCCGCTTCGGTGCCGAAAAGGTCGGTGAGTACCTGCCGAAGCTGATCCGAGCCGTCGAGCGGGAAGGGCGCAAGGTGGTCTGGTCATGCGATCCCATGCACGGCAACACGGTCACCGCGGCCGGCTACAAGACGCGGCCTTTCGACCGTATCCTGAAGGAGGTGCAGTCCTTCTTCGAGGTGCACAGGGCCGAGGGAACGCATCCGGGCGGCATGCATGTGGAAATGACCGGCAAGAACGTGACCGAGTGCACGGGTGGCGCGCGCGCCATCCGCGACGAGGAGTTGCAGGATCGCTACCACACGCATTGCGATCCCCGTCTCAACGCCGATCAGGCGCTGGAGCTGTCTTTCCTGGTCGCCGAACTTCTGAAGAAGGACCGCCAGGCCATGCCCGCGAGCAAGGTCGCCAATGCGTGAAACGCGGTTGAAGCTTAGCTTCAGCCTTTGGCGATGCCCGCAGGCGCATCGGAATGCTAGTCATAGCTCCAGTCGCCAAGCGAGAGGAGAGGGCCATGACTGACCACAAGAACGGATCGTGCCTTTGCGGCGCGGTCCGTTTTCGCACCAGGGGACCGCTGCGCGGCGTCGTCTATTGCCATTGCTCGCAATGCCGCAAGCAGACCGGTCTCTACTACGCGGCAACCGATGTCAGAGACGTGGATGTCGACATCGGCGGTGGGGAGAATCTCACCTGGTACGCGGCTTCCGATTTTGCCAGGCGCGGGTTTTGCAGGACATGCGGCTCGGCGTTGTTCTGGAAGCGCAACGACAGCGACAAGATCTCCATTCTGGCCGGTGCGTTCGAGACGCCGAGCGGACTCGTCTCCGAAGCCCATATTTTCGTCGCCGACCAGGGCGACTTCTACACGATCGGCGACGACGGGCTGCCGAAACATGCACGCTCGTCGCCGGGCGTCCTTGTCGCCGGGGACGACGGATCGTCGTGAGCGACCTGCCCGAGACGCTGCGGCTCGACGCCCGCACCGGCCTGCCGCCGGACCTGCGGTATCTCGTCGAAAAGTATCCGCGTGAGACCTGGGGCACGCATCCCAATCTCGGCGGCATGGCGCAGTTCTGGCTGCAGCGGCACGACATGTTCCGCGAGCTCGGCGGAATGTTGCAGACGAGCGTCTCCGACTATCGCGAGGGGCGCCTGCCGCCGCAGGATTTCGCGGCATGGTTCGCACCGCGCCTGCGATTCTTCCTGCAGCAGCTGCACGGGCACCATCAGATCGAGGACATGCATTATTTCCCGGTGTTCGCGGCAGCCGAAAAGCGCCTGGTGCGCGGCTTCGACCTGCTCGACAGCGACCATCACGTCATCCACGACGCGCTGGAGCGCAATGCCGAGACGGGCACCGCCTTCCTTCAGTCGCTGGGGGGAGACCTGGACAAGCGGCTGTTCGCCGCTGACGCCTATGCGGATGAAAACACGCGATTGCTTGCCATGCTTCTGAGGCATCTGGAGGATGAGGAAGACCTTATCATTCCGCTGATCCTCGATCGCAGCGAGGAGGGGCTGGGCATCAGCGCCTGATCGGCGCCGGACGTGTTGCAACCGGCCGGTGCGCGGGCTACACGCAACAGGACAGCCGCCTTCTCGACAGGAACGCCATGGCCCGCAAATCTCCCGCCCCCGACATCCTGCGCATCGCCACCGCCCAGCTCAATCCGGTTGTCGGCGACGTGGCCGGGAACCTGATCAAGGCGCGCGAAGCGCGTGCCGACGCGGCGCGCCACGGTGCCGATCTGGTGCTTTTCACCGAGCTGTTCATCGCGGGCTATCCGCCGGAGGACCTGGTCCTGAAACCGGCTTTCATCGAGGCCTGCGAGCATGCCGTGCGGGAGCTTGCGGAAGACACCAGGGACGGCGGCCCTGGCATCGTCATCGGAACGCCGCTGCGCCGGGAAAGTGGCCTGCACAATGCGATCATGGTGCTGGACGGCGGAGAGGTCGTCGCCGAGCGCTACAAGATCGACCTGCCCAATTACGGCGAGTTCGACGAAAAGCGCGTGTTTCAGGCGGGGCCGCATGTGCCGGGGCCGGTCAATTATCGCGGGATCAGGCTCGGAATCCCGATCTGCGAGGATATATGGGGAGATCTCGGCGTCTGCGAGACGCTGGCCGAATCCGGCGCCGAGATCCTGCTCGTGCCGAACGGCTCGCCCTATTATCGCGGCAAGGTCGACGTGCGTCAGCAGGTGGTGATCTCGCAAGTCATCGAAACCGGCTTGCCGATGCTCTATGCCAACCAGCTCGGCGGGCAGGACGAGCTGGTCTTCGACGGCGCGTCTTTCGCCATCCAGGCGGACAAGTCGCTGGCCTTCCAGATGAGCCAGTTCGAGGAGGCCGTCTCCGTTTCCACCTGGAAGAGACAGGACGAGGGGTGGCGCTGCGCGGACGGGCCGATGTCGAAGATCCCCGAGAAGGAAGAGGCGGACTACCGCGCCTGCATGCTGGGCCTGCGCGACTACGTCAACAAGAACGGCTTCAGGAATGTGGTGCTCGGCCTGTCGGGGGGCATCGATTCGGCGATCTGCGCGGCGCTCGCGGTCGACGCGCTGGGCGAGGAGCGGGTCCGCTGCATCATGATGCCGTATCGCTACACCTCGAAGGATTCGCTGGCGGATGCGGAAGCTTGCGCACGGGCGCTGGGATGCCGCTACGACATCGTGCCGATCTTCGAGCCCGTGGAGGGGTTCACCCATGCGTTGACGCAGCTTTTCGAGGGGACCGGGGAAGGCGTGACGGAGGAGAACCTGCAAAGCAGGACGCGCGGCACCATCCTGATGGCGATCTCCAACAAGTTCGGCTCGATGGTCGTCACCACCGGCAACAAATCCGAGATGTCGGTCGGCTATGCCACGCTCTACGGCGATATGAACGGCGGCTTCAACCCGATCAAGGACGTCTACAAGATGCAGGTCTATGCCCTGTCGTCGTGGCGCAACACCACCGTGCCGCCCGGCGCGCTCGGGCCGTCGGGCGAGGTGATCCCGAAAAACATCATCGACAAGGCGCCGTCGGCCGAGTTGCGCCCGGATCAGACGGATCAGGATTCCCTGCCGCCATATCCCGTTCTGGACGACATTCTGGAATGCCTCGTCGAGAACGAGATGAGCGTCGACGCCATCGTCGCGCGCGGGCATGACCGCGAGACGGTGCACAAGGTGGAGCACCTGCTCTACATCGCCGAATACAAGCGCCGGCAGGCGGCACCGGGCGTGAAGATCACCAGGAAGAATTTCGGCCGCGATCGACGCTATCCCATCACGAACCGATTCAGGGATCGGACGTAAGGGGCTGATATTTAAGAGCTTGTGACTCTTTTAGCGGCGAAGCCAGGATCCCCTACGCGCCTCCCGCCTGGTTCTCTTTCCTGCCGGCCTCGAGTTCGGTCCGGCTGCGATAGACCCGATCCACCAGTCCCCAGTCACAGGCCTCCTGCGCCGTCATGAAGAAGTCGCGGTCGAGGGTGCGTTCCACCTCGTCTTCGGTGCGGCCGCAATGGGCCGCATAGATCCCGATCATCCGCTTCTTCAGCTTCAGAATGTCTTCCGCATGCCTTTGAATGTCGGAAGCCTGGCCGCGAAAACCTCCGGAAGGCTGGTGAAGCACGATGCTGGCATTGGCCAGGGCGGCGCGGCGGCCTGGCTCTCCGGCCATCAGCAGGAAGGAACCCATGGAGCCGGCCGTGCCCATGCACACCGTGGCGACGGGGCTGCGGATGAAGCGCATCGTGTCGTAGATGGCAAAGCCGCTGGTGACGACACCGCCCGGCGAATTGATGTAGAAGGAGATTTCCCGCTCCGGGTTCTCCGATTCCAGAAAGAGCAGCTGGGCGCAGATGAGCGCCGCCGATTCGTCGTTCACCTCGCCGTTCAGGAAGATGATCCGCTCGCGCAGAAGCCTGGAATAGATGTCGAAGGAGCGTTCGCCACGCGGCGATTGCTCCACAACCATAGGGACGAGTGCCATCGTGCCGCGCATTGCGACCTCTCCTTTTCGTAGCGGGTTGATTGTCGGTCAGGCCGCCAGCGCCGTGGGCCTGCCGTTGCAGTTTGCCGCCGCGCGCGGCGCCTTCTCGGCGCTGTGCGTCAGGCGAAACCATGTGCGGTCCAGGGGGCGCGGCGAAAGCTCGAAGGTCACCAGCGTGTCCGGCTCGCTCGCCGTGGCGTCGTGCCAGGCATAGCGGACCCGCGAGAAGGGCAGGGCGTCGAGCATCTCGTAGCCGGGTTCATCCCTGCCGTCGCCGCACGCTCCGAGCCACTCTGCTGCAAGCTCCGGCACCGTCAGAGCGCGCCAGACCTTCTCCGGAGGTGCGTCCAGCTCGCATTCCAGCACGATGGTTTCATTGGTCTCTTGCTCATCGGCGGGCGTCATTGATCCATCTCCTTGAGCAGCGTTTTCAGTTTTTCGACACGGGCCGGCCAGAACGCGCGATACCCGGTGAGCCAGTCCACCAGAGGCCGCAGGCCCTCCGGATCGATGCGATATCTGACATGACGGCCGGCACGTTCCTCCTTGATCAGTCCGGCGCCGCGCAGCACGGCGATGTGCTGGGAAATCGCCGGCTGGGAAACGCCCAGTCCCTCGCGCAGTTCGGTGGCGTTGCGTTCGCCGGCGGTCAGCCGTTCCATCAGCAAACGGCGGGTGGGATCGGCCAGGGCGCGGAAAATGTCCGAGTCGTTCATGTTGACAGATAAGCATTTACTTATCTGTTGCGCAAGGCGTTTCTAAAGCACTGCGCCCGTATTGCGCCGGATCCGCCTCTCGCGGCCCGCTGGTGCGCGTTCCGGCGGCGTAACCTGCGGGTGAAAATTTTGAATGTCCGGGGGTTGGCGGGGCGGACCAGCTTGGCTATAACCGCGTTCCTTAATTCAGCTCTCTCGGGAGGTGTGCATGCCAGCCTTTGTTTTCTCCATTCAAGGCAGCGCTCGCTGACCGCCTGACGTGTTGCGGCCGCTTCTGCGGCCGACAGTGCCGGCGGCTCTTCGCGCGACTGCTCGTGGCTTCGCCCGCCTTGGCGGTGGAATGCCCGACCGAATGCCGGCGCACCCTCTTCCAGACCCGTTTCTCTTTCCGCGCCAGCACCCGTGACTCGTCTTTTTCGGGGCCGGAAGCTTTTCGCTTCCGGGTTTTGACATGGCTTTTTTACGCAAAGCCCTCAGGGGCAATGCCTTTCGGACCGTTTTCGCCTTCACGTTCGGCCACTGGCAACGGCAGCCGGTTCGCCTGGCCTTCATCGTGCTCGCGGTGCTGGTGGCGACCGTGGCAGACGTATTGACACCGCTTTTCTCGGGGCGGCTGGTGGATGCGGTCGCCAACGGTTCGGCGAGCGAGGAGGCGGCATGGAACGCCGCCCTGGCCGCGTTCTTCACCCTGCTCGGCCTTTCGGCGAGCTCGATCGTCATGCGGCACTTCGCATTCGTCGGCATCATTGCCCTGACCATGCGGATGATGTCGGACATCGTGGCCGACGCCTTCGCGCATGTGCAGCGCTTTTCGACCGACTGGCATGCCAACAGCTTCGCCGGCTCGACCGTGCGCAAGGTCACCCGTGGCATGTGGGCGCTCGATCTCTTGAACGACACGCTGCTCGTGGCGCTCCTGCCCTCGGCGGTGATGCTCGTCGGCTCCACCATCCTGCTCGGCTGGTACTGGCCGATGATGGGCCTCATCATCGGTCTTGGAACGGTGCTCTATGTGACGATCACCGTTGGATTGTCGCTGTTCTATGTGGCGCCGGCGGCGAGCCTCGCCAACAGCTGGGACACGCGGCTGGGTGGCGCGCTCGCAGACGCGATCTCGTGCAACGCGGTGGTGAAAGCCTTCGGCGCGGAAGCGCGCGAGGATCGGCGGCTGGCAAGCGTCACCGGCAAATGGCGGTCGCGCACGCGGCGCGCCTGGCTGCGCGGAACCTATAACGGAACCACGCAAGGGGTGACGCTGCTGCTGCTGCGCGCGGCGGTGATCGGCTTCGCCGTGCTCCTCTGGGCACGCGGACAGGCGAGCGCCGGCGACATAACCTTCGTGCTGACCTCGTTTTTCGTGCTGCAGGGCTATCTGCGCGATGTCGGAATGCATGTGCGCAACGTGCAGCGCTCGGTCAACGACATGGAGGAACTGGTCGACATCCAGGCGGAACCGCTCGGCGTTGCCGATCACGTCGACGCCAAGCCGATCGCCATCGGTGACGGACGCATCGACTTCGATCACGTGACCTTCCACTATGGCGGGCACAGCAAGCCGCTCTATCGTGACTTCTCGGTCTCGATCCGCGCCGGTGAGCGCGTCGGCCTCGTCGGTCATTCGGGATCCGGCAAGACCACGTTCGTGAAGCTGATCCAGCGGCTCTACGACCTGTCTGGCGGTCGCATCCTGATCGACGGGCAGGACATTGCTCACGTGTCGCAGTCGTCGCTGCGCTCACAGGTCGCCATCGTCCAGCAGGAGCCGATCCTGTTTCATCGGTCGCTGGCGGAGAACATCGCCTATGGACGCCCCGGCGCGAGCCAGTCCGAGATCGAGACGGCGGCACGGCTCGCCAGCGCGCACGGCTTCATCGAGGCCCTGCCGAAGGGCTACGGCACGCTGGTGGGCGAGCGCGGCGTGAAGCTGTCGGGGGGCGAAAGGCAGCGCGTGGCGATTGCCCGCGCCTTCCTCGCCGACGCGCCGGTTCTGATCCTGGACGAGGCGACGTCGAGCCTCGATTCGGAATCGGAAGTGTTGATCCAGGAGGCCATGGAGCGCCTGATGGTGGGGCGCACGACGCTTGTCATCGCGCACCGGCTGTCCACCGTGCGGGCGCTCGACCGGCTTCTCGTGTTCGACAAGGGCCGCATCGTCGAGGAGGGCGATCACGCGGCGCTGATCCGGCTCGAAGGGGGCATCTACCGAAAGCTGTTCGAGCGGCAGGCGCTGGAACTCACCAAAGGCTTTGCCTGAGGCCCGGCAGGGCCGTCCGATCGACGGCCCTGCTTGCCAATCGGAAAGGGTTCGGCTACGCCGCACTCATGACTGTCACCGTCCGCTTCGCGCCGTCCCCGACCGGCAGGATCCATATCGGCAACACGCGCACCGCCCTGTTCAACTGGCTCTACGCCAGGAAACATGGCGGCCGCTTCATCCTTCGCTTCGACGACACGGACCTCGAGCGGTCGAGGAAGGACTATGCCGATGGCATCGCCCGCGACCTTGACTGGCTGGGGATCTTGCCCGACCAGACGGTCGCGCAATCCGAACGCTTCGGCAGCTACGATGCCGCGGCCGCCAGGCTGAAAGCGGCGGGCCTGCTCTATCCCTGCTACGAGACGCCGGAGGAACTGGAGCGGCGGCGCAAGATCCGCCTGTCCCGCCGTCTGCCCCCTGTCTACGGCCGCGAGGCGCTGAAGTTGACGGAGGAGGAGAAGGCTGGGCTCGAAGCCGAGGGGCGCATGCCGCACTGGCGCTTCCTGTTGCCGAACTTCGCCGACGATCCCTTCGCGACCAGGCGCACCGAAGTGCACTGGGACGACGTGGTGCGCGGGCCGCAGACGGTGGACCTTGCTTCCATGTCCGACCCGGTCCTGATCCGCGCCGACGGCACATATCTCTACACGCTGCCGTCGGTGGTCGACGATATCGATCTCGGCATCACCCATGTGATCCGCGGCGATGACCATGTCACCAACACGGGGGCGCAGATTGCGCTGTTCCGAGCGCTGGGGGCGGAACCGCCGGCATTCGGACACCACAACCTGCTCACCACCGTTTCGGGCGAGGGGCTTTCCAAGCGCACGGGGGCCCTGTCCATCGCCAGCCTGCGCGAGAGCGGCATCGAACCGATGGCGGTGGCTTCGCTCGCGGTGCTGATCGGAACGTCGGAGAATGTGGTCGCGGCGGCGACGATGGAGGAGCTTGCCGATCGCTTCGAGCCGACCGCCACGTCCAGATCGGCGGCGAAGTTCGATCCGGCGGAGCTTTCTGGGCTCAGCAGGCAGCTCATCCAGCACATGCCCTATGACGAGGCGGCTCGAAGGCTCGCCGCACTCGGCATCGACGGTGCCAAGGCCGAGGCCTTCTGGAATGCCGTGCGCGGCAATCTGGAGCGGCTGGACGACGCCTCCATCTGGTGGCGGATCGTCAACGACAAGCCGGACGGCGAGGCAGGCCTGTCCGACGAGGACAGGGTTTTCGTGCGCGAGGCCATGCAACACCTGCCGCAGGAACCCTGGGACGGCGGGACCTGGCGGGCGTGGACCGATGCGGTGAAAGCTGCGACGGGGCGCAAGGGCCGGGCGCTCTTCATGCCGTTGCGGGTCGCGCTTACCGGGCGCGAGGCTGGGCCGGAACTCGCAGGTCTATTGCCTCTTCTGGGGCGGGAAGAAACTTTGGCCCGACGACCCTGACCCGACGAACGCCGCTGGCCGGCGTCGCCTTGCTCGTCGGCGGGACGTCCGAGGTCCTGACCGCGTTGTCGACGGTGTCTTTTGAGGATGGTGTCGGCTGGATGTAGAAGCTGGTGGCGGCGTCCGTGCCCGCCTCTGAGATCGGGTAGACGTCGGCCGGTATGGTGTCGTCCGGGATCGCCGCCGCGACGACCGAGGTGTTCCCATCCGGCCGGCAGCTGCAGGTGTCCCTGCTGAGGCCGGCCTGGCGGTAGAGAAAGGCGTTCGGAAGTTCACGATAGGGTGCGCCGTCGGCGACCGAGATCATGTCTTCCGATTCCTCGCTGAGCACGTTGTGGGCATAGAGCTTGACGTCGCTGCCCGGGCAGCGCGCCTGACAGGTCTTTTCATCGCGGGCGAACATGTCTCGCGAGACCGAAAACGAGATCGGGAAGTAATAGCCGTCGCAGCTTCGCACGCACATGGTCTGGAAGACCTCGCCGGGCCGCCTTACGGTGGAAGCCGTGCCGTTCCGCTGGGCGGTCTTTTCCCTGGGGGTGGGCGCTGCGGCCTTGCGAACAGCCGGCTTGTCGTCGCAGCCCTTGGCGCGCATCGTTGCAAGGATGTGGTTGCGGTCGCGCACCGCGTTGCCCTGGCCCTGGCGATCGAGCTCCGACCGCAGGTTCAGGACGTTGCGCTCCATGCTCGAGGCCGATTTCCTCAGCGCGGTGCATTCGGGGGCGCGATTGCCGAAGATCCCGAAGCCGCACCGCGCCGTCCGCATCTGCCCGCGCACCTTGCTCAGTTCGCCGTTCTGCCGGGCGATGGCGCCTTGCAGTTTGCTGATCTGGGCCGCCGACCCGCCGCGCGAGGCGATTTGAAGTTGGGATGCGAGATTGCGGCAAAGCTGCGTCTGAGCAGCGGCGCTTGCCGATAGGCCGAGCAGCCAGACGACCAATCCCATGCTCATGCAAAAAGCCCGCAGGAACAACACGCCACGCATCGCGATACAGCCCCCTTGCTCACGCGCATTCCACGGAACGCTGCGCGCCCGTTAACCAGTGATTGAAAATTGCGACGCGATAAAACCATATCGCGCAGTTCTTTTCCACCCTGGGGTGTATATTTTGAGCGATCGACGGGTGCCATGGTAAACGCTCCCCGACTGATCGAAGAACGCGCCGGTCGGCTCTCTGCCGCAATCGCGGCGCGAAGACGCGTTCTGGAGCCGGGTTCAGACGGCTGCCGTTGCCCTGCTCTTCTGCAGTGCCTCCACCGCGGCGAGCGCCGTCATGTTGACGACGCCGCGCGAGGTGACCGATGGCGTGAGGATATGCGCCGGCATGGCCGTGCCGAGCAGGATCGGCCCGACATGCAGGGCGTCGGTCATGGTCTTCAGCGTGGTGAGCGTGATGTTGGCCGCATCCAGGTTGGGGAACACGAGCAGGTTTGCTTCTCCCGTCAGGCTGGCCTGCGGGTAGACGCGCTGGCGCAGCGCCTCGGAAAGGGCCGAGTCGCCGTGCATCTCGCCGTCCGACATCAGATCCGGGGCGATCTGCTTCAGGAGGTGGGCGGCTTCGCGCATCTTCACCGCGCTGTCGGAATCGCGGGATCCGAAATTCGAGTGCGACAACAGCGCTGCCTTCGGCTCGATGCCGAAGCGCCGGATCTCCTCGGCCGCGAGCACAGTCATTTCGGCGATCTCCGAGGCGGTCGGACAAAGCGTGACATAGGTATCGGTGAAGAAGGTCACGCCGAACTGGGAGATCAGCATCGACAGGGCCGAGAGATCGCCGACGCCCTCGCGGCGGCCGATGATCATGTCCACATAGCGCAGATGCTTCTCGAACCGTCCTTCCAGCCCGCAGATCATGGCATCGGCCTCGTCGCGCATCATGGCGATGGCGGCGATGACGGTCGTGTTGGTGCGCACAAGCGTCCTGGCCGCCTCGGGCGTCACGCCGCGCCGCCCGGCCAGCTGAACCAGAAGGTCGACATAGTGGCGGTAGCGCGGATCGTCTTCCGGGTTGATGATGGCGAAATCCTCGCCGGGCCGGATGCGCAAGCCGTAGCGCTTGAGCCGCGTTTCCACCACGTGCGGGCGGCCGATGATGATGGGATCGGCGATCCCTTCCTCGATCACCACCTGCGCAGCCCGCAGCACGCGCTCGTCCTCGCCGTCGGCATAGATCACGCGCTTGCGTCCGGCGATCTTGGCGGCCGAGAAGACGGGCTTCATGACGAGGCCGGAACGGAACACGAAGCGGTTCAGCCGATCGAGATACTGGTCTATGTCCTCGATCGGCCGTGAGGCAACGCCGCTTTCCATCGCCGCCCGGGCGATCGCCGGCGCGATGCGCAGGATCAGGCGCGGATCGAACGGCGAGGGAATGAGGAATTCCGGACCGAACATCGGGGTCTCGCCGGAATAGGCGCGCGCCGCGACATCCGAGGGCTCCTCACGGGCAAGCGCGGCAATGGCCTTCACGGCGGCACGCTTCATCTCCTCGTTGATCGCCGTGGCTCCGACGTCCAGCGCACCGCGGAAGATGTAGGGGAAGCAGAGCACATTGTTGACCTGGTTCGGGAAATCCGAACGGCCGGTGCAGATCATGGCGTCGGGCCGCGCCGCGCGCGCCACGTCCGGCATGATCTCGGGAACCGGGTTGGCGAGCGCCAGGATCAGCGGCTTCTCGGCCATGCCGGCCAGCATCTCGGGCTTCAGCACGCCGGCAGCCGAAAGCCCCAGGAACACGTCCGCGCCGTCGATCACCTCAGCCAGCTTGCGCGCTTTGGTGTCTTTCACATAAGGCGCCTTCCAGCGATCCATCTCCTCCTTGCGACCCTCATAGACGACGCCGTGCCGATCGGTGAGCCAGATGTTTTCCGCCTTCGCGCCGAGCGAAACCAGGAGATTGAGGCAGGCGAGGGCAGCGGCACCGGCGCCCGACGAGACGATCTTCACCTCGGCGATGTCCTTGCCGGCGAGCTCCAGCGCGTTCATCGTCGCCGCCGCGACGATGATCGCCGTGCCATGCTGGTCGTCGTGGAAGACGGGGATGCCCATGCGCTTCTTGAGGCGCTCCTCGACCTCAAAACATTCCGGCGCCTTGATGTCCTCCAGATTGATGCCGCCGAACGTCGGTTCGAGGGAAGCGATCGTCTCGACCATGCGCTCGACTTCGGGAGCGTCGATCTCGATGTCGAAAACGTCGATGCCGGCGAACTTCTTGAACAGGACCGCCTTGCCCTCCATCACCGGCTTGGAGGCGAGGGGACCGATGTTCCCCAGCCCCAGAACGGCCGACCCGTTGGAGATCACGGCCACAAGGTTGGCCCGCGCCGTGTAGTCGGCAGCGCTGCTCGGGTCGTCGTGGATCGCCATGCAGGGCACCGCCACGCCGGGAGAATAGGCAAGCGCCAGGTCGCGCTGGTTGCCGAGAGGCTTGGTGGCCTGGATCTCGAGCTTGCCGGGGGCCGGGTAGCGGTGGAAGAAGAGCGCAGCCTGGTCGAATTCGGATCGTTCCGGCTTTTTGGTTCTGGACGGCATCTGGCGGCTCCCGGTAATGGCAATCTCTGTGGCCCCCGCAGGCGACCGAGGGGTAGTGATTAGGCCCTGGCGCGGCGTTTTTCCAGAGCCGAATGGCGAAGCGCCGACTTCAGATTGAAAAATCTGCGACCGGCTGTCGGACGGGGTTGGGTCTCCAGGAGGCATCGTCACATGCCTGTGACATGAATCGGGCCATAGAGGGCTCGATTTTGGCAGGCTTGGGCGAGATCATGGACGGCGCCGGAAACCGCAGCTTTCGCACCCTCTTCTTATCCGACATCCACCTTGGCTCGAAACCGGCCAAGGCGGAGTTCCTGATCGACTTCCTGCGTCATCACGATGCCGACAAGATCTTCCTGGTCGGCGACATCGTCGACGGCTGGCGGCTCAGGCGCTCCTGGCACTGGCCGGCGAGCCACAACGATGTCGTGCAAAAGCTGTTGCGCAAGGCGCGCAAGGGGGCGGAGATCATCTATATCGCCGGCAATCACGACGAATTCCTGCGCTCCTTCCAGGGGGTGCATTTCGGAGGCATCGTCGTTGCCGACCGGGCCATCCACGAGGCCGCCGACGGCCGGCGGTTTCTCGTCATCCACGGCGACCAGTTCGATCAGGTCGTGCACAATGTGCGCTGGCTCGCCTATCTGGGCGACAAGGCCTATGACCTGGCCATCGTGGTCAACCGGGTTATCGGGCGCGTCCGCAGAATGTTCGGCCGGCCCTACTGGTCGTTCTCCTCGTGGGCCAAGGTGAAAGTCAAGAAGGCGGTCAAGTTCATCAGCTCGTTTCAGGACGTCCTGGCCCAGGAGGCGCATCGGGCCGAGGTCGACGGCGTGATCTGCGGCCACATCCATCACGCGACCATCGAGGAAATCCGCGGCGTCAGCTACATGAACACCGGCGATTGGGTGGAAAGCTGCACCGCCCTGGCCGAAAATTTCGACGGCACGTTCGAGATCATCCATTGGGCCAAGGTGCTTGGCGCGGAAGCGGCCACGACACGGGTCAGGCCGCGCGTCGTGGCGTACGAGGAAGACGGCGTAAGGGCGGCCTGAGCGCGAGCATCCGGGAGACCGGACCGCCTTGGGGCCCGGTCAGCCCCAGAGCTGCGGGGCGGGCGGCGAGACGAGCGAGCCCGAATAGCGCAGCCCGTGAGGACGATCCCGTGCCAGCAGCAGCGGCCCGTCGAGATCGACGAAGTCGGCACCCTGCGCGAGCAGGACGGCCGGCGCCATGGCGAGCGAGGTGCCCACCATGCAGCCGACCATGACGCCGAAACCCATTTCCCTCGCCTTGTCGCGAAGCTCGAGCGCCGCCGTCAAGCCGCCGGTCTTGTCGAGCTTGATGTTGACGAAGTCGTAAAGGCCTGCGAGCTCCTTCAGGTTGTCTGCCGTGTGGACGCTCTCATCGGCGCAGACCGGCACCGGATGCGGGATATGGCGCAGAAGCTCGTCCTTGCCGGCGGGCAGGGGCTGCTCGATCAGCGCCACGTGGAACTCGGCGGCGGCAAGCATGTTCTCGAGGATGTTGTCCTCGGTCCAGCCCTCATTGGCGTCGACGATCAGCCGGCTCTCGGGGGCGGCGCCTGCCACCGCATGGATGCGGGCGGCGTCGTTGTCGCTGCCCAGCTTGACCTTCAGCAACGGCCGCGCGGCATGGGCGCGGGCCTGTGCCGCCATGTCTTCGGGAGCGCCAAGCGAGATCGTATAGGCGGTCGGCAGCGGGCGCGGCGGCACCGTGCAGGCGGAGAGCGCGGCGCGCTTGCCGGAAAGCTTGGCCTCGAGGTCCCACAGGGCGCAATCGACCGCGTTGCGGGCCGCCCCCGGCGGCATGCTCTGCATCAGTGCGGTACGGTCGATGCCGTTGATGAGGTCCTGCCGGATCGCCTCGATCTGTTCCACCACGCTTTCGACCGTTTCATCGTAGCGCGTATAGGGCACGCATTCGCCCTGGCCGCGCACCGCCCCGTCGCCCAACGTGCAGGTCACCACACGGGCCTCGGTGCGCGAGCCGCGCGAGATCGTGAAAACACCGGCAATGGGAAACGTCTCGATCTCGGTGACCAGCGTGCGTGTCATTTCTGCCCTTCTTTTGCAGAAGTCGGAATTATCGGAGGAAACATGCCTTATATGGCGACCGGTCCCATCGACAACCGGTTCCCTTTGGGCCTGGTCCACACTAATGATGGTGCAATGTTGATCAATTCGCAGGGCGAAGCAAGCGACGTGCAGCAGCCGATCGGACAGAACAAGGATCCGCTCATCAGCCTTCATCAGGATGGCGCAGCGGTCACCTGTCGCCTGACCGGTGCCTGGAACACCAGGAGGGTCGCGAAGGTCGACGCGCAGATGCGCGCATTGCAGGCCCGCCCGGACATTCAAACGCTGGAGATCGACCTGGCTGCCATCACCAGCCTGGACACCGCCGGCGCCTGGCTGATCCAGCGGCTGATCCACACGCAACGATCGCGCGGCGCGGACGTAAGCGTGTCCGGCGAATCGAAGGCCGCGACGGTTCTTCTCGCCGCGGTGGAAGAAGCCGTCGCCCAGAGCGACGGTCATGGCCCGCGGCCGAGACGCGCCTGGATCGTGAACCTTCTCGAGGCGATCGGCCGCACGGTCTACGATGCGCGCGACGACATCGTCTATGGGGCGCATATCCTCGGGGCGACCATCGGCGGGGCGCAGATGAAGCTCGGCCGGGCGCATGCGGTGAACCCCGCGGCGATCGTCAACCAGATCGACCGGATGGGCGTCGGCGCCGTTCCCATCATCGTCCTGATGTCGGCCATCGTGGGGGCGATCATCGCCCAGCAGGGCGCCTTCCAGCTGCGCTATTTCGGCGCCGAGATCTTTGTCGTCGATCTGGTGGGCATCCTCATCCTGCGGGAACTCGGCGTGCTGATGACGGCGATCATGATCGCCGGCCGCTCCGGCAGCGCGATCACCGCCGAGATCGGCTCGATGAAAATGCGCGAGGAGGTGGATGCGCTGACGGTGATCGGTCTCAATCCCGTCGGCGTGCTGGTGTTTCCCCGTCTCGTGGCGCTGATGATCGCCGTTCCGTGCCTGACCATCGTCGCCAATTTCGCCGCCCTCGGCGGAGCCATGCTCATCACCTGGCTCTATTCGGGCATTCCGCCGGAAGCCTTCATCGACCGGCTGCGCGATTCCATCGATCTTTCGACCATCTTCGCCGGCCTGATCAAGGCGCCTTTCATGGCGCTGATTGTCGGCATCATCGCCTCGGTCGAGGGCATGAAGGTCGGCGGCAGCGCGGAATCGCTCGGCGGTCACGTCACTGCCTCCGTGGTGAAAGCCATCTTCATCGTCATTGTCGTCGACGGCTTTTTCGCCATCTTCTATGCGGCGATCGATTTTTAGGGTCAGATGATGGTGATGGCATCGGAACGGCAGGAACAGGCGGTCACGGCGCAGCGCGACGTGGTTCTGTCGGTGCGCGACGTGACCGTCGGTTTCGGCGACACGATCGTCCTCGACCACCTGTCGCTGGACGTCTACCGCGGTGAGATTCTCGGCTTCGTCGGCGCTTCCGGTGCCGGCAAGTCGGTGCTCCTGCGTACCGTGCTCGGCCTCATCCGCAAGCGGGCCGGCACCATACGGCTGCTCGACCAGGATCTCGACGAGGCCAGCGACGCGCAACGCATGCAGATCGACATGCGCCAGGGGGTCCTGTTCCAGCACGGTGCCCTGTTCTCGGCCCTGACCGTGCTCGAGAACATTCAGGTGCCGATGCGCGAATACCTGGATCTGCCGCGCCCGCTCATGGACGAGCTGGCCTATTTGAAGATCGAGCTGGTCGGCCTGCCGCGCGATGCCGCGCAGAAGTTCCCTTCCGAACTGTCGGGCGGCATGATCAAGCGCGCCGCCCTGGCACGGGCCCTGGCGCTCGACCCCGACATCGTCTTTCTCGACGAGCCGACATCCGGCCTCGATCCGATCGGCGCGGCCGATTTCGACGAACTGGTCGCCAAGCTCCGCGACACGATGGGCCTCACCGTCTATATGGTGACCCACGACCTCGACAGCCTGCTCACAGCCTGCGACCGTATCGCGGTTCTGGGCAACAAGCGCGTGCTGGTGCAGGGCACGGTCGAGGATATGCTGGAATGCGACGATCCGTGGGTGAAAGCCTATTTCAGGGGCAAGCGGGCGAGGCATATCGACCGCGCCGCAAGAGGTCATACCAAGGGAGATAACTGTTGACCGATCTGATGGGACAGGTCGATCCGCTGGCTGGGCGCGCTGCGCAGGGCGATGCGGGGCATCGTCC
>NZ_JANKOF010000026.1 GCF_024655565.1 Nitratireductor sp. ZSWI3 | reverse complement strand
GACCGGACATCTCGACCAATCTCATCATCACCACCGACCGCCGCATCTACATGATCGAGCTGCGCGCGCGGGAAATGCTCTACATGCCGGCCGTGGCCTGGGCCTATCCCGCGCCGCCTGCCGGTCAGCGCCAGACCGCTCCGGCCGCGCCGATCATCCCGGCCCAGGCGGTACGGAACTATCGCTATGGCCTTACCGGCGACAGCCCGCCCTGGCGGCCCATCTCCGTCTTCGACGATGGCCGCCGCGTCTATGTCGTCTTCCCGCGCGGCATCGTGCAGGGCGAGATGCCGCCGATCTTCGTGCTCGGATCGGACGGCGAGCCGCAGATCGTCAACAGCCGCATTCACCAGAACATCCTGATCGTGGACCGCCTGTTCGGCGCCGCAGAGCTGCGCCTTGGCAGCGGCGACCGACAGCAGACCGTCAGGATTGTCCGTGTCGAGCAGAGGCAGGCGGCCGACGCGCGGCCTGCCAGCGCCACCGGAGGATCGCCGTCTTGACAGGCACCAGCACCACCACGGACACCGCGGCCCCGATGCGGCTGCGCGCCGACCCGCCGCGCGTCACGCGGCTGTCCCGCAAGATGATCGCCGGCGTCGGCGCGATCGCGCTGCTCGGCATCGGCGGCGCGCTGATCTACGCCCTCCAGACCCGAGACGCGGAAACGGAAGGAGAGGAACTCTATTCGACGGAGAACCGGCCCACGGCGGACGGGCTTGCGGGCCTGCCGTCCGACTATACCGGACCGGTTCTCGGCCCGGCGCTGCCGGGTGACCTCGGCCGCCCGATCCTCGACGCGCAGAACCGGGGCCAGCCGGTGGCCGCGCCTGCGATCAGGACACCAGCTGTCGATCCGGAAGAAGAGCGCCGCCGCGCCGAGGAAGAGGCTGCGCGGCTCAGCAATGTGTTCTTCCAGTCCGGCGCACGTCCCAGCGCGACGCAGGTATCGGCCATGCCCGGCCTGGACGGTCTCGGCGGACAGCAGCAGGACGCGGCCGGCCAGAATCGGCACACGGCGTTTCTCAATGGTCCGGTGGATCGGCAGACGGTCGCGCCCGATCGCGTCACGCCCCCTGCCTCGCCCTATATTCTTCAGGCCGGGTCGGTGATTCCGGCAGCACTCATCACCGGCGTCCGATCGGACCTTCCCGGGCAGATTACCGCGCAGGTGACGGAGAACGTATATGACAGCCCGACCGGCTCGCTGCTCCTGATCCCCCAGGGCACCCGCATCATCGGCCAATATGATGACGGCGTGACCTTCGGGCAGCGCAGGGTGCTTCTGGTGTGGAACCGCCTGATCCTGCCGGGCGGCCGTTCCATCGTTCTGGAGCGCCTGCCAGGTGCCGATATGTCGGGCTATGCCGGACTCGAGGATGGCGTTGACTATCACTGGTGGGATCTGCTGAAGGCAGCGGGTCTCTCGACCCTGCTTGCGGTCGGCACAGAGTTGGCGATCAGCGATGAAGACCGTCTGATCCGCGCCATCCGCGACGGCGCGCAGGACACCGTCAACCAGGCCGGCCAGCAGATCGTCGAGCGCCAGTTGCAGGTCGCGCCCACGTTGACCATCCGGCCCGGCTTCCCGGTCAGGATCATCGTGACGCGGGATCTCGTATTCGAAAATGGCGGAGGTTAATGATGACGAAGCTCAAGCTCGGTCCCATCGTCGAGGACAAGCCCGTGAAAGTGACGGTGGAATTGCCCGCACCGCTTCACCGCGATCTGGTCGCCTATGCCGAGGTGCTGGGCCGCGAGAGCGGCCAGCCCGCCGTCGATCCGGTCAGGCTGATCGTGCCCATGCTCGAACGCTTCATCGCCACGGATCGTGGATTTGCGAAGGTTAGGAGAGATCTTGGTCAAACGAATCTCGCCTGATCGGCCGCCGCATTTTAATGCCGCTCTGGCATTTGAGCCCAAGTATGTGCCGGATGTGCAGCCTCGAAAGAGGATAATCTGGCACCAAGGATGTACACGGGCCGTTCGGGCCCGTGTTCGCATAAGAACTCTAGATAAAGCCCAGAGATGAGAGCCCGCTTTCAATACAGGATTCGGCCCGCGAGCTCGCGGGTTCATCTTCAAGACTACCAAGACTGGTCCCATCAAGTTTGCGCTTGAGGGCCCGGATCTTTTAACAATGCCGAAGCCGCCCCTCCTTAAGTTTCAACTGCCCATCCCGTTCAGCACGGACCGGAGTTCCCAGATGAATCGTTCCGGTTCCTCAAAGGGAATATTGTGCGCCGATTTCTCGAACCAGATCAGCTGCTTCGCCGGCGCCGAAAGTGTCTCGAAGTAGTCTGCAGCCTGTCTGGCATCGAGTTGCCGATCATAGCGACCGAGCATCATGACAACTGGCACCTTGACCGATCGTACCGTCTTGCCGAGGTCAAGTGCGTTGATTTCCCTTTCCATGGCGGCAAGCGAAACCCTATTTGCACGGATGTAGGCAGGGATCTGCCAAGGTGCCACGTAGCCGCGCAACGTGCCCGCGATCATGGCCCAGGTGAAGCTCGGCCGCTGGTGGAACAGCCCGCCATAACGGTCTACCAACGTCTGAAGCTGCAACTCGTTCGCAGAGGAAAGGGGCGGCGGCCCGATTTCTTTCAATCGCTGAAGTGGCCTATTGTGTCCGAATGCTTCGGCCCTTGAGCGGACAAAATCGTATTGACCCCGCTGCGCGCCGAGACCTGAGACAAACTGATTCACGCCAACGACGACCGAGACGTCGCCGGGATGTCTTTGAGCGTATAGCAGTCCCAAGGCTGAACCCCAGGAATGACCAACGAGAGCAACCTTGCGCTTGCCGTATCGGGTGCGTAGATGATCGATGATACTCTTTAGATCTTCGACATGACGTTCGACGGTTAGCTTCGAAGTATCCGCGCCGGGGTCATAGGAACGACCCGACCCACGCTGATCCCAATACCCAACTAAGAATGAATCCTCCAGGTGGCGGTCATAGAGCCGAAACAGTGGCGTTTCGGCGCCACCTGGACCGCCATGGAGCCACAGCAGCAATGGAGCATTGCAATGTCTACCTCGAACCCGCAGATGCAAGCTAACATCATCGGCTGCGACCCATCTTTCATCGTGGACGGCGTCGTGCGAGCAAGCCGATGCAACCTGTTCGGCGGCTTGTCCCAGAGGACATGCAAACAGCAGAATGGACACCAGAATCAAGCCCATGCTCACGAGCCGATTTGCGGGCAGGTAGAGTCTCATCAGAGTTTCCAATTTGCATTGGTCTCGATCGGATTTGCCTTGGACACACGCTGGATGAAGTCGAGCGAACAGTCCATGCTCTCTGTAAGCAAGCGACGGTAATGCGCTTTGATCGATTTTGTGGAAGTCGGCTTATTCGGTCTCCACTTTACAGATGGTTCCCTGGGCGACCGCTACAGTGGTCGGCACACCATCATGAAGGGCGGTTATCCGGCATTCGCAAACTGCCATTCGCCTGCCAGATGACAGAAGCGATGCACTTGCCAACAATCGTTCGCCGAGTGCTGGGCGCATGTAATTTATCTTGAATTCCAGCGTCACCGAATTACCCAGCACCGAGCCCCCGGCAAAGGTGAGTGCGTTGTCAGCAAGGTAACTCACCAGTCCACCATGCGCAAAGCCATGCTGCTGCTTGTGGTGATCTCGCAGATCCACGCCCAGTTCGGCCTTTCCGTGCTCCAACAGAATCAGTTCGGCCCCTAGCAGCTTGCTGAAAGGCTGGTTTTCCAGCACCTTTATTCCGCGTTCAAGAAGTTCGCTCACCTGTTCGCCTCCAACCCAGCAATCCGGTCGTGATTGTTCCAATAAAGTAGAAGAAGAAGCAGCGGCACAAGCCGGTGCGGTCTCCAGTCCCTATCCCCCAAAACGCATTCCATCCTCCCGGGTCATTGTCTAACAACTCTTTCGAAATTCCTGGAAACCAAGAGTTGTGCCTGCGCTTCCATGTTTCTGGACTGGAGCCTTCACGGTGTTCATTTCCAAGCAAGCGCGGCGACGAAAAGCGCCGCCGCAATCGCGGAGGCACATGTGCGCACATGGTTCCAATAGGTCCAGTCTTTCAAATAGCGTGCCCATACGTCCGCCACCCCACGTCCAGCAGTTGCCAACTCATTGTTGAGGGGGACATTGCAGATAACGGTCACCACGAACATGCCGAGGACATAGACAAGTCCTCCCGCGAGCATGACGGAAGCACCGGGCTGTCCCCAGCGAAAAACGGCAAGTATCGCTAGCGCAGTACTGGCGATGGTGGTTCCGAAAAAGAGCGGCATGAACAGCGAATTGAGGATTGTCGAGTTGATCGCATTCATGGCTGCAATGCCATGTATGTGATCGATGCGGCCGAGCGCCGCCATGATGAAGGAGGAGAAGGCGAAATAGAGCCCGGCAACAAGGCCACAGCCAAGGGCGGAAAACCACAACAGAAAAGTGATGATCGCCTGCATCAGCTTCTTGCCTTCCAGATCCGGGTGACGGCAGTCCGGCGGGCATAGTCGGCAAAGTCCACGGGCGTGCGACCAAGTGCATCTTCTACACCGTGCATTACTTCGACATTGCGGCCGTCGAGTACGACGGTGAAAAGTTCCACCAAGAGGCTCAAGATGGCTTGGGGCACATAAGGCTGCATCTGTGCGACAAATGCCTCCGTGGAGATCTGTCGATAGTGGATCGGCCGGCCCGCCGCACTTCCGATCTCGTCCATGGCCTCCGCAAATGTGATGGCACGTGGTCCGGTCACCTCGTAAAGCCGGTTTGCATGGCGCTCATCCGTCAGCGCGGCGACGACCACGTCGGCGATGTCATCAGCATCGATGAAGGGCTCAGGGACCGGCCCCGCAGGCAGCGCAAGTTCGCCGGCGAGGATGCCATCGAGGAACGGCCCTTCCGAGAAATTCTGGTTGAACCAGCTTGCACGCACATTCGTCCAGGTGATCCCCGAACTCTGCAGCGCAGCTTCGGCGCGTTGTGCACCCGGCTCGCCGCGGCCGGACAAAAGCACGATTTGCTCCATTCCCTGTTCGCGGGCGAGACGGGAGAGTTCGACGATATCTTCATCAGCGCCATCCACGGCAAGGTCGGGTTGATAGGCGACATAGGCCTTGGATGCACCTTCGAGCGCCGGGGCCCAGGTTTCACGCCTGGTCCAATCGAAGGGGATGGGGCTGGAGCGTGACACGGGGCGCGTGGCGATGCCGCGTGCCTGCAGCAATTTATCGACACGGGCGCCGGTCTTGCCTGTGCCGCCGACGATGACGATGGGCCGTGTCTCATTCATGCGTTCATCTCATTTAGATCCGGGCCTGCCGTGAAATTCCTATGGGCGCGGCACCATGGTGGTGGTTGGAGGAGTTGGTTTATGCAGCGCTCCAATCGGGATAAGAGCTTGCCGCCGCGCCCAGCCCGACACGTGGTGTCTGCTTTCATCGTGGTTCCTCCTCGCGGTTGTCTGTCAGCCGTACAGGCCGCCGCGCTCCGAATGCCTCTTCGTTCAAACGCCGAAGTGCCAACGGTTTGAGCCTCTCACCCTTGGAGTAGAATTCGAGAAAGCTCATGAAGAGCGGATTCCATTTCCGGGGATCGATGCGATTGTCGAACTCGGTCGAAAGAACCTCGGCGGAGGCATGCACGCGGACTATGCGGACCTCGATCGCGATCGCCGGTATCATCATCCTTGGATCATCCACGGCGATTTCGCTTGATCGCACAACCTCCGCCTCGAGCTGAATCGGGCATTCCAATACGCGCGGAGGAGAAACCAGATCGGATTTGTGCGGAGTGAGCCCGGCTTCTGTGAACTTGTCGCTGACGTAGCGATATCCCATCCGCTGTTTGTGTCGCGGCATCGGATCGGAGCCGGTCGTGCGCACCAGCCTGTCGACATTCAACGCCAGATCGTCGGATGGCAGATTGAGAACGCACTGCCCGTTGAGCAGCATGTTCTCCACCGTCTTCGAACTTGCGTCGAATCCCAGCACGCAGGTCCAACCCAACCACCAGGCCGACGACATCGGCGAAAGGTTGGGCAGACCAGCCTGGCTGACGGTACTCACAAGAACGACCGGCGTTCCGAGGTATAGAATGGCAGGTTCGACTGTGCGATGACGTTTCATGGCGATTGATCCTGACAGGTCAGTCAGGTGTGACTGGATGCCAGGCTGTCGCGGAGTCGTAGAAAAACTGTTCCGCCTGAATCCTGTCATCACGCCAATTCTGGAGCGCAACTTCGATCAGTCGCTTGGTTGCGCTGTCGGTGCTCGTCACATCGAAGACCCAGCGTATTGCCACGAGATCGCCATCCACGAGGATGGCCTCAGGCAGGTGCGTATCCATCCTCTCAACCCGCGCCAAAGCCCGCCGCTCGTGGTCTACAAGGAAATCGCGTCCTTCGCGCAGGGGCGCGAGGTTCTCCTGCATGGAGGCGTCAAGATGGTAGAAGTCCTCTATCGCCTTCACATGGTCGCCCGACACTACGCAGTCGACGAAGGCCTGGACCCTGTCCCGGGTTGGCATAGACATTCCCTCTCACAGATTGACACAGCGGACAGGCTAGACATGCCCGCGTCCGGCAGATATGACAAAACCATGTCCAGTTCTGCCAATACTCGAAACATTGTATTCGTGCTGTTCGACGGCATGCTTCTGCTGGATGCCGCAGGTCCGGCTGAGGTCTTCTCGACAGCCAATATGTTCGGCTGCGACTATCGCATCCACTATGCCTCGGTGACCGGTCAGGTTACGCCGCGCGCCGGCTTGAAAGTCACGACGGGCACGATGGAACAGGCGCCGCGGCCAATCCACACCTTGTTCATTCCTGGTGGAACGCGATCGAGTATCGAGGCGGCCGCGTCTGATGAGCGACTGCTGGCTTGGCTAGAAACGGCGTCAAAGCAGGCGACCCGCGTCGTATCGATCTGCACCGGTGCTTTTCTACTCGGCAGGATCGGACTCCTGGACGGGCGTCGAGCGACCACTCATTGGGCGAGTGCAAAAACACTCGCGGCCGCATTCCCCAAGGCGCGAATCGACGGTGAGGAACTGTTCGTCGAAGACGGCAAGGTCTGGACTTCCGCCGGCGCTGCGACCGGAATAGACCTTTCATTGACGCTGGTGGCCCGCGATGCAGGGCCTGACGTCGCGCTTAAGGTGGCACGTGCTCTTGTCCTTCATCTCGTCCGTCCCGGAAGCCAGTCGCAATTTTCGGCACCGCTCGCCTATCAGGCGCGAAAGGGCGGTGAACTTTCACGTCTGGTTCCTTGGCTCGAGGGACGATTGGATCAGCCGACGACCGTCGCTGACATGGCGGATGCCATGGGCATGAGCGATCGCAGTTTCTATCGCCACTGCCTGAGCGAATTCGATATGCCGCCGGCGAGATTGCTGAGCGAATTGCGTCTCGATCGGGCGCGGCTGCTTTTAGGAGACGTGAGCCTGCCGATCTCGGCCGTCGCTCATCGGACCGGATTCGCGGACGCCGCGTCCTTCACCAAAGCTTTCGGACAGCGCTACGGCATGACACCCTCTGCCTACCGCAGGGCTTTTGCAGAACCCAAAAAATCTATGGAAGCAGCAGAATAGCGGCTTCGGCTCCAGGACGGCACTACTGAGAATACATTCGGTATCCCGAGGCCTTATACTAAGAGGTCAGACGCTATTGGCTGAAAGCTCACAGCTAGCAATTTCATGACGACAACCGCGACAGCGGTTGGACCTGTATTCCATGGCTGGATGCTTAAGCGCTCCCGGCCCTCCGAATGTCCACACGCCACCAAGCGCTCCAAACCCTCAGCGATCTGACTGAACAAGTCACGCCGAGGAACCATTTTTCGCGACGAGCATCCGGGGCCAGTGATCGGCTCAATTGGCTCCATATAACCTGCTGGTTGAGCACTTTCCGATGCGATTGAGCACGATTGCATAAGCTCCAATTGGCAGAATAGGACACAAATTTGTCATATCCGCAGACTTCGGACCTTTCTTAAGCATGAACACCGGCAAACTTACGATAGGGATTACTGCGTATGGCACATGTGACTATTCCATGCGTGCCATGGCGGTTAACAGCTCCGGTTGCTTACGGCTTCTGTCTCACGCTGGCTTCAAGTGCCGGACAGACCTTTTTCGTATCTCTGTTTGTTCCCAGCATACTCGTTGCCGCAAAGCTGAGTTCGGCGGAACTGGCAGCGCTCTACAGCGGCGCAACTCTGGTAGCTGGAATTTTCCTCCCTCTGCTTGGCCGCTTGGTCGACCGGGTGGATATCGCCAGATGCGGGCTGTACGCCGGGTTCGGGATGGCCGCAGGTTCCATTCTGATCGCCTCGGCTACCGGCCCGATTTCGGTGTTCCTTGCCCTTTTTCTGCTCCGTCTTTTCGGACAAGGCTTGCTGCCGCACGTTGGGATGACGGGGGCTGCCCGGTATCTGGCCGAGCACCGTGGCAAGGTACTGGCACTGATCGGGCTCGGCTATACGGTAGGTGAAGGAACTCTGCCCGTGGTTCTGACTATCATGATCGCGTACATCGGCTGGCAGGCCACATATCTCGGTGCTGGATTGATAGGGGGCGTGTTTCTCATCCCGGCTGCCACCTTCTTTATTTTAGGAAACCGGAACTTCCGGCGTACGTCGCCTGCATCTTCAGAAACAGTGTTGCCGCGAAGCGCCTTCCTGTTCCGATCAACTCTGCTCTGGTGTTGCGTCCCGATGCTCATCTTTCCGTCATTTGCCATGACGGGGTTGTTATTCCTACAAACAATGATCGCACAGACAAAGGGGATCGCCGTTTCGGCGTTTGCTGTCGGGTTCTTGGGCTATGCGTTCATGCAGGTCCCCGCATCCCTGGTCACTGGCGCGGTGATTGATCGAGTTGGATCGCGGTGTGTCCTGCTTGTTCACAACGTTCCGCTTGCGGCTGGAGCGGCGCTGCTCGCGACATTTGATCTCCAACTTGCCGCATGGATCTTCCTCGCGCTTGCCGGAGCAACGGTGGCGGCGAGTTCCGTGCTGCGAACCTCGGTCGTTGCCGAGTTTGTTCCACCTTCGCGGTTAGGCGAGGCGCGAAGCACTGTCGGTTTCATGACGACAACGGCGGCAGCAGCGGGACCAGTCTTCTATGGTTGGATGCATGAACTGGGGACGGACACGGATGCTCTCCTGTGGCTCACGGCTGCGTCGGCCTGTGCGGTGGCTCTTCCGTTGGCCGTGCTGATTGCTTCCTCGTTTCGGGGACGAGAGTAGATATTTAGCTGTCAATGATGCCGAAACTTGACCCCTTTGACGGCACGATGGGAGCACCCGACCGGGTGGAGTTGGTCGAGCTTGTGCAGCCTGATTGGGTACGCCTGATTGATCTTCGGCTTTAGCTTTGAGAACGGATCTTGACGCGCCAGCTGTCGTTGCCGGTCTTGATGATTTCGCAGTGATGGGTGAGCCGATCGAGCAGCCGTCATCGGCTCGGCTCAATACCAGCCTTAGGGCGAGCGAGTACTTGGTCAATCACGCGCAAGCGTAAGCGTGCCCAGCCCTTCGAAGCGCCGTGCTCGCGCCCAGGCCACGAAGCGCTCCAGGCCGTCTTCGATCCGACCGAACACGACCAGTGTGTTCGGACCGGACGGAAGCCGCGCCTCGGCGGTGCCATAGGTGACCGTGAACTCGCCGAATTTCGGGTCGAACGCCAGGTCGCCCGGGCGAACGAGGCGGACGTGATGCTCCTGGTCGGCCACGCCGATATCGAAGGCGCGAGTGCTCATCACCATGTCGCCGCTCCAGGCGACATGGACCACCGGGATTTCGATCGGCAGGCGGGCGAGTATCGCCGCCGTCGTCACCGGCACGCCTTCGTCGAAGATCGCGACCCGCGCCTCCTGCCCCGGCCATCGAAGCACGGCGCGCGCCGTACCGCGCCGGAAGTCGCTCCAGGTCTTTTCCCAATACCAGGTATCGCTCGTCTCGCGCATGAAGTGTCTCTCAGGAACAGGGGAACGAAAAGTTCAGAAAATTGCGGGGCCCGACGCATCGGTCGCGTTGAAGAGGCGCACGCTTGCGCGCACATGCGGCGCGAACCGATACCAGCCACGCCGCCGGCCGAACTCCTCGCCCGCCATCGCCGCCGGCGAGGCAAGCCTGTAGACGGTGATATAGTCGCGGCCGTCATCCCCCTCGCTGACATAGCGGCGCGCCGTTTCGAAGCCCGGGCAGGCGAGGATCTCCGGCAGGTGCACTTCGTCATACCAGCGGTTCCAATCAGCCTCCATCGACGGATCGACCCGGACGCTGACGATCATCAGACATTGCGGCAATTCACTCATGCTACATCTCCAGATAATTTTTCAGCCGCCGAGATAGGCGGCCCTGACCGAGGGATCGTTGCGCAACTCGGCGGCATCGCCGGAACGGATGATGCTGCCGGTTTCCATCACATAGGCGCGGTGCGAGATGCGAAGTGCCGCGACCGCATTCTGCTCGACGAGGAGCACCGCCGTACCGCGCCCGTTGAGGGCCTGGACCAGATCGAAGATGTCGGCGATGATCTTCGGCGCGAGCCCGAGGCTCGGCTCGTCGAGGAGGAGGAGGCGCGGCGCCGCCATCAGCGCCCGGGCAATCGCCAGCATCTGCTGCTCGCCGCCCGAGAGGGAATTCGCCTGTGCATGGCGCCGCTCGAAAAGAACCGGGAACAGGTCGAAAGCCTTCCCCATTCGCCGCCGTCGCTCGGCAGGCGCCGCCGTAGCGCCGCCGAGGATGAGATTATCCTCGACGCTCAGCGGCCCGAAGACGCGCCGTCCCTCCGGCACCTGAACGAGGCCGCGCCCGACGCGCTCTGTCGGACGGAGCCGGGTGATCTCCTTGCCGTCGAAGCGGATGCGGCCGGCGGCCGGCGGATGAATGCCCGAAAGCGTGCGCATCAGCGTCGTCTTGCCGGCGCCGTTGGCGCCGATCAACGAGACGACCTCGCCCGCGCCGACTTCGAACGTGGCCTCGCGCACGGCGGTGACGCGGCCGTGCGAGGCGGTCAGCCCTTCGACTTCGATCATGCGCGCGCCTCCATGCGATCGGGGTCGGCGACGGCTTCCGCCCCGGTGCCAGGGCCGAGATAGGCGGCGACGACCACCGGGTCGTTGCGCACCTTACCGGGTGGTCCATCGGCGATGATCACGCCGCGGTCCATGACCAGCACGCGGTCGGAAATGCTCATGACCATTTTCATGTCGTGCTCGATCAGGAGGACGCCGAGGCCGCCATCGGCGAGGCCGCGGATGAGGGCGGCGAGATCGCCCGTCTCGTTGGGATTGCAGCCGGCTGCCGGCTCATCGAGGAGCAGGAGCCTCGGCTGGAGGGCCAGCGCCCGGGCAATTTCCAGCCGCTTCAAATGCCCGTAGGAAAGCTCGCCAGCCTCCCGGTCCGCCTGGTCCAAAAGTCCCACCCGCTCCAGGGCGACAAGCGCCGTGGCGCGAGAAAGGGTCTCGGCGCGCACGATGTGGGGCGCCTTGAGAAGCGAAGGGATGAGCCGCGGCGGCGAGGCCCCCTGCGCGGCAGCCATGACATTGTCGATGACCGACATGGTCCAGAAGATCTCGAGGTTCTGGAAGGTCCGGGCAATGCCGAGCCGCGGCAGGTGGTGTGGGGGAATGCCGTTCATCGCCCGCCCCTCCCAAACGACCTTTCCCGCACTCGGCCTGTAGGCCGCGGTGACGACGTTGACGAGGCTGGTCTTGCCGGCACCGTTCGGCCCGATCAGCGCGGTAATGCCGGACGCCTCGATCGCAAGATCGATGCCGCGGAGAACCCGAAGGCCGCCGAAACGAAGCTCGACACCCGAAAGCCCGAGACCGTTCATCGCGCCCACCTCGCGGCAAGAGTGGCGAGCGTCGGCACGATGCCGCGGCGAAGCGCCATCGCAACGAGCATCAGGAGAAGCCCGAAGACGAGCTGTTCGTAGTCGTGAAAGCCGGTGAGGAACTGCGGCAGGGCGGTGATCAGGAGTGCGCCGAGAATGGCGCCGAAGACGGAGCCGAGGCCGCCGACGACGATCATGATGACGAGTTCCACCGATTTCAGGAACCCGGCCTCACTCGGCGTGATGAAGCCGATGTGGAAAGCATAAAGACTGCCCGCAACGCTGGCGAGGACGGCCGAGAGCACGAAAATGCCGGTCTTGACGGCGGCGACGTCGATGCCCACGGCGCGGGCGCCATGCTCCGAAGCGTGAATGGCGCCCAGCGATCGGCCATAGCCGGTCTCGACCAGATTCAATGCCATCCAAGTGACGATCAGGAGAAAGATCGCGGCAATCCAATACCACTGCATTTCGCCGACGACCGCCGCGCCGAAGATCCGAAACGGCGGCACCGCCTTGCCGTCCGGCCCGCCGGTGAACCCTATCTCCTGGTTGATCGCGAGATAGACGATGATGCCGACACCGAGCGTCGCCATGGCGAGATAGTGGCCGCTGAGCCGCAGGATGGTGCGGCCGGAGGCGTGGGCGAGCAGCCCGCTGGCGACCGCGCCGGCAAGGAGAGCGACCGCGCCGTTGAACCCGTAAGTGCCGGAAAGGATGGCGGCCGCATAGGCACCGATGCCGAAGAAGGCGGCGTGGCCGAGCGATATCTGGCCGGCGGAGCCGACGAAGAGGTTAAGTCCGACGGCGACCGCGGCATTGAGGATCGCGAGGATGGCCACACCGAGCGCGAAGCTGTTGGGAAGGAGAAAGGGCGCCGCGACGAGCGCGAGCGCGAGGCCGGAAAGCGGCAGAAGCGACCTGGCTGGCACGAACTGCATCATACCCGCCCCGCCGTGCTTTTGCCCAGGATGCCGTTCGGCCTCGCTATGAGCACGATGACGATGACGAGAAAGGCGAGCGCATCCTTGTAGGCTGAGGTCAGATAGCCCGCGGTGAACGCTTCGCCGAGACCGAGGACGAGGCCACCGGCAATGGCACCGGGAAAGCTGCCGATCCCGCCGAGCATGGCCGCGGCGAAACCCTTCAGCCCGAGCATTATCCCGGATTCGAAATGGATCAGCGCGATTGGCGCGATCAGAACACCTCCGACGGCGCCCAGCGCGCCGGCAAGTGCAAAGGCGACCAGCATGGTGCGGTTGACGTCGATGCCGCACAGATAGGCGGCGTCACGGTCAGCGGCGACGGCGCGCATCGCCTTGCCGACGAGCGTGCGGGTAAAGAAGAGGTGAAGCGCCGCCACCACGACGAGGCAGACCACGATCACCCAGATGCTCTGCGGCGCGATGCTGGCACCGAATATGTCAAGCGGGGCGGTGCCCGAGAAAGCCGGCAGCGAATGATAGTTGCGATCCCAGATGATTTGCGCCACGCCGCGGAAGGTGATGGCCGCACCGATGGTGAGCACAATGAGCATGAGGATACCCGCGCCGCGGGCGATCCTGACGGCAAAAACCTCGAGCGCCATTCCGACGGCCGCTGTCACCGCTATGGCCAGAAGAGCCGCTGCCCAGAGCGGCAATCCCGCCTTGAGCAGGAACGCGGCCGACATTCCGCCGATCATCAGGAACTCGCCCTGCGCGAAATTGACGATACGAGTGGCGTTGAAGATCACAGAGAATCCGATTGCGACGAGGGTATAGACGGCGCCCACCGTCGTGCCGGCGATGATGAATTGCAGGAAATCGGCCATGAGGCGGATCGCTTTCAAGGTTTTCGCGACCATCCGTGCGGCATTCGCGCCGCACGGTGTCGTTCTTCATTCTGTCGGCACGAACCGGCCGTTCTCGACCCTTGTCAGGATCAGCGATTTCGGCCCGAGACCCATGTGGTCGGTGGCACTGAGGTGATAGACGCCATTGATGCCGGGCAAGCCATCGGTCGCCTCAATGGCATCACGCAAGGCTTTCGGCTCGGTGCCATGCGCCCGCTTTATCGCATCGACCGCGAGGACCAAGGCATCATAGGCATGGCCCGCAAAGCTCGACGGATCACTGCCGAACGCCTTGCTGTAGGAGGCGACGAAGGCGCGGGAGACGGCTGCCTGCGGGTCGTCGTCCTTGAGAAGATCGGCCACCATCACCGCCGATCCGGTGACGTAGACGCCTTCGGCCGCGCCGTCCGCGCCATCGATGAAATCCTGCGAGGCGGCGCCCACCGTCATGTAGAGCGGGATCGAGGCAATGAGCTGCTTGTGATTCTTGGCAACGATCGAGCTCGGCGCGCCGAAACCGCAATAAATCATCAGGTCGGGTGCCGCGGCGCGGATATTGGTCATCTGCGCCGTCATGTCGGTGTCGCCGGCGCCATGCTGCTCGTCGGCGACGATGCTCGCTCCGTAGTCGTCGACGAGGTCGACGAGGTTGGTGCGGCAGGACTGGTCGAAACCGCCAGGGCCGGAAAGCGCCGCAACCTTCGTCTGGCCTGCGGCCCTAGCATGGTCGAGGATGCTTTCCACCGAAATGCGATCGGTGTGCACCGTCTTGAAGACGAGCGGCTTGACCGGATCGATGACCACCGATCCGCCGGCGAGCGAGATGAAGGGAATACCCGCCTGCTCCACGAAGGGTATGACAGCCATGGTCTCGCCGGTGGTGTTGCCGCCGATGATGAGATCGACCTTATCCTGCGTGGTCAGCCGGCGTACGAAATTGACCGCCTCCTTCGCGTCGGTGCGCGAATCGTAGAAGACGAGCTCGATCTTGCGGCCCTCGACGCCTCCAGCGGCATTCGTCTCGGCGACGAAGTGTTCGAGAACCTTCCTGCTCGGATCGCCAAGGAAGGCTCCTTGACCGGTCACGGCAAGGAAAGAGCCGATGCGGATGGGTGCGTCGTCGGCTATGGCGCCGGCGAAAGGCAGTGTGCAGAAGGCGACGGCGATCGCCGCGAGTTGTTTCATTTTCGGCATGTGACAACCTCCCGTATCATCTAGTTGCCTGAAGGAGAGCGCTCCCCGCTGGGTGCGCCCGTTTGCAGCCGGGCGAACCGGCCGGCAAAGAAGGCCAGCGGCTCAGTTTCCCCGCTGGTGAATTCGTAGACCTCGCCGACAACGACGAAGTGGTCGCCCGCATCAACCCTCGACCACGGCCGGCAGAGAATGCGCGCCAGCGAATGCGGCAGGCACGGCACGTCGCCCGCCGCCTCCCAGGCGATTTCGCCCAGTCGCGATTTGCCGGCGAAGTGCCAGGCGAGGTTCTCCTGCGCGGCCGATAGAACGTTGACGGCAAAGCAGGTGCCGGAAAGGCCGGCCGCCGCTTTCGAACGCTTGTCGACGCAGATGAGGACGAGCGGTGGATCAAGCGATACGGACGCGAAGGAGTTGACGGTCAGGCCATGCGGGCGACCGTCGACCGCCAGGCTGACGACGGTGACGCCGGTGGCGAACTTGCCGAAGCAGCGGCGAAGATAGAGGGGGTCAAACGGCGCGGACACTCCGCGCGAGCCGGAACCAACGAGCGTCATGGATATGCCTCCGGTCTATACGGCGGCGGATGCCGGCCGGGTCTCGGGCAGGCCGTAGGTGTCCAGGAAGCCGTCCACCATCGCCCGGGCGCGATCCCATTCGTAAAATCGGAAGGAATGGCCGCGGGTGATGAAGGCGGGACCGGAATAGAACATCTCGTACTGGATATGGCGCGAGCCGAATTCCGATCCGACCGCATCCCAGGCGAGCTTGAAAAACTTCACCCGCTCCTCCGATCCGGCGACCGAGGAGCGCTGGGTCTTGCCGATCACCTCGGCGATCTCGGGATGGGCGAAATCGCGCATCGAGGAGGGCAGCATGATCAGCCCGCCGCCGGCAAGCGTGCGGATATGATCGATGATCTCGGGATAGAGCGTCTGCGCGATCACCTGGCTGGTCGCAAGCAGCGACCTGTTCGGCACGAAATAATCGCCGTAGCGTTCGCCGGCGGACTCCATGGCGTAGACGAGGCCCTCGACCGTCTTCGCCTTGGCGGCGATGAGGCCGAGTGTCTCGCGCACCTGCGGAATGTTGATGATACCGTTGATCTCGGCGACTTTGCGCGCGATGCCGACGAGAAAGCGCAACTTCACCATCAGCCGCACTTGGCACTGGAAATTCTGGATCACATGGGCGCGGGTCTCGTGCCATTGCGCCTGCGCCATCTGGACGTCTTGGTTGACGAGAACGCGCTCCCACGGGATCTTGACCTGGTCGAAGAAGACGACGGCGTCGTTCTCGTCGAACTGGCTGGCGAGTGGATTGTCGAAGACCGAAGGCGCGCTCGCCTCGTAGGATTTGCGCGAGAAGAGCTTCAGCCCGCGCGTCGCCATCGGCAGCATGGCCGTGAAGGCGAATTTCTCCTCGCCGGGCTGCAGGCCCATGAAGCCGGAAACCATGATCTCGTTGGCGAAGGGCGCGCCGGTGCCGAGCATCTTGGCGCCGTGGATCGTGATGCCCTCATGGTCCTCGTCGACGACGCGGGCGACGAGCTCCTCCCCCGGCTGGTCGCTGGTCGCCTTCGACCGGTCGGCCTGCGGGTTGATGATGACATAGGTGATGTAGAGGTCGGCATCGCGGGCGTAGTGGAAGTAGTCCTTCAGCGCCTTCGCCCGTTTCGGATCGTTCGCCTCGTAAACGGAGAGCCCCATGTACATGCCGGCGAGGGAGGAGCCGACATGATCGGGCGAGCGGCCCATCATGCCACATGTCAGTTCCGCCCATTCCTCCATCGCCTTGCGGCGGGCGACCAGTTCGCGGTAGTCGCGCGGCAACTGCCACAGCCGGTTGACGCGCCCGCCGCTCGTCGGCGAGACGAAGGTCATGCGGTGGAGATTAGCCGGGTCCGCCTGATGGTCGTAGAGACCGGCGGCCGATCGCGACGCATTCCTGAAAGCGGGATGCGATGTCTGGTCGGCAACACGCTCGCCGTCGATGAAGAGGGTCCGGCCGTCCTTCAGGGACGCAATATGGCTCGCGCCGGTCTTTACCATTCAGAGTTCCTCCGGAATGGAAAAGCCGGTGCCGGGCTCATCTGCCCTTCGACAACCAACTCGGGTGATTTTTTACTGCGGCCCCCGCTCCTGCACCCCCCGCTTTTCGGGGATTTGGCGCTGCGCCATCCGGCGCGCGGATCGGGTCTCGCGATGTGTTGTTCTGACGCTAGCGACAGCAGTGCCGGGATGTCAAGCTGCAGTGCAAGAAATTTTTCGGCCCCATAATGCATTGATAATATGCGCTTTTCTTCAGACACGACGAAGATACTCCTCCACCCGCGCGGCAAGGGCCAGCAGCCTTTCGTCGCTCTTGCTTGCCATTGACAGCATCAATCCCGTGGGTGCCGAACCGGGTTCGTGCATCGGCAGCGAAATCGCACAGCCATCCATGAAATTGATGAAGCCGGTGTTGCGCAGCGCGAGTGCGTTCAACCTGTCGTAGGCCTCGTCGTCTTCGAGTTCGGCAAAGGACGGCGGCGTGATCGCCACAGTCGGCCACACGAAGGCGTCGACGCCTGCCGCAAGTTCGCGAGACTCCCTGACAACTCGTTTTCGAAGCGCAACCAGTTTGGCCGCGTCCGCGCGCGAGAACTGCGCGCCCCGCCGGATGCGGGAAGCGACGCGCGGATCGATGCGGTCGGCGTTCGTCTCGACGAACGCCCCGTGGAGCCGCCAGCTCTCGAACGCGGGAAAGCCTCCGTTCCGATTGGCGGTAACGATGTCGGCGAGCACAGGCAGGCGCCGATGCACGATATGCCAGCCGCGTGCTGAAAGGCGGGCGAGCGCCCGGTCGAAATCGGCGGCGACCTTCGCGTCGAGATCATCAAGCACGACATCCTCCGGCACGATGGCGGTCGGCGCGACGGGCGGATCGGTATTCCCGTTCGGCATCGACTGCTTGGCGAGAATTCGCCAGGACGCCGCACAGCAGGCGACTGAGCGGGCGATCGGCCCGATCGAATCGAGGCTGGGCGACAAGGGCACGACGCCGTAGGCGGGAACGCTGGCAGCGGTGGGCTTGAAGCCGACGAGCCCCTGAAAAGCCGCCGGTATCCGGCACGATCCGCCGGTATCGGTGCCGAGGGCGAGGTCGGCCAAGCCCAGGCGAACAGCCGTCGCTCCACCCGAAGACGAGCCCCCGGGCGCATGATCATTCGCATCATTCCAATGGTTGGGCGGCGTACCGAAATGCGGATTGAGCCCTAGGCCGGAATAGGCGAATTCCGTCATGTTTGTGCGTCCAAGGAGCACCAGACCGGCCATACGCAGGCGATGCACCGCGAGCGCATCGGAATGGGCGGGTGGCCGGCCGGCCCGCGCGGCGGAACCTGCCCGCGTCACCTCGCCCGTGACATCGAAGAGATCCTTGGCGGTGAAAGGAATGCCGGCGAAGGGCGAGGCTTCACGCCCCTCCCGCCGCATCCGGTCCTGCTCGTCCGCATCGCGTCGGGCCCGCGCCTGATCGACGCGCGTGAAGGTCGCGGCCGCAGCCAACGGATCATCGTCGATGCGCTCGAGACAGGCCTCTAGCAGTTGGCGGCTCGTCATCAATCCTTCGGCGAGAGAATTCGCCAGCACAGGCAGGGAAGGCAGGCCTTGCATCGCGGATGATCCGATATGATGGTGCTCCACCGCCTTGACCGGCGAGACCGATGATCTAGGATGAAATCAAATCACAAAGAAAGCTTTGTAAGAAAGCTATTATTGCAAGGAATCCTTTGCCATGCAAGACGTTGGTCAATGTTCATGAATACCCGCCTTCCCGCGACTGTCGGCAGAACGGACCTGCTCCCGGACGGATCGGACGCCGATTTCCGGCGGCTGCTGCACGGACTGATGTCCTATGGCCGGATGATCGACGAGATCCGGGCCGGTTTCGGCACGCTCCTTGGCGTCTCGGGCATCCAGTACGAGATCCTGATGGCGATCCAGCGGCTGGAGGGCGAAACGGGGGTTGCGGTCAGCGATGTCGCCGCCTGGATCAGACGCTCCGGCACTTTCGTCACCAATGAGGTGCGCAGCCTCATGCACAGGCGCCTCGTCGAGAAGGGCAAGGATGCCGCCGATGGACGCAAGGTTCTGCTCGGGCTCACCAATGATGCCCGCACCCGGATCGCAGCCCTTTCGCCGACCCAGATCGAGGTCAATGATCTCCTCTTCGAGGCTATCTCGGAGGTCGAGTTCCGCGAGTTCGGCGAGATCGTCGCAAGGCTCCTGCCGTGCGGGGAAAGAGCGACGATCCGCATGGATGCGATCGTCCGCGAGCGTTTGGTGGCCGAGCCCTGAAAACCGTGTAACCAAGCCCGAGGGCTCTGGGTATCCGGTTCGTCTCGGAACATTGGCGATTCGCCTCGGCGGCATCGACTATCGCTGCGGTGCTAGGGATCGCTGCCGGAAGCGGCTCCACAGCATCGGTGTGAGGGCGCTTTGCAGACACTCACACTAATAATCGTGCTGCCATTGTCTTGGCGGGTTGTGCCAAATCGGATTTTCCAGATTGAGTAGCACGAGATTTCCAAGTGAACGTACTGTTCAACTGAAAGTAGCCTGGAGATTTACGGACATATGCATAAGCGCCATGAGCTTGAAGAGGAACTCAGAGGTTTCGGTGTCAATCAGGGCGACACTCTGATGGTCCATGCTTCCCTGAAGGCGGTCGGGCCTGTTGCCGGAGGCGCCGAGGCCATTGTGGACGCATTGCTCGGGGCGGTCGGCGACAGCGGGACGCTCATGGCCTACGTCTCCTGGGATCGGTCGCCCTACGAGGAAACGTTGAACGGTGCGGAGCTGACTCGGGACGAGCGGGACCGGTGGCCGGCCTTCGATCCGGCGACGGCTGGTGTAGAACGATCTTTCGGGCTTCTGAACGCCTTCCTGGTCCGGCGGCCCGGCGCGCGCCGCAGCGCCCATCCCGATGCTTCCATGGTCGCCATTGGCGCACATGCCGACCATCTGGTGGCTCCGCACGACATGAACTCAGCCTACGGGCCGGGCTCTCCGATCGAACGCTTTGTGGCGCTGGGCGGCAAAGTCCTTCTCCTGGGTGCGCCGCTCGATGCCGTCACCGTGCTTCACTATGCGGAAGCCATCGCCGATATTGCGAACAAGCGGTGGGTAACATGCGAGATGCCGCTCATTGACGGCGCAGGGAACAAGGTCTGGGTCAGAGGCGAGGATTTCGATTCCAACGGCATTCTCGACTGCTATGCGATCGACGACGCGCCCGATGCAGTTGAGCGCATTGCCCGCGATTATGTGGCAGCGGGGCACGCAAAAATCGGCAAGGTCGGCGATGCTAACTGCCATCTGTTCGACGCATCGGATATCGTCAAGTTCGGGGTCGAGTGGCTCGAGCACCGACATGGCGGGAGGTCGGAGGATGGCGGAAAGGCACTCTCGCAAGGGACAGAGAGATGACAACCGCCCTGAGGTGCTCAAGGGGACTGGCAGCGGCCGTAGCTGCACTCGCCGCACTGGCGGGGCTGATTTACCTTGCGGCTTGGCTCAGCCTCGATTCATCTGGCATTGCGCGATCGATAATCTGGATGGATGCGGACACCGACGATTACCGGCGATTCCCCTTGCGAACGGTCGCCTCGGGTGAAGCCCATTTCACCTTTGCGAAAGCGCCTGGCTATCCTGATGGATTGCCGGCCAACACCGCGCGTGGACATGACGATCTCGCGTCGACGCTTGAGGAAAGCGGCACGACGGCCTTCATCGTCATAATGAACGACCGGCTTGTCTATGAACGTTATTTCAACGGCCATGGACAGGATTCAGTTCAGACCTCGTTCTCCGTGGCAAAATCCTTCAACTCGGCCCTGATCGGCGCGGCGATCGCTGATCGTCTCATAGAATCCGTCGAGGATCCCGTCACCAAATACATCCCCGAACTACTGGACCGGGACGAGCGTTTCCGTGCGATCACGATCCGGCATCTGCTCTCCATGTCCTCAGGCCTGCGTTACGAGGAAACGGGCACCCCGTGGGGTGATGACACTCAGACCTATTACAATCCCGATCTCAGGCGCCTTGCTGTCGAAGAGACGGAAATCGTCGAAGCGCCCGGCCGGAGGTTTCACTACAACAATTTCAACCCAATCCTGATCGGCATGATCCTGGAGCGGGCGACAGGAATGTCCGTCTCGGACTATCTTTCCAGGAAGATATGGCAACCCATTGGTGCCGAGGTCGCCGCGACATGGTCGCTCGATTCGGAGGCGACCGGTTTTGAGAAGATGGAGAGCGGTATCAATGCGCGGGCTATAGATTTCGCCAAGCTGGGCTCACTCTATCTCCATGGGGGCCGACGGCAGGGGAAGCAGGTACTGCCTGCAGCCTGGGTGACGGAATCCACCCGCCGCTCGGACCAAACGGATACCTCGATCGCCTATCAGTATGGTTGGTGGACGTTCAACGACGAGGTACTGGGAGACTATTTCGCCGCCATCGGCAACAAGGGCCAGTACATCTTCGTTTTTCCCAGCGGTCGGCTGGTGATCGTGAGGCATGGAACGGGTCGTGGCAATATCGAATGGCTCCGCTTTATTCCTGACATCGCGCGTCAACTGCGCGTGGATGAAATGGGACTGCTCAAATCCCTAAATATGCAGAACCCTTTCCCCTGAACCAAGGAAAGCGGTGCCCGGAGTGACAGCCAACTCAGGAGCGCCACCTATTCTGCCGCAAGAGCGTGGAGCGTCCATCTATTTCCTGTTGTGCCCGCCGAATGCGGTGGTGAGGCCGAGGCCAATGAAGAAGACACCGCTCAGATAGCGTTCGAGTTCGAGATAGCGGTGATTGCGTTTCAGCAAGTCGCCAGCCGTACCGGCGATGAACGCATAGGTGCTGTCCGTGACAAGGCCGATGAGTGTGAAAGTGAAACCGAGGAAAAAGATCTGCGTGGCAACGTGGCCTTGATCAACCTCAACGAATTGCGGCAAGAAGGCGAGGAAGAAGAGGGCAGTCTTAGGGTTCAGGAGGTTCACGACGAAACCTTCGCGGAAGAGTCTCAGGCGGTTTCTCCTTGGCCTCGTGAATACAGAGTTGGACGCCTCGAAAGAGCCGAAGATCTTCTTCAGTCCGAGCCAGATGAGATAGGCTGCGCCAGCGTATTTCACTACGCTAAAGGCGAGCGTCGATGAGGCAAGGATTGCCGAAAGCCCCAGGGCAGCCGCCGAGACGTGGACAAGAGTCGCCGTGTGAATGCCGAGGATCGAGACGAGGCCGGCGGCGCGACCCTGCTCCACAGAACGGCCGACTATGTAGAGAACGGCAGGTCCTGGCACGAGCAGCAGGGCGAGAGCCGCACAGACAAAGAGCCAGAGGTTGGCAGCACCGGGAACCACAATATCCACAGAGCCCTCTCCACAGTCCGACTTACGAAGCCTTAATGCCACAGCATGAAAATCGGTAGCGAAAAAGAGTATGGTTGCAGTACTTCGAGAGATCAAGCAAATCTGAGAACGCGGAGATGACTCTGGTCCAGGGGCCCGGCGGGTCTTCGGCGATTCAGTGCTCGGCGTTAGTGAAGGCGCCTGCCCACTCGATTGCGTAGCTAAATAAGAACAATCCGCATTGCCTATTCATACTCACGATTGCGCACGAAGTTGCGCGGGGGTGAGCCGAGCCTGGCACGAAAAAGCGCAACGAAAGCGCTGACGCTTTCATATCCAACCGCCATTGCAGTAGCGGTTACGGATTCTCCGGCCCGCAAGAGCTCTACCGCTCTCGCAAGTCTGGCCTGTTGCCGCCATTCGATGAAGGAAAGGCCAGTTTCGGCGCGAAACTGGCGGCAGAACGTCCGCCGGCTCATGCCCGCGGCCATAGACCACTGGTGGAGACCGCGAGCGTCGGCAGGATCGACCAACAGTGTCTCGGCAATGCGGCAAAGGCGCGGATCGGCGGGCCAGGGCATGGCCAGCGGCGAAGGCGACACCGCACTCAACTCGTCTTGCAGGACGGCGACCAGCCGTCCGCTGCGTGCATCACCGGTGCGATATTCCCCAATCTTGCGCAGCAGTTCCTTGAGCAACGGACTCGCCTGGAGGAGAGTCGGGTGACGGGGCATGCCCTCTCGTCGCGAATGCGGAAGCATCAGGCTCACGCCGCTGACAGGACCGTAGGTAGATATGCCGTGGAGCGTCTCCGCCGGCATCCAGCCAAGGCTCGCGGGTGGCACGATCCAGTCCTTTCCAACGCAGCGAAGGACCGCACTGCCGTGCTCCAACCAGAAAAGCTGGTCATGCGGATGACAGTGCAGCGGCGCTTCGTGGCGGTGGGTATGATGGAAACGGTGGACGTCCATGGCTGAAAAACGGTTTGGCCTGAATGAGTAAATTGTTGGCACGGGAAGAATAGCGGGACCGACTGCAACGCACTAGGCTTCGACTGTCTGGTTCAACTCTATTGCCCTGGAAGGGAACGATGCCTGCGCTGGCACTGCATTTTCAACATGAACAGTTGGCTCGCCTCGCCGGCACCTGGGAAGGCGAGGCGGATATCCACCCAAATCCTTGGGGACCCTCAGGAATTGCCCGCGGGCGCTGGGACTTCCGCCTCGACCGCAACGGCTACGCTCTGATTCACGACTTCGCCGAGGAACGTCCCGGCAAATTCCGGTTCGAAGCCCACGGTGTGTTCTCGGTCGATCCCGCGACAGAGGAGATCGTCTGGTTCTGGTTCGACAGTTACGGCTTTCCGCCGCTCGTACCTTCACGCGGCACTTGGTCGGACGGGCGGCTGGAATTATTGAAGAAGACACCGCGAGGCCAAGGTCGCAGCACCTTTGCTGTCAATGGCAGTAGCTTCGATTTCCTGATTGAGAACAAGCTCCCGGAGATGGACGATTTCGCTCCCGTTTCGGAAGGTAGGTATAGGCGAACGGGGTGAACTCAAGATGCCACACCCCGTTTCATCCCGGCTATGCTTGGACAAAGCCAGGTGGGTCCATGCAGCCGCCGAGTCGTGCCCCTTGGGGAGGAGCCGGTTGGTAATGCTCAGCAGCTATGCCGCTGGCAGGCCGCCTTCCTCCACGTTGATATCCGTCGTCACCGAGTTGGCTATGAAGCACTGCTCGTGGGCCTGGCGGTGCAGGCGCTCGCTTTCGGCCCCCGTAGGCTGGCGGCCCCTATATGCGATCTCCGGGCGCAATGTCACGCAGGTCACGGCCATGCGGCCTTCGCCGTTCTTCTCCATCACCCCCATTGCTGTGTCACGGTAGCGTGTTACCACAAATCCGGCTAATCGCGCAACGTGCAGGAAAGTCAGCATATGACAGTTCGAGATGGAGGCCACCAGCATCTCCTCCGGGTCCACCGCGCCCGGCGCGGCCCACTTGCCGACCACATGATGCGAGGCGGTTGCGGGGACCACGTGCTCTGAAAATCTCACATCGTGGCCGCGGCTGTAGTGGCCTTTCAGGAAGTCCTCCGCAGACCCATCCAGCGCCCATTCGATTGTCGCGCGATATTCGGCCATCCAAGAAGCTCCAATCTCTAACGGGACGTGGCCAACGGCTTGTACAGATAGGCGACTCCCGTTTGTGTGTGGGTCATGACCCTCCAAAAGCTCTACCCATGAGTGCATTCAGAAAAAGCGAACATCATCGCTAACCCGTTTGGTAACGGTGAATCCGCTTCCCTGCGATATGGTGCCTTCTCCCCGCAAACCAACGAGGAACAGCAACCGAGCGTCCAGATAGATGCGCTGCCTCAGCCGGTCCAAGATAGCGTGCTCTACACGAGGCTAGTCGGTTTTCTGAAGCCTCCGAATTGGGCCTCTACGAGCGCAGCGAAGCGAAGCGTCGTCAGATCGCCGTAGCGCTTTCCGACCACCTGCATACCGATAGGCATGCCACCGGCATCCGCTCCGATCGGCATCGTGGTCGACGGCAGGCCGGTCGGGTTGGTCAGAGACGACCACAGCGGCAGGATGTCATAGCCCGCCTCGCTACCATCGACCGTCAACCGCCGTTCCCCGAACGGGCGCTCATCATGCGAGAACGCGGTGACCGGGGCGGCGGGGCAGACAACGACATCGAACTGAGAAAAGAGCTGCTTCCAGCCGAGTTGAAGGCCCAAGCGGTGGCGATCGAGTTCAACCCAGTCCCGGTGGCTCATAGTCATCGCCTGGCTGTCGAAATCGTCTGCGTCTTTGGCTGTATCATAGTCGTCACGCGGCGTATCCACGCCCATCAATGACATCAGCAATGCCTGGAATGTACGGGCAATATCCGTCAGCGAGGGCAGGGTTTCCGCTTTGCGGGCGACCTTGCACCCGGCCTCTTCAAGATGTTTTGCAACCTCTGCAATCGCGCTCTGAACAGCCGAGGCCGTCGGACACAGCGGGTGCTTGTCGAGAACGAGCACACGAAAATCGCGCAGGTTCTTCTGCCCGGCAGGGGGCAGAGCAAGGCGATAGGCTTCGGCCTCCAAGCCGTCGGGGCCGGCGACCAAGCCGAGCGCCAGTTCGAGATCGAGAGCGCTGCGCGCGATCGGGCCCACAGCGGCCTGATCGACGTCAGACGCGATCGGCAGGCGCGGCGCCATCGGCGGCGCAAAGCCGCGCATCGGCACGACACCTTGGCTGGGCCGATGCGCGAACACGCCGCAAAAGGCGGCGGGAATACGCAGCGAGCCGGCGAGGTCGGATCCGAACTCCAACGCAACCATGTCCGCGGCGACCGCCGCTGCGCCTCCGCCGGAGGAGCCGCCGGGGGTCTTGTCCGGGTTCCATGGATTATTCGTCCGGCCAAAGCGGGGGTTGGCGCACTGCCAGTCGGCCAGCATCGTGGCGATGTTGGATTTTCCAAGGATGATTGCGCCGGCCGCGCGAAGCCTCCTGACCAGAACGGAGTCCTCGCCTGCCGGCGCGTGCTCTCCCGGCAGTCCCCAACTGGTCACAAGCCCTTCGACATCGAACCCTTCCTTGACGGTGACGGGAAGTCCCAGCAGCGGCTTGTCGCTTCCCGCCTTGCGCTCCTTGTCCGCCGTCGCGGCATCGGCGCGGGCACGGTCGAAATCCCGTGTGACAACGGCATTGATATGCTCGTCAAGCGCCTCGATGCGCGCGATGGCGAAATCGACCAATTCTTTGGCACTCACCTCACCTTTGTTGAGGCTATCAATGCATTGGGTCGCGTTGGCATAGTTCATTGTCCGGTCCTCCTTTAAAAGATTGACCGCAAGAATATTGAGCACGCCGCAGACCCGCTTGATCGGATTTGCGGTCGGTAACGCCGGAGGTTTCGGTAAACTCGTGTCCATCGTTAAACAGGCCTTGTGGATCATCGAACGGCATCTCGACCGCGAGCTGCGTCTCGCTGACCTCGCCGTCGCGTGTCGCGTTACTCCAACGCATCTGTCGCACGCGTTCAGTCAGAGTATCGGGCAATCTGTGACGGGTTATATCCGGGGGCGGCGCCTGTCGCGGGCGGCCGAACGCCTTGCCGCAGGTGCCGCCGACATTATGCAGGTCGCTCTCGAAGCCGGATACGGTTCGCACGAAGCCTTCACACGCGCTTTCGGAAAGGAATTCGGCACGACGCCCGAAAAGGTGCGGGAGATTGGCACAATTGCCGGTCTGCACCTTACTGCCGCAGCCGACATGATCGACGATCTGAGGCCCACAATTCGTCCCATTGGGCGCAAGCGCAGTTCCGGCTTGCGCATGGTAGGGCTTGCCGCACGATTTGGTCCCGCAACCATGCACGAGATACCAGCGCTGTGGCACAGGTTCGCGTCTCTTTATCCCCTGATCGAGAACCGGAGAGACCCTGTACCGGTCGGACTCGCCGGCCCATTCGCAGAGGATGGCGCCTTCGACTATGCCTGCGCGGTCGAAGTATCCGCCGAGGCGGAGCCGCCAACCGGTGCTGCAGTTCTAGAGATTCCGACCAGCGATTATCTCATTTTTCGCCATCAGGGGCACGTCGCAACGGTCAGCGGGACATACAAGCGAATACTCGATCAGGCGTTGCCGGAACAAGGCTGGACGCTGCCGCACCAACCGATCCTAGAACGCCACGACAATGGTTTTGATGTGGGGACCGGCGAAGGCGGTATCTCGATATGGGTGCCGATTAATTCTCCTCTCTGATGACGGCCTGACCATCTACCAATGCGCAGGAAGACGGGGGCAACATGGGTGTCGAGGCGCTGCGCCACCTGAAATACGTTTTCGCGGCGGTCGAGCTTGGCAGTATGCGCTGCGTTGCGCGAGCGTTCGGAGTGTGTGAATCGACCGTCAGCCGCAATATCGGTGCTCTTGAACAACAACTCGATATTCAGATCTTTCAGCGCGACCACAATGGCGTCCAGCTCACCAAGGAAGGGCGGGACTGGATTGAAAGCGTGCGAGGTCACTATGATGACCTTGAAGATGCCCTGATCTGCGCGGCTCGGCGAAACAGGGGGAGCGACAAGCTGCGCATCGGCCTTAGCGTACCCTTCGGCCGCGAGTTCCTGGTGCGTGTCATTGAACGCTTCGAAAGAAGCCATGCGGATATCGACGTAACCATCCAGGACGGCTCCTGTCACAAGCAAGTCTCCGCCATCCGCCGCCGTCATCTCGACATCGCCTTCATTTGCGGCGGCTGCGAAACGCGTGCCTGCCAGAGCGAGCAGATCTGGGAGGAAGGGATAGCCGCTCTGCTTCCAACGGGTCATCCGCTTGCAAGGAAGGCATCGCTGACTTGGGCCGACCTCGCCGGCGAGCGTCTGCTCGTACCGCAGGGTGCCGATGGTCCGCTGCTCGACTCCTGTTTGATGCACCAGATAAGGGCGGGCGAGCACGCACCATTCATCGAGCAATGCCAGGCCTGCCAGACGACAGTTATTCTCAAGGTACAGATCGGCAGAGGCTTCACGATCACCGGCGAGAGCTTTGCCAAGGGTGTCAATATTCAAGGGACAGCGTGGAGGCCCATAACTGACCCGGATACCACCGGGCTAGTCAAGGCTGTCTGGCTTGAGTCCAATCCCAAACGCGTCGTCCTGCGCCTTCTCGGCATAGCGAGAAATATGGCCAGGAACGGATTACGACTTCCAGAATGGAAACTCTGAGCGACCGAGACATAAGTGACGAACGGTGCCAGAGATCTTCACCTTCGGAGAACGGCCAACTGGATTGACCCCACCAATGGCGGTTCATGAGCTAAGAGGTTGGCAGATCGTTGCGCGTATCCTGCACGGTCAGCAGGACGAAACAATATTCCAGGCCGTCGCGCTGACCTGACCCGTCCGTTATGCACGCTATGCTTCGCCATGCTTCGAACGCAGACCGATAGGTATTCCATAGTTCACTGCGGCGCCTCATGGTCATCTTCATGGCCGACCGCAGCAAGAAAATCGCCAGTGTTACATCACGTTTTCCCGCTGCCGAGCACAATGCACGGCGGACTTCCGAAGTCGCACGGCTGTACGCCAAGAAAGCTCGCAGTGATGAACAGACTTGTCGGGAACATCTCCCAACTACAGGAAAAGCCTTGCCCGCAGAGATTGGTGATGCGATTCTGAAACTCGCGCGGGTTCTCGCACGCCAAGCCGCCAGAGAAGACCATGCGCGCCAACAAGCTGGGAGCGCAAGTCATGACGAAACGCGCGGCGATTTACGCGAGATTTTCCACCGACCTGCAAAATGAACGATCAATCGAGGATCAGGTCACCCTCTGCAGGAAGCATGCCGCAGAAAACAATCTCACGATTGTTGCGACCTATGAAGACAGAGCCCGTTCGGGCGCCTCGGTGTTTGGACGAGAAGGTCTCGTTCAACTCATGGATGCCGCCCGTGATGGCGCGTTCGATGTCGTGGTCATCGAAGCCCTCGACAGGCTTTCACGCGACATGGAGGACCTGGCGGGTATCCACAAGCGCCTGTCCTTTCTCAACATTGAAATCCGCGCTGTCCACGATGGTGTCGCCAATACGGTTCTCGTCGGTCTTCGGGGGCTGGTCGGTCAACTCTATCGTGAAGACAACGCGCACAAGATTCGCCGCGGCCAGGCCGGACGCGTCGGTCAGGGCCTCAACGCCGGTGGCCTGACATACGGCTATGCTCCGGTTCCTGGTGAGCCTGGGAAGCGACAGATTGTCGAAGAAGAGGCCGAGGTCATCCGTCGTATCTTCGATGAGTATGTCGCCGGGCGCACCCCGCGTGATATTGCGCGTGACCTCAACTGCGACAACGTTCCACCTCCGCGCGGTACGAAATGGAACGCTTCGACAATCAACGGCAATGTGCAACGCGGCACCGGCATCCTGCAAAACGAACTCTATGGTGGCCGGCTGGTCTGGAACAAGGTGCGCATGGTGAAGGATCCTGACACGGGCCGCCGCGTCTCGCGCCCTAATCCGAAAGAGGAGTGGCAGTCGTCCGACGTGCCAGAGCTCGCGATTGTCGATCGCGAACTGTTCGATCAGGCGCAGGCACGCAAACGTGAGCGTAGCCTTGAGCATCCTCACCACCATCGCCGACCGCGTCACATGCTTTCGGGGCTTTTGCGGTGCGGCGCGTGCGGGTCGGGCATGTCGACCAACGGCAAGGACAAGTCGGGCCGCATCCGGATCAGGTGCTCGGCCGCGACGGAAAGCGGGTCGTGTCCAGACCCGAAGACTTTCTATCTCGAAACCGTGGAAGCCGCTGTTCTGACCGGACTGCGAGCCGAGATGAAGAGCCCCAAGGTGCTCGCGGAATACGTGAAGACCTATCACGAGGAGCGCAAGCGACTATCGGCGGAGGCCGATGCCAATCGAACGCGGCTTGAGCACCGTGCCGATAAGCTCAAACGCGAGATCGACCGGCTGGTCGATCATCTCGCCAAGGGCATCGGCGATCCATATGTGATCGGTCCCCGCTCGACGGAACTCTACCACGAGCGCCAAGCGGTGCTTGCTGAGCTGGAGAAAGCTCCGCCCGCATTCGAGGTCGTCTCGCTGCATCCAGCGATCCTGAAGCGCTACGAAGAGCAACTCGAAAGCCTGCAAGATGCACTAGCGGAAGGCATGCGTTCGGGCGACCGGGAATGCGCGGAAGCCATACGGGAACTCGTCGAAACGGTGACGGTTTACCGCGACCCTTCAGAACCGGGCGCCGTCGAGATCGAGATTGCAGGACGCCTGAATTCGATCCTTGGCGAGCGCGCTTACCCCAATGGGGTCAAACGGGTGTGGGGATTGGTGGTAGCGGAGGAGGGACTCGAACCCCCGACACAAGGATTATGATTCCTCTGCTCTAACCAACTGAGCTACTCCGCCGCCGCAAGGGCCCGCTGGCGGCGCCCTTGGAGAGACGGGCGGATATAAGGTCCCGCCGTAAGGCCTGTCAAGCGCGGTTGTCGGTTTGCACTCGGAATTTGTTTTGCCCGCCTTTATCCCTTAAAGGAGTGTCGATCTGACGGGCGAAAGGGTTGAGTCGCGGGGGCGGCGCCTGTATGTGTTTGCTGCGCCAGACTTTCAGGCGAAGGATTTTATGAAACCGCGTATTGCAGTCCTGGGATGTGGCTATTGGGGCTCCAACCATATCCGAACCCTCAAGTCCCTGGGCGCACTCGCAGCCGTATCGGACGCCAACGAGGCGCGCGCGGAAGGTTTTGCCAGCGAGCACGATTGCGCGGCGATCGCCCCCGAGGCCCTTTTCGACAACAAGGACATCGACGCCCTCGTCCTTGCCCTGCCGCCGCAGTTTCATGCCGAATATGCGATCCGCGCCGTAGAGGCGGGCAAGGACGTGCTGGTCGAAAAGCCCATCGCGCTGACGGTCGCCGACGCGGAGCGGGCGGTGGCCGCCGCCCGCCAGCACAAGCGCGTCATCATGGTGGGCCATGTGCTGCGCTTCCACCCGGCCTTCGAGAAGCTCAAGGCGCTGATCGACCAGGGCGACCTCGGCGAGGTGCGCTACATCCATTCGCACCGCCTCGGGCTCGGCAAGTTCCACACCGAGAACGACGCGCTGTGGGACCTTGCCCCGCACGATTTGTCGATGATCCTCGCCATCACCGGTGCGGCGCCGGTCGAGGTGCGCGGCGAGGGGGCCGCTCTTCTCGACCATCTGAGCGATTTCGCACATCTGCACATGCTGTTTCCCGGCGGGCTGAGAAGCCACCTTTTCACCTCGCGCCTCAACCCCTACCGCGAGCGCCGCCTGACCGTCGTCGGCGACAAGGCGATGGCGGTGTTCGACGATGTGGAGCCCTGGTCGCGCAAGCTGGCCGTCTATCGCCACGCCGTCTGGCAGGACAGCGGCCACTGGGCCTTCACCACCAACGAGCCCACCTATGTGGAGGTGGAGGAGGGGATGCCCCTGACGCGCGAGCTCGAGCACTTCATCCATTGCATCGGAACGCGCGAGGCCCCGCGCACGACCGGCGAAGAAGCGATCGAGGTGCTGCGCATCCTCACCGCCGGCTCGGTCACCCACGGCTGATCGTCCGATTTGCCGAAAGATGCGGGCCGGCGCGCGAAGCGCTTGAGGATCAGGCCCTTTCGGCGGCGATCGCCGCCAGGCGCGAGAGCTGGGCTTCCGCCTCCACGCCCCGCTCGGAGCGCTCGATGAAGCCGCCGCCCAGCACGCGCGCCTCGTTGCCCTCGTCCGAATAGAGAACGCAGGCCTGGCCCGGCGCCACGCCGGCCTCGCCCTCGGTCAGCTCCACCCAGGTGGCGCCGTCCTGGTGGTGCAGCACGGCCGGCCGCGGCGGCCGGGTCGAACGCACCTTGGCGAACACCTCGAGGCCGGCGCGCGGCAGATCGGCGATCGGCCCGTCGCCCAGCCAGTTCACCTGCCGCAGATAGACCCTGTGGGTCTCCAGCGCCTCGCGCGGGCCGACGATGACGCGGGCGCGCTCGGCGTCGAGATGCACCACGTAGAGCGGCTCGCCAGTCGCCACGCCGATGCCGCGGCGCTGGCCGATCGTGTAATGCAGCACGCCCTCGTGCCGGCCGAGCAGGCGCCCGTCCAGATGCACGATGTCGCCCGGTGTCGCCGCCTCCGGCTTCAGCTTGCCGATGATGTCGGAGTATTTTCCGCGCGGCACGAAGCAGATGTCCTGGCTGTCCTGCTTGGCGGCGACGCTGAGGCCCATCTGCTCGGCGATGGCGCGCACCTGCGGCTTCGAAAGCCCGCCGAGCGGGAAGCGCAGATAGTCGATCTGCTCCTGCGTGGTGGCAAACAGGAAATAGCTCTGGTCGCGGTCGGCATCCACCGGGCGCAGCAGGGCGCGGTGGGCGCCGTTGGCGCGGCTGCGGATGTAGTGGCCGGTGGCGAGCGCGTCGGCGCCCAGTTCGCGCGCCGTCTCCAGGAGATCGGCGAACTTGACGGTCTGGTTGCAGGAGACGCACGGGATCGGCGTCTCGCCCGCCACATAGCTCTGCGCGAAGGGGTCGATCACCGCCTCGCGGAAGCGCTGCTCGTAGTTCAGCACGTAATGGGGGATGCCGAGCGTTTCGGCCACGCGGCGCGCATCGTCGATGTCCTGGCCCGCGCAGCAGGAGCCCGGCCGGTGCGCCGCCTCGCCGTGATCGTAAAGCTGCAGCGTGACACCGACCACGTCATAGCCCTCCTTCGCCAGGATGCCGGCGACCACGGAGGAATCGACGCCGCCCGACATCGCCACCACGATGCGGCAATCCTGCGGGCGTCCGGGCAGGTCAAGGCTGTTCATGAGTTCTGTCTTCTTTGTCTGTGCGATGGTCGGTCACATGCCAATGCGGCGAATATAGGTCAAGGCAGGAGCAATCGCCACCATTCCCCGCGCGCCGGCGTTAACGTTTCCGGAGGCCTTGCTGCGCTTGGCTTTGCAATGGAAATTGTTCTGTTTTGAAGCAAATGCGCGGCAAATCCCTAACGCGGGATTCATGTCCGTTACTTTATGCTTACCATGTGCTTAGGCAAATTTTAAAGCCGGCACACTACTTTGTTCCACGGGTCTTGGTTTCAGGTAGAGAGTACGATGACCGAAATGGTTCGACCGCGCGTAAAATATGTCATCGGGCCGGATGGGAGCCCGTTGACGATAGCGGATTTGCCGCCGTCAAACACGCGCCGGTGGGTGATCCGCCGCAAGGCGGAGGTGGTGGCGGCCGTTCGCGGTGGTCTCCTCAGTCTCGAGGAAGCGTGTCAGCGCTACAGGCTGACGGTCGAGGAATTCCTGTCCTGGCAGGCTTCGATCGACGATCACGGCCTCGCCGGCCTGCGCACCACGCGCATTCAGCAATATCGTCACTGACGGCTCGCGTTCCGGCCCCGGCGCCGGCACGACCGACGCATAAACGAGAAGAGGCCCGGACGGTTTCCGCCGGGCCTCTTCTCGTTGTCCCCGCTGCTCCATGGCCGGTTTCTTCGATGGACAAAGAAAAAGGCCACAGATCCTTCAGGATCCGCGGCCCGGTCGTCTCCGGTCGTGGTGCAGGGTAGGGCCGATGCGCTCAGCCGGTCATCGCGCGGGTGGCGACGGTGTCCGTGCGGTTCCGGCCGTCGCGGTTTTCCAGGGCCTCCGCCTTGGCCAGTTCGGCTTCCGCCTCGGTAAGTTCGGCCTGCGCGCTTTCGCGCTGTTGCGTGAGCTCGGCCTGCGAGTTGCGCAGGTTGTCGCGGCGCAGCCGGGCCGCCTTGGCGAAGGTCGGATAGGCGAAATGATTGAGATCGGTGATGCCGGCCTTGGCCTCCTCCGACATGATCTGCGCCTCCAACTCGCCGGCCATACGGTCGAATTCGGCGACCATCGCGTCCAACTGGGCCATGCGCCGGCGTTTCTCATTGACCTGAAACTGCTTCAGCCGAACGAGATTTTCACGCGGTTTCATCATCGATACTCCCAGAATACGCAGACCAACGCCGACCGGCGTTTGCACAACCCCTTCAACGCTCGACCCGCTTTCCGCCTGCCGGACCGCTTTTGGAAAACAAATTCCTAAGATTCGGCGGCCTCGGTAACCATTCGTTTACGGGCATTGTTAATCATACGGGCGATCGCTTAAGGCACGGTAAAGATTGTGCTTCGAAAAGCGTCGAATTGGTTTGTTCAGGAGTCGCTTAGCGCTGATTGCTCATGCGGACGGACATTTATGCTGGTGAATGATTCATTATTGGATTCAACTGGGTGGGCAAAGAATCTAAAAGGTGTAGGTGGTGCTTGCCAGGGGGAATTAGATTTTGTTAACCATTAGCTGGCAGCCTCCGATTCAGGCAATCACTGCTCCGGTGCCGGATGCCTGCCAGGCCGGTTCGGCGGCGGAAAGGGGAATGACATGCGCGTTTTGCTGATTGAAGACGACAGTGCGACCGCACAGAGCATCGAGCTGATGCTCAAATCGGAGAGCTTCAACGTCTATACGACGGACCTCGGAGAGGAGGGCGTCGATCTCGGCAAGCTCTACGACTACGATATCATCCTGCTCGATCTCAACCTGCCCGACATGTCGGGCTACGAGGTCTTGAGGACGCTGCGCCTCTCCAAGGTCAAGACGCCGATCCTCATCCTGTCCGGCATGGCCGGCATCGAGGACAAGGTACGCGGCCTCGGCTTCGGCGCCGACGACTATATGACCAAGCCTTTCCACAAGGACGAGCTGGTTGCCCGCATCCACGCCATCGTGCGCCGCTCGAAGGGGCATGCCCAGTCGGTGATCACCACCGGTGAGCTGATCGTCAATCTCGACGCCAAGACGGTCGAGGTCGCCGGCCAGCGCGTGCATCTGACGGGCAAGGAATACCAGATGCTCGAGCTGCTCTCGCTGCGCAAGGGCACCACGCTCACCAAGGAGATGTTCCTCAACCATCTCTATGGCGGCATGGATGAGCCGGAACTGAAGATCATCGACGTGTTCATCTGCAAGCTTCGCAAGAAGCTGGATGCCGCATCGGGCGGACAGAATTTCATCGAAACCGTCTGGGGCCGCGGCTATGTGCTGCGCGAACCCGAGGAAATCCGCGAAAGCGCCTGATCGGATTCCACCTCTTTCCGCCGATCCAGACCCGGCCTTGCGGCCGGGTTTTTCGTGTCCGGAAGCGGCGTGTCCGGCTGTCGCCGGCGCCTCAGGCGGCGAAGCGGAACTCGCGGAAATGCTCCAGAAGCTGCGTGCGCGTGAACGGTTTGAGCATGTAGCCCTTCGCGCCGGCCCGCTTGGCGCGCATGATGGCGCCGAGGTCCAGCGCGCTGAGGCACAGGAGGATGTGCGGCTTGAAATCGGCCGGCAGCGCCATCAGCTCGCGCACCAGGGCGCTGGATTCCATGTCCGGCAGGGAGCTGTCGAGGATGATGATGTCGGCCATCTCGTGGGCCGACAGGGCGATCGCTTCCTCACCCGTGGCGGCCTCGGTCACCATCATGCCGGCGCTCGACAGGATGCGCTTTGCGACTTTGCGGATCACGCTCGAATCATCGATGATGAGGCAACGAGCCATCTTCACTCCCCTTCGACCGCTGCGGTGCCGCGCAATTCACTGAACCGGCGCACCCGCCTTTTTCGAAAGCAGCCGATGCACCATGCCTCACCGGCTTTCCGGCCGATAGTCGGGACTATGGCGCGGCGCTGGTAAATTCACCGAAAAGACTTTTGGTAAAATTTGCCTTACCTGCGGTTTCTTCCGCGGATCACTGGGCAGCGCTCAGGATGATCTCGTCCGCCGTCGCCCTGATGTTGATCTTCATGCCCGTCTCCCTGGCCAGGAGCAGCGTGTAGTAGAACTGCACGCTGTGGGCGTCGATCGGCTCTTCCGGGCGGTTGCCGGAATGCAGTTCGAGGAATTTCGGCGGCACGCGCAGCATCGGCCCCTGGGCGGTGATCGTGAAGACCGGATTGGTCTCGAGCGCTTCCAGCAAGACGCGCAGCCGGCCGCCGCGCGGGATCGCCGCATTGGCGACGAGCAGCAGGTTGAGCAGCAGCTTGACCTGGTTCTTCGGTAGCAGCGCGCGCCCGCCGATCCATTCGAGCTCGGGTTTCTCGTTGTTGATGAAGGCGGTGGCCACCGACTGCGCATCGCCCGTATCGATCTGCATCCCGGCGGAGCCGGCGGCGCCGAAGGCGATGCGGGCGAACTGCAGCCGCGCGGAGGCGTTCACCGCGCTGGCGCGGATGAGGTTCATCGCGTCCTCGTCGGCTCCCCCTTCGTCGAGCAGCTCCAGCCCGTTGTTGATGGCGCCGACCGGCGAGATGATGTCGTGACACACGCGGCTGCACAGGAGAGCGGCAAGATCCGGCGCGCTCAGGGAAAGAAGTTCCGGCATGTCGTCTGTCCTCCAGATGTTGAAGCCTGTGAGACCCTGATCCCGACTGAGGCGGCGATCCCGGCCGTGCTGCCGGTCTTGTGATCCCGGTCCGACGAACCGGTTCCCACTCTCCGGGCGAATCAGATCCTGGAACGCACCGTTTCTGGTTACACAGGCCGGACAGGTGCGGCAACAGCCTGTCGCGCCCGCGGCTTTTCCGGCGATTTGCCGGTGGGAAACGGCAGCCACGCAACCTGCCGCCATCGACAGGCCATCTTTGCTGTCGAGGTTAATATTTGGAAAAGATTCGCGGCCTATTTTTAGCTGAACGTGGCTTGTTGCGGCGCGGCGGAAGCGATGTCGGCGACTGCCGGAATGCCACCCACGACGGAGTTTGATTGATGTCTTCCAGAGTTTCCCACAGCGCACGGCTCGTCCAGGCTCTTTTCGCGATGATGATCGTTCTTGGCGGTCTGTTGTCCGCTCCGGCGGCGCGGGCCAACACCGGCTACACTGCGCAGGAGATCGTCGATGCCGGGCACAATTTCTTCGGCGCGACGACCGGCGGCCTGGCAACGGTCGTCGAGAAGATCTTTTCGTCCTACGGGCTGCCGAACGGTTATGTCCTCGGCGAAGAGGGCTCGGGCGCCTTCATCGGCGGCCTGACCTATGGCGAGGGCATGCTTTACACGAAGAATGCCGGCGACCACAAAGTCTTCTGGCAGGGGCCGTCCTTCGGCTGGGACTATGGCGGGCAGGGCTCGCGCGTGATGATCCTGGTCTACAACCTGAACTCGGTCGACGGTCTCTACAGACGCTTCGCCGGTGTCGCGGGCTCGGCCTATCTGGTGGCCGGCCTCGGCTTCAACGCGCTGAAGAACGGCGATATGGTCCTGGTGCCGATCCGCACCGGCGTCGGCGCGCGCCTCGGCGTCAATATCGGCTATCTCAAGCTGACGCCCCAGGCGACCTGGAACCCGTTCTGACCGCCGGAGCAGGGGGCGCAACCGGCCCCTGCTCGACAGGCCGCGCCGGCGATCGCTTGACGGACGCGTTTTTTTGCGTGACGCAGGGGTGGGCACGGATGCGCCGGCCCTGACTGGTTTGCGCTGGAACAGGTTTTCGCGGTGATCGAGACGGTACTCGTTTTTCTGTTCGGTTTTTTCACGGCAGGCTTCCTGGCGCTTCTGGCCGCGCCGGTGCTGTGGCGTCGTGCGGTCTTTCTGACCACCCGGCGCATCGAGGCCTCGATGCCGCTGTCCATCAACGAGCTGGAAGCCGAGAAAGACCGCTTGCGGGCCGGTCACGCGATGGCGGCGCGGCGGCTGGAGATGAACATCGAGGCGCTCAACCGGAAGGCATCCAGGCAGCTTGCCGAGATCGGGCGGCTCAGCAACGAGGCCGCCGATCTTGCGCAGGGGCGGGCCGATCAGGACGAGGCGATCGCCCGCCTGCAGCAGGAAACCGCCGGCCAGGAAGCGGAACTCGCGGAAGCGGCCAAGGCCATTGGAGATCTTTCCGACCGGCTTCAGGCCGCCCAGGCCGAGCTCGACACGCGGGCGGCTGCGATCGCGCAGCTCGAGGAGATGCACGAGGAGGAGCGCATTTCGGCGAGCAGCCGGCAGGTCGAGCTCGCGGCGCGTGAAACCGACGTGCGCAAGCTGGAAGACGACCTGAGCGTTCTGCGCGACCAACGCAAGGAAGCGGTGAGCGGGATGCGTGGTGCAGTCGCCGCGCACAGGCAGACCGAGACCGCCCTGAAGGAGGAGCAGAAGCGCAATGCCGATCTCAAGAGAAAGCTGGAGGCGCAGATGACCGTGCTTTCCGACCGCGAGGAAAAGCTGGAACGCCGCGAAGGCGAGATTGCCCGCCTGCGCGCCGAGATCCGCCAGGCGAGCGAGGCGAGCCTGTCGGCACAGGCCTCGCTCCGGCTGCGGGAGGCGGAGGAGGAGCGCGATCGGCTGGCGACGGAACTGGCCGACAAGTCGCTGCAGCTGCGCAGCCTCATGTCCGGCGGCGAGGGCGGGCCGTCCCCGGCCGCGGACAGCTTCGCTGCCGAGCGCGAGAAGCTGCAAACGCGCCTGTCGAAGCTCCTCAAGGAGAACAAGAAGCTGCGGGCGGAATTGTCGGCGGCCGGCAGCCGCCAGGCGGCTTCGGGCGAGGAGGCTGCCGATGCCGGTACGGATGCCCGGCTGCGCGAGCAGATCGGCACGCTGGCTGCCGAGGTGCTCAGCCTGACAGCCGCGCTCGAGGGCGAGGGCTCGCCCATCGACGCCGCGCTTTCGGGCGCACAGAGCGCCTCGGGCGACGAGCAGCCCGCCAGCCTTGCCGACCGCGTGCGGGCCTTGCGCGAGGCGGCCGCAAGATAGGCGGCGAGCGGCTTTCCCGTTCCGACCTGAACCGGTTCATCGTTTCATGAAACGTTGTTCCCGTTCCGTCTCTTTGTTTTTCTGCATCTGTGCGGTCGTCAGGTGATTCCACCTGACTGCAAAATGCTCCTATCCGGCGCGCGCCACAGCCTGTGCAGGGCGATGGCGGAGGCGGCAGCCACGTTGAGGCTGTCGAAATCCTCCATCATGGAAATCCGTGCCGTCGGCAGGCGCTGCATCAGCTCCGCTGAAAGGCCATGCCCCTCGCTGCCGAGGAACAGCGCCTGCCGGTCGGCGCGGCGCACCTCGGCAATGTCCCGCAGCCCGCGCGGGCTGAGTGCCAGCAGCGAGAAGCTCCGCGCCTCGAGCGCCTCGGCCAGCCCGTCCGCCTCGGCAAAGCGCGCGAACGGCACCTTCAGGGCCGCGCCCACCGAGACGCGGATCGCCTTGCGGTAGAGCGGATCGCAGCAGTCGCCGGTCAGCAAAACGGCGGCGGCGCCGAAGGAGGCCGCATTGCGGAAGATCGAGCCCATATTGTCGTGGTTGGCGATGCCGGACAGCGCCACCACCAGCGCCTCGCGAGGCAGGGCGTCGAGCAGGTCGCCGCCATCCGTCTGCGGCTTGCGGCCGATGGCGAGCACACCGCGATGCATCTCGAACCCGGCGATCCGGTCCATCACCGCGCCGCTTGCGACATAGATCGGAACCGCTGCAGGAACGCTGGCGAGCAGGTCGGCAAGGCCGGCAACGCGGTTCTCGCGCAGAAACACGCTTTCGGCCGTGAAGCGGCTTGTCGAGAACAGCACGTTGAGCACGACGCGCCCCTCGGCGACGAAGCGGCCCTGCCGGCCGACGAGGTCGCGCTCGCGGATGTCTCGATAGGCGGCGATGCGCGGGTCGTCGGGATCGTCGATGCGGATCAGGGCGGAGTTCATTCCGCAAGCCCGGCACGTGCTTCCTTGGCCATGGCGACGAGGGTGGGGCGCATCGCGGCCCCGTCCTTCAGCGGCTCGGCAAAGAATATGCGCCGCGTTTCGTCGCCCAGCGCCAGGTCGATGCCGTCCGGATCGATGCCGGTAAGCCGCCACTTGCCGGCGCCGGCGCGGGCAAAGTGGCGGGCATAGTTCTCCACCGCGTCGGCGTGGTCGCTGTTCATGTGCTTCAGGGCGCCGGCTTCGCTGTCCGCCAGGGCAGCGAGTGCGTCTCCTCCGCTCAGGAGCTCGGCGCGGGTCAGCCGGTAGGCGCGGGCGAAACCGCCGTTGAGGAGCGCCGCCTGCGGCTCCAGCCGGTAGAGCGCGAAGTCGGGAAAGCCGATATAGAGCTGCGCCTTGGGATGCCGGGCGAGATAGCGGCGCTCGGCGCGCGCCTGCTCGTCGCTGCCGCGCTCCAGCTTGCGGGCGGTGGCCTTCAGCGACAGGCGGGGATGCGCCAGCGGATCGCCCTTGCCGGGTTCGCCGAGCAGCAGCGAGCAGCGTCCTTCCGCCTCCAGCCCCCTGGTGTGGGCGGAAAGGCCGGAAACGAGGATCAGCGGCGCGCCGTCCAGATCCGTCGCCGTGGCGACGCGCGTCGCGAAGGGCGCCCCGTCGTCCGGATCGATGGTCGCCAGCGCGCCGAAACGCGCCGCGCGCAGCAGCGTCTTCGCCAGGCGGATCGCCTCGGCGTCGGTTTCCAGGAGGACGTCTTTCTTTTTCTCGCTCATATCCGCCTCAATCTTTCGAAGCGTCTCCATCGCCGATGATGCCGGCCGCCGCAAGTCTGCGTCGTTCGTCGTCGTCGATGCCGAAGCGGGCGAGCGATCCTGCCGGCCGCGCCGGGGCGGCCCTTTCGCCCGGCGTGCGGGAAAAGCGCGGCGCGGGTTCCGGGCGCAGGAAGCCGGCTTTGGTGGAGTGGGTGCCGCGTGCCCGGTTGTGCGGGTGCCCTGCCGCCTCATCGGGCGAAAGGACCGGGGCGACGCAGGCATCGGTCTCCTCGAACAGCGCCGCCCATGCATCGCGTGGCTTCTGCCTGATGCGCGCGGCGATGGCCTTGCGCATCTCGGGCCAGCGGGCCTCATCATACTGCGCCCCGGCGAGCGACGCATCGAGCGGCAGGAGGCGGGCGAATTCGGCGAAGAACTGCGGCTCCAGGCAGGCGATGGCGACGTGGCCCCCGTCGGCCGCCTCATAGGCGTCGTAGAAGGGGGCGCCGCCGTCGAGCAGGTTCGCGCCGCGTTCCTGGCGCCAGAAGCCGGTGGCGGAGAAGCCGAAGAAGGGCGCTGCGAGCATTGAGGCGCCATCGACCATCGCCGCATCCACCACCTGCCCCTTGCCCGACCCAGCCCGCTCGACAAGGGCGGCCAGCACGCCGGCGACCAGGAACATCGTGCCGCCGCCGTAGTCGCCGACGAGGTTGAGCGGCGGTACGGGCGGCTCGCCCTTGCGACCGATCATCGACAGGATGCCGCTATAAGCGAGATAGGTGAGGTCGTGGCCGGCGCGGGCGGCAAGCGGGCCGTCCTGACCGAAGCCGGTCATGCGCCCGTAGACGAGGCGCGGGTTGCGCGCCAGCGCAACCTCAGGCCCGGCGCCCAGCCGCTCCATCACGCCGGGGCGGAAGCCCTCGATCAGCACGTCGGCGCCCTCGACCAGCCTCAGAAGCGCAGCGCACCCCTCCTCGTGCTTGAGGTCGAGCTTGAGGATGTTCCGGCCATGCCGGTCGAGATCGTATTGCGGCGGCACGTTCAGGAAGGCGCGGCGCGCATCCTTGCGTTCGATGCGCAGCACCTCGGCGCCCATTTCGCCGAGCATGAGGCCGGCGAGCGGTACCGGCCCGAGCCCCGCCATCTCGATGACGGCGAGGCCGCTCAGCGGTCCTTTGCGCGCGCCGTTCATCGAGGCCTATTTCGGCGCCATGCGGATGGCGCCGTCGAGGCGGATCGTCTCGCCGTTCAGCATCTGGTTCTCGACGATGTGGCAGGCAAGGCTCGCATATTCCGACGGCTCGCCGAGCCGGGGCGGGAAGGGCACCTGCTGGCCGAGCGAGGCCTGCGCCTCTTCCGGCAGGCCGGCCATCATCGGCGTCTTGAAGATACCGGGCGCGATGGTGCAGACGCGGATGCCGGCGCGCGACAGGTCGCGGGCGATGGGCAGCGTCATGCCGACGATGCCGCCTTTCGACGAGGAGTAGGCGGCCTGGCCGATCTGGCCGTCGAAAGCGGCGACGGACGCCGTATTGATGATCACGCCGCGCTCGCCGCCGTCGAGCGGCTCCAGCTCCTGTGCCTGCGCGGCGAAGAGGCGGATCATGTTGAAGGAGCCGATCAGGTTGATCTCGATCACCTTGCGGTAGAGGTCGAGCGGATGCGGCCCGTCCTTGCCAACCGTCTTCATGGCGATGGCGATGCCGGCGCAGTTGACGAGGATGCGCGGAGCACCGAGCTTGGCCGTAGTCGTGGCGACGGCGTTCTCGCCGTCCTCGGCGCTGGTGACGTCGCATCTGACGGCGATACCGCCAATCTCCGTGCCCACCTTCTCGGCCCGTTCCATGCCGACATCGGCAAGCGCCACCTTCGCGCCTCTGGCCGCAAGCGCACGCGCCGTGGCTTCCCCGAGCCCCGAGCCGCCACCGGTGACGATCGCAACAATGCCGGATGGATTCATGGATACATCTCCTCAGGTTTTATCGCCGGCACAGTAGCGACGGATTTTGGGCGGGGGAAGGTGGGGGTGGAACTCGCCCCTCACCCTCTCCCCGCTTGCGGGGAGAGGGAGTCTTCGACGTCGCAACCATCCTCCTTCTCCCCGCAGGCGGGGAGAAGGTGCCGGCAGGCGGATGAGGAGCGCTCGCTCCCGCCTACCGCCTGATCACCGCCCGCAGCACGTCGCGGATGCCGATCGATCCGACGAAGCGCGAGGCCTCGTCGAACAGCGCCACCGGCGCCGTCTTCGACTGGTGCATCGCCTGCATCACTGTCTTCAGTGGTGTGCCGGCGCTTGCCCAATAGACCTTGGGCCGGTCCTCCGGCAGGCGCTCAATGTTGTCGCAGGAGACCCAGATCGCAGGCTCGCCGTTGCGTTCGGCGTCCACCACCAGCATGTTCTCGTCGAACTTGAAGCGCGTCGTCTGCCGGCGGTCGAGCCACAGCCAGCCTTCGCCGGCGGCTTCAAGGTCGCGCACGTCGCGCATCACGTTCCAGGCCGTCAGCACCGAGAGCGGATTCACATTGGCGATGAAGTCGCGCACATAGTCGTTTTCCGGTCTCAGGACGATGTCCTCCGGAGCGCCGGTCTGCACGATGCGCCCGCCCTCCATGATGGAGATGCGGTTGCCGATCTTCAGCGCTTCCTCGAGGTCGTGGCTGACGAACAGGATGGTTTTCTTCAGGCGCTCCTGAAGTTCGAGGAGCTCATCCTGCAGTTTGGTGCGGATCAGGGGATCGAGCGCCGAGAAGGGCTCGTCCATCAGCAGGATCGGCGCTTGCGTCGCGAAGGCACGGGCAAGGCCGACGCGCTGCTGCATGCCGCCGGAAAGCTCGTGGGCATATTTGCCGGCCCAGTCCGTCAGGTGCACCAGCTCGAGCTGCGCCATGACGCGTTCCTGCCGCTCCTTGGCGGGAACGCCGGCGAGCTCCAGCCCGAAGCCGACATTTTCCGCCACGGTGCGCCATGGCAGCAGAGCGAATTGCTGGAACACCATCGCCACGCATTCGCGGCGGATCTTGCGCAACTCCGTCTGCGAGCAGGTCACCACATCGGCCTGCCAGTCGCCGTCATGCACGACGACATGGCCGCGCGCCACCGTGTTGAGACGGTTGACGGCGCGCAGCAGCGTCGACTTGCCCGAGCCCGACAGACCCATCAGCACGGAGATCTCGCCGCGCTCGACGGTCAGGTCGCAGCCCGCACAGCCGAGCACGGCTCCGGTCTCGGAGAGGATCTCGGCGCGGCTTTTCCCGGCATCCACCAGGGGCAGCGCGTCGGCCTTCTGCCGCTCTGTGCCGAACAGGATGTCGACCGCCTGGAAATCGATCGCCGCCGTCATCGGTCGCTCCCTCTCTCGATGCGGGCGATGCGGTCTAGGATGATCGCCAGAACCACGATGGCAAGGCCGGCCTCCAGGCCGAGCGGTATGTTGACCGAGTTCAACGCGCGCACCACGGGCTTGCCGAGCCCGTCGGCGCCGATCAATGCGGCGATGACGACCATCGACAGCGACAGCATGATGCACTGGGTGAGCCCGGCCATGATCGAGGGGAGGGCGGCCGGCAGTTCCACCTTCCACAACAATTGCCCCTTGGTGGCGCCGAAGGCCTGGCCGGCCTCCAGCATCGGCTGCGGCACCGAGGTGATGCCGAGATAGGTGAGGCGGATCGGCGCCGGTGCGGCGAAGATCACCGTGACGATCAGGCCGGGAGCCGCTCCCAGCCCAAAGAGGATCAGCACGGGGATCAGGTAGACGAAGGTCGGCAGGGTCTGCATCAGGTCGAGGATCGGCCGCAGGAACTGGTAGACCCGCTGGTTGTGCGCCGCCCAGATGCCGACCGGCACGCCGATCGCCATCGAGACGGCGGCTGCCGCCACGACCAGCACGAGCGTTTCGATGGTCTCTTTCCAGAGCCCCTGGTTGATGATGAACAGCAGGCCGAGCGCCACGGCAAGCGCCAGCTTCCAGGAGCGCTGCAGGCCGTAGGCGATGGCGGCGACCGCCAGCACCAGCAGGATCGGCGGCACCGCCAGCAGCAGGTCAACCAGGCCGTCGAGTATGTCGGCCAGGACGGATGCGAGCGTGTCGAACAGCCAGGCGAAATTGGTGGTCAGGAAGTCGAAGAAGTCACGTCCCCATCGGCCGATGGGAATCTTCCAGTCTGCGATCCATTCGGAGAGCGGGTCCATGGGCGAGGTCGGTTCCTTGTCTGGGATTTCTTCTTATGCGGTTCGGATCGGGCCGGCAGTGCCCGGGAATTTCCGACCGGCACCGCGCCGGACGAGGAGAAGAGGAAGGCGCCGGCAGGGGCGGCCCGACCGTCGACGGCCGAGCGCCCGCGGAGGAGGGTTACAGGCCCAGATGCGCTTTCACGGCGTCGAGCCCAGGCTCGCCCGCCATGGTCGTCACGCCCTCGAGCCAGGGGCCGAGCGCATCGGGATTGGCCTTCAGCCACCCGCTTGCCGCCTTCTGCGGATCCTCGCCGTCATCGAGGATCCTGCCCATGATCTCGTTCTCCATTTGCAGGGAGAAGACCATGTTCTTGAACAGCTTGCCGAGATTGGGACAATCGGTGGAGAGGCCCGCGCGGGTGTTGGTGTGGACGGTCGCGCCGCCATAATCGGGGCCGAACACGTCATCGCCGCCTTCCAGATACGCCATGTCGATGTTGGCGTTCATCGGGTGCGGCTCCCAGCCGAGGAACACCACGTCCTTCTTCGCGCCGACGGCGCGACGCACCTGCGAGAGCATGCCGGCTTCGGAGCTTTCCACAAGCTCGAAGCCCTTCAGGTCGAACTGGTTCTGCTCGATCATGTCGAGGATCAGGCGGTTGCCGTCATTGCCGGGCTCGATCCCGTAGATCTTGCCGTCCAGCTTGTCGGCGAACTTGGCGATGTCGGCAAAGCTCTTCAGGCCCGCATCGTAGGTGTACTGGGGCACGGCGAGCGTGTATTTCGCGCCTTCCAGATTGGTCACCAGCGTCTCCACCGTGCCGTTCTCGCGATAGGGCGCGATATCGGCTTCCATGGTCGGCATCCAGTTGCCGAGGAAAACGTCGATGTCCTTGTTTTTCAGGGAGGCGTAGGTGACCGGCACGGAAAGCACCTGCGTTTCCGGCTCGTAGCCCAGCCCCTCGAGCACCACCGTGGCGGTGGCGGTGGTGGCGGTTATGTCGGTCCAACCGACGTCGGAGAAGGTCACGGATTTGCACGAATCCGGATCCGCGGCGAGGGCCGTGCCTGCCGTGCAGCTCGCGGCAAGTCCAAGAACGATTGCCGTCATGCGGCTGGGTAACATGGGTTCCTCTCCTCTGTGGTTGTTGTGCGGCGCAGCGCGGTCTTAACCGGCTTTGCTCATTTGTTCAAAGGCAAGCACCATTTCGGGGCTGCCGCAAGCGGAAAGGATTGTCCTTCTGCGCCATATGCGGCGCCATCTGCGACGCATTCCCGTGGATGACGTTTGCCGCACCGTTCCCTTGCCGGGGCGACTGTTGTTTATGGAGCGAAACGGACGGGCGACGGGCGATGGCCAAACTCTATTTCCATTACGCGACGATGAACGCCGGCAAGACGACCATGCTCCTGCAGGCTTCCTACAATTATCGTGAGCGCGGCATGACGACGATGCTGTTCGTCGCCGGCCATTACCGCAAGGAAGATGCCGGCTACATCTCCTCGCGCATCGGGCTGGAAGCGGATGCGGAGATGTTCCGCGACGGCGACGACCTTTATGCCCGCATCGCCGAGCACCATGCGCACACCACCATTCACTGCGTGTTCGTCGACGAGGCGCAGTTTCTGGAGGAGGAGCAGGTCTGGCAGTTGGCGCGCGTTGCCGACCGGCTCGGCATTCCGGTCATGTGCTACGGCCTCAGGACCGATTTCCAGGGCAATCTGTTTTCCGGCTCGCAGGCGCTCCTCGCCCTTGCCGACGAATTGCGCGAGGTGCGCACCATCTGCCGCTGCGGCCGCAAGGCGACGATGGTCGTCCGTCTCGGTCCCGACGGCAAGGTGGCCAGAACCGGCGCGCAGGTCGCGATCGGCAAGGAAGTCTATGTATCCCTCTGCCGGAGGCACTGGGAGGAAGAAATGGGCCGCTGGCGGGCCGAAGATCTGGTCGGTTTCGCCGGGAGCTCGCGCGGCGCCGAGTGAGCGGCTTCACGCAACGCCGAGCATGGCGATCAGTCCAAAGCTGACGAGGCTGAGCACGCCGAGCGAGAGCAGGGCGGCGAGCACGATGCGGACGCCGCTCTTCATCACGCTGCGCATGTCCACCGTCAGGCCGAGGGCGGCCATGGCGACGATGGTCAGAAGGCCGGATGCCGTTTCCACGGCCGGCAGGACCGTCTGCGGGATCAGGGCGAGGGAGCGCAGCGCCATCATCGCGACGAAACCGGCAATGAACCACGGGATCATCTGGCGCAGCGGCATGCGGCTGCCCGCGCGGCGGCCGTGCACCAGGCCGAGCAGGAAGATCACCGGTCCGAGCATCAGCACGCGCACCAGCTTGACCAGCGTGCCGATCTGGATGCCGACAGGGCCGGCCGGCGCCGCCGCGGCGAGCACCTGCGGGACCGCGTAGACGGTGAGGCCGGCGAAGATCCCGGACTGAACGGCGCTCATGCCGAAGGCCGCATAGAGGACGGGCAGCAGAAGCACGGCCAGAATGCTGAGGAAGGCTGTGAAGGAGAGGGAGGCGGCGATCTCGGACGATTCCGCCTTGATCACCGGGGCCGCCGCGGCGATCGCCGAGTTGCCGCAGATCGAGTTGCCGCAGGCCACCAGAGTCGCAAGGCGTGGCGACAGGCCGAGCGCGCGGCTGATCGCATAGCCGGATGCCAGCGAGATCGCCACGACGGCGACGATGCCTCCGACGAGCGCCAGGCCGGCCTGTCCGAGCGCACTGATGCTGATCGAGGCGCCGAGCAGGACGATGGCGATCTCCAGCACGGTCCTGGCGCAGAAGTCGACGCCGGCTGCGAATGCCGGCACCTTTCGTGCGAAGGCGCTCGCCGCCGCGCCGAGGAGGATCGCCAGCACCAGCCCTTCGAGCCAGGCTTCCCCGAGCCAGGCGCGCTCGACCCAGGCGAAGGCCAGCGCCAGCGCCGCAACGGCCGCGGAGAGGAGAACGCCCGGAAGAAGCGAGAGAGGGTGGCGAAGCGACTGCATGATCCTGCCGAAACGGTGAGGCTTCACTGGTCGCATGCGGATTTGTCGACTTCAATCGAATATTATGGCATGGATCGTTAGATCAAATCGAACGAATGCTATGACTTTCGAACAATTGCAGATCTTCGTCGCCGTCGCCGAACGCGAACATCTGACCCGCGCCGCCGCCGCGGTGGGCCGCACGCCGTCGGCGGTCAGCTCGGCCATCCGGGCGCTGGAAAGCTATTACGGCGTCGAGCTTTTCCACCGTGTCGGCCGCCGCATCGAGCTGACGGCGGTCGGCAGGGTCTTTCTCGGCGAGGCTCGGGCGACGCTGTCGCGCGTGCGCTCGGCGGAGACGATGCTGTCGGAACTCGGTGGCCTGAGGCGCGGCGCGCTGAGCATCCATGCCAGCCAGACCATCGCCAGCTACTGGCTGCCGCCGGTGATGATGCGCTTTCACGAGCGCTTTCCCGGCATCGCGCTGACGCTCACCGTCGGCAACACGCGCATGGTGGCCGAGGCCATGCTGGAAGGCGTCGCGGAGGTCGGCCTGGTGGAGGGCGAGGTGGACGAGCCGGCACTGTCGGTTCGCCGAGTGGACCGCGACGTGCTGTCGGTGGTTGTCGCGCCCGGCCATCCCTGGGCCGACGGGCGCTGGCTCGCCCCGCATGAGCTTGCCGAGGGCACGGCCTGGGTCATGCGCGAAGAGGGTTCCGGCACGCGCACGGCGTTCGAAGCTGCGCTGAGGGGGCTGGGCGTCGAGCCGGAGCGGCTCGTCGTCGCGATGGCCTTTCCTTCCAACGAGGCGGTTCTGTCGGCCGTGCGGGAGGGGTCCTGCGCCGCCGCCGTCTCCATGGCCGCCGCCGGGCCGCTCATCGAGCAGGGGTTTCTCAAGGTGGCGGGAATCAGGCTCGCAGGGCGTGATTTCAGCCTCTTGCGCCATAAGGAACGACGCCAGAGCGGCGCTTCGACAGCTTTCGAGGAATTGTGCGTCGAAGCCGGTAACGTCTTTCAATCGGCAGCCGGCCCACATATATTTTCGCGACCCTGACACCCGCGGAGCGTATCGCCATGGCCACGTTGCAGAATTTCGACACCGAGATCGCCAGGACCCGCGAGGTGGTCGAGGAGATGCGCGGCAAGATCGAGCAGTCGGGCACCGTTCTCGACAAGCTCGCCCGCACCGACGAGAAGATCGGCCAGGCCGATTTCGACATCGAGAATGCCCGCATCTCCGACGTGCTGCAGCAGCAGAAGGTGATGGAGGCCAACATCGCCGACCTGATCATCGGCCTGGAGGACGCGACCAACGTCTTCGGCTCGGAGTTCGAGAGCATGAAGTCCTATACGGGCTGGGAGAATTTCATCGGCGTCTTCTCCAAGCAGCGGAAGCAGCGCATGCGCACCGAACGCGTGCGCAACATGTCGCTGGCAGGCAACCTGCAGGAACTGCTGGCCAAATCCGACACCATCACCGGCATCCTGAAGGATCAGAGGCAGGTGCTCGAGGAGCGCTATAAGACCTCCGAGGCAAGCCTTGCCAAGGTGATCGAGCGACGCAAGGCGGCCATGGGCAATCTCGAGGCGACGCAGAAGCGGATCGAGGAACTGAACCCGATGCTGCTCGACGTCGAGAACCGGATCGCGGCCTCCACCAGCCAGAAGGAGCGGACGCAACTCGAGGGCGAGCGCTCGAAGCTCGCCACCGATTACAACGAGGCGCAGGCGAAGGAGCAGGAACTTCTCGCCGAAAGCCAGACGCTCGAACGCTACACCTCGATGTTCCAGACCTTCGTCGATTCGCTCAACAACCAGATCGCCGCCCAGTCGACGCTCATCAACAAGCTTACCATCGACACCGAGCAGCGCATCGTTCTCTACAAGGCGCTGGAGGATTCATTGAAGACGGCGGCGCAGCAGGATGTCGCCCATCGCATCAACACGCTGGGTTCCAAGGTCGACAACACCGCCGAGGAGACCATGGCCGGCATCGGTGCGGCCGCTCAGCGCCACATCGGGGACCTGCTCGAACTGCACGAGAAGAACATGGTCACCACCGCCGATATCCAGCGTCGCAAGAAGCTGGCCGACGATGCCTTCGCCCGCCGCTTCGAAGAGGTGATGAAGAAGCACGACGCGGCCAACTACGTGCGGGCGTGATGGCGTGCCGGTGCACAGACTCTCAATGCCGGGCCTCGCCCCGCACCCTTTCCCCGCATGCGGGGAGAGGGGGACTTCCACGTTGCCACCATCCTCCTTCTCCCCGTTCACGGGGAGAAGGTGCCGGCAGGCGGATGAGGGGCGGGCGCCAGGGTCCCAGAACAGGTCTTTTGCATGACCGCCGCCACTGACGCCGCCGCGCGCTATTTCGAGGCCATCGCCGCCGCGCTCGAAGGGTTGGGCGTCTATTTCGGCGACCGCTCCGCCTCGCCCTTCCAGACCCACGGGCTCGTCGCCGAGGTGGTGGCGCCCTATATCGGCCGGCTCGAGCGCTCCTTCGCCTGCTGGCGCAACCGGCTGGGCTTCATGGACAAGTTCCGCATCCAGCGCGCCGAGAGCGGCTATCCCGTGTTCCAAAGCGTCCTCGAACTGGAGAACGACAAGCGCCAGGCCGACCAGCGGCTTGCAGGCATCTCCGCGCCGGATGAATTGCGCGCCGAGATGGTCGACTTCATCTTGCGGCACCGCGCCTTTCCCGCCGAGCTCCAGCGGTCCATGGCAGAGCGTCTCTATCTGGAGGAGGTCAAGCAGGGAAAGATCTTCTCCCCCTTCATCCTGCCCGAAACGGTTCGCGTCTCGGTCAACCCGAAGACGAAGCGGCCCTACTACCTCGTCCATTGGGGCGCGTTCGACGGGTCTTCGAACCTGCCCATGGTCTACATGGCGGCGGTCGAGGATTCCTCGCCGGCGATGATCAAGGCCCTTGTGACCGGTGACGGCAAGCTCAACGACAAGGTCGAGATCGGCTTGCCGGTGGGCGGCCTGCTCAATCCGGAGCTGGCCCACCAGTTCGATGATTTCACCGAGAAGAACTCCGCCTATGCCCTGTCGCCGGCGACCATCGCCAGCAATCTCGACAAGGATTTCGACACGCTGCACCCCAAGCAGTTGCGCCGTGTCGTGCTCGGCCCGTTCTACACGTCGGGTATCACCGAGAACAATTCCACGGTCTCGGAGGTTCTTTCCAAGGTGCGCCGCCAGGACAACGCCTGGCTCCTCACCTGGACCGTGCAGGAGGTCTATTCCAAGGCGGAGCGCCCGGCCCGCCGCGGCCTGTGGTCGAGCGAGCCGGCGCGTGACGAATTCTTCATCGACACCGACGATCTGGAGGCGGCGCGCATGGGCGTCAGCGCCTACGAGCAGCACGCCCTGGTGCCCCATGAGGCCTATCAGGCGCTTTACGCCGCCGGCGAGGCGCAGAAGATCTTCGACGGCTACGACGTGCATGTGATCTCGGGCGGGAAGGTGATCACCGATGTGTAGCGCCGCGCCCGGCACCACCGAGGGGCAGTCTCGAGCTTTGCATCACGAGGAGCTTTCATGGACACCGGCCTGACCTCCATCGACGAGAAGGACATCGAGAAGCACCGCGCCACCGCGCAGAGCCTCGTTACGCGCTTCGTGGTGATGGAAGCCGATGGCGGGCGCTCGAAGACCGAGCTTGCCGGCACCGGCCGCCGCTTCGTCTCCACCGTGTCCACCGGAGCCTTGCGCCGGACGCGCGAGGTGGAACTCGCCAAGACCATTGCGGCGGTGCGCCAGGGCGACCCGATGCTCTCCATCGCCCAGCATGCGTTGCTCTATCGCGCGCGGCGCGGCGTGGCCGTCGCACTGGCCGTCGCCGACGTTTTCGCCCGGTCGACCGAGCTCGAGAGCCTGCAGGAAAGGAACGCCCGCAGCCCGCTCGAGGGCGATGCGGCGCATCTTTATCACGGGCTGCTGCAGGCATCGGCCTATGTCGCCGCCTTCACGCTTTCCTCCTATCTTCTGCAGATGCTCGACGCCGAAGCGGAGCCGGCCAACGACACGCCGGAGCCGGACTTCGCCTTCGACACGCCGCAGGACGCTCTCAAGAGCGTGGTCGCGGCGCTCGACGGCACCGTGGCCGGCGCCCAGGACGAGGCGGCGATGACGGTCCGCGCCCGCGCCCTGGCGCGGGTGGCGATCGAGGGGCTGTTGCAGCGCAGGAGCCGCTTCTCCGGTCTCGGCGCGTTCGAGAATGCCCATATGCGCCTCGACGCCGACGATTTCACGCTCGACGGTTTCGACGTCGCACCCGGGCAGAAGCGCAAGCCCCTGGTGATGACGTTCAAGAAGCCGGACGAGATCATCGGCAACCACATCGCCAAGTTCCAGGCCATGAAGCTTGCCAAGATGCTGATGGCCTATGATTTCGACCGCCAGCTCAACCCCTTCGTAGAACTGGGCGGCTTTCTGTTCACCTTCATCGGCGACGGGGCCCCGGGGACCGGCAAAACCATCCTCATCCAGATGACGGCGGGCCTTCTGAACGACTACTGCCAGGTGGCGGGCGTGCCTTTCCACTACGAGAATTTCGGCGTCGACCAGATTTCTTCCTACCAGGGCAAATCCGGCCAGAACTGCAAGCAGTTCGTCGAGAACGTCATGAGCCCGAGGGCGATCGGCTTCGGCACCATCGACGATATCGACCAGGTGGCGGCCAAGCGCTCGGACGACCGGGCCTCGGCCGGCCAGCAGGAGGTGACGGGCGTCCTGATGGAAAGTTTTGCCGGCGCCGGCACCGTGATCCGCGGCAACTGCTCGTTCGGCATGTTCTCCAACTATCCCGAAAACGTCGACGATGCGCTGCGCCAGAGGGCCGGGGCACGCTGGCTGGTCGATGGGCCGCAGACGCTCGAGGATTACGTCGACATCTTCGTGCTGCTCGCGGGCAAGAACCATTCCATCCCGCTCGGCAAGCACCAGCTCTACGCCACGCAGGAGATCAAGCGCGCGGTGGAGACGGCCTATGAGGCGCACTCGAAGCCGCAGGAAGAGGGCTTGCAGAAAGTATACGAGCGCTTCCTGGATTCGCGCGGCGAGCCGAAGACGCTCGCCGACATCGGTGCCTATCTGCATGAGATCAAGCTGGCCGAGCCGCGCTTTACCGGCCGGGCGATCAAGAACATCACCGACGCGATCAAGATGCGGGCGATGGACATCGAACTGCCGGACGCATGGTTCGAGACGCCCGAGGCCTTCATGCGCAAGGGCTATGACGACAAGAAGGCGATGATCGCCGAGCTCCGCAAGCCCTTCACCATGGCCATGGTGATGCAGGAGATCAACCGTTACGCCGATTCTGAATTCCGCTACTCCGACCGTTCCGACGACGCGGCCGTCGCCGCCCTGGTGCGCGACCAGCGCCTACGCGAACGCGCCGTGCGCGAGATCGAGGAGATGAAGGGCGCCAACCCAAATGTCTCCCTCTCCCCGCCTGCGGGGAGAGGGTAAGGGTGAGGGGCGGGCACCATGCGCAATGCCGATCGCCACAAGACCGGGAAGGCGCGCAGCCTGCGGCAGGCCGACAACGACGCCGAAGAAGCGATGTGGTCGGAATTGAGAAATCGCCGCTTGAACGGATACAAGTTCGTCCGGCAGCTTCCGGTGGGGCCGTATTTCGCCGATTTCGCCTGCCGGGAGCGGCGGCTTGTGGTCGAGGTCGATGGCAGCCAACATGCCGGGAGCTATGCGGATCGGCATCGCGACAGCTTCATGAACGAAAGAGGATGGTCCGTGCTGCGTTTCTGGAATGTCGATGTGCTGAAGGAGCGGGAGCAGGTGCTTGAAACCGTTCTGGCGGTGCTCGATGCGCGTCTTGTCGATCCGGTGGACACATCGGAGATGCGCTTCGTGCCAAGCAGTTCGAATGATGAAGAGAACATGCGCTGATGGTGATACGGATCAAGGGCGGCGCTCGCCCCTCACCCTTACCCTCTCCCCGCACGCGGGGAGAGGGGGGCGCTCACGCAAGGTTTTCGTGTTTTCCAGGCTTGGTTCCGACGCTGACGGCCCCCTCTCCCCGCGAGCGGGGAGAGGGTAAGGGTGAGGGGCGAGCGC
>NZ_JANKOF010000025.1 GCF_024655565.1 Nitratireductor sp. ZSWI3 | reverse complement strand
ACAAAGGACGCTTTGTCCTATTGTTTTTCCGCATTTATGCGGACGTTCGGTGAGTCCACCTGACTGCAAATGCTATCGTATCAAATCCGTCCCATCAGCATCAGGATCAGGGCGATCACCAGGATCAGGCCCAGAATGCCCGAGGGACCGTAGCCCCAGCCGCGCGAATAGGGCCAGGCCGGTATCGCCCCGATCAGGATCAGGATGAGGATGATGATCAGAAGTGTCCCGAGCGTCATGATGGTGTCCTCGCTAAAGCGGTACAATTTCAGTCAAGCCGGAACGCAGGCGCTTGCCGGCCCCTCATGGTGAGCCTAGTGGTGCGATCCCAACAGATGGTTCCCATCTGTTGGGAAAATCGCCCCACCAGATCAACAGCTTGTGGGCTGACTTATCGAAACAGATGGGTACCATCTGTTTCGGTCAGACCACTAGAACCACGAGGGTGGAATGCCGGCGCCGCCGCCGGTCGGACCACCCGACCTGCTTGATTCCGTTCAAGCTCGATCTGATGAGATCAACGCTCGGGCGTTGATGGGGTTCCCTTCGGGCTCGCCGGGGCGCCCGGCAATCCCGGCGCATCGCATGGAAAAAGCCCGGCGTTCCATCGGAACGCCGGGCTTTCAACTTCCACGTCATGGGCTGCCGCGCGTCTCCGCCCGACCGCGAAAGGCCCTATTCCGCCGCCGCCTTCGGATAGGCGCCGGCCGGAGCGTCCGCATTGTCCGCCACCGGCTCCTCGTCGCCCTTCCGCCGGCGGCGGAACAGGCGGTCGAGGAGGTTGCGCCGCTTCTGGTCGGCCGGCAGCGTCTCGCGGGTGAACACCATCAGCGCCGATGGCGTGACGATCAGCGTCAGGACGGTCGCGAAGGACAGGCCATAGACGATGGCGCCCGACAGCGAGATCCACCACTGCGTCGACGGTGCGCCGATCGTCACCTCGTGGTGGAACAGTTCGAGACCGAGCCCGAAGGCGATCGGCAGCACGCCGAGCACGGCCGAGATGGCCGTCAGCATGACCGGACGGGCGCGCTCGCGGCAGGTCTGGAGGATCGCCTCCTGCTTCTTCCAGCCCTCGTGCCGCAATCGATCATAGGTGTCGATCAGCACGATGTTGTTGTTCACCACCACGCCGGCCAGGGCGATGACGCCGATGCCCGACATGACGATGCCGAAGGCCTGGCCGGTGATCAGCAGCCCCAGGAACACGCCGATGGTCGCCATCACCACGGTCATCAGCACCAGGAACACGCTGGTGAACTTGTTGAACTGGGCGAGCAGCACGATGAAGATCAGGAAGATCGCCGCACCGAATGCCTTCGACAGGAAGGCGCTCGCCTCCTCGCTTTCCTCGTTGGAGCCGGCCAGCTTCCAGCGCGTCGCGCCGAGGTCCATGTCGTTCAGCGCCTGGGTCACGTTCGCCTGCACCGCCGCCACCTGGAAATCGCTGGCGATGTTGGCGCTGACGACGATCGTGCGCTGACCGTCGATGCGGTTCAGGATGCCGGTCGAGCGTTCGGGATCGCGGGTGACGAAATTGGAGATCGGCACCGGCCCCTTGGCCGTCTGCACGCGCAACTGGTCGAGAGCCGACAAGGTGCGCCGGTCTTCCGGCAGGCGCAGGCGTATGTCCACCGCGTCGTCGACGCCAGCGGGGCGGTATTCCGACAATTTGAGGCCGTTGGTGACAAGCTGCACCACGGTACCCACCGAGACCGGGCTGATGCCGTATTGCGCGGCCTTGGCGCGATCGACATTGATCGCCCAGTCGATGCCGGGCGGCGGCAGGCCGTCCGACACGTCGATGACGCCCGCAATGCCGGTGATCGTCCTTGCGACCTCGGCCGCCTGCTCGTTCAGGCCCTTCGGATCGGCCGCCGAAAGGCGGATCTGGATCGGCTGGCCGGTGGGCGGTCCGGCATCGGGAACGCGCACCTCGATCTCCACGCCGGGCGTGCCGGCGAGCTCGGCACGCAGGTCGTTCAGGATCTTGCTGGCCGGTTCGCGTTCGCGCCAGTCGATGAACTCGTACTGGATGACGCCGATGACGTCTTCGTCGATGTCCTGGCCGCCGCCGCGGGTCTTGCCGATGCGGGTGTAGACCGATTCGATGCCCGGCCAGTTGAGCAGCTTCTCCTCGGCGGGCTTCACCAGGCGGTCCATCTCGTCGAGCGACAGGTTGCCGCGCGCGTGGACATACATCAGCCCGTATTCGGGCTCGACATTGGGGAAGAACTCGACACCCGCGCCGTACTGCGAATAGGTGTACATGACGCCGCCGAGCAGGCCCACGGTCAGCAGAAGCACGGTCTTGGGGAAGCGCACTGCCTGCTTGACGAGGCCCATGTACCAGCCGTCCGGCTTCGGCTCCTCCTCCACATGCGCCTTGGCGAAGATCGCTCCCAGCGTCGGGGTGAAGATCAGCGCGTAGATCATCGACGCCGAAAGCGTCACGATCAGCGTGATCGGCAGGTATTTCATGAACTCGCCGACGATGCCGGGCCAGAACAGCAGCGGCGAGAAGGCGGCGACACGGGTCATCGTCGCGGCGATCACCGGGCCGGCCATGCGCTTGGCCGCCAGTTCAAAGGCCTGCGCCTTGTCCATGCCTTCCGACATGCGCCGTTCGGCAAACTCGGTGACAATGATCGCGTCGTCGACCAGCATGCCGACGGCCAGGATGAGGCTGAACAGCACCACCATGTTGACCGTGAAGCCGCCCAGCGAGAGGGCATAGATGCCCATCAGGAAGGAAGCGGGCACGGCCAGGCCGATCAGCAGCGAGGCGCGGCCGGACAAGGTGTAGAGGACGACGATGAAAACCAGGATGACGGCGATCAGCACGTGGTTCTGCAGGTCGCTCAGCATGTCGCGGATCATCACCGACTTGTCCTGGCTGTAGGACACGGTGATCTTGCCGCCGGTGCTCTCCTGGAAGGTCTGGGCGGCGGCCTTGACCATATCCACCGTCTCCACCAGGTTCGCGCCGACGCGCTTCTTCACCTCGATGGCGATCGCCTTCTTGCCGTTCAGGCGGGTCACCGTCTCGGCGTCCTTGAAGGTCGAGCGGATGGCCGCGAGATCGCGGGCGCGGACCACGGCATTGGGGCTCGAGACAATCGGCAGATTGGCGACGTCGTCGACGGTCTCGATCAGCGACGGCACCTTGACCGCATAGCGGCCGGCCTGTCCTTCCAGAGAGCCGGCGGCGACCAGGCTGTTTGAAGCGCCGACGGCGTTGATGAGCTGGTCGAGCTGAAGGCCGTAGGAGGAGAGCTTCATCGGGTCGATGAGCACCTCGACGAGTTCGTCGCGCGAGCCCTGCAGCGTGCCTTCGAGCACGCCGGGGATCTCCTCGATGCGGTCGCGCAATTCGCGCGCGGCGGTCGACAGCACGCGCTCCGGCAGGTTGCCGGCGAGCGTCACGACGAGGATCGGGAATTCCGAGATGTTGACCTCGTGGACCGTCGGCTCCTCGGCGCCCTGCGGCAGGTCGCGCCTGGCATCGGCCACCTTGGCGCGCACGTCCTCGATGGCGTTGGAGAAATCGTAGCCCGCCTGGAACTCCACCAGCACGAAGCCGCCGCCCTGATAGGCCGAGGAGCGCATTTCCTTGACGCCCTCGAGACTCTTCAGGCGCGTCTCGACGGGCCTCAGCAAGAGCCGCTCGGAATCTTCCGGTGAGATGCCCTGATAGGTCAGGCTCACATAGATGATCGGGATCGGAACGTCGGGCTCGGCTTCCTTCGGGATGCTGACATAGGCCAGCGCTCCGGCGATCACGAAGAACAGCAGGATGGATAAGGTGAGCCTGGCGTTTTGAATTGCGATGCGGACGATATCCATCACGGATTCCTATCGGGTGTCGCTGCTGGCGCAGGGCGTGGCCGGATCGGACCCGCAACGGTTCCCCTCCGAAAACGCATGAAACGGACTGTCGGACGGTCCCGCCGCCTTCGGCGGCACGGGACACGGTCCAGGCTAGTTCAGTTCGGGGGCGAGCATGCCCGCCAGTTCCTGGATCAGCTTTTCATCGGCCGGCTGGGCCTTCACCAATTCGCCCTCGGTGACGAGGTCCTGACCCGAGACGATGACGCGGGCCTCGGCCGGAATGCCGGCGAGGTAAAGGGCGCGGGGTGTGTCGTCGACGAGGTCGATCGGATAGAACACGACCTTGTTCTCCGGGTCGACGGCCCGCACGCCCAATTCGCCGTCCTGGTTCAGCGTGACGACGGAGCGTGGCAGCGCCACCGCCTCCACCGGCTCGGCATGGATGTCGAGCTCGGCGGTCATGCCGGCGGGAATGGCCCCTTCGGCGTTGGGGATCGCCACCTCGACGCGGAACGTGCGCGTCTGCTCGGAGGCCTCGCGGCTGACGAAGCGGACCTTGCCTCTCACCGTGCTGCCGTTGACGAGCCGCACGTCGGCCTCGTCGCCGATGTCGACCGATCCCAGGTCGTGCTCGCTCACTTCGCCGACGGCGATCATCGGATCGAGCTTCAGGAGCGTCGCCACCTCGGCGCCCTGCATGATCGAGGAGCCCAGCTCGACATCCACCTTGTCGATCACGCCGTCGAAGGGCGCGCGCACGGTGATGCGGGCCAGCTCCGCCTCGGCCGCTTCGAGCTGCGATCGGGCGGTGGCCAGAGCCGAGCGGGCGCTGTCGAGCTGCAGGCGCGCGAGGTTGCCGCTCTTGGCAAGGCGGTTGGCCGCCTCGGACTCGGCTTCGCGCTGCGCCAGAACCTGGCGCGCCGTCTCGACGGCGGCTTCCTTGCCTTCCGTCTCCAGGCGCAGGATCAGCTCACCGCTCTTGACGTGCTGGCCCTTGCTGACCGGCAGTTCGGTGATGATGCCGCCCGAGCGCGAGGCGAGTGCCGTGCGCTTGTCGGCCGACGTCTGTCCGGAAACGCGGATGGTGCGGGAATGGTCGACGCGCGGCGGCTTGGCGACCGTGACGACCTGCGCATCGGCAGGGGCGTTTTCAGGCCGCTGGGCAACGGTCTGCGCCTCCTCGCTGGCGCTGCCGACCGAGGCGAATTCGCCGGTGGCGATCCAGGCGGCCGTGGCGACAAGAACGGCTACAGCGATGATCTTGTGGAACCTAATCTTCGGCATGTCGTTTTCCAGTGCGGTGGAGGCGGCCTGTCGATCAAGGACCGGCGCGATATGGGGTCGCTACGCCCGGATTTCAATTCACAGTGGTGTTTCTTTGCTGCAAAACACGCCCATATATCCCAAGCGTTCGCTGCAAAAAAGTTAAGTGGCCTACACTCCTGACATCAACGAACGTTGGTGTATGAGTGACCCACTCACGCAAAAATGCACGCCACGAAAAACATGCCCGGCGCGCACGGCAAGGACATATTGACAAAATACGTTTTTTTGTCAACTCTCGAATAAAGGCGAACTCTTCCGATGATGAATTTGGCAGCGGACACCAAAGGGGATCCGAGACGGGCGCGCATCCTGGACGGCGCCATGAAGGTCTTTCTCGCCTATGGGTTCGCCCGTACCACCATGGACGATATCGCCCGTGCGGCGGAGGTCTCGCGGCCGACGCTCTATCTGCAGTTCCGCAACAAGGCGGATATCTTCCGCGCCATCGGCGCAAGCATCCTCGAGCGGTCGCTGGCCGAGGCCCGCGCCGGGCTGACGATTGAGGGAAGCTTCGGCGAGCGGATGATGACCGCGCTCGACCGGGCATTGTTTTCGCTGATGGAGATGGTCGACAAGTCGGCGCATGGCGAGGAGATTCTCGGTCTCGAGAACAAGATCGCCGCCGACATCATCGCCGAGTGGCGCGAGGGGCTGACCGAGGCGGTGGAGGCCGCCGTTGAGGAGGAGGCGGTGCGCAACGGGGCCGATCTCGGCCAATACGGCCTCACGCCGCGCTCGCTGGCCGAGCTTCTGCTCGACGGCCTGGAGGGAATGCGTTTGCGCGGGCTGTGCGGCCGGCCGGCCATCGACGGAGCACGACGGCTGATCACCGTGATGGAGATCGTGCTCGTCGCCGCCACACCGAAGAAGGACTGAAGCGGGTTCCGCTGCGCTACTGCGCCGTCCAGCCGCCATCCACGGGCAGCGCCGTGCCGGTGATCTGCGCCGCGTGGTCCGTACACAGGAAGACGACGAGGCCGCCGATCTCCTCCACGGTGACGAACTCGCGTGTCGGCTGCCGTTCCAGCATCACCTCGCGCACCACGGTCTCGCGGTCCATGCGGTGCACCTTCATCTGATCGGGGATCTGCGCCTCCACCAATGGTGTCAGCACATAGCCCGGGCAGATGGCGTTGCAGGTGATCTTTTCCTCGGCGAGCTCCAGGGCGACGGTCTTGGTCAGGCCGACGATGCCGTGCTTTGCCGCCACATAGGCGGATTTGAACGGCGAGGCGCGCAGGCCGTGCGCCGAGGCGATGTTGACGATGCGGCCCTTGCCGGCGCGCTTCATGTGCGGGACCGCCGCGGCGATGGTGTGGAACGAGGCGGAAAGATTGATAGCCAGGATCGCGTTCCACTTGTCGACCGGGAACTCCTCCACCGGTGCGACGTGCTGGATGCCGGCGTTGTTGACCAGGATGTCGACGCTGCCGAACGCCTCCGCCGTCGCTTCCACCAGCCCGCGGCAGGCCGCCGGATCCGACATGTCGGCGCCGAGATAGCGGGCTTCGATGCCATGGCGGGCGCCGAGCTCGTCGGCCATCGCATGGTCCTCGTCCCGGTCGGTGAAGGAGTTCAGGACGACGTTGCAGCCGCTCGCGGCGAGCGCCTCGGCGATCCCCAGGCCGATGCCCGAGGTGGAGCCGGTGACGATGGCCGTCCTGCGGGCGGATTTCGATGCTGCATTCATGAGGCCCCCCGATCTGATCCGACAGTATATTGCATCGCAGCAAAGCGGCGTCCGCAGGGGGTGTCAAGCGCTCTTGCGTGGCGCAATACGCACGCAGGCCGAACTCGGCGCCAAGCACCCCCATTCCGTCTTGCTTCGCAAGCCACCTCTCCCCCTGCCCCGGGGAGAGGAAGGGTGCAAAGCAGTCCGCCTGGCGCTCCCTCTCCCCCGTCGAGCGGGGGAGAGGTGGCCGCGAAGCGGTCGGAGTGGGGGTCGACGCGATGCCCGTCAACTTCGGTTCCTCGCCCTGAATCGGCACAGGCGGCATTGACATTCGCTCGTTGCTCGGCCACCTCATGCCCGACACGGCTGAAATCGGGACCGTTCCCCCATGACCGGAACATTCACGGCCAGCAAGACAATGACCGGCTATTTCTCATCGCCCTTCCCGCGCCGCGAGGCGGTCGGGGTTGCCGTGGGCAATGTGATCGTCGGTGGCGATGCGCCGGTTGTCGTGCAGTCGATGACCAATACGGACACCGCCGACGTCGACCGCACGGTGGCGCAGGTGGCCGCCCTTCACCGCGCCGGCTCGGAGCTGGTGCGCATCACCGTCGACCGCGACGAGGCGGCTGCGGCGGTGCCGAAGATCCGCGAGCGGCTGGAGCGCGTCGGCATCTTCGTGCCGCTGATCGGCGATTTCCACTATATCGGCCACAAGCTGCTTGCCGATCATCCGGCCTGTGCAGAGGCGCTGGCGAAATACCGCATCAACCCGGGCAATGTCGGCTTCAAGGACAAGAAGGACAAGCAGTTCGCGGCGATCATCGAGACGGCGATCAAGCATGACAAGCCCGTCCGCATCGGCGTCAACTGGGGGTCGCTCGACCAGGAGCTCCTGACCAGCCTGATGGACAAGAACCAGGCCAAGGGCTCGGCGATGACCGCCGAAGAGGTGACGCGCGAGGCGATCGTCCAGTCGGCGCTCATCTCGGCCGAGCTTGCCGAAGAGATCGGGCTTGGCCGCGACCGCATTATCCTGTCGGCCAAGGTCAGCCAGGTGCAGGATCTGATCGCCGTCTACACCGAGCTAGCCCGGCGCTCCAACCACGCGCTCCATCTCGGCCTCACCGAGGCCGGCATGGGCACCAAGGGCATCGTCGCTTCCTCGGCGGCGATGGGCGTTCTTCTGCAGCAGGGCATCGGCGACACGATCCGCATCTCGCTGACGCCGGAGCCGGGCGGCGACCGCACCCGCGAGGTGCAGGTGGCGCAGGAGTTGCTGCAGACGATGGGCTTCCGTCAGTTCCTGCCGGTGGTGGCGGCATGTCCCGGCTGCGGACGCACCACCTCGACGGTGTTTCAGGAACTGGCGCAGAAGATCGAGGCGGACCTGCGCAAGAACATGCCCGTCTGGCGTCGCAAATATCCCGGGGTCGAGGCGCTCAAGGTCGCCGTCATGGGCTGCATCGTCAACGGACCGGGTGAATCCAAGCACGCCGACATCGGCATCTCGCTCCCCGGCACGGGCGAGACGCCGGCCGCGCCCGTCTTCATCGACGGCCGCAAGGCGGCCACGCTGCGCGGCCCGGACATCGCCGAGGATTTCGAAAAGATGGTCGGCGACTACATCGAAAAGCGTTTCGGCGGCCGGCAGGCGGTCGAATAGCCGACGGGTAGATCAAACGGATCACAGCGTCCCCTGCGGGTCCGACGGGTCGCGCGGCGCCGGAGCGCTGCCAGCCTCGCCGGCGAGTTTTTCCTGGACGATCAGGTTCAGTTCCCTCAGCAGATCCGCCAGCGCCGCGCGGCGCTCGGGCGGCATGGCGGCGATCACCGCGGCCTCGTTCGCCATGTCGGCACGGAACGCCGCCTCGGCGCGCTCCCGCCCCGCCGTCGTCAGCCCGACGATCATGCTGCGGCCGTCACTCGGCGAAGGCAGCCGTTCGATGAGCCCGGCCTTTTCCAGCCGCCCCAGGCGGTGCGTCAGCCCGCCGGAGGAGATCATCAGCGATCTGTAGAGCTCGGTGGGCGTCAGGCGATAGGGAGGGCCGGAGCGGCGCAGCGTCGAGATGACGTCGAACTCGCCGCGGTCGAGCCCGAAACCGGCAAAGGTCGCCTCGATGCCGGGGCGCACCAGATTCGACAGCCGATAGGCGCGGCCGAGGATCGCCATGGGCTCGGTATCGAGTTCGGGCAGTTCGCTCGCCCATTGCGCGCGCAAACGGTCGACATGGTCTTGTGTATCGGCGGTGCCGGGCATGTCCATCTTCCTTTTTTCCTTAGTCTTTGCGGCCGGTGGTCCGTTTGCTGTTTCCGCGGCGGCGGGTGCGTCGCCCGATATATCTTGACGAGAAGACAAATTGCAAGTATCTTAACGTCAAGATAGATTGCATGCCGCCTTCCGGGGCGTGCCTGAAAGGGAGAGACACCATGTATCAGCTCATCAGCCGCTCCGAGCAGCAGGTCAGCCCGCGCGGAACGACCACCTTCGAAGGCGCGCCTTTTGGCGGGCAGGTGTCGTTCTTCCTGATGGACAGCCCTCCCGGTCATGGGCCGGACCTGCACCGGCATCCCTATTCAGAGACCTGGGTCGTGCGGTCGGGCGAGGCCGAATTCACGGTCGGCGGTGAAACGACAAGGGCCGGTGCAGGAGACATCCTGGTGGTCGGCCCCAACATCCCGCACCGCTTCGTCAATGTCGGGCAAGGCAGTCTCGACATGATCTGCATCCACGCCAGCGATCACATCATCCAGGAAAATCTCTGATCCGCCCGACCGTCGGATGCGGGTCAGGCCGAAGCGGCCAGAGCCTTCTCGCCGATCCAGCGGTGGATCATGTCGGCCAGCTTCTGCGGCGAGATGGGCTTGGACAGATAATCGTCCATGCCGGCGCCGAGGCACTTCTCGCGGTCGCCCTTGAGAGCGTGGGCGGTGATGCCGACGATCGGCGTGTGATGGCTGCTTGCGGCTTCGGCCTGGCGGATCGCGGCGGTGGCCTCGTAGCCGTTCATCTCCGGCATGGAGATGTCCATCAGCACGATCTTTGGCTGGAACGCCCGGTGCATCTCGACGGCGGTCTTGCCGTTGGCGGCGATCCTGTAGCGCAGGCCGAGGCTGTCGAGCACCTGGCTGAAGACCAGCTGGTTCACCTCGTTGTCCTCGGCGACAAGCACGTCCAGCCCGCCGCGCGGGCCGCGCGTGCTGGCAAGGCCGCGCTCCATCGGGGTCGATATGCGCAGCGGGGCCGGACGCGGGGGAGGCGGCTGCAGTGCGGCTTCGCTGCCGGCATCGCCGGCCCGCGCCGCCTGCATCACCGAGACGATGGTCTCCAGAAGGGCCGAGGAGCGGGTCGGCTTGTTGAGCTGCGCGGCGATGCCGCACTCGGCAGCCAGCTTTCCGACATCCGCCTGGTCGACCGAGGTCAGAAGGACGAGCGGGATGCCGGCGGTCGCTGGATCCGCCTTGATGCGGCGGGCGACGTCGGCGCCGTTCATGTCGGGCATCTGATAGTCGAGGATCACGCAGTCCACCCGCGCGTCGATCTCGGCGGAACGCTTCAGGAAGGCCAGGCCGATCGCGCCACTCTCGGCGGCGGCGCAATCGAAGCGCCAGCTCTTCAGTTGCTCGAGCAGGATATCGCGGTTGATCGGGTTGTCGTCGATGACGAAGACGCGCGCGCCGCTGACGTCGACCGGCGCCGTTTTCGGCGCCGCGTTGGCCTCGTCCACGGTCAGCGGGATCGTGAAGGAGAAGGTGGAGCCCTTGCCGAGCACGCTCGTCGCGTGCAGCGAGCCGTCCATCATCTCCACGAGGCGCGAGGCGATGGCGAGGCCGAGGCCGGTGCCCTCGTGGCGGCGCGTCGAGGAGGCATCCACCTGGGCGAATTTCTCGAACACGGCGCCGAGCTTGTCCTGTGGAATGCCGATGCCGGTGTCCTCGATCCGCACGGTGACTTCGGCCCTGTCGCCGCTCACCGTGCCCGACACGTCGATCAGCACATGCCCGCGCTCGGTGAACTTGACGGCATTGCCGACGAGATTCGTGGCGATCTGCCGAAAGCGGCCGACATCGCCGATGAAGGACAGCGGCAGTTCGGGATCGACCCGCACGATCAGCTCGAGATCCTTCTCCGCGACGCGCGAGGAGACGAGGGCCGCGACGTCCTCTATCGCCTCGCCCAGCCGGAAGGGCGCCTTGTCCAGCTTGAGCTGGCCGGCGTCGATCTTGGAGAAGTCGAGGATGTCGTTGATGATGGTGAGCAGCGCCGTTCCGGATTTGACGATCACGTCGACGAACATCGATTGCCGCTGGTCGAGATCGGTGCGCGCCAGAAGCTCGGCCATGCCCATCACGCCGTTCATCGGAGTGCGGATCTCGTGGCTCATATTGGCCAGGAACTCGGACTTGGTGCGATCCGCCGACTGTGCCTTGATCTTCTCGGCGGCGAGCGAGACGTTGGCGTCGTGCAGGTCCTGATGCGCCTTCGAGACGCGGTTCATCATCGGAACGAAGACGCGCAGGCCGAACAGGAGGCTGGCCAGGGTGATCGCCAGCGAGACGGAGAGGAGCCCCCACTGCAGCGTCCCGTAGCTGCCGATCATCTCGCGGTCGAGGGAATCCGAGATCCGCTTGAGCACGGGCCGCACGTCGCGGTCGGCCAGGATCTGCAGGTCCGCGAAGACACGGCGGGCGGCCGCGCTGCGGTAATCGTTGAAGAGGTCGAGACGGTTCGCCAGTGAGACGACGTCGCGGATCCGCGAGCGAAGCGGGGTGCCGGTCTCCGCGCCCACCCAGATGCGGCGGACGGAAGCCGGAACGCTCCGCTCGGCGATGCCGGCGATCAGCGGATCGCTCGCCTCACCGCTCGCGTCGCTGTCGCGCCAGCCCGTCTGCTGCTGCGTGATGCGCTGGCTTTCCAGCGTCGTTACGTCGCCATGGGTCGCCAGCTCCAGCGCATGATAAGCGCCCTGCAGCCGCGTCAATGCCGCCTTGAGCTCGGCGTGGCCGGAGGCGGGTTTCCCGGCCACCGGCTGGAGGCTTGCCTGCTCGAGGCGCAGCGCGTTGTGGATCACGTCGTTGGTCGCGTCGGCCATCGACCCGACCAGCGCGCCGAAGCGCACGTGGTTCTTCGTGTCTTCGATCTGCCAAAGCAAAAGACCGACGCCGACAACCATCGCCGCGGCGAAACCCGCGATGACCGCGATCAGCCGCCCACGCATATATTGCTGCGTTACCACAGTAGACATGTCTGTCCCAAAGCCGTTCCCCGTCCGATCAAGAATTGAAGATCATGATTAACGGCCGATTAACGCTAATCATCTGACGAGAAAAACTTCGCCGGCTCGGGAACGGGGGGCGGTTTGGGGGGGGCGATGCGCTAGCTTTGCCGCTCGGCGACGAAACGGGCGGCCTGGCGGAGGCCTTCGGCGCCTTCGCCATAGGGTTCCAGAATATCCTCGGCCTGGGCGACCAGTCCGCGCAATTGCCGGCGTGTCCAGTCGATGCCGTGCAGGCCGGCAAGCGTCGCCTTGCCGGCGGCCGCGTCCTTGCCGGTCGCCTTGCCCATCGCCTCGCTGCTGGCCGTCAGGTCCAGCAGATCGTCGGCGAGCTGGAAGGCGAGGCCGATCGCCGCGCCGAATTCGCCCAGCCTCTCGCGGTCGGCCTCCGCGGCGCCACCAATGATGGCGCCGGCCTCGCAGGCGTAGCGGATCAAGGCCCCGGTCTTCATCGCCTGCAGCCGCAGGATGTCGTCCTCCGCGAGGCTCTGGCCCTCGGCCTGCAGGTCGAGGGCCTGGCCGCCGGCCATGCCGCCGATGCCGGCCGCGCGCGCCAGTCGTGTCATCAGCGCGAGGCGGGCTTCGGCGGGAAGCGCCGTTTGCGCGTCGCCGATGATGTCGAAGGCGTAGGTCAGCAGGCCGTCCCCGGCGAGGATCGCCGTCGCCTCGTCGAAGGCGCGGTGGACGGTCGGCTGGCCGCGACGCAGATCGTCGTCATCCATTGCCGGCAGGTCGTCATGCACCAGCGAGTAGCAATGCACGCATTCGAGCGCCGCCGCGACGCGCAGGGCGGCCTCACCGGAAGCATCGAAGAGCGCGGCGCTCTCAAGCACGAGGAAGGGTCGCAGCCGCTTGCCGCCGTTGAGCACGCCGTGCCGCATCGCCTCTAGGAGCCTCACCGGACGTGCGATCTCGCCTTCCAGGGGGCGCGTGTCGAGCAGGCGGCGCAGTTCCGCCTCCACCATCTCGGCGCCGACGGCGAGCTTCACTTCAAAAGGGGGCGTCATCGTCTCTTCCATGCGCGGAGCGATGAAGGCAAAGAGCGCCCGGGTCAAGTCCCGTTCGCTCCGCCATTGCGCCGTTTGCCACCGGAGGTTATGCGAAGAAGAGTTTCAAGGCGTAGATGACACCAGTGGTGCGATCCTGACAGATGGTCCTCATCCGTTTGGGTCGGCCACCAAGGAGATGGTTTGAGCGGGCCGACGGTCGAACCCGAGAAGAGGATGATGGCAAGGGGCGGAAGCCAGCGCGGTCGCGGTGCATCGGGGCGGGGATGGTGGCAGCGCCTCCTGCGTCGGGCGGTGCTGGCGCTCGTACTGATTGCGCTCCTGCCGTTCGCGCTGACGCTTCTTTACCGGGTGCCGGTGGTGCATCCGGTCTCGACGCTGATGCTCAAGGACCTCGCGACCCTGACGGGTTATGACCGGCGCTGGACGTCGCTCGATGCCATGGGACCCTTGATCCAGCATTCGGTGATGATGTCGGAAGACGGTCAGTTCTGCAGCCACTCGGGCATCGACTGGGGGGCGCTCAACACGGTGATCAACGACGCCTTGTCGGGCGAGGCGGCGCGGGGCGCCTCGACCATACCGATGCAGACGGCGAAGAACCTGTTTCTCTGGCAGGGGCGCTCTTTCCTGCGCAAGGCGCTGGAGCTGCCGCTGGCGCTTTATCTCGACCTGCTGCTGCCGAAGCACCGGATCATGGAGATCTATCTCAACATCGCCGAATGGGGGCCGAACATCTATGGCGCGGAGGCGGCGGCGATGCATTATTTCGGCCGCCGCGCGAAGGACCTGACGCGCCGGCAGGCGGCGCTGCTGGCGGTGGCTCTGCCCAATCCGCTGGCGCGCAATCCGGCGCGGCCGTCCGGCGGGCTGAACCGGCTGGCGGCCAACATCGAGCGGCGGGCGCTGAGGGCCGGCGGCTATGTCGGGTGTCTGAAGCCGTAGGCGGGCGAAGGCGCAAAAAAACGCCGCGCCCCACTGGCCAAAAGCCGCTTTGCCGTGTATAGGCACGCCGACTTCCAATTCCCGGCCGAAATGCTGGGCCCTGGACCCAGGGGCCGCAACGGCCTTTGACCGATTAGCGGAGCAGGACAATGGCTGTACCAAAAAGGAAAACCTCGCCGTCGAAGCGCGGCATGCGTCGTTCGGCTGACGCGATCAAGGCCCCGACCTATGTCGAGGACAAGAATTCGGGCGAGCTGCGCCGTCCGCACCATGTCGACCTGAAGACCGGCATGTATCGCGGCCGTCAGGTTCTGGAGCCGAAGGACGCATAAGCGCCCGGCATTCCGTGACTAAAAAAGACCGGCCTCGAGCCGGTCTTTTTGCATGCGGACGCTCTTGCAACGTTGCGATGCTGCGCACCCTTTCGGGCACGCGCAGCAGGCACGGGCCTCAACTGCCCATGGAATCGATCTTGCGCTGCATCGCGGCGATCTGATCGCGTAATTCCCGCAGGTCGTCCGAGCGCTCGCCCTCGCTAGCGGTTTCGCCTTCGCCACCGGCCGCCGGTTTGCCGGAGGGGGGAACCGGCGAGAACATGCGCATTGCGTTCTGGAACATCTCGATGTTGCGGCGCGTCTGTTCCTCCACCATCTTCATCGGCGCCGACATGCCCATCATGTCCATCGAAGAGGAGCCGAAGGCCTTGTTCATCTGCTCGCGCAGGCGCTCCTGTTCCTTGGAGAAGGCGATCATCGACTGCTCCAGGAAGCTCGGCACGACCATCTGCATCTGATCGCCGTAGAAGGAGATGAGCTGGCGCAGGAACGAGATCGGCAGCATGTTCTGCCCGTTGCGGTCGTTCTCCAGTTCAAAAATGATCTGTGTCAGCACGGAATGCGTGATGTCCTCGCCGCTCTTGGCGTCCTGGACGACGAAGTCTTCGTCCCGCTTGACCATCTCGGCCAGGTCTTCCAGCGTCACATAGGTACTGGTGCCCGTGTTGTAGAGGCGGCGGTTGGCGTATTTCTTGATGACGATCGGGTCGTCCTTGGCTGGCATTACTGACCTCCCCGTAGCACGGTTTCTGCAGCATCCCGCCGGTCGACCTTTCCCAGTCTGGGCGAAAATGCCTGGATTCAAGGACCTAAAGCGCCGCTGCGCATCGAACCGAACGCATCGTGCCTTAGCTGCGGGAGCTTCTCATGCGCGCCCCACGCATCTGCCGGGCATCAGGATATGCGCAAAATCCGATGGAATGAAAGCGCTTTGTGCACCAGCGAAGCGCAGCCGCAGAGGTTCCGCCGGTCCGTTCTTTTCGCGCCGCACACATCCGTTTGACTTGTTCCGCGGAAGCCGCGACAAATGTGAGCAAGGCCAGCCCGTCACAAGGGCTGCACAAACGCACGTGTATGAACGTCTCAAGGGAGCTCTCCATGTCCTCTGCCGAAGCCATCGTCATCGCCAGCGCCGCCCGCACGCCGGTCGGCTCGTTCAATGGGGCGTTCGCCGCTGTCCCGGCGCATGAGCTGGGTGCCACCGCCATCCGCGAGGTCCTGTCGCGGGCCGGGGTGGCCGCCGAGGAGGTGAACGAGGTGATCCTCGGCCAGGTGCTGACCGCCGGCCAGGGGCAGAACCCCGCCCGCCAGGCGTCCATCGCCGCCGGCCTGCCGAAGGAGACGACGGCCTGGGTGCTGAACCAGGTCTGCGGTTCGGGCCTGCGCACCATCGCCATCGGCATGCAGCAGATCGCCACGGGGGATGCCGACATCATCGTCGCCGGCGGCCAGGAATCGATGTCCCTGTCGCCGCACTGCGCGCATCTGCGCGGCGGCGTGAAGATGGGCGACTATGCGATGATCGATACGATGATCCGCGACGGGCTGTGGGATGCCTTCAACGGCTATCACATGGGCATCACGGCGGAGAACGTGGCGCGCCAGTTCCAGATCACCCGCGAGCAGCAGGACGCGTTCGCCCTCGCCTCGCAACACAAGGCGGAAGCCGCCCAGAAGGCCGGCCGCTTCAAGGACGAGATCGTTCCGGTCACCGTCAAGACCCGCAAGGGCGAGACCGTGGTTGCGGAGGACGAATACATCCGCCACGGCGCCACGCTGGAGAGCATGCAGAAGCTGCGCCCGGCCTTCGACAAGGAGGGCACCGTGACGGCCGCCAATGCCTCGGGGCTCAATGACGGGGCCGCCGCCGTGGTTCTGATGAGCGAGAGCGAAGCCAGGCGGCGCGGCCTGGCGCCGCTCGCCCGCATCGCATCCTGGGCGACGGCCGGCGTCGACCCGACGATCATGGGCACCGGCCCGATCCCGGCATCGCGCAAGGCGCTGGAAAAAGCCGGCTGGAGGGCCGAGGACCTCGACCTCGTCGAGGCGAACGAGGCCTTTGCCGCCCAGGCCTGCGCGGTCAACAAGGACATGGGCTGGAACCCGGACGTGGTCAATGTCAACGGCGGTGCGATCGCGATCGGGCATCCGATCGGGGCGTCGGGCGCGCGCATCTTCAACACGCTGGTCTTCGAGATGCGCCGTCGCGGCGCGAAGAAGGGGCTCGCGACCCTGTGCATCGGCGGCGGCATGGGCGTCGCCATGTGCGTCGAAGCGCTGTAGGCATTTTCAATGCGGTGCGCTGCTAGTGGTGCGATCCTGTCAGATGGTGCCTATCTGTCAGGAAAAATCGTCCCACCAGGTCAATAACTTGTGGGCTGACTTGTCCAGACAGATGGGTACAATCTGTTTGGGTCAGGCCACAAGCTGCGCGCCGGCCGGAATTCGCCCAGTCACCAATTAGGGCGGAGCGGCGGGGGAACGAACATCAAAGGGAGGCGATCTTCATGAGAACGGCACTTGTCACGGGCGGTACGCGCGGCATCGGCGCGGCGATTGCGGTCGCGTTGAAGGATGCGGGTTATCGCGTTGCGGTAAACTATGCGGGCAACGAGGAGGCGGCTGCACGCTTCATCGATGACACCGGCATAGCGGCCTACAGATGGTCTATCGCCGACTACGACCAGTGTGCCGAGGGTGTGGCGAGCGTCGAGAGCGCACTCGGCCCCATCGACATCCTCGTCAACAATGCCGGCATCACCCGCGATGTCATGTTCCACAAGATGACGCCCGAGGATTGGCGCGCGGTGGTCGACGTCAACCTCAACGGCGTCTTCAACATGACCCATCGGGTCTTCGCCAACATGCGGGAACGCAAGTTCGGCCGCATCATCAGCATTTCGTCCATCAACGGCCAGAAGGGCCAGATGGGGCAGGCGAATTATTCGGCCGCCAAGGCCGGCGAGATCGGTTTCACCAAGGCACTGGCGCAGGAGGGCGCGCGCTTCGGCATTACCGTCAACGCCATCTGCCCCGGCTATATCGCGACCGACATGGTGATGGCGGTTCCCGAGGCCGTGCGCGAGAAGATCATCGCGCAGATTCCGGTCGGCCGTCTCGGCGAGGCGTCCGAGATCGCGCGTTCCGTGCTGTTCCTGGCTTCCGACGATGCCGGCTTCGTCACGGGCTCGACGCTGACCGTCAATGGCGGTCAGTATTTCGTCTAGGTGTTTAGGCCAAGACCGGAATCCAAGGATCTGCCCTGGTCGCGCAAATCCGCTAAGAGGCCGTTTGCAGACTGGCAGCTTGCGGGTGCATGGCTGCTGTTAGGATCCGACCAATGGAAATGCCTCAGATTTGGTCTGCAATCGCTGCCTTGTCGATTATCGACCAGACCCTTGCGATCCTCCCATTGGCAAACTCATAGAACACATTCTCGTCGAACTGGATCCGCTTACCGTTGACGGGCAGGCCAAATAAGATGCCGGTCGGAGTGCAGTCGAAATGCAGGCGGCTGGCGACACACGGCGGGTCGGAAAGCAAAAGCTCAATGTTGAAGTGAAGATCAGGGATGGCCCGAAAATCGCCTTCCAGCATCTCCCGATAACCCACCAGTCCCACCCACCTATCGTTGTAGTGAACCTTATCGTCAACGAACTGTCCGAGATTCATCCAGTCTTGGCGGTTCAGGCAGTCGATATAGTTCCGATAGAGATCAGACAGTTGTCCGTGGGGCATTGGCATTATCTCTGAAGATTGGTTGTTTCCCCGCTGCCGCAAATAGAATGGTGCGGCGCGGAAATACTAAGGTCAAGCATTCTTTCGTGATGCCATTCTGGACTGCCACAAACCCATTTTACGATTCTGACAAAGGGGGCCGGGAGAGGATTGGTGGCTAACAGGTAGAATTGATGCGGCTAGCATCGAACATCTGCGGCGATGTTAAAAAAAACCTCTGGACCAGCCCGCAAGGGCGCTGGGAGGTCCATGCGATAGCAGTCTCTGCCAGGTCAAGGGGGGGCAAAATGAGTGGTCATTTCGCATCTTCGGGTCAGGCGATCAGGGCGCCGCCGTCGATGTCGATGACCGCGCCGGTGACGGAAGGGGTTTCGATGGCGAAGAGGTAGCCGGCGGCAACATCCTGCGGTTGCGCCACACGGCCGGCGGGCAGCCGTCCGGCGGCGCCGGTCAGCATGGCGATGCGCTTGTCTTCAGGCATTGCAGCATAGGCCTCTGTATCGGTCAGCCCTGGGCTGACGACGTTCACCCGCAGGGGGGCAAGCTCGTTGGCGAGCAGCTTGGCCGTTGCCTCGATTGCCGCATTCATCGCGGTCTTGGTGAAACTGCCGGGCGTCGCGCGGCGGGCAAGGAAGCCGCTGGTCAGGGTGATGGTGCCGCCGGGGCGGATCAGTGCCGCCCCGGCCTGGGCGGCACGGGCCGACCCCCAGAACTTCACATCGAAAGCGGCGCGGGCGGCATTAAGGTCGAGCGCTCCAAACCCTCCGCCGGGGGCTTGCGATCCGGCAGTGACGACAAGGTGGTCGAAAGGGCCTTGCGCATCGAACCAACCCGGCAGCGACGCACCATTCGCCAGGTCCAACCCGGTGGCGCGGCTGGCGCGGACGACTTCGGCACCGCGCATTTCAAGTGCATCGGCCAGCGCCGCCCCGATGCCGGAAGTTCCGCCGATGACGATGGCTCTGGAGTCAGAAAGGGGCGTCATGTGCTTGTCCTTCATTGCGGAAGACGGCTTCGATCGACTGGCCGTAGGGGGCCGCAGGAATAGGCGCCGCTCGTCCATTTCTTCGAAAAAGGCCAGGGTCCGAGGAAGGTTGCGTGTGCGCAGGGTGGCAAGGTCGAGTTGCATGGGCGTGTTTTCTCCGTGATCGGAAAATTACGCCTTGCGCCTTGGCGGGAGAATTGAGCACAATCCGAAATTATAATTCGGAAATGGCGAAGAATGCTGCTTGATAATCTCACGCTGTTTCTGCGCATCGTCGAAAAGGGCGGGCTGGCCGCCGGCGGGCGGGAGCTGGGCCTTGCACCGGCTACGGTGTCCGAGCGCCTTGCGACGCTGGAGGCCCACTATGGTGCGCGGCTGCTGAACCGGACAACCCGCTCGATAAGCCTGACCGAAGAAGGGCGCGAGCTTGTTGCCGGGGCGAACAGGCTGCTGGCGGAAGCCGAGGAACTGGAGAGCCGGATAAGGCTCGGCGTCGAACGGATCGCCGGCCCCATCCGCCTGAGCGCTCCATCGGACCTTGGACGAAATCGCTTGTCGCCAATCATCGATCGGTTCTTGCAAGATAATCCTGAAGTGACCGTCGATCTGCATCTGGCGGATGGCTATGTCGACATCGCCGCCATGGGGTTCGATCTGGCCATCAGGTATGGCAATCTGGCGGACAGCAGTTTGATTGCCCGAAAGCTGGCGGACAGCTCAAGGATCGTCTGCGCCGCGCCGAGATATCTGAAGCGGTGCGGCATCCCACGCCACCCGACCGATCTGGTGCAGCACAATTGCATCCTGATGCGCTTTGGCCCCGATGCGGACCGAAACTGGCCGTTCGTCGTGGACCAGCAGCCGCAAACAGTCATGGTGCGCGGGGATCGTATGGCCAATGACGGCGATCTCGTGCGCCGCTGGGCCGTGGCGGGGCACGGGGTCGTGCGCAAATCCGAATGCGATATCTCTGAGGATCTGGCCGTGGGCCGATTGGTGTCACTTTTGACCGAGTATCAGGTGGCAGCCTTGCCGTTGCAGGCTGTCTGGCCTGCAACGCGCGCGCAACCCCGCCGCGTGCAGGCCTTGCTGGAGGCCATGGTGGGCCTGCTTCACTGATCGGGGACAAGGTAACCAAGGATCAAACAGGTAGGCTAAATCCATATGCGATTGCCCTGCCATGAGGGAGTAGAGGGTTGCAAATCCTTGTGCAATGTCCCGGAGCAAGGCTTCCTGCCGCGTGGAGCCTTCATGGTGAGCTTGTCGAACCATGCGCGGCGTCGATGCGATCCGGCGTTGTGTATCAATTTGAGCCACAACGGTTAATGCCGTGTGCATCCGGCGGCCGGCCGGCTGTGGACAAGCTGTGGCCAATCTGTTGATGCCCGGTGGAAGACACAACATCTTGTGGAGAACAGACCGGGAATACGCGGCGCGCTCTGATTCGTCGCCGATTCGTTCCGCATTTGATCGGAGTGTTAACGCCAGGACGGGGCGGCGCGGAATTTCCTTCACACACGGTATAGATTCCTTAATGAATTCTTACCGTTACAGAATGCGAGATCCGGCGGTGCCGGTCATTGGACGAAAAGGTTAACGATCCGGGCGATTTCCGGCGGGAAGGGGCGCAGGGCGATTCAGCATATCGGTCCCAGGAAGGTTCGAGGCACTGCATCTTGTGGTGAACAAAACAGGAATCGGGCGGAGTCAGTGATTCGTCGCTGATTCGTTCCAGACTCGTTCCAGACGTTAACGGCGATGATTGTGCCGCGGTCGCCAAGCCGGGCGCGAAGGGTGAGAAACTGGCATCTTGGAATAACCATGCAAAGCGTGGTAACCGAAGGCTCGCCTTTTGTTGCTGAGGAAGAGTGGCTTCCCGGGCTCTATGAATTTCCAGTCTCAGACACGCAAGCCGCAGGCGCTGTCCGGCCGTGACGTGACAGCCATCCTCGGGCCCACCAATACAGGCAAGACGCATCTTGCCATCGAGCGCATGGTCGCCCACCACACGGGGGTGATCGGCCTGCCGCTGCGCCTTCTGGCGCGCGAGGTCTATGCGCGCGTCGTCGCCAAGGCGGGCGAGCAGAACGTGGCGCTGATCACCGGCGAGGAGAAGATCACGCCGGCAGGCGCGCGCTACTCGGTCTGCACCGTCGAGGCGATGCCGCGCGAGACCGATGCCGCCTTCGTGGCCATCGACGAGGTGCAGCTCGCCGCCGATCTCGAGCGCGGGCACATCTTCACCGATCGCATCCTGCATCTGCGCGGGCGCCAGGAAACGCTGCTCCTCGGCGCCGGAACGATGCGCGGCATCCTGGAAAGGCTCCTGCCGGGCCTTTCGGTGATCACCCGGCCGCGCATGTCGGTGCTCACCTATGCCGGATCGCGCAAGATCACGCGCCTGCCCCGCCGCTCGGCGGTGGTCGCCTTCTCCTCCGACGAGGTCTATGCGATCGGCGAATTGATCCGCCGCCAGCGCGGCGGTGTGGCGGTGGTGCTCGGCGCGCTCAGCCCGCGCACCCGCAACGCCCAGGTGGCGCTCTACCAGTCGGGCGACGTCGATTATCTGGTCGCGACGGACGCGATCGGCATGGGCCTCAACCTCGACGTCGATCACGTCGCCTTCGCGCAGAACCGCAAGTTCGACGGCTTCCAGTATCGCGACCTCAACCCGGCGGAGCTGGGCCAGATCGCCGGCCGCGCCGGCCGCCACCTGCGCGACGGCACGTTCGGCGTCACGGGCCAGGTCGATCCCTTTCCCGACGAGCTGGTCGAGCGCATCGAGACGCACCAGTTCGACCCGGTCAAGGTCCTGCAATGGCGAACGGCCGAATTCGATTTCGCCAGCGTCGATGCCCTGAAGGCCTCGCTCGACGTCACGCCGCCCGTCGACGGGTTGACGCGGGCTCTGCCGGCCGCCGATGCGCGCGTGCTCGATCTGCTGTCGCGCGACGACGAGGTTCGTGCGCTCGCAACGGGGCGCGAGCGCGTCGCGCTTCTGTGGGACGCCTGCGCCTTGCCAGACTATCGCAAGATCGCCCCGGCGCAGCATGCGGAGCTCGTCGGCGCGGTCTTCAACGACCTGGCGCGCTTGGGCCACGTCGATGAAGATTATATGGCAGAGCAGGTGCAGCGCGCCTCCTCCACCGAGGGCGACATCGACACGCTGTCGCAGCGGATCGCCCAGATTCGCACCTGGACTTTCGTTTCGCACCGGCCAGGGTGGCTGGCCGATCCGACACACTGGCAAGAAAAAACACGCGAGATCGAGGACAGCCTGTCCGATGCGTTGCATGAGCGATTGACGAAACGCTTCGTGGACCGCAGGACTTCCGTGCTCATGAAGCGTCTGAGAGAGAATGCAATGCCGGAAGCAGAAGTCAGCCCCGCAGGCGAAGTCCTCGTCGAGGGGCATCACGTTGGTGAGATGCAAGGGTTCCGTTTCACCGCCGACCGCTCGGCGGAAGGCGAGGATGCGCGCGCGGTCAAGGCCGCGGCGCAGAAGGCCCTGGCGCTCGAGTTCGAGTCGCGCGCCGATCGGTTCGCCGCTTCCGGCAATGGCGATCTGGCGCTCGATTCCGATGGTTTCCTGCGTTGGCTTGGGCAGCCCGTGGCGACGCTCGTCGCCGGCGACGAGGCGCTGAAGCCGCGCGTCGTGCTGCTGGCCGACGAGCAGTTGACGGGGCCGGCGCGCGACAAGGTCGCCGCGCGCGCCGAGCGCTTCGTCAACTTCCAGATCGAATCCCTGCTGAAGCCGCTCGTGGACCTGCGCGATTCGGAAAGCCTGTCGGGCATGGCGCGCGGCATCGCGTTCCAGCTCGCCGAGAATTTCGGCCTCATCAACCGGCGCAATGTGGCCGAGGACGTGCGTGCGCTCGACCAGGATGCGCGCGCCGCGCTGCGTCGTCTCGGCGTGCGCTTCGGCGCCTACCACATCTTCGTTCCGGCGCTGATCAAGCCGGCGCCCGCCGGGCTGATAACCTTGCTCTGGGCGTTGAAGAACGATGCCAAGGACAAGCCCGGCTACGGCGATGTCGTGACCGCGCTTGCCGCCGGCCGCACCTCCATCGTCTCCGAGCCGACATTCGAGCGGGCGTTCTACGGCCTGGCCGGCTATCGCAATCTCGGCCGCCGCGCCGTGCGTGTGGACATTCTGGAGCGGCTCGCCGACCTCATCCGCCCCGCGCTGACCTGGAGGCCCGGAACCGGCGCGCGTCCGGATGGCGGATATGACGGCAGCGCCTTCGTCGTCACGCCCGCGATGATGTCGATCCTCGGCGCCACCGCCGACGACATGGAGGCGATCCTCAAAGGGCTCGGCTATCGCGGCGAGGCGAAGCCGGCCGAAGAGGTGGCCGCGCATCTGAAGACTCTCGACGAAGCTGCTGCCGCTTCTCAGCCGGCGCCGGCTGGCGAGGCCGATGCCGCCGCGGGCGAAGCGGCCGGCGAAAGCCCGGAAGCCGCAGCCGAGGCCCCCTCCGGCGATGCGCCGGCCGAGACCGCGGAGGCTGTGCCTCAGGCGGCCGTGGAAGACGCGACCCCAGCGACCGTGGAAGCTCCTGCGGCAGAAGAGGCTCCTGCTGCTGAAACGGTCGCGGAGGCCGATGCCGCCTTGCCGGAAGCTTCGGCGGAACAGGAAGAGGCGAAGCCGGTTCTGATCTGGCGGCAAGGCCGTTTCGAGGGGCGCAAGCGGCAGGGCCAGCGCCCGGCCGGCAAGGGCAACGAGCGGAACGGCCGCCCGGGCGGCGGTCGCCAGGAGCGCGACGGCAAGCCGCAGCATCGCGGCAAGCCGCGTGGCAGGGAGCGCAACGAGGACGGCGAGAAGCACGGCTTCCAGCGCAAGGGCGCGCCGTATCGCCAGCGCGAGGAACGCCCGGCGAAGATCGATCCCGATTCGCCCTTCGCCAAGCTCGCCGCTCTCAAGGAACAGTTGAAGAAGTAACCGCTTCATGACTTCGAGCGAGACAGCCACCGAGCGCCAGCGCATCGACAAGTGGCTGTTCTTCGCGCGTGTGGTGAAATCCCGCTCGCTGGCCGCCAAGCTGGCGCAGGGCGGGCGCGTGCGGGTCAACCGCAACAAGATCGAGCAGGCCGCCTATGCCGTGAAGCCGGGCGACGTGCTGACCATCACGCTCGACCGCAGGATCCTGGTCTACCGCGTGCTCGCGGCGGGCAGCCGCCGGGGACCGGCGGAGGAAGCGCGCACGCTCTACGAGGACCTGACACCGCAGCCGACGGCTCCGCGCGCCGCGGAGGCGCAAGTTCCGCTGCGCGAGGCGGGCGCCGGCCGCCCGACCAAGAGAGAACGGCGCGCCCTCGACCGCTGGCGCGACGAGCCGTAACGGCTGGAAACGCGCCCTGGGCACGGGGCTTGCCGCATGGTCGGCTCGGCGCGTTGGAAATCGATTCCCCCTGCGACGATTGCGGCGCAACAACGGGCCTTGCAACGACCCGGCAAAGGGGCTACCTCACCCTCGACATTCGCAAATGCTGTCAGCCGAGAGCGCTCATGACCTATATCGTCACCGACAATTGCATCAAGTGCAAGTACATGGACTGTATAGAAGTCTGCCCGGTGGACTGTTTTTACGAAGGCGAGAACATGCTCGTCATCCACCCGGATGAATGCATCGACTGCGGCGTGTGCGAGCCTGAATGCCCGGCAGAGGCGATCAAGCCGGATACGGAGCCGGGCCTCGACAACTGGCTGCAGTTGAATTCCGAATATGCCGAAAAATGGCCCAACATAACGGCCAAGAAGGAACCGCCCGCCGACGCCAAGGAGTTCGACGGGGTGGAGAACAAGTTCGAGCTGTATTTCTCGCCGGAGCCGGGCGAGGGCGACTGAGCCCCTCCGTCTGTGGGCTGAGATGCAGAGCCGAAAAGTGTGCGCTGTCGGGTAGATTCCTGCCGCGACATCTTCGCGCACGCGGCAAATTGTTGATTCTTTCAGCTTTTTGTAGTATGGTCACGCAATCATGCCGGTGACAACACGTCTTTTTATGGCGCGCACACGAACTCATCACTGAAAGTGGGGCTTAATTCCGGACCAGAGCAATCTGGATCAGGCTTTTTCGGTTTGCTTGGCGGGCCATGGTGCAGGCGCGATCGCGGATCTTCCCGGAGTTACCTTTCTTTGTGCCCGACAAACCGGCTGGCGGTTGGGCTTGCGACGTTGCCTCGGCGAGGCTGCCTCCGCAAGCCCCATTAAGAACAGGAGTGTTAGGCGGATGACCACCCAGCAGAAGAAATCGGCGCAGCGCCAGGGATTCAAGACTGGCGAATTTATTGTCTACCCGGCCCATGGCGTCGGGCAAATCGTCACCATCGAAGAGCAGGAAGTCGCCGGTCATAAGCTGGAATTGTTCGTCATCGATTTTCAGAAGGACAAGATGCGCCTGAAGGTGCCGGTCGCCAAGGCGACCTCCATCGGCATGCGCAAGCTCTCCGAGACCGATTATGTGGACCGCGCGCTGAAGGTCGTTCAGGGTCGCGCCCGCGTCAAGCGCACCATGTGGTCGCGCCGCGCGCAGGAATATGACGCGAAGATCAATTCCGGCGACCTCATCTCCATCTCGGAGGTCGTGCGGGACCTTTATCGCGCCGACAATCAGCCGGAGCAGTCCTATTCCGAGCGCCAGCTCTACGAAGCCGCGCTCGACCGCATGGCGCGCGAGATCGCCGCCGTCAACCGGATGTCTGAAACCGAGGCCGTGCGCCTGATCGAGGTCAACCTCAACAAGGGTCCGCGCCGCGGCAAGGCGGACAATGAGGAGACCGAGAAGGAAGAAGCCGCATAAGGCTTCCTGCCCCGACGTTTTTCCAAAAGGCCCGGCTGACCGCAGCCGGGCCTTTTGTCTTGTGTCCTCCCGATGCTTCCGAAGCGGGGTCGCGCACCGTCCCTGAAAATCTCTGGTCGCCTATAACCGACTGATGTGAAAATACTTTTCATGTATTTCCCAAGAGCCGCCGCATCCATCGGCGACAGGCTGGAACTTTTCTTGTTTTCCACTCGTTAGTTCAAGTGATGTCCGCTGGAGCGCCGTGCGTCCTTTCGGAGGCTACACAGGGACGCTCTATCATTTTGCTGTCCGCATGCGTGCGGACGTCGGGACAAATCACCTGACTGCAAAATGCAACAGCGTCGGAACGGCTTGGGACGCGGCAAGGGGGACATCCGTCGTTTGACGCGGCCGCGCGACGGAGACGGTGCGTCAGAGCGTTCTGACACCTGAACCGCGCGTCGGCGATGCGCCGATGTGCATTAGCATTTTGCAGTCAGGTGGAATCACCTGACGGTCGCAAAAATGCGGAAAACAAGAAGATTGAGCGCCCTTTGTGCGTCCAAAAGGACGCACGGCGCTCATGGGCTTGGGGCGTGCGGTGCCCGGCTCCGGGCATGCGCCGCGAACGCGGGAGTGCATCATGCAAGACCGGGCGGAACGCAAGCTGGTCAGGGCGGCGATGAAGGCGCCCTATCTCGCGCCTGACCATGAGCAGGCGCTGGCCGAACGCTGGCACAACAAGCACGATCAACAGGCTCTGCACGAGATCGCCATTGCGCATATGCGGCTGGTGATCGCCATGGCGTCACGCTTCCGCAGCTTCGGGCTTCCGGTCGGCGATCTGATCCAGGAGGGGCATATCGGCCTTCTGGAAGCTGCGTCGCGGTTCGATCCGGGGCGTGGCGTGCGGTTCTCCACCTATGCCACCTGGTGGATCCGCGCCTCCATGCAGGACTATGTGCTGCGCAACTGGTCGATCGTGCGGGGCGGAACCAGCTCCGCTCAGAAGGCGCTGTTCTTCAACTATCGCCGACTCCGGGCCAAATTGCAGAAGGGCATGGGCACCGCGGCCGAGATCCATCAGGAGGCGGCACGGGTCCTGGGGGTCTCGGTGGCCGATGTCGCCGTCATGGACGCCCGGCTTTCCGGCTCCGACGTCTCGCTCAACGCGCCGGTGCGCGAGGAGGGAGAGGGTTCTGCCGAGCGCATGGAGTTCATCCCCTCCGAAGACGAGCCCATCGACGAGGTCGTCGGCCGGACGATCGACGCGGAACGACGCGCATCGTGGCTGGCCGATGCAATGGAGGTGCTGGACAATCGTGAGCTTCAGATCATCCGGGAGCGCCGCCTGAGCGAAGAGGGGGCGACGCTCGAGGCGCTGGGCGTCGAACTCGGCATCTCCAAGGAGCGGGTCCGCCAGATCGAGAACCGGGCGCTGGAGAAACTGCGCCTGGCGCTGACCAGGGCGCATCCCGTCTTGTCGGCGCCGATGGTCTGAGGCGCGATGCGCAGGTCAACGAGTTACAGCATCTGTGCGCCCGGCACACGCGGCGCTGCAAGCAGGATTAGCTGTCGGTGATGATCTTCACCTTGCTGCCCACGGATGGCGTGCCGCCGGGGCTGATGGCATTGAGCAGGCGGAACAGCTCGACCTTGCGGTCGACCCCCCTCATCTGCGCGGCGAGCGAGCCGAGGGTTTCGCCGGGCTTGACGGTGACGACACGAATCCGCAGCGGTTTCAGGCCGGCCTTCTCGGCGTCGTTCAAGATCCGGAAACTCTGCCCGACCTCATTGGCGACCTGGTTCAGTTCCGTGCTGGTGGCGGGTGCCGCCGTCAGCAAGCGATAGACCTGGCCGCCGGAGCGGATCACCGTCACGTCGAACTGCCAGTTGTCGGCCGCGGCCCTGGCTTTTGCGGCGGGGCGGCCGTTGAGGGAGAATTCCCGGATCGTGCCGGGTTCGAGGCCTGCTACCCAGCCGCTCGTCAGATACTGCGTCAGCGAGGTGCTTTCCGGGACCGTCGCGCCGTCGAAGCGGACGGCGACGTCGCCCGGCCCCACCGCGGTCACGGCAGTGGCCGAATTGTCGATGACGAATCCTTCTGGCACGCGGAAGGCGACGCCGAGGCCCGGATGCAGGAAGTCGCGGCCGCGCACATAACCCTCCTCCGGCGAATCGCCATAGACCATGCCGTCGATGCCGGCGAGGAAGGGGTCGCGGTCACGTTTGCCCGAGCCGGGCTGCTCGAGCTCCCGCGCATGGCGCTGGGCAAGCTCGATGCGGCGCGGCGCGTTCGGGTGGCTGGCCAGGAAGTCGAGGCTCGCATCCGTGGCGCCGCTGACGCTACGGAAGCCCTGATAGGCATCCATCGCCTGCAGGAAACGGGCGGCGGCGAAGGCGTCGTAGCCCGAATGCGCGACGGTTCGGATGCCGATGCGGTCGGCCTCCAGCTCCTGGTTGCGCGAGAACTGCGCCAGCCGCAGCTTGCCGCGCACAAGCGCCGTCTGCGCAACCGGATCCTCGCCCAGAACCTCGTTCACCACCTTGGTGGCGAACTGCTCCTCGGCTTCCATCTTCTGGCGCTCGATGCCGTGATTGGCCGTCACGTGAGCCATCTCATGGGCGAGGACGGCGGCAAGCTCGGCCGAATCATTGGCCAGTGCCAGAAGTCCGCGCGTCACGTAGAGATAGCCACCGGGAAGCGCGAAAGCGTTGACGTTGGGCGAGTTGAGGATGGTGATGCGGTAGGCGGGCGCGGTATTCTGCTCGTCCAGCGTCAGGGAGCCCACAACCCTTGCGACCATGCGCTCCAGCTTGGGATCGGAATATTCGCCGCCATAGGTCTGCAGGATGCGCGGGTGCTGCTGGCCGGCCTGCCGCGCGAGGCGGTTGCCGCGCGTGACGGAATCGACCGTGACCGGGTTGGACGACGGCATGAAGCTGCCGGTGCTCGTGTCGATCATCTGGCAACCGGACAGGGCGGTCGACAGGACGAGGGCGGCGATGACGGTGCGCGTGTGGCCTCGCGCGATGGACCAGGACTTCATCTTTGCAGGCGCTCGATTGGACAGGCTCGTGTCCTTCCGGTTGATCTTGGCCGATTCCCCGATCACTGCAATGCAGTGACCGCACATCGGGTTCCCCTCGTCAGTGCTTCGCGTCCCATCCGATGCTGCATCTACCGCATACGCGGGGAAAGGGGAATCACTTTGTTGCCGGAGCCTGCTTCCGTTCACCCCGCCGGCCAATGTAGCGGTTGAAAGCTTCGGAACCGTTACCGGCGAGGAAGTCGGCGGTCGGGCCGGTTCCGGCAACCGTACCGTTGTCGACGAAGACCATGGTCTTCGAAAGCTTCTCGGCGTCGTGCGGGTCGTGCGTGGCCATCAGCACGGTCATGCGCTGCTCGTCGTGCAGCGCGGCGATCAGTGCCAGCATCTCGTCGCTGAGGGCCGGTCCCAGCGAGGCGAAAGGCTCGTCGAGCAGCAGCACCGGGCGGCGGCGAAGCAGCACGCGGGCGAGCGCCACGCGCTGCCGCTCCCCGCCGGACAGGGCATGCGGCAGCCGGTTCTCCTTGCCGGCAAGGCCGGTTCGCGCCAGCGCATCGGCGATCGCCTCATGGTCGCCGGCGCTCAGCCTGAGCGATGCCGAGCGGCCGAGCCCGACATTCTGCGCCACCGTCAGGTGGGCGAAAAGATTGTTCTCCTGGAACACCATGGAAACCGGCCGCTGATGCGGGGCCAGCGCGCCGATGTCCCCGCCGTCGATCAGGATGCGGCCCCCGGTCGGGGCTTCGAAACCGGCGATCAGGCTGAGCAGGGTCGATTTGCCCGATCCGCTCGGTCCCATCACCGCGACGATGTCGGAGGCGGCCACGGCAAGGTCGAAGCGCATCGGCGCCCCGCCGGGATAGGCGAAGCGCACGTCCTGCAGGTCGATCCGCGCCCCGCCGCTGGCCTCTGGCGTCCTGTTCATCGGGTCTCCTTGCCGAGCCGGTCGGCGACAAACATCAATGCCAGACACAGAAGCCCGAGGAAAAGGGCTATACCGGCGGCATCCGCCGTGCGGTAGCTGCCCATGCGCTGGAGGAGGAGGTATGGAAGGGTCTGCACCCGGTCGCTGCCGAACAGGGCGATGACGCCGAGATCGCCCAGCGACAGGGCCATGGCAAAGGCAAGCGCGGTGGCGGCGGGGCGTCGCAATGCCGGCCAGTCGACGAGCCTCAGACGGTTGAGGCCGGCGATGCCGAGAGACAGGCAAAGCCGCTCATGACGGGCGCTGGCCGCGTCGTAGGCGGGGCGGATGGCGCGCATGGCGAAGGGCATCGCCATGACGGCGTTGACGGTGACCACCATGAGCGGCGCGAAGGCGAAGACGTCGCCCAGATGGCGCAGCAGGATGAACCATCCGGCGCCGATGACGAGCGGCGGCACGATCAGCACCAGTGCTGCGCCGCTGTCGGTCGCCTGCTCCAGAAGGCCGGCCGGCAGCGCGCCGCGGCGCAATTCGAGCGCCCGCCGTGCCGCCACCAGCGCCAGCGACAGCAGCAGGCAGAGAAGCGCGGACAGGCCGGCGAAAAGGAGACTGGTCAGCAGGGCCCGATGGACGGCGCTTTCGGCGGCAAGGCGGGCGAGATCGGCGCCGAGGCCGGCAAGCACCGTGGCGGCCATGGGGCCGGCGACGAACAGCAGCGAAAGGCCGATCAGCGCCGCGTTCAGCGCCGTCTCGACCGGCCCGTGCCAGACGAAGCGGCGCGGCGCCACGGGCAGGTTGGCATCGCCGGTGAGCGTGGCGCCGAGCCGCGTCAGGCCGAACACGACCGCGCCGGCCAGAACCACTTGCACGAGGGTCAGCGCCAGGGCGCGGGCGGGGTCGAAGTCGAACCGCAGGGCCTGGTAGATCGCCACCTCGAGCGTCGTCGCCCGCGGGCCGCCGCCGAGCAGCAGCACGATGGTGAAGGAGGTGACGCAGAGCATGAAGACGAGGCCGGCGACGCCCGGCAGCGCGGCGCGCATGGCCGGCCATTCGAGGAAGCGGAAGGAAGCGCCGGCGCCCATGCCGAGTTGCGCGGCGAGCCGCCACTGGTCTGCCGGGACGCTCTCCAGCGCGTTCAGGAACAGGCGGGTGGCCAGCGGCAGGTTGAAGAACACATGGGCGACCAGGATGCCGGACAGGCCGTAGATGCCGGGCCAGGTCCCGCCTGCCAGGGCCGAGAAGAGCGGTGCGAAGAAGCCTGCCCTGCCGTAGAGCGCCAGCACGCCGAGGGCGGCGACGATGGCCGGCAAGGCGAGCGGCACGGCGAACAAACGAAGGATGAAGGCGCGGCCGGGGAAGATCGGATGCCGCGCCAGCGCACGGGCGAGAAAGATCGCCGGCACAACCGACAGCAGCGCCGACAGAAGCGCCTGCCACAGGGTGAAGCGGGCGATGCGCGCCAGATAGGCGTCGAAGGCACCGGCCGCGCCCGCACCGCGCATGGCCGCCTCCAGCGCCAGGCCGGCGAACGCGCCGCCGACCAGCAGGGCGACCGCCGCCAGGGCGAGCCGGCCAGCGGTGACGCGCCTGTCGGCGAACGAAGGGCGGGCGACCCTCAGCGGCTCATCACCGAAAGCCATTCATCCACCCAGGCCTTGCGCTCCGCTGCAACCTCTTCCGGCGTGAATTCCAGCGTCCGTGCCGGTTTCACCAGCGTGTCGAACACCGGGTTGAGCGGCTTGGAGGTTTTTCCGGCCGGAAACATCCAGTTGGTTTCGGGGATGGTGTCCTGGAAGCCGGGGCCGGTCATGAAGGCGAGGAACCGTGACGCGAGCGGGTTTTTCACGCCCGTCACCGTGCGGGCGGCCACCTCGACCTGCAGGTAGTGGCCCTCCGTGAACGAGGCCGCCTTGTAGCGCTCGGTGTTCTCGGCGATCTCGTGATAGGCGGGCGAGGTGGTGTAGGACAGCACCATCGGCACCTCGCCGCTGGTGAACAGGCCATAGGCCTCGCTCCAGCCGGGCGTCACGGTCAGCACCTTGTCCTTGAGCTTCACCCAGGCATCGGCCGCCTCCTCGCCATAGACCGCCTTCACCCACAGCAGCAGGCCGAGGCCGGGCGTCGAGGTGCGCGGATCCTGGATGGCGATCTTCAGCCCGCTTTCGTCCTCAACCAGCGCTTCGAGGCTCGCCGGCGGCGTGTCGAGTGCCTCGGTGTCGAAGACGAAGGCGAAGTAGCCGTAGTCATAGGGCACGAAAACATCGTCCTCGAAGCCGCCGGGCACGTTCACTTCGGCAAGATCGGCACCGTGCGGCGCAAAAAGACCCGTCTCGCGCGCCTCATGGATCAGGTTGTTGTCGAGGCCGAGGACGATGTCGGCTTTCGTCGACGCTCCTTCCAGCTTCACGCGGTTGAGAAGCGCCACGCCGTCGGCCACCGAGACGAACTCCAGGTCGCAGCCGCATTCCGCCTCGAAGGCCTTTTCCACCGCCGGGCCGGGGCCCCATTCGGCGGTGAAGCTTTCGTAGGTGTAGATGGTGAGCTTTTCCGCTGCCGCCGCCGGGACCGACGCGCAAGCCGCGCCAAGCGCGAGCATGGAAAGCAGGATTGTCGAGCGCATCTGCGCCTCCTCTCGTCTGGTTGGGGAATGAGGCGCTGCTTGCAAAGCGTCTAATCCCTCCGCCGGTGCAAACCGGATCAGGTTCGGCGGGTTGGCCGGGTTCCCCCCAGGCCTCTCAGCCGGCAACGCGCCGGCACCCCGTTAGAGCGCCCGGGAAAATAGGGCGCGCGGTGCGGGCGCGCAAGGGAAAACGGGGGACATCGCCGTTGGCGCTTTCGTGTCGCCATGATAAGGGCCTCGCCATGAGCCGATTTACTCTCCTTTTGGGCGGTGACCTCACGCGCACGCCGGCGCTCGACGCCGAAATCGCCGGAACGCGCGTCATCGCCGCCGATTCCGGCATCCGTCACGCATCCGAACTCGGCGTGACGCCGGAACTTTGGGTCGGCGACTTCGATTCCGTGCCGTCGGGCCTGTCGCGGGCATATGAGCACGTGCCGCGCCGCGTCTACCCGTCCGAAAAGGACAAGACCGACGGCGAGCTTGCGATCGCCGCGGCCATCGATGCCGGCGCCACCGGCCTGACGCTCGTCGGGGCTTTCGGCGGCGAGCGCGCCGACCATATGTTCCTGCATCTGACGCAGGCGCTGCAGCTTTGCGAGCAAGGAATCGCCGTCCGGCTGACGAGCGGTGCGCAGGAAGGGTTGCCGCTGGCGCCCGGCCGGCGGCATGTCTTCACCTATCCGCAGGGGATGCTGTTTTCGATCCTTGCCTTTTCCGAACTCTCCGGCCTGACGGTGGAGGGTGCGAAATGGCCGCTCGACGGGGTGGAGGTCGCCTTCGGTTCTTCGCTGACGCTTTCCAATGCCGTCGACGGGCAGCTCGCCGTGACGCTGGAGAGCGGGCGCGCGCTGCTGGTCGCGCACCTCTTGAACGATTGGGAATATTGATCCATGGCGCCACCGCTGTTGAAGCTCGACGCAATCAGGCTGACCTTCGGCGGCACGCCGCTGCTCGACGGCGCCTCGCTGATGGTCGGGCCGGGCGAACGTCTGGCGCTGGTCGGCCGCAACGGTTCCGGCAAGTCGACGCTCCTGAAGATCGCCGCCGGCCTCGTCGAGCCGCAGGAGGGCGAGGTGTTCCGCCAGCCGACCGCCACCATACGCTATCTGCCGCAGTCTCCCGACTGGCAGGGCTTTGCCACCGTGCGCGCCTATGTGGAGGCGGGACTCGGGCCGGCCGACGACGTCAACCGCGTGGCGCTCGTGATCGACCGGCTGGGGCTTTCGGGCGAGGAAGACCCGGCAACGCTTTCGGGTGGCGAGGCGCGGCGGGCGGCCCTTGCCCGCGTGCTGGCGCCGGAACCCGATCTTCTGCTTCTGGACGAGCCGACGAACCACCTCGATCTCGCCACCATCGAATGGCTGGAGGAGGAGCTGCAGCGCTCGTCCTCGGCGCTCGTCACCATCTCGCACGACCGGCGTTTTCTGGAACGGGTCAGCCGCGCCACGGTGTGGCTGGACCGCGGCGTCACGCGCCGGCTGGACAAGGGGTTCGCCCATTTCGAGGAGTGGCGCGACAAGGTCCTGGAGGAGGAGGAGCGCGAGCAGTACAAGCTCGGCCGGCAGATCGTCCGTGAGGAGCATTGGCTGCGCTACGGGGTCACCGCGCGCCGCAAGCGCAATGTGCGCCGGCTCGGCGAGCTGCAGGCGCTGCGCGAGCGGCATCGCACGCATGTGCGGGCGGAAGGCGTGGCGAGCATGACGGCCAGCGATGCGGCCGAATCGGGAAAGCTGGTCATCGAGGCCAGGGGACTCGGCAAGGCCTATGACGGCCACGCCGTGGTGAAGGACTTCTCCACCCGCATCCTGCGCGGCGACCGCGTCGGCTTCGTCGGCCCGAATGGCGCCGGCAAGACGACGCTGGTCAACCTCCTGACCGGGATTCTTCAGCCCGATGAAGGATCGCACCGGCTCGGCGTGAACCTCGAGATCGCCATGCTCGACCAGAAGCGGGCGCTCGACCCGCAGGAGACGCTGGCCCATTTCCTCACCGACGGCCGCGGCGACAGCGTCGTCGTCAACGGGCAGGAGCGGCACGTCGTCTCCTACATGAAAGACTTCCTGTTCAAGCCCGAACAGGCGCGCACGCCGATCCGCGATCTGTCCGGCGGCGAGCGGGCGCGGCTGGTGCTGGCGCGGCTTCTGGCGCGGCCGGCCAATCTCCTGGTGCTCGACGAGCCGACCAACGATCTCGACATGGAGACGCTGGATCTCCTGCAGGAGCTGGTGGAGGGGTTTCCCGGCACCGTTCTATTGGTCAGCCATGACCGCGATTTCCTCGACCGGACGGTAACAAGCACGATCGCGCCGGCGGGCGAAGGCCGCTGGGTCGAATATGCCGGCGGCTATTCCGACATGATGGCGCAGCGCAAGGGCGAGGAGCTGGAGCGGCGCAAGGCGCGCGGGGCGTCCGAGACACCGAAAGAGAAGCCGGCGCCCGCCGCTTCGAAGGCGGCAATGAAAAAGCTCTCCTACAAGCAGAAATTCGCCCTGGAAACCCTGCCGCAGAAGATCGAGCAGCTCGGCGCGGAGATAGACGGGCTGGAAGCGAAGCTCTCCGATCCGGCGCTTTATGCACGCGATGCCTCCGCTTTCGAGCGTTTCACGAAGGAGCTCGACGAAAAGCGCGACACGCGCGCGCGGCTGGAGGAGGAGTGGCTGGAGCTGGAGATGCTGCGCGAGGAGATCGAGGGCGTTTGAGGGAGCCCGGCTGGTGAGGATGCGAGGGCCTTCACCGGATGCTAACCCGGCGGGGCGAGACTGGCTGCAAACACAGCGGATCGTTGCCCATGCCCCAGGAATTCCTCGTCGTCGCCCGCCCGGACCTGCAGCGCGCCCGTGCCGAATGGCTTGCCGCGCTCGGCGACGAGCGGAGGCTTTCCGCGCTGACCGTCGAGGCCTATGAGCGCGACACTCGGCAGTTTCTGCAATTTCTAACCGGCCATTGCGGCGGTGCGCCGGGGCTTGCGGAGGTGCGCGAATTGCGTCCGGCCGATCTGCGCGCCTTCCTCGCCTTCCGCCGCGCCAACGGCGCCGGCGCGCGCACGCTGGGGCGTGGCCTGGCCGGCGTCCGCTCGTTTCTGCGCTTCCTGGAGCGGCGCGGCCTGATCAATGCGGCGGCGGCATCGGCCCTCAAGGCGCCGCGCGCGCCGCGCGGCCTGCCGAAGCCGCTGACGGCGGTCGATGCGCGCAAGGTCGTGTCGGGGGACATGCAGCTTGCCGAAGAACCGTGGATCGCGGCGCGCAATGCAGCCGTGCTCACGCTGCTTTACGGCTCGGGCCTGCGCATCGCCGAGGCGCTCGGCCTGACGGGGGCAGATTTCACCGGCAAGGGGCCGACGGCGCTGCGCATCACTGGAAAGGGCGGCAAGATGAGGCTGGTGCCGGTTCTGCCCGTCGCCGCCGAAGCGGTTGCCGAATACCGACGGCTCTGCCCGCATCACCTGGCAGCCGAGGCGCCGCTCTTTCGCGGCGCGCGGGGCGGTGCGCTGCAGCCGGCGGTCATCCAGCGTGAGATGAAGCGCATGCGCTCCGCCCTCAACCTGCCGGAAACGGCGACGCCGCATGCCCTGCGCCACTCCTTCGCCACGCATCTCTTGGCGCGTGGCGGCGATCTGCGGGCGATCCAGGAACTGCTGGGCCATGCAAGCCTCTCGACGACGCAGGTCTATACGGCCGTCGATACGGCGCGGCTGATGGAGATCTACGATGCCGCCCATCCGCGCGCCTGAGGCATGGCTTCAATTCGCCGCTTGCGGTTAACCGTTTTGCCTTGATTGCGGGCTAGGCTTGCCGGATGAGAGCAAGAGCCGAGACTTCATCGATCGATCGCATGGCCGACGTGGCCCTGCGGGTCGCCGCCGCGCTGCCGCTCCTTCTGCTCAGCGCGCTTCTGGCGGGGCTGCTCCTCGCCTCGCCGGCGAGCGCGGAGACCTTTGCATGCGCGGGCAAGAACCTTCTGGCCGAGCTCGCCGCCGAAGATCCGGCGGCGCTCGAGGAGGTGCGCCGCAAGGCCGGGGAGACGCCCAACGGACAAGGCCTGTTGTGGCGGGTGACGAGGGACGGGCTCGCGCCTTCCTATCTCTTCGGCACCATGCATATGAGCGATCCGCGCGTGACGGAGCTGTCGGACGCGGCCCGCCAGGCGTTTGACGGCGCCGAACGGATCGTCATCGAGACGACGGACATTCTCGACCAGCGCGCCATGGCGGCAGCCATATACGGGCAGCCGGAGCTGACCATGTTCACCGGCAGCGAGACGCTGGCGGATCATCTTTCCGCCGCGGATCGCGAGATCGTCGAGGCGGCGCTATCGGCGCGCGGCGTGCCCTTCGGCAGCGTCAAGAAGATGAAACCGTGGATGCTGATCTCGCTGGTCGCGCTGCCCAGTTGCGAGGTCCAGCGCAGCAGCGCCGGCCTGCCGGTGCTCGACGTCAAGCTGGCGCGGCAGGCGCAGGAAGACGGCAAGGAGCTGCTCGGCCTCGAAAGCGCCGTCGAGCAGCTTGCCGCGATGGCTTCGCTGCCGATGGAACTGCACGCGCGCGGGCTGGTGGAGACCTTGTCGCTGGGCGAGCGCCTGGAAGACGTGATGGAAACGATGGTCGCGCTCTATGTCGACGGGGAGACGGGCATGTTCTGGCCGTTGATCCGGGCGGCGGTGCCCGAAAACGATGCGAGCGAGGGAGATTACGCCGCCTTCGACCAGGCGATGGTCAAGGCGCGCAACGGCGTGATGGCAGAGCGGTCCGAGCCGATCCTGGAAAAGGGCGGCGCCTTCATCGCGGTGGGCGCCCTGCATCTGCCGGGCGCCGAAGGGCTGGTCGAGCTTCTGCGCGCTGCCGGTTACGAGGTTGAAAAAGTCGACTAACTTTTTTAGGAACAGGACGCGCGAGCCGGGCGTTCACTTCCATACCGCCTGTATCCGCAGCCGATGGAGGGTTTGCCATGCCGAAGAAGGACGCTGAAAACGACAGCGACGCGTTCTCCGGCGGCACGAAAGGCTTCGTGGTCGGGGCGCTGGCTGCAGCCGCCGCCATCCTCCTGGGCATGGCGATCTGGAACGGCATCGTGTCCGGCGAAGCGCAAGGTCCCCAGTCGGCGAAAGAGAGCCAGGACGTTCCCCTGAACGCCGGGACGCCGGATCGGGCATCGGCCGGCAGCAGACATTGAGTGCGCTGGGCGGAAACCCCGGAGCGATGGCCGCGGGGCTTCCGGTTTGCGCGGCTGCGATCACATGTGGATCGGCTTGGCAAAGGTGGCGAGCGCCGCCTCCTTGACCGCTTCGGACATGGTCGGGTGCGCGTGGCAGGTGCGGGCCATGTCTTCCGACGAGCCGCCGAACTCCATCAGAACGGCCGCTTCGTGGATCATCTCGCCGGCACCGAAGCCGAGGATATGAACGCCGAGCACGCGATCGGTCTTCTTGTCGGCCAGGATCTTGACGAATCCGTCGGTCTTCAGCATGGCGCGGGCGCGGCCGTTGGCGGAGAAGGGGAATTTTCCGGCGTTGTACTCGATGCCGGCCTTCTTCAGTTCTTCCTCGGTCTTGCCGACCGAGGCGACTTCAGGGCTGGTGTAGACGACGCCGGGAATGACGTCGTAATTGACGTGGCCGGCCTGGCCGGCGAGGATTTCAGCCACCGCGACGCCCTCGTCTTCCGCCTTGTGCGCCAGCATCGGGCCGGCGATCACGTCGCCGATGGCATAGATGCCCTCGACATTGGTGCGGAAATGACCGTCGGTCCTGACGCGGCCACGCTCGTCCAGCTCGACGCCCGCTTCCTTCAGGCCGAGGCCTTCCGTGTAGGGCTTGCGGCCCGTGGCGACGAGCACCACGTCCGCCTCGATGGATTCCGCATCGCCGCCCTTCGCCGGCTCGAAGGTCACCTTGGCGCCCTTGCCGGATTTGGAGACGTCGGTCACCTTGGCGCCCAGCTTGAAATCGAAACCCTGCTTGGCGAGCATGCGCTGGAACTGCTTGGCGATCTCGCCATCCATGCCGCCGAGGATCGTGTCGAGATATTCGACGACCGTCACCTTGGCGCCGAGGCGGGCCCAGACGGAGCCGAGCTCGAGCCCGATCACGCCGCCGCCGACCACCACGAGGCTTGCCGGCACCTTGGAAAATTCGAGCGCTCCGGTGGACGAGACGACGACCTTCTCGTCGAATGTCACCTCGACGCCGGGAATCCCGGCAACGTCGGAGCCGGTGGCGATGACGATGTTCTTCGTCTCCACCGTCTGTTCCTTGCCGTCGTCGGCCGTGACCTTCACCTTCCCCTTGCCGGCGATGCTGCCGACGCCGCGATAGACGTCGATCTTGTTCTTCTTCATGAGGAAGTCGAGGCCCTTGGTGTTCTGCTCCACCGTCTTGACCTTGTGCTCCAGCATCTTCTTCAGATTGAGCTTCGGCTTGCCCACCTCGACGCCGAGATCGGGCAGCGCATGTTCGGCTTCGGCGAACATCTCGGAGGCGTGCAGAAGCGCCTTGGAGGGAATGCAGCCGACATTCACGCAGGTGCCGCCGTGCGTCGGCAGCTTCTCCACCACCGCCGTCTTGAGGCCGAGCTGGGCGGCCTTGATGGCGCAGACATAGCCGCCGGGGCCGGTTCCGATCACGACGAGATCATAGGACATGTTCCTGCCTTTCCTGCTTTTCGGGGCGGTGGCTAGCGGCCGCCGCTGACATTGAGAAGAGCGCCCGTCGTATAGGACGCGTCGTTGGACAGAAGCCAGAGCGCGGCGCGGGCGATTTCCTCCGCCGTGCCTGGCCGTTTCATGGGAATAAGGGTCGAAAGCCGTGCGGCGCGGTCGGGCTGTCCGCCCGAGGCATGAATTTCCGTGTCGGTGATGCCGGGTCTGACGGCGTTGACGCGGATGCCTTCCTCGGCGACTTCGCGCGCTAGGCCGATCGTGAAGGTGTCGACGGCGGCTTTGGCTGCCGCATAGTCCACATATTCGCCGGCCGAGCCCAGCACGGCGGCGATGGAGGAGATGTTGACGATGGCGCCGCCCCGTCCGCCATGCCGCGTCGACATGCGCTTCACCGCCTCCCTGGCGCACAGCATGGTGCCGATCACGTTGATGCGCATCATCCGCTCGAGGCGGGCGAGATCCATCTGGTCGACCCGTGCCTTGCGGTCCACCACGCCGGCATTGTTGACCAGTGCATCGAGCCGCCCGAACCGCTTGTCGACCGCTTCGAACATGGCGAGGATGTGGTTCTCGCTGGCAATGTCGGCCCTGACGGCGAAGGCTTCGCCGCCCGCGGCCTCGATGGCCCGAACCACCTCGTTGGCAGCCGCCGAATCGGCGACGTAATTCACCGCCACCCGATAGCCGGAGGATGCGGCAAGCCGGCAGACTGCCGCGCCGATGCCGCGTCCTCCTCCCGTCACCAAAAGTGTTTTCGCCTGTTGCGTCATCGCTTGTCGAAGCCGTGTTGCCGGTTTTCCGTCGTCATTCCTGGCAGCCGCTGAGGGCGTAGACATCCCATTCCGGCAGGACGGCCTTGCCGTCGTTCAGCGGGCCGGCCCTGAGCATGCGGCTCAGATCCGGGAACAGGAGCCGTTCGGCGGCGTCCTCGCCCTGGCGCGGGATGAGGCCGATCTCGCCGTCCGTGCCGAGCGCGTAGACCACGCCCTGCCAATGGGTGCAGGCCGCGATTTCCTCCCCGGTGACGTCGCCCTGCGGGCAGTCGAGCATCAGCGCGCCGAAGGGCCTTTCCGGGCCCTGCGTCCACATCACATGCCCTTCCAGGAGGGGGCCTTGCGGCAGGACCAGGCGGAAGCTGTTGGCGACGAGAGCCGCCTCGCTGTCCGGCCGGAAGTCGATGCCCGTTTCGCCGTTCACCTCGGTGTAGACGGACAGTTCCTGGGGGCAGGCGGCCAGCGCCTGCCCCGCGAGGCAGGAAGCGGCGAAGAGGCCGGGAAGGAAGGTCCGCAACCGCATCGCCGCCGGTTCCTAGAGATCGAGCACCAGGCGCTCCGGATCCTCGAGCACATCCTTGATGCGCACAAGGAACGTCACGGCTTCCTTGCCGTCGACGATGCGGTGATCATAGGAGAGCGCGAGATACATCATCGGACGGATGACGATCTGGCCGCCGACGACCATCGGGCGCTCCTGGATCTTGTGCATGCCGAGGATGCCCGACTGCGGCGCGTTGAGGATCGGCGTCGACATCAGCGAGCCGTAGACGCCACCGTTCGAGATGGTGAAGGTGCCGCCCTGCATGTCGGCCATCGACAATTTGCCGTCACGCGCGGCGACGCCGAGCCGGCCGATCTCCTTCTCCACCTCGGCGATGGACATCTGGTCGGCATCGCGCACCACCGGCACGACGAGGCCGCGGTCGGTGCCGACCGCCACGCCGATGTGGCAGAAGTTCTTGTAGATGATGTCGGTGCCGTCGATCTCGGCGTTGACCGCCGGGATCTCCTTCAGCGCATGCGTCACGGCCTTGGTGAAGAAGCCCATGAAGCCGAGCTTCACGCCATGCTTCTTCTCGAACAGATCCTTGTACTTCTTGCGCAGGTCCATGACGGCCGTCATGTCCACCTCGTTGAAGGTGGTGAGCATGGCGGCGGTCGCCTGCGCGTCTTTCAGGCGCCGCGCGATGGTCTGGCGCAGGCGCGTCATCTTCACGCGCTCCTCGCGCACCTCATCCTCGGCGGGCGAGGGGGCGCGGGCGACCTTCGGCGTCTCGGCGGGCGTGCTCGGCGCGCCGCGTTCCATGGCGGCGAGCACGTCGCCCTTGAGGATCTGGCCTTCCTTGCCCGAGCCGGAAACATCGGACGCCTTCACGCCCTGCTCGGTCATCAGCTTTTGTGCCGAGGGTGCGGGCGGGCGGGCGCTTTCGGCCTGCTTTTCCGGCGTCGGCTTTTCGGCGGCGGGCTTTTCGTCCTTCTTCTCCTCCTTCAGCGCGGCGGCGCCGGCGGACGCGCCTTCCTCGATGCGCAGCAGCAGGGCGCCCACCTCGACCTCGTCGCCGGAGGAGACGACCAGTTCCTTGATGACGCCGTCGACCGGCGACATCACTTCCTGGGCGGCCTTGTCGGTCTCCAGTTCGAGAAGCGCCTCGTCGGTCTTCACCGCGTCGCCGACCTTCTTGTAGATCTCGCCGACCTGGGCCTCGGTGACGGATTCACCCGCCGATGGAACGTTCACCTCGACGATTTTTCCGCCGCCGGCCATTTCTGCCTCCTGGTTGTCCTTGCTGGCGGGCGCTGCGGCGCCGGCCTTGTCAGTCTGTGGTTTTGCCTTGCCGTCGCTCTTGCCGCCGGCGATCATGCCGAGCAGGGCGCCGACCTCGACGGTTTCGCCCTCCTTCACCGTGATTTCATCCAGCGTGCCGGATGCGGGCGCGGGCACCTCGATGGAGACCTTGTCGGTCTCCAGCTCGACGAGGGGCTCGTCGGTGGCGATGGTGTCGCCGACGGCCTTCATCCAGCGGGCGATGGTGGCCTCGGCAACGGACTCGCCGAGCGTGGGGACGCGGATTTCTGTCGCCATGTCCTGTCTCCGTCGCTTCCTATTCGCCCAGCGCATCCTCGAGGAAGGCCTCGAGCTGCGCAAGGTGCTTGGACATCAGGCCGGTGGCGGGCGAAGCGGCGGCCGGCCGGCCGGTGTAGCGCACGCGCGTGTTCTTGGCCTCGATGTGCTGCAGCACCCATTCCAGATACGGGTCGATGAAGGACCATGCGCCCATGTTCTTGGGCTCTTCCTGGCACCACACCATCTCGGCGTTGCGGAAGCGCGACAGCTCCGTGATCAGCGCCTTCGCCGGGAATGGGTAGAGCTGCTCGACGCGCAGCAGGTAGACATCGTCGATGCCGCGCTTCTCGCGCTCCTCATAGAGGTCGTAATAGACCTTGCCCGAGCACATCACGACGCGGCGGATCTTCGAATCCTTGACCAGCTTGATCGGCTGGCCTTCCAGATGCTCCGCATCGTCCCACAGGAGACGATGGAAGGTGCTCTCGCCGGACAATTCGCTGAGCGAGGAGACGCAGCGCTTGTGGCGCAGCAGAGACTTCGGGGTCATCAGGATCAAGGGCTTGCGGAAGTCGCGCTTGAGCTGACGGCGCAGGATGTGGAAGTAGTTGGCCGGCGTCGTGCAGTTGGCCACCTGCATGTTGTCCTCGGCGCACATCTGCAGCCAGCGCTCGAGGCGGGCGGAGGAGTGCTCCGGCCCCTGGCCCTCATAGCCGTGCGGCAGCAGGCAGACGAGGCCCGACATGCGCAGCCACTTGCGCTCGCCCGAGGAGATGAACTGGTCGAACACCACCTGCGCGCCGTTGGCGAAGTCGCCGAACTGGGCTTCCCACAGCGTCAGCGCCCGCGGCTCGGCCAGCGAGAAGCCGTATTCGAAGCCGAGCACGGCCTCTTCCGAGAGCATCGAGTTGATGACCTCGTAATAGGCCTGCTGGGGGCCGAGATTGTTGAGCGGGATGTAGCGGTTCTCGTCGCGCTGATCGTAGAGCACCGAGTGCCGCTGCGAGAAGGTGCCGCGCTCGGAGTCCTGGCCGGACAGGCGCACCGGGTTGCCATCGAGCAGGATCGAGCCGAAGGCGAGGGCCTCGGCCGTCGCCCAGTCGATGCCGTCGCCGGAATCGATCATCTTCTTCCGGTTGGCGAGGAAGCGCTGGATGGTGCGGTGCGCCTCGAAATCCTCGGGCACCTCGGCAAGCTTCTTGCCGATTTCCTTCAGCGTCTTGACCGGCACGGCGGTCTTGCCGCGGCGCTGCTCGTCCTCGTCGTCGGCCTTCTTCAGGCCTGACCAGGCGCCGTCCAGCCAATCCGCCTTGTTGGGCTTGTAGGACTGACCGGCCTCGAACTCGGCCTCCAGGTGCGAGCGCCAGTCGCTGCGCATCTTGTCGATGTCGGCATCGGTGACCACGTTCTCGGCAAGCATCTTGCGGGCGTAGATCTCGCCCGTCGTCTCATGCTTGCGGATCTTGCGGTACATGATCGGCTGGGTGAATGCCGGCTCGTCGCCCTCGTTGTGGCCGTAACGGCGGTAGCAGAACATGTCGATGACCACCGGCTTGTGGAAGGTCATGCGGAATTCGGTCGCCACCTTGGCCGCGTAGACCACGGCCTCCGGATCGTCGCCGTTGACGTGGAAGATCGGCGCCTCGATCATCTTCGCCACGTCCGAGGGATAGGGCGAGGAGCGCGAGAAGCGCGGGTTGGTCGTGAAGCCGATCTGGTTGTTGATGATGAAGTGCACCGTGCCGGCGACACGGTGGCCGCGCAGGCCCGACAGGCCGAAGCACTCCGCCACCACGCCCTGGCCGGCGAAGGCGGCGTCGCCGTGCAGCAGCAGCGGCATCACGCGGGCACGCTCTTCCTGCGGCACGACGTCCTCGCGCTTGCGGCCGAACACCTGGTCCTGCTTGGCGCGCGCCTTGCCCATGACGACCGGGTTGACGATCTCCAGATGCGACGGGTTGGCGGTCAGCGACAGGTGCACCTTGTTGCTGTCGAACTCGCGGTCGGAGGACGCGCCGAGGTGATACTTCACGTCGCCCGAGCCTTCCACGTCGTCGGGGGCGAAGGAGCCGCCCTTGAATTCATGGAAGATCGCCCGGTGCGGCTTTGCCATCACCTGGGAGAGAACGTTGAGGCGGCCGCGGTGCGCCATGCCAAGGACGATCTCCTTGAGGCCCATCTGGCCGCCGCGCTTGATGATCTGCTCCAGCGCCGGGATCAGCGCTTCGCCGCCATCCAGGCCGAAGCGCTTGGTGCCCTTGTACTTGACGTCGATGAACTGCTCGAAACCTTCCGCCTCGATCAGCTTCTGCAGGATCGCCTTCTTTCCGTTGGCGGTGAACTCGACGCCCTTGTCCGGCCCCTCGATGCGCTCCTGGATCCAGGCCTTCTCGGCCGGGTTGGAGATGTGCATGAATTCGACGCCGAGGGTCGAGCAGTAGGTCCGCTTGAGGATGTCGAGCATCTGGCGGATCGTCGCGGTCTCGAGGCCGAGCACGTGGTCGATGAAGATCGGCCGGTCGTAGTCGGCCGAGGTGAAGCCATAGGCTTCCGGCGACAGCTCGTTATAGTCCTCGAGGGGCTTGGCGATGCCGAGCGGGTCGAGATTGGCATGCAGGTGGCCGCGCATGCGGTAGGCGCGGATCATCATGATCGCCCGCACGGAATCGCGCGTCGCCTGCTGCACCTCGTCGGCGGAAAGCTCGGCGCCGGTCTTGGCCGCCTTCTCCTTGATCTTGCCGTCGAAATGCTTCTCCAGCGCGCCCCAGTTGCCGTCGAGGGCGGAGACGAGCTCGCCATTGGCGGTCTCGGGCCAGCCCTTCTTCTTCCAGGACGCGCCGGCCGCATTCTTCCTGACATCCGCCGCATCGTCCTTGAGGGCGCCGAAGAAGGAACGCCAATCCTCGCTGACGGAGGCAGGATCGTCCTGATAACTGGCGTAGAGTTCCTCGATATAGGCGGCATTGCCACCATAGAGGAACGAAGTGATCGACATTTCGTCGTTGGCCTGATCTTGCCGTGCCATTGTCTTAGCCGGGACGATGCCCGGTCTCCTTGTTGGACGAAGTGAATGGTGAATAGTGAATGGTGAATGGAAACGAAGACGTTGGACGTTCTTTGTTGCTCAGTTCACCATCGCTGCATTCCATTCACCATTCACCATTTACTATTCACTCACCCCTTGATCGCCTCGACCAGCGTCTGGCCGAGCCGTGCCGGCGAGGGCGAGACCCTGATGCCGGCCGCCTCCATCGCGGCGATCTTGTCTTCCGCGCCGCCCTTGCCGCCGGAGATCACCGCGCCGGCGTGGCCCATGGTGCGTCCGGGAGGGGCGGTGCGGCCGGCGATGAAGCCGGCCATCGGCTTCTTGCGGCCCTTCTTGGCCTCGTCGCGCAGGAACTGGGCCGCGTCTTCCTCGGCCGAGCCGCCGATCTCGCCGATCATGATGATCGACTGCGTCTCGTCATCGGCGAGGAACATCTCCAGCACGTCGATGAATTCGGTGCCCTTCACCGGATCGCCGCCGATGCCGACGGCCGTCGTCTGGCCGAGACCCGCATTGGTGGTCTGGAAGACGGCTTCATAGGTGAGCGTGCCGGAGCGCGAGACGACGCCGACCGAGCCCTTCTTGAAGATGTTGCCCGGCATGATGCCGATCTTGCATTCGTTGGGGGTCAGGACGCCCGGGCAGTTCGGGCCGATCAGGCGCGACGTCGACTTGTCGAGCTTTGCCTTGACCTTGACCATGTCCATCACCGGAATGCCCTCGGTGATGCAGACGATGAGCGGGATCTCCGCGTCGATCGCCTCGATGATCGCGGCGGCGGCGCCTGCCGGCGGCACGTAGATGACGGAGGCGTCGGCGCCGGTCTTCTCCTTGCCTTCGGCGACCGATGCGAAGATCGGCAGCTCGGCGGCGCCTTCCAGGCCGCTGCGCCAGGTTTCGCCGCCCTTCTTCGGATGGATGCCGCCGACCATCTTGGTGCCGTAGTAGGCGAGCGCCTGTTCGGTGTGGAACGTGCCGGTCTTGCCGGTCAGGCCCTGGACGAGGACCTTGGTGTCTTTGTTGACGAGAATGGACATGCTTTTCCCTACAATCGGTTCAATTCAGTGACGGTCAGGGTGCTCTCGGCATTGCCGGTGTTGACGGTGGTCGCAGGTTCGAACATCAGCACGACCGGCTCCTCGGTGAGGGAGCGCGGCCGGTGTTCGACGGTTTTCGGCACCACCAGGAAATCGCCCTCGTCGAGCTCGACGGAGCCGTCGCGAAAATCGATGGCGATCCGGCCCCTGAGGACCAGAAACGCCTCGTCTTCGGCCTCGTGGGAATGCCAGTCGAAGGTCGCACCGAATTTGGCGATCTTGACCTGCGCGTCGTTCACGTCACCCGCAATGTGGGGATCAAACACTTTCCGGATCCGCCGGTCGGCGGCTGCCAGCAGGTTGATCTTCCGAGGAGGCACGGTCTCAGCCTTCCTTCACCGCAGCGACGATCTTCTTGGCCGCATCGTCCAGATCATCGGCGGCGATCACGTTGAGACCGCTTTCGTTGATGATCTTCTTGCCGAGATCGACATTGGTGCCTTCGAGGCGGACGACCAGCGGAACCTTCAGGCCCACTTCCCTGACGGCGGCGACAACGCCTTCGGCGATGACATCGCAGCGCATGATGCCGCCGAAGATGTTGACCAGGATGCCTTTCACGGCCGGATCGGCGGTGATGATCTTGAAGGCAGCCGTCACCTTCTCCTTGGAAGCGCCGCCGCCGACATCGAGGAAGTTGGCAGGCTCGGCTCCGTAGAGCTTGATGATGTCCATCGTGGCCATCGCAAGACCGGCGCCGTTGACCATGCAGCCGATGTTGCCGTCCAGCGCCACATAGGCGAGGTCGTATTTGGAGGCTTCGATCTCCTTCTCGTCCTCCTCGGTCGTGTCGCGCAGGGCAACCACGTCCTCGTGACGGAACAGAGCGTTGCCGTCGAAGGAGACCTTGGCGTCGAGAACGCGCAGGCGGCCGTTCTCCATGACGATTAGCGGGTTCACCTCGAGAAGGCTCATGTCCTTCTCGGTGAACGCCTTGTAGAGGATCGGGAACAGCGTCTCGCCGTCCTTGGCCGCCTGACCGTCGAGCTTCAGCGCCTCGTTGAGCTTCTTCACGTCATCGGCCGTGACGCCCGCCTCGGGATCGATGGCCAGCGTCAGGATCTTCTCCGGCGTCTCCTCGGCCACGGCCTCGATGTCCATGCCGCCCTCGGTGGAGACGACGAAAGCCGGACGGCCGACGGTGCGGTCGATGAGGATCGACAGGTAGAGCTCGCGGGCGATGTCGGCGCCATCCTCGATGTAGAGGCGGTTCACCTGCTTGCCGGCCGGGCCGGTCTGCTTGGTGACCAGCGTGTTGCCGAGCATCTCGTTGACATTGGCAACGACATCCTCAACGCTCTTGGCCAGGCGCACGCCGCCTTTCGAATCGGCGCCGAGCTCCTTGAACTTGCCCTTGCCGCGTCCGCCGGCGTGGATCTGGCTCTTCACCACATAAAGCGGTCCGGGCAACTGCTTGGCCGCGGCTTCCGCCTCGCTCTTTTGAAACACCGGCACGCCATCGGCCACCGGAGCGCCAAAGCTCTTGAGAAGCTGCTTGGCCTGATACTCGTGAATGTTCATGGGGCCGCCTACTCCTTACTTCAGGTTGGGCGCGATGTTGGCGCAGGCCTCGCAGAGGCCGGCAACGGCTTCGACGGACTTTTCGAACATCTTCTGCTCGGTTTTGTTCAGGTCGATCTCGATGACGCGCTCGACGCCGCCGGCGCCGATCACGGTCGGCACGCCGACATACATGTTCTTGACGCCGTACTGGCCGGACAGATGCGCCGCGCAGGGCAGAACGCGCTTCTTGTCCTTCAGATAGCTTTCGGCCATGACGATCGCCGAGGAGGCCGGAGCGTAATAGGCGGAGCCGGTCTTCAGGAGGCCGACGATCTCCGCACCGCCGTCGCGCGTGCGCTGGACGATCTCGTCAATCCTCTCCTTCGAGGTCCAGCCCATCTTGACGAGGTCGGGGATCGGGATGCCGGCGACGGTGGAGTAGCGCGTCAGCGGCACCATGGAATCGCCATGGCCGCCGAGCACGAAGGCCGTCACGTCCTCGACGGAGACCTTGAACTCCTCGGAAAGGAAGTAGCGGAACCGTGCCGAATCGAGCACGCCGGCCATGCCCACCACATGCGTCTTCGGCAGGCCGGAGAACTTCTGCAGCGCCCAGACCATCGCGTCGAGCGGGTTGGTGATGCAGATCACGAAGGCGTTGGGGGCATATTTCTTGATGCCCGCGCCGACCTGCTCCATCACCTTCAGGTTGATGCCGAGAAGGTCGTCGCGGCTCATGCCCGGCTTGCGGGCGATGCCGGCGGTGACGATGCAGACGTCGGCGCCCTCGATGGCCGAATAGTCGTTGGCGCCCTGCATCTTGGCGTCGAAGCCCTCGACCGGTGCGGACTCGGCGATGTCGAGGCCTTTGCCCTGGGGGATGCCTTCGGCGATATCAAAAAGGACGACGTCGCCCAGTTCCTTCAGGCCCGCCAGGTGAGCGAGCGTGCCACCGATCATACCGGAGCCGATGAGAGCGATCTTATCGCGTGCCATGTGGTCAGGATTCCCCCTTGTGTCGAAAGGATAGGTGAGTTTTGTGAAGATAGGTTGCGAGCGTTGCGTGATGCCTGTGTCGTGTCACATCAATGCATTTCAAGCCGTCAGGCGATACGCCCGCTCCCGGCATGTCGGCCGTCCAAATGGACGGGCGGGGCCGTGGGGATGCGGATGCTTCGGCTGGCAAGGCTCCATCAATCAGCCCTTATGCAATAAGCATACTGTGGCAAGAATTCAACCGATTCTTCGCGGGCTAGATATTTCAATCGTTTAGAGGGTTCTTGGTTTACGTAAAAGTAAGAGTTTTGCCGTCGTTTTGAGCAGAGGCGGTCGCCTGGGGCGGCAATCTGCTCTGTTTTGCAAGGCAAGATGTCGCGGGGGAGTGCTCATCCGGCGCGGGCGGCGACCGACATTCCGGCGTCCGCCTCCACGCCGTTCTTCCGCCTCACCTGCGCCAGCCAGTCGTGGCTCTGCATCTCGATCAACCGGGACACGGTGCGTTCGAATTCGAAGGCCTCCGTCCCGGTGGTCGCCGTGTAGAGCGCCTCGGGAGCGGCGGCGGCAGAAAGGTAAAGGCGGGCGCGATTGTCGTACAGCGTGTCGATCAGGAGAATGAAGCGTTTCGCCTCGTTGCGCCGGCGCAGGTCCATCACCGGGACATGATCGATGAAGATCGTGTCGAACGCTGCCGCCAGCGCCAGGTAATCGCGCGCCCCGAGCGGTCTTTCGCACAGGTCGGCAAAGGAAAAGCGTGCGGCGGCGTCCACGGCCTGCGGCACGACCAGCTTGCGGCCCTTGACGGTCAGGCTGCGGGCCTCCGCGGGCCTGCCATCGGCCATCGCCTCCCAGGCCTCGTCCATCTGCCGGTCGGCGGCCTCGTCGTCGGGCGTCAGGTAGACGGGGATGCGGTTCAGTTTCTGCATCCGATAGTCGGTGTGCGCGTCGAGCTCCAGAACGCGCGTGTGCTGCCGAAGAATGCCGATGAAGGACAGGAACAGGCCGCGGTTCAGGCCGTCGCGGTAAAGGTCTTCGGGGGCGACATTGGAGGTCGCGACGAGCACCACGCCGCGCTCGAACAGGGCCGAGAAGAGGCGCGACAGGATCATCGCGTCGGCGATGTCCGTGACGGTGAACTCGTCGAAGCAGAGGACCCACGCTTCCTTGGCGAGCGCGGCCGCGACCGGTGGGATCGGGTCGCTCTGCCGCGTCTCGCCCGATTTCAGCGCTGCCCGGTGCCGGGCGATGCGGTCGTGCGCATCGGCCATGAAGTCGTTGAAATGGGCGCGCCGCTTGTGCTCGGCGGGCACCAACTCGTAGAACAGGTCCATCAGCATGGTCTTGCCGCGGCCGACACCACCATGGATGTAAAGCCCGCGAACCGCCTCGTGGGCCCGGCTGCGCTTGGCGAAAAGCCAGCCGAGCGCGCTCGACTTGCGGGCTAGCCGCTTGTCGCAGATCTCGCCGATCAGCTGGTCGAGCGTCGCCGCCACCTTCATCTGGACCGGATCGCTTGCCAGCGATCCGCTCTCCACCAGATGCTGGTAACGCTGCACAACGGAAGGATGGGTTACGAGACCGTCGCGCAGCGTCATGTCAGGCTTTCGGATCGGCTTTCGGGCCGTGCATGCTGATTGATGGTGTGCCGGTCAGCGGGTCAGGGAGATGGGCTGGCCGCTGGTGGTCTGGCCGTCGAAGCGCTCGGCTCCCGACGAATAGAGGCGGGCGAGCACGCCGCCGCTCTCGTCATAGAACGCAAGCTGCTTGCCTTCGACGTTCCACGATTTGACGCCGTCCATCGGAGCGGGGCAGCGCAGGGGCCCGGCGCGATAGCCTGCTCCGAATTTCGTCTGCGGTGTTGCGATGCGGCAGGACTGGCCGGCGACATTGACGCTCCAGACGCCGGCCACGCTGCCGGTCGAGACATCGGGCGCGTTGGCGGCCGCGTTGGGGTCGAGGGCGGCGACCTGCGTGTCCTGCTGCGGCGGCTCGGGGAAGTTCGACGCATTCGTCGGGCCGGAAGGCGGCGGCAACTGGTTGGAGGTGACCGTGCCGGAGGGAGCGGCGGCCAGGGGCGCCGGCGCGCGGCTGCCGCCCATCGGCGCAAAGCGCTCGCTCGTGCAGCCTGCCATGGCAAGCGCCAGAACAGGAACTGCCATCAATGCGGATTTTTTCAGCGGCATGCGATCTCTCCATTACAGCGCCCAATGCACTGGTGTGGCCAAGAGTTCCAGGGAAGACGCCAATCGTGGCGCTGTTTTGCAATTATAACAGCCCGGACGTGGTTAAGAACCGGTTTCTCGCGCGAGAACGGCCGAGTGTTTCCATTCGGCAACAGTAGGGGCCCATGGGAACCAGCCATTATCTTTCGCGTTGACCTGCCGAACACGCCAAGGGCCGTGCCAAAGGCCGCAACAGAGGGCTCGATTATGCTCAAATGGATACTCATTCTCCTGATCGTCGCCGCGGTGGCAGGTCTCCTCGGCATGAACAGCCTGGCCGGCGCCGCGATGACGGGCGCCAAACTGCTCATCGCCGTCGTGCTGATTCTCTTCCTGCTCGCCGTTCTTGGCATTGTTGTGATCGCCTGATGCCGATCCGCATGGCGGGTGGCCGTTCATCTGGTAATTTCGGCCGTCATCGGCCATATAGGCGCCAGACCCTGTGACACTGGAGCCTCAATGGCGGTGCTGGCACCCTTTGCGAAGATGAACGGCCTTGGCAACGAGATCATCGTTGCCGACATGCGCGGTCGCGCGGATCGCGTGGCGCCGGAGGCGGCGCTCGCCCTGAACGCCGATCCTGTCATGCATTTCGATCAGATCATGGCGATCCACGATCCGCGCGTTGCAGGAACGCACAGCTACATCGAGATCATCAATTCCGACGGCAGCCAGGCGCAGGCCTGCGGCAACGGCACGCGCTGCGTGGTGCAGCAGCTTGCGGCCGAAACCGGTCAGAAGGTGTTCACCTTCCAGACGGTGGCCGGCCTCCTCAACGCACAGGAGCACGAGAACGGGCTGATATCGGTGGACATGGGCAAGCCGCGTTTCGGCTGGCAGGACATTCCGCTGGCAGAGGAGTTCGGCGATACGCGCAAGATCGAGCTGCAGATCGGCCCCATCGACGCACCGGTCCTGCATTCCCCCTCGGTCGCCTCGATGGGCAATCCGCATGCCATTTTCTGGGTCGATGGTGATGTCAACGATTACGATCTCGCCCGATTCGGTCCCCTGCTCGAGAACCATCCCATCTTTCCCGAACGCGCCAACATCTCGCTCGCCCGGGTGACGTCGGGCGACGCGCTGGCGCTGCGGACCTGGGAACGCGGAGTGGGGTTGACGCTCGCCTGCGGCTCGGCCGCCTGCGCGGCGGCCGTTTCTGCCGCGCGCACCGGGCGCACGGGACGGCATGTCACGGTCACGGTGCCAGGCGGCCCGCTCGACATCCTGTGGCGGGACGATGACCATGTCATCATGACCGGGCCCGCCGAATGGGAGTTTTCCGGCCGTTTCGACCCCGCCACCGGCGTTTGGGAGCGTGAGACCGAGGGAGCGGCCTGAATGAAGGTCGACGTGCTCACCTTCGGCTGCCGGCTCAATGCTTATGAGTCCGAGGTCATCAGGCGCGAGGCCGAAAAAGCTGGTCTGGAGGCGCTCGCCGGCGGGGCCGTCGTGGTCAACACCTGCGCGGTGACGGCCGAGGCCGTGCGCCAGGCGCGCCAGGCGATCCGCAGGGCGCGACGCGAGAACCCGGATGCACGCATCATCGTCACCGGCTGCGCGGCGCAGACCGAGCCGGCGACCTTCGATGCGATGAGCGAGGTCGACCTCGTTCTGGGCAATGAGGAAAAGCTCTCCGCCCACAATTACCGGGCGCTGCCCGATTTCGGCGTCAACCAGTTCGAGAAGGTGCGCGTCAACGACATCATGGAGGTGCGCGAGACAGCGTCCCACATGGTCGATTCCATCGAGGGCCGCGCCCGCGCCTTCGTGCAGGTGCAGAATGGCTGCGACCATCGCTGCACGTTCTGCATCATCCCCTACGGCCGCGGCAACTCGCGCTCCGTGCCGATGGGGGCGGTGGTCGACCAGGTGCGCCGCCTCGTCGGCAACGGCTATGCCGAGGTGGTGCTGACGGGGGTGGACCTGACCAGCTTCGGCGCCGACCTGCCTGGAGCCCCGCGGCTCGGGAAGCTGGTGCGTACGGTGCTGCGCGAGGTGCCGGAGCTCAGGCGGCTGCGCCTTTCCTCCATCGATTCGATCGAGGCGGACGGCGAGCTGATGCGCTCCCTTGCGGAGGAAGAGCGGCTGATGCCGCATCTGCACCTTTCGCTTCAGCACGGCGACGACATGATCCTGAAGCGGATGAAGCGGCGGCATCTCAGGGCCGACGCCATCGCCTTCTGCGAAGAGGTGCGGCGGCTGCGCCCGGATGCGGTCTTCGGCGCCGACATCATTGCCGGCTTCCCGACCGAGACGGAGGCGATGTTCGAGAATTCGCTGCGCATCGTCGAGGAATGCGGCCTGACGCATCTGCATGTCTTCCCCTTCAGCCCGCGCGAGGGCACGCCGGCGGCGCACATGCCGCAGGTGGCGCGCGAGCGGGTGAAGGAGCGGGCGGCACGGCTGCGGGCGGCCGGAGACGGCGCCTATCGCCGCCATCTGGAGGCGCTGGCCGGCAGCCGCCAGCGCCTTCTCGTCGAGCGCTCGGGTCTCGGCCGCACGGAAGGGTTCACGCTGGCTTCGCTCGACCGCGGCCAGCCGGGAGAGATTGTCGAGGCGGTCGTCACCGGCCACGACGGGGAGCGGCTCACCGCGGTCGCGCTGAAGCAGGAAGCGGCATAGCAGGCATGGCATTCGGATTTATCAAGAAGGTCTTCTCGTTCGGCAAGAAACAGGTCGAGGAGAAGGGGCTCGAGGAAACCGCCGAGACCGCCACGCCGGAGGCGGATGCCTCCGCCGTCGCACAAGCCGAGGAAACCGCGCCCGCGCAAGAGCCCGCCGAGCCCTTGACCCCGCCGGAACCGGCCCCTGAAATCATTCCAGAGCCAGAGCCAGAGCCAGAGCCAGAGCCA
>NZ_JANKOF010000024.1 GCF_024655565.1 Nitratireductor sp. ZSWI3 | reverse complement strand
TGACGACCCCGCTCCGGTTGAGCGAGCGGACCTGATCCGGATGCCGGCCGACGGGCCGGCATCCACGCGCCTGCCGGGGCTGCCGCCCCCCTCCGGATCGCCTGTCCGAAGAGGCCTTCTTGTTACATATCTGTCGCAAGCGCGCTGTAGAGGAGAGGCGTATGCTTGCCGTTGCCGGCCGGCCGATTCCAGCATTTGTGCCAGAGGGAGTGCCCCATGAAAAAACAGGATATCGTCAGGCTGTCCTGGGACGAGTTCGATGAAATGCGCGATCCCCGCCCCGACGCGAACGGTTTCGATGCCGTCGTCGAGCGTGCGATTTCGCGCCGTGGCTTCCTCGGCGGGGCGCTCGCCTTCGGCTCTGCCGCTGCCGTGATGGGCACGGGCCTGCTTTCGTCGGCGTCCTCCGCCAGGGCTCAGGCTGCCGCCTTTGCGTTCGAGCCGATCGACATCGCGACGGACCATGAGGTCCATGTGCCCAAGGGCTACCAGTGGAAGACCCTCGTGCGCTGGGGTGATCCGCTCTTCAAGGAGGCCGAGGGCGCCTATTCGGCCGAAACCGGCGTTCCGGTGGCGATGTCCGATAAGGTCTTCGGTGAAAACACCGACGGCATGGAAACCTTCATCGACGGCGACAGGACGATCCTCGCGATCAATTCCGAATATGTGAACCCGGAAATCAACCTGCCGGCGGCTTCCGAGGGTGTGCCGAGGAATGCCGACGAAGTCCAGCTTCTCAAGAACATGCAGGGCGTCACCGTGGTGGAGATCGCGGATCGGGGCAACGGCTACGAAGTGGTGCTCGACAGCCCCTACAATCGCCGCATCACCCATGAGACGCAGATGACCATGGACGGCCCGGCCGCCGGCTCCGATCTCGTCAAGACCAATGCCGACGCGCAGGGCATGTCGCCGAAAGGCACGATGAACAATTGCGGTTCCGGCAAGACGCTCTGGGGCACCTATCTCACCTGTGAAGAGAACTTCAACGGGTACTTCGGCTCGACCGCGGAGCGCGAGGCGACCGATGGCGAGAAGCGCTACGGCGTCGGCGGCGAAGGGCGTTACGCCTATGAGAAATTCGACCCGCGTTTCGACCTGTCGAAAGAGCCCAACGAGCCGAACCGCCATGGCTGGGTCACCGAGATCGACCCGCTCGATCCGACCTCCGTGCCGGTCAAGCACACGGCGCTCGGCCGCTTCAAGCACGAGAACGCCGAGATGGTCCAGGCCGCAGACGGGCGGATCGTCGTCTATATGGGCGACGACGAACGCGGCGAGTTCATCTACAAATATGTCTCGAACGGCACCTGGGCGGAAGGTCAGGCCAGCGATGGTATTCTCTCCGACGGCACGCTTTACGTCGCCCGGTTCGACGACGACATGACCGGCCGGTGGCTGCCGCTGACGCCGGAGACCACCGGCATGCCGATCGAGGAGATCCTCGTGTTCTCGCGCATGGCCGGTTCCAAGGTCGGCGCCACCACCATGGACCGCCCCGAATGGGTCGCCGCGAACCCGCTGCGCGTGGAGGCCTATTGCGCCCTGACCAACAACAAGAACCGGGGCGTGAAACCCAATGCCGGCGGTGACGAACAGCCGGTCGGCGGCCCGAACCCGCGCGAGACCAACAATTTCGGCCAGATCGTCCGCTGGCGTCCCGACGGCGAGGACCACGGGGCCGAGACCTTCACCTGGGATCTTTATGTGATGGCGGGCAACCCGACCGTCTACAACAACAAATATGCCGGTTCGAAGAACATCAATGCGGGCAACATGTTCAACTCGCCCGACGGCATGGCCTTCTCTTCCGACGGCATGTTGTGGATCCAGACGGACGGCGAGGACAGCAACGAAGGCGAGTATGCCGGGCAGGGCAACAACCAGATGCTCGTCGGCAATCCCGAAACCGGTGAGATCGCCCGCTTCCTGACCGCCCCGAACGGCGCCGAGGTCACCGGCCTGACCTGGTCGCCGGACGGCAAGGTCGCCTTCGTCGGCATCCAGCATCCCGGCGGCTCATGGCCCGACGGGGAAGGCAAGCCGCGTTCCTCGGTCATCGCCGTGTGGCGCGAGGACGGGCAGGCCATAGGCTGAAGGCCGGCAGTCAGAGGGGCCGCGCACCGGGCCTCCTGAACCGCCGCTTTCATAGGCTTTTCCAGGAGCAGAACACCCGTTCGCGGAAACGGGTGTTCTGCTTTATCTGTTTGTTTTTACGGAATTTGTGCGACGTCAGGTGATTCCACCCCCGACTCCGATATGCTCTAAGAGATCATAACGAGTGTTCTCGCAGGACCAATCGGGGGAATTCGATGTCGAGTGCCGGAGTGGCGCCGCGTCCGTGGATTGCGGAGCGGTTGGGGATCACGGGCGGACGGAGGGACGCCGAGCACGGGCAGGCGCTGGTGCGGCTTGTCCTCGTGCCATTGTTCGGCATCTACATCATCGTCGTCCTGTCGTTCGACGGCTTTAACACGATCGGAGAAGGGCTGGCCGTTCTCGCGGTGATCGTCTACGCTCCGGTTTCGGTCGTGCTGTTCTGGCACATCGTGCAGCGGCCCGGGTATTTTGTCTGGCGCCGCATGCTGGCGATGTTCGGAGACTATGGCGCGATGACGCTGGCCATGGCCGCCGGCGGCATGACGATGCTGCCGGTTTATGCCACCCTGCTGTGGGTGACGGTCGGCAACGGCATGCGGTTCGGCTCGCGCTACCTGCTGGCGGCGACCTGCATGGCACTGGCGGCGATCGCCATCGCGACGATCTTCAACGCGCAATGGCGGGCTGAGCCGTTCGTCGTCGTCACCCTCGTGCTGACCACGCTGATCGTGCCGGCCTATATCGACAATCTGCAACGCGCCTTGCGCGGCGCGTTGGACGAGGCGCGCGCGGCAAGCCAGGCCAAGTCCAACTTCCTGGCGCAGGCCAGTCACGACCTGCGCCAGCCGATCCACGCCATCAGCCTGTTCACCGCCTGCCTGCGCGATGCCGGTCTCGGCCGCGAGGAGCGGCAGATGGTCGAGAACATCGATCGCTCCCTGCATAGCGTGGCGGGTCTGTTCAGGTCGCTGCTGGACATCGCGACGCTGGACAGCGGCAAGGTCGAGCCCAAGCTGGCGCCGGTTTGCGTCGGCGACGTCATCGCCGACGTGGTGCGCCAGTATTCGGAGATGGCGCAATGGGCCGATGTCGATCTGCGCGCGGTCCCGTGCGGCCTCGTTGTGCGCACCGACGCCGCGCTGCTGTCGACCATGCTGCAGAACATCGTCAGCAACGCACTCAAATACGCGCCGGAGGCGCCCGTGCTGATCGGCTGCCGGCGGCGCGGGGGCCGGGTGGCGATCGAGGTCCACGACCGCGGCCCGGGCATTCCCGAAGATCACCTCGGACAGGTGTTCGACGAGTTCTACCAGGTGCGCGAGCGCGGCGACCGCGATGTGGAAGGCGTCGGGCTCGGTCTGTCGATCGTGCGCCGCGTCGGCGGCCTGATGGGCCTGGAAGTCGGGCTGCGTTCCACGCCGGGGCGGGGCACGTCGGTGGTGATATCCGGGTTGGAGCCGTGCCGTAATGCCGCGAAGCCTGCCGTATCGGCGACCGCGACCGCTCCCTCCGCCGTATCGGGCCTGCGCGTGCTGCTGATCGAGGACGACGAGGACGTGCTGCTCGCCACCGCCACGCTGCTTCAGAAATGGGGCTGCGTGGTGGAGGCGCAGACCGGCATCCCGAAGACCGCGAATGCCTGGGACGTGATGATCACCGACTACGACCTCGGCGGCAGGAAAACCGGCGCCGACTGCATCCTGGCCGTTCGCAAGCTGGTCGGCCGTCCGATCCCGGCGATCATCGTGACGGGGCATGACGAGACACGCGTGCAGCGGGATCTGGGAGACGATACCGTTCCGATACTCGCCAAGCCGGTGCGCCCGGCCGAGCTACGCTCGGTTCTCACCACGGAGATGGTCGCCGCCCATCACTGATCGAGGCCGCAGGCGATCGCCCTGGCGGCGGCTCCCGCGCGGGTGGTGACACCCAGCGCCTTGAGCACGGCCGAGACATGAACCCTGACGGTGAACGGGGAAATGTCGAGTTCCAGGCCGATTTCCTTGTTGCTCAGGCCGCGCGTCAGCAGGCGCAGCACGTCGATCTGACGCTGGGTGAGGCCGGCGAGCGGTTGCTCGGCCTCGCTGACGGGCAGTCCGGATGCCTCCAGCTGGAGGACGGCATCGCCGTTGCGCACCGCGGCGACGGCGGCGACGATCTCGTGCGGCGGCAGGCTCTTGCAGATGAAGCCGTCGGCCCCGGTGTTCATCACACGCCTTGCCACTTTGATGTCATCGATCATCGAGACGACGATGATCGAGGCGCGACTGAAACGCCTGCGCAATTCGGGAAGGTGCGCTTCGAGATTTCCCACCGAGAAGAGAAGGTCGAGGATAAAGGTGCTTGGCGTCGCCCCGGCTTCCGCGAGCGCGAGGACCTCCTCGATGGTGGCGGCCTGATCGATCACGGCCTCTGGCTCATGCCGCTGGATCAGGCGCGCCAGGCCGTCCCGGAAAACGGGATGGTCATCGGCGATGATGATGCGGTCCTGACGCAAACGATTGGCACCTTTCGAGGCGGGGAAAGAAGGGGGGTCGATGAATAGCACCATGGACAAGGGCGGGCCATATGGCGCGAAAGCATTACAGAAGAGCCGGCTGTGCAAGCCGGCTATAGAGCCCCGTGCACCGCACAGAGGACGCTCTATCCCGTTGTTTTCCGCATTTATGCGCACGTCAGGGGATCTCACCTGGCTGCAAACTGCCATAGTGCATCTGTCCGACTGGATCGCTCTTTCTTCCCCAATACCATGCGTCCGATTCGTGTTGCTTGGCATGTCCTGGCGATGATGGCACGGCGCCATCCGCCGGGACTGCCTCACGAGCAAGGCAAAGCAAAGGATGCAGGATGAATTGGAAGCGGATTTCGGGGCTCGTACTGGTGTACGGCATGCTGGCGGCCGGCGCCGCCCATGCCGACGACGTGGAGGGCTCGTCCGACCATCCGTTGCTGAGCCGGTTTCCGACCGCCACGATCCGGGCCTATCAGGTGCGGAATTTCGATGAAGCGCTCCTGCCCTCCGGCAGGATCGATGATGCCGAGGCGACGGAGAACCTGCTGAAGCTCGAGGGGCGGGTGACCCGGATCGGTTACCGCATCCTCGCCGACCACTCCGTTCTGGAGGTGATGCGCAATTACGAGAACGCCCTGTCCCAAGCCGGCTTCGAAACTCTGTTCGCCTGCGACAGTCACGAGGAATGCGGCGTCGACATGATGGCGCTCATCTCCAACAGCGGCCGTGTGCGCCCGCAGGGCTTCGGGGATGCGTTTTTCGGCGAGACCGCAGAGCGGGCGCTGCTGGCGCGCCGCAGCGGTCCCGATGGCGAGATGCATGTGTTCCTGCACATGGTCGAGGACACCTCGAACAAGCGGACGGTGCTTTACCAGGAGATCGTGGAAGCGGCGGCGCTGTCGACGGATCAGGTCAAGGTGCTTCAGGCCGACGAACTGAAGCAGTCGCTCGACCGCCTCGGCCACGTGGCCGTTTCCGGCGTCTATTTCGATACCGGCAAGGCTGAGATCAAACCCGAATCGGACGCTGCGCTGGGCGAGATGGCCGCGCTGCTTGAGGCCGATGCCGCGCTGAAGGTCTATGTGGTCGGGCACACCGACAATGTCGGCGGTCTCGCCGCCAACATGGCGTTGTCCGAGGCCAGAGCCGCCGCGGTGGTCGAGCGCCTGGCAGCCGCCCACGGCATAGACGAAGCGCGCCTTTCCCCGCACGGCGTCGCATCGCTGGCGCCCGTTGCCAGCAATGCCGAGGAGGCCGGCCGGGCCCGCAATCGGCGGGTCGAGCTCGTGGTGCAGTAGCGATCGACTGCTTGGGTTTTGCCGCATCTTGTAGTGCATCTGTCCTATTGGAGCGGGTGGTCCGCGCCAATACTATCGGTCGGGCAAATCGACCTGAAGCAGCAGCATTGGCCGTCGGCTGTTTCGAGAGACCTGTTCGGCCGATGGAGACGGTGCGAGTGAAATCCGTGTGGGTCCGTTGGCTGGCGAGCGTTGTCTTCGGCATTCTGGCAGGACGTCTGGGCTACGGGATCGTCGGGCCGTTCATCCTGCCGACCCTCGGCGCCGATCCCAACTGGGTCGAAGACACATCCGGCGGCTACGGGCTTGCGGTGGCCCTGGCGGTGATCGTCCAGATCGTGGTGGCCGTTGTCGTGACGGTGCTTCTGGCACGCATCGCAAACATCTGGCGTCTGCTCGGCTGGGGCTGCGTGGTGCTGGGCGGCATCCTGATCCTGAACGTTGTGTCCACCGCCATGTTCTCGGGGCTCACATTGCAGGACTTCGTCGAAGCCGACACGCGGGCAAAGAACGATGCGGCGACCGCATTCTGGTTCTGGGTGCTCGCCATGGCCATACCCTACGTGGCGAGCGGGCTGGTCCTTTTTCTGGTCGGCTTCTTCCTGCTCCGCAGCGGGCGCAGGGTCTAGTGCCCCCCTTTCACAGGCTGGTGCCTGACACGCGCAGATTTCGAGATGGATCAGGGAAAGCGTCGATGAAACGAGCGTTGGCCATAGCAATCCTGTTGGCCGCCATTCCGGCGAACGCCGGTCCGGGAAACGCGCAGGAGGCGGTGGATCTGCGCTCCTATGCGGGCAGGTACCCGTGGGATCCGGTCGAGGGCGTCCCGTTCTTCGACAACCCCGCCGTGAAAGGCGCGGTCACCGCCGCCGTTGCCGACGCGGATATCCGGCAGGCGGTTCTGGCCGAGACCGGGGGCGGGCGGGCCGTATCCTTCCCGATGGTGGCGGTCGGCGATCGCCTCTACATGAACGCCTTCGATGCGGCGAGCGCCGGAGACACGAGCTGGGGCCTGCTCATTTCGGCAGACGGAACGGATGCGGCGGTGTGTTTCTCCACATTCGTCGAGGCAGGCACGAAGGAGGAAGGCGGGTCCGGTTCCTCCATACGCTCCTCCTGGTATGCGGATGGCGAGGTCTTCCTGACCGGAAAATTTCCCTGTCCTGCAAACGACGAGATCGAGGACGCGGCGCAGTACCGGGTGTTGCCCGCATTGGCCACGGCGCGCGGTGCGCTGCAACACGAGCGCTGCTTCGGCGTTCTGAGCACGGGTTCCGGCATGGCCGGCTCGTCGATCACCGGCGACGGGGCCTGTTTCATCTCCGCCGACAGCGAGGTTCAGGACCTCGTCACGCATGGCTGCGGCGAGGGCGACATCTGCCTCGTGGAGGCGATGGTCGAGGTCGCCAGGGACGATGGCAGGAATCTGATCCGGGAGGTGCTTTCGGTCAATCGCGTCGTGGAAGAGCCGCAGGCGGCCGGATCCTACCTGCAGCAGGTGGGCGGTTTCTTCGACGGCGTCTATGCCGACGGAGAGGACGGCTGCGACATGCCGGCCGCTTCGGCGAACGAGCGCGTGTCCATCCATCTGTCGCGCAAGGCCGGCCCTGCCATCCAGTTGCGTGATCTTTATTGCGCGGTGACGGACGCAACCGGGGACGCGCCGACCCCGGAAGGGTTCCAGAGCACGTTCCAGATCCGGTGCGGCGCCTCGCCCGACGAGGACGCGGCCCTGCGCAGCGGCGCTGCGGGCAGCCCCGATACGATCAGGCTCGGTGCATCCAACACGCGCGAGATATCCCTGCAAGGGACGGCGACGCTGCTTCGGTGTCCGATCCGGCCGTCCTACACGCCGCAATGGTGGATGAGCGAACCGCCTTCCAACGTCCTGCTGATGGACTACTGATCGGCCGGCAAGATGCGGCGCGAGATCGAAACGCTGAAGCGAAAAGATGCCGACACCCTTTGAGACGCTGAAGGCGGGCGCCAAGATTGTCTGGATTTCCCTGGCGCCTGCGATGATGCTCGGCCTGGTGGCGCTGTGGCTGAACGGCATTGCCAATGACTTCGCGCCGGATTTCGCTCTTCAGGATGTCCGGATCGTGGAGGGGACGGTCAGAAGTTTTCACGAGGCAAGAGGGTCTGTTGCCGTCACGCGAACCAGGCATCGCCGTTATGCCCCGACCATCCGACGCTTCGTTCGCTTGCAGGACTATCCGGAGACCGATTTCCTGCTCCCGTATGACGGTTACCCGATGCCGATACCAAGCGGCGCCGCGGTGCGGCTGGAGATGCCGAGCTGGCCGGCCGACGGGCGCCCCATACGCAGGGTCTACCGGGTTGCCGGGTTGGCCATCGATGGCCGGACCCATTTCACGGCGGTGCAGGAATGGTCGGCATCCCGCACGCTGGAGCGTCGCTATCGCGGGTATGCCTTGACCGTGGGAGGCCTGGCGCTTTTCTGGATCGCGTTCGTCCTGCGCTGGCGCCGCGCCGTCATCCGCCAAACCATCGAGGCCGTCCGCCGCCTTTGAAACCGCTCATCGGCGTCTGCACACCGCATATCTAGTGCATCTGTCCGAGTGGACCGGCCTGCCTGGACATGCCAGCCTCGTGACCGGGCATGGGATAGGTTGCAGGACTCCGGATCGTCGATCTCGGGGTCTTGCGACCGTTTGCGCGGGTGCCGATGGAATGGCGGGTCGGACCGCGCTTCGATCGATCGACCGACAACAGAAAGAGAACCACGCCGTGAGATTTGCAGTTTTCTTGATCCTGGGATTGCTGGTCGCAAGTGGCGCGCTCGCCCAGGGCCATGCCGAGCGGCAGCGGGCGCAGCAACGGCATTCGAACGAAATGAACCGGCAGGGCTACCTGAACCAGCAACGCCAGATGCAGGGGCAACAGATGCAGCCCGGTGCTCCGCAGGGCGACCCCATGGCCGACATGATGTCCAACCTTTCGGCGCTGATACAAATCCAGAGAAACCGCATGAATGCGGCGATGGGCACCATGAAGGCGCTGGCCGCCGATCCGCGGTTCCAGAAGCTGCATGGCGGCTACTGGACGTATTATCAGGAGGGAAATCCACCCGTACCCGGTCAAAAATGCACGGCCACCTTCGCCAATATGGACGGCATGCTCAGCATCGCGGGGCTGGGCGGCTACAAGGATCCGGCCTTGCTGTTGCTGACGGGCAAGGACGTTCCCAATCCCCGAAGGGAAGGGCGGATCCAGGCGGTCCTGCATCAATCCGGCGAGCGCCCGCAGCGCGTGTCGGTGCACAATTTCACCCACCCGCGCATGGGTCTCGGCACCGTGGCATTCGCAGTCCCAAATCTGGAGGCGGCCGTCCAGGGGCTCGAGGACAAGGCGGAAATCGGCGTCGACGTGAACAATGTGCGGATCTACACGCTGAGGTATCACAGCGGCAAGCAGGTCGGCACGCAGCTCCAGCGGTGCGCCAAACGCGCGCGTTAGTGCGCCGTCAGGCTACAATGGCGCTCAATCCTTTTTCCTGGAGACCTCCTCTGTGACGCAGCGCGTGATTGGCGTTTTTCGGGCGATATGCGGCGTCGTGGCCTCCTATATGGCGGCAACGGTGATCCTCGCGCCGTTCGGGTTCCTGGCCTCGTGGTTTTCAAGCTCGGGCTATGTCACCGGCGAGGTGCAGGTCTGGGCGGGAACGATACTGCCGATCCACCTTGGCGCGCTTCTCTTTTACCTCGCCACCGTCAGATGGGCGGAGAGAAAGGCCTGGTGGGGCGCGTCAGACGGGGCGATCGCCATCGCCATCGTGGTGCCGATACCCGCCTTGCTTCTTTCCGTTTTTCTCGCTGCATTCGCATCGTCGGATCAGCCGTATCGGCTGATCTTCCTCTTGGCGCTCTTCTGGGCCGCCGGCTGGATCGTCGCGTTTCTGCTGCTGTTGTGGCGCGCCTGGAGGAAATCCTTGAACGCGCATCCGTCATAGGGCGATCGGCCGAAGCCGGAACCGCGCATCGGGGCTGCCAGTGGCGGGTCTTTCCGGCGGGAACTCATCTCAACAAGCCTTCGGCATTGCATGCGGGCATTTACATTTGCCGCGCTTGATGCCCTGATAGGGGGCGGAGGAGAATGGGAGGGCGGCTGTGGAGGCAGCCGATTCGTTGCATGCTTCGAGGATCCGATCACATCCGGGAGATCGAGAAGGTCGGCATGGGAATGCCGACGAGCCGGGACGAGATCGTCGTCAAGTCCTGGCTGCGCTGCCTCGAGAAACACCGCCTCGATCCCGCCCGCAGTTGCGAGGCCTTTATCGTTCCCGAGCAGCAGCTGCGCGAGCACCGCCAGCAGTCGGAAGAGCTGATCGGCATTGCCCGCTCCGGCCTCGAGCATCTTTACCAGCAGGTGGCGGGGCAGAACTACGTGCTCCTGCTCTCCGACCGCGAGGGTGTCACCGTCGAGTTCCTGGGCGACCCGCTGTTCGACAACAATCTGCGCAAGGCGGGGCTCTATCTCGGCTCCGAATGGACGGAGCGGCGCGCCGGCACCTGCGCGGTGGGTGCCTGCATCGAGACCGGCGAGGCGCTGACGATCCACCAGACGGACCATTTCGACAACACCCACACGCCGCTCTCCTGCACGGCGGCTCCCATATACGACACGCAAGGCGCCCTGTGCGCGGTGCTCGACATCTCGCTGTTGAGCTCGCCGATCCTGAAAACCAGCCAGAACCTTGCCCTCCACCTTGTCAACGCTTCGGCGCGGCGCATCGAGCTCGCCAATCTGATGGCGCAGACACGGCATGAATGGGTGCTGCGCTTCGCCCGCTCGCCCGAGTTCGTCGACGTCGATCCGGAGGCTGCCATCTCCATAGATCCGAGCGGGCGGATCATCGGCATGACCCATGGCGGTGCCAAGCTGCTGGCCCGCTCGGCCCGGCTCGACTGGCGCGATCCGACACAGCTTATCGGCCAGCCGGTGTCGCGCTTCTTCGATATCGACATCGACAGCCTGCCCGAATTGACGCGCAGCCGCCCGACGCAGGAGCGCGTGCTTTTCGCGCGCGACGGTGATGCGCTGTTCGCCCATGCCATCGAGCCCAACACGCGCATGCGCCGCGCGCTCCCGACGCGCGACCAGATACCGGCGCCGCTGCACCGTCTGGGCGGCGACGCGCCGGAGATCGCGGCGCTGCAGGCGAAGACCGCCAAGCTGGCCCGCACCGCACTGCCGATCCTCATCCAGGGCGAGACGGGCACGGGCAAGGAGTATCTGGCCCGCGCCATACACGAGGGCAGCGGATTGAAGGGCCGTTTCGTTGCCGTCAATTGTGCAGCGATCCCCGAGCAGCTCATCGAGAGCGAGCTGTTCGGCTATGCGCCCGGCGCCTTCACCGGCGCGTCCGCCAAGGGGCGGAAAGGGCTGATAGAGCAGGCCGATGGCGGCACGTTGTTCCTCGACGAGATCGGCGACATGCCCTACGCGCTGCAAAGCCGCCTGCTGCGCGTCCTGGCGGAGCAGGAGGTGCTGCCGGTCGGCGCCGACGTGCCGCGCCCGGTCCGCATCCGCGTGGTGTCCGCCTCGCATCACCCGTTGCCGGAGGCGGTGAGCGACGGGCGCTTCAGGGAGGATCTCTACTATCGCCTGAACGCCGCCACGATCACCCTGCCGGCGCTGCGAGACCGCCTGGATTTCGGCTGGGTGCTGGACAGGGTGCTCGAACGCCACGCTGCGAACGGGGAGGCGCTGGAGATATCGGAACCGGCGCGCATCGCCCTCAAGGCGCATCGCTGGCCGGGCAACATCCGCGAGCTCGACAACGTCGTTGCTGTGGCCGCGGCACTCAGCGAGAACAACTGCATCGATCTCGGCGACCTGCCCGAGGAACTCGCCGGAGCCGCCGCCCTCGACGATGCAGCCGCAGCGCTGCGCCGCATGCTTGTCGCCTGTGACTGGAACGTATCGGAAGCGGCAAGGCGGCTCGAGCTCGACCGCACCACGGTGCACCGCCGCATGAAGCGCCACGGCATCTCCCAGCCGCAGTAACCTCGCCGCACAAGAAGCGCCACACCTGTAGCGCCGGCGCCGCGCCAGCGTAACGAGTTTGAGCGGCCAGTTCTTTGATATTACGCGGTTTTCCCTCGTGCACCGAATTTGGCACGACCCTTGCTCGCTTGTTGTTCGACAACAGCAGGAGGAAGCGATGTCCCACGAACTCGATGGGCGTTCCATTATAATCACTGGTGCTGCACGCGGCATCGGCGAGGCGATGGCGCGCGGGCTGGCCGCCGACGGCGCGTCCCTCACCATTGCGGACATAGACGGAAAGACGGCGGAAGAGGTCGCGGCAAGCATTCGGGAGGGCGGCGGCAAGGCAATCGCCGCCACGGTCGACGTGTCGCAACGCGAGAGCGTGCGCGCGATGATTGGCGCCGCCGTGGCCGCGTACGGCAAGTTGGATGTCATCTTCAATAATGCCGGCATCGCCCAGACAAAACCGTTCCTGTCCATCAGCGAGGAGGACTGGCGCCGCGTCATGGACGTGAACGGCCTCGGCGTCCTTGTCTGCATGCAGGAGGCCATCCGTCAGATGATCGCCCAAGGCCGCGGCGGCAAGGTGGTCAACACCGCCTCGATCGCGGGAAAGCAGGGTTACGAGCCGCTGGCCCATTATTCGGCCAGCAAATTCGCCGTCGTCGCCCTGACACAGGCCGCGGCCCGCGCCTTCGGCAAGGACGGGATCAACGTCAACGCTATCTGCCCCGGCGTGGTGGCAACCGAGATGTGGAAGGTCATCGATAAGGGTTTCGTCGACGAAGGGCTGACGCAGCGCGACAACGAAGCCTTCGAGACCTTCTCGGCGGACATCCTGCTGGGTCGTCCCTCGAAATCGGACGATCTGGTTGGCGTCGCCCGTTTCCTCGCCTCTTCGGCCTCCGACTACATGACCGGGCAAAGCCTGGTCGTCGATGGCGGCATGGTCCTCGTCTGACATTTCGAAACCTTGGGGATAGAACACGATGAAAGCACTGCGTTTCCATGCGGCGAAGGACCTTCGCATCGAGGATGTGGAGAAGCCCGACACGCGGCCGCCGGCGGGTCAGGTCCTGATCCGCAACCGTTTCGTCGGTATCTGTGGCACAGACCTGCACGAATATGCCTACGGTCCGATCTTCATCCCAACCGAACCGCATCCCTTTACCGGAGTGCACGGGCCGCAGATCCTCGGCCACGAGTTCGGCGGCGTCGTCGAGGCGGTGGGCGACGGGGTTTCCGGCCTCGCCGCCGGGGACCGCGTCTCGGTGCAGCCGCTGATCATGCCGCGCGCCGGCGACTACTATGCCGACCGCGGCCTGTTTCACCTAAGCGGAGATCTAGCGCTCGCCGGCTTGAGCTGGCCGTGGGGCGGCATGGCGGAATACGCCATGCTCAATGCCTACAATGTCCAGAAGATTCCCGACGAGATGACCGACGAGGAAGCCGCGCTGGTGGAGCCGGCGGCGGTGGCAGTCTATGCGTGCGACCGGGGCGGCGTGACGGCCGGCAACAGCGTTCTCGTCACCGGCGCCGGGCCGATCGGCATCCTTACCCTCCTTGCCGCCCGTGCGGCGGGTGCGACGCAGCTCTTCGTGTCGGACATCAACGACGCGCGGCTCGAATTCGCTCGCGCGATCCTGCCCGACGTCATCACAATAAACCCGCATCGGGAACAGCCCGGAGAGGTGGTGCGCGCCCAGACGGAAGGCGGCGTCGGCTGCGATGTGGCAATCGAGTGCGTGGGCAACGAGCATGCCCTGAAAGCCTGTGCAGACGCCGTGCGCAAGCAGGGCATTGTGGTGCAGACGGGGCTCCACCCGCATGAAAACCCGCTCGACTGGTTTCAGGTGACTTTCAAGGATATCCAGGTGCGTGGCTCCTGGGCCTACCCGACCCATTATTGGCCGCGCGTCATCCGCCTCATCGCCTCCGGACTCCTACCGGCCAAGAGGATCGTCACCAGGCGGATCGGCCTCGACCAGGCCGTCAGCGAGGGTTTCGACGCGCTGCTCGACCCATCCGGCAAGCACCTGAAGATACTGATCGACCTGACCGCATGACCATACTGGCGCCGGCGCGGCAGGGAGGCGGCCGGCACGGACCGATATCAGCAAGCAAGTGGAGGAGAAAAGAATGCTTGAAGACCATCCCAGCACGAGGATCGACACGGCGCTCGCCAAGCTCGGTCGGGCGCTCGAAGCCGGAGACATCGACGCCGCGGTGAACCTGTTCCAGGCTGACTGCTACTGGCGCGATCTCGTTACCTTCACCTGGAACATCCGCACCATGGAGGGCCAGGAGCAGATCCGCGACATGCTGTCCGCCCAACTTGCGGCGATCAGGCCAAAGCGCTTCCGGCAGGATCAGGCGGAGCCGGCGAGCGGCGGCGAGGGCATCACCGAGGGCTGGTTCGAGTTCGAGACCGAGGCCGCGCGCGGCTACGGCCACATCCGCCTGAAGAACGGCCTCATCTGGACCCTGCTCACCACCATGAGCGAGCTCAAGGGCTTCGAGGAGCCGAAGGGCCTGCGCCGGCCGATGGGAGCCGAGCACGGCCATGATCCGAACCGCAAGACCTGGAAGGAAAAGCGCGAGCAGGAAGCCGCCGAGCTCGGCTACAAGACACAGCCCTTTGTGGTGATCGTCGGCGGCGGTCAGGGCGGCATCGCGCTCGGCGCGCGGCTGCGCCAGCTCGGCGTGCCGGCGATCATCGTCGAGAAGAACGAGCGTCCCGGTGACAGCTGGCGCAAGCGCTACAAGTCGCTCTGCCTGCACGATCCCGTCTGGTACGACCACCTGCCCTACATCCCCTTCCCGGAGAACTGGCCGGTCTTTGCGCCGAAGGACAAGATCGGCGACTGGCTGGAGATGTACACCAAGGTGATGGAGCTCAACTATTGGGGTTCCACCACCTGCAAGTCTGCCGCCTTCGACGAGGAGACGAAGGAATGGACGGTGGTGGTCGACCGCGACGGCGAGGAGGTGGTTCTGAAACCGAAGCAGCTCGTGCTCGCCACCGGGATGTCGGGCAAGCCCAACATCCCCAAATTCGAGGGACAGGACATTTTCAGGGGGGAGCAGCAGCATTCCTCGCAGCACCCCGGGCCGGATGCCTATCGCGGCAGGAAAGTCGTCGTCATCGGCTCCAACAATTCCGCGCACGACATCTGCGCCGCGCTTTGGGAGGCGGGCGCCGACGTCACCATGGTGCAGCGCTCCTCGACCCACATCGTGCGCTCCGACACGCTGATGGAGATCGGCCTCGGCGACCTCTATTCCGAACGCGCGGTCGCCAGCGGTGTGACGACACGCAAGGCCGACCTCATCTTTGCCTCGCTGCCCTATCGGATCATGCACGAGTTCCAGATACCACTCTACGACAAGATGCGGGAGAAGGATGCGGATTTCTATGCCGCGCTGGAAAAGGCGGGCTTCATGCTCGACTGGGGCGCCGACGGCTCCGGCCTGTTCATGAAATACCTGCGCAGGGGGTCGGGCTACTACATCGATGTCGGCGCCTGCGACCTCGTCATCGACGGCAGCATCAAGCTCGAGTCCGGTCAGGGCGTCAGCCACCTGACGGAGGATGCCGTGGTGCTGGAAGACGGCACGGTGCTTCCGGCCGATCTCGTCGTCTACGCGACCGGCTACGGCTCGATGAACGGATGGGCCGCCGATCTCATCTCGCGCGACGTCGCCGACAGGGTCGGCAAATGCTGGGGGCTGGGATCCGATACGCCGAAGGACCCCGGACCCTGGGAGGGCGAGCAGCGCAACATGTGGAAGCCGACACGGCAGGAGGCGCTATGGTTCCACGGCGGAAACCTGCACCAGTCGCGTCACTATTCGCAGTATCTCGCCTTGCAGATGAAAGCCCGCTTCGAGGCAATCGAAACGCCGGTCTACGGACTCCAGGAGGTCCACCATCCGGGCTAGAGTATTTCATCTTTTGCTTGAAGCGTCTGGCGCCCTTCACACCCCCTCTGGCCTGCCGGAGGGGGTGCCGCGCGCGACACCGCCGGGCCGAAACCACGGCCGACCGCTTCCGTCAAAACAGGAAACGATCTAGACCGCGTCGTCTTTTGCATTCATGCGAATGATCTGAAGACTGACGATGCCATGTGCCTCAGGCGGCACATGGCATCGCCTGCCGATAACGCGTCGCTCTCGCCCCACCATCGGTCATTGCGGTGCCTGCCGGCGCAGAACCCGGCCGGGGCGTGCGCCGGTCGATCGTCCGTCGCGCCAGACGACCGTGCCGTTGACCAGCACTGTGTCTATCCCCTCCGACAGCGCGATCGGCCTCTCGAAGGTGGCGCGGTCGATCACCGTGTCCGGATCGAACAGCGTGATGTCGGCATAGGCGCCCTCCCGCACCACGCCGCGGTCGGCAAAGCCGAACTCGAGCGCCGTCAGGCCCGTCATCTTGTGCACCGCGGTTTCGAGCGGGAAGAGCCCGGTGTCGCGGCTGTAATGCCCGAGGATGCGGGGGAAGGTTCCCCACAGGCGCGGATGCGGGTTTTCGTCATGGGGCAGACCGTCCGAGCCGATCATGGTCGGGGCGTATGCGAGGATGCGCCGAACGTCGTCCTCATGCATGCGGAAATAGATCGCACCGGCCGGCTGCAGGCGCCGCACCGCCTCGTCGAGGTCGCAACCCATCATCGCCATCACCTCATCGAGCTCCTTGCCGGTGTATTGCGGCAGCGACTTCGACCAGGTGACGATGGTCTTCGGCGAACCTCGCGCATGGTCGGCCGTCAAGATGGTCGACGAGGCGGCGTAAGGATAGCAGTCAAGACACACATGCTGCTTCCGCATCTGGCCTTCGATCAGTGCCAGGGTCTCCACCGAGCGGCCATGATTGTTGGCGCCGGCCAGCTTGTGATGGGAGATCAAGAGCTGCACGCCCACCGCGCGCGCGATGCGGAAGGATTCCTCGAGCGAGTCGATCGTGTGGTCGCCCTCGTCGCGCATGTGGGTGGCGTAAAGTCCCCCGTAAGCGGCCATCGGCTGGCAAACCTCGATCACCTCTTCCGTGGTCGCCGCCTGTGCCGGCGGATAGGCAAGCCCCGTCGAAACGCCGATCGCACCGGCCGCCATGGCCTCCTCCACATGCGCCTGCATCGCGGCGATCTCCGAGGGCGTCGCCGGCCGATCCAGCTCATCCATGGTGATGGCGCGCAGGGTCGTGTGGCCGACCAGCATCGCGCTGTTGGTGGCGGCCGGCTGCTCCCCGAGCGCTTCGAGATAGTCGGCGAACCGTCTGTAGCGATACCAGTCGCCGCTCTCGTCCAGCAGGTCCAGCGGCGGCGTGACGGGCTTGCGGACCGGCTTCGGCATCGGCGCCAGCGAGATGCCGCAATTGCCGCCGACCACGGTGGTCACACCCTGACTGACCTTGGCGGTCATTTCGCCGGCCGACAGAAGAATGCGGTCGTCATGCGTGTGGGAATCGATGAAGCCGGGGGCAAGAATGAGCCCTGCGGCGTCGATCTCCGTTTTCCCACGCGCATCCGTAAGATCACCGACCGCGGCGATGCGGTCGCCCGAGACGCCGACATCCGCGGAGCAGCGCTCAGCACCCGTTCCGTCGATCACGGTTGCATTGCGGATGAGGATATCGAAGGCCTGCGGCATGGCGTGTCCCTTCCAGTGTCCGTCTGATGCCAGGGGAGAGCACAAACCCTAATCGGCCGACTTCCTGATGTTCCAGAACAGCGTCACGGGGGCTTCCAGGAAACCCGTCCATTCATTGTCATAGGCGGCGGGGATGCGGAACTGGCCGAGCGGCCCGACCACCCCCTCGTCGATGGCGAGTTTCTGGATCCTGGCCGCGATCGCCTTCTGCTCTTCGGCATCTGCTGCCCGCGCATACGCAAGACGCAGCTCTTCGATCTCCGGCACGTCGGGCCAACCTGCCCAGGACTTGCGGCCGGCGGTGGACAGCGTCGTGTTGCCGAACGGATCGCCGCTGGTCGCCAGGATGCTGTAGGTGGAGAAGGCGTTCCAGCCGCCCTCCTGCGGGGATTTCTGATTGGCCTGCTGGGTCACGACCGTCTGCCAATCCATGGCCTTCAGATCGACATTGAAACCCGCCTTTCGCCAGGCATCGGCCATGACGATGGGTTGCGCCGCCAGCATGGCGAGGTCGGTCGGCTGGAGCAGCACGACCGGCGTGCCGTCATAACCGGCTTCCTTCAGAAGCGCCTTGGCGCGCTCGATGTCGGGCTTGACCACCCATTCCTCGCCATAGGTGTTCTCATTCAGGTTGCCGCAGCCCATGACGGCCGCGCAGGTCTGGTAATAGTCGGGGTTGCCGACCAGCATGTTGAGCACGTCGTCCTGCCCGACCGCTGCCATCGCCGCCTGGCGCACCAGCTTGTTGTCGAAGGGCGGATAGAGGTGGTTCATGCGGAAATAGGTCCAGGAACCGAGCTTGTCGATCACCTTGACGTCGACGGTTTCCATCGTCTCCACGAGCGGCAGGAGGTCGAACGGAATCTGCTGGATGAAATCGATCTCCTGGCTCTGCAGCGCATTGATCGCCGTCATGTGATCCGGCATCGTTACCCATTCGACGCGGTCGACATTCACCACCTTGCCGCCGGCGGTCCAGCTCGGTGGCTCGTCGCGTGGCACGTAGTCCTCGTTCTTTTCGTAGACGACGCGGACCCCCGGCTGGAATTCCTCCTCGACGAACTTGAACGGGCCCGAGCCGATATATTCGGTGATCGCCGTGGTCCCCGGCGTCTCGGCGATGCGCTCGGGCATCATGAAGGCCGGTCGCGAACTCAGTTTGGAAAGACCCGAAAGCAGCAGCGTCGTCGGTTGCGTCAGCTGGACGACGAAGGTCCTGTCGTCGGTCCTGGTGATGCTGTCGACCATGGTCATCAGCGCCAGGCCGGTGGTGTCGACCTCGCCCCAGCGCCTGATCGAGGCGATGCAGTCGTCGGCGGTCACCGGCGTGCCGTCGTGCCAGTTCAGGCCGTCGCGCAGCGTGAAGGTGTAGGTCTTCTTGTCGTCGGACACGGTCCAGCTCGCCATTTGCGGCTGAATCTGGAAGTTCGAGTCGACGCCCAGAAGCGTGTCGTAGATCATGTAGCCGTGGTCGCGGGTGAGGAACGCCGTGGTCATGACCGGGTCCATCACGCGCAGGCTCGACATCATCACCGCTTTCACGGTTTCCGCCTGGGCGCTCGTCATGGTCATGGCGGGAACCAGAAATGCGGCAGCGCAAATGAGCGCGCGGCTGTTACGCAGCAACCTCCTGCAAGAAATCATCGTCATTCCCCTTTTTGTGGTTTGCGTTGCAATGTCGTCGCCCGCGATGCGCGCTGGCCTTCCAGCGAACGCAGGGATTTGGTCTTGAGGTCCTGCGGCAGGGAAGCGGTCAGATGCTCGATGGCGTTCCACAGCCGCTCCCATCCTTCCGGGGTGCGCAGCGGCACGCCGAGGAAGTATTCCTCCGTCTTGGCGCGCAGCATCAGATAGAGAACGCCGGCGAGCATGATGCTCACCACCGCAGGCACGTCGGTATCGTCGGTCAGCCCGTCGACACGGTCGATGAAGGCGCGCGCCGCGCTTTCGCGGCGATCGGCCAGCTTGGCGCTGACGTCGTTGCGCTCGATCAGTTCCCAGCGTCGCACTTCGCAGAGCGGCTGGTTGTTGGCCAGCGCTTCGATCTGCTCGCGCAGCATCGACAGGATGAGGTCGGCCGGCGGCCGCTCGCTCGACTCGTCGCTCTTCACCACGCTGGAGCTCTTGGTCCAGAAATCCTGCTCCTGCATCCAGGTCAGCATCAGGCCCGGCATGCCGCCGAAATAGCGGTAGATCAATTCCTTGCTGACATCGGCGCGCTTGGCGACGGAGTTCACCCCGACGCCGGCCATTCCGGTCTCGCAGATCTGTTCCTCCAGCGCCTGGAGGATGGCGCGCTCCGTGCGCTCACGACGCGACATGACTTCTCCTCATCATCATGCTGCGGCGGGCCGGCGAACCATGGGGATGGGCGGTCCCTCCGGCCAGGCGCGCGATCAGTTCCGTGACGGCGGAGCCGACGCGCCGGCCACCCTGCCAGACCTCGGCCGACAGATAGCCGACGGCGCCGACACGCTCGGCCGAGAGCATCCTTGGATCGGCGCTTTCCAGCCCCACGATCCGCCCATCGGCATCGATGTGCAGCCGATCCCGCTCGGCGGCTTCGATCCGTATGGGGGTGTCGAGCCTGAGAATCGCGTGACCGGCCGGCGTCCCGGTCAGTTCCTGCCAGACGAGCGGGCCGAGGATGTCTGCCAGCGTCCGGCATTCGCCATCGGCAACGAAAATGGAGTTGTGCAGAAGCGCGAATCCGCAGCCCGCACCCTCGCGCCTGGCCTGGCCGAGATCGGTGCGTCGCTTCACCCTTGCCGCATTTGCGAAGCCTATCCGCCCATCGGCCGTCATGGCGATGATCCCGGCGTCGATCTCCGGATCGGCTGCCAGCGCCGCATCGACGGCCTGCTGCGGCGGCTCGCCGCGCTCGAGCAGCGCCGACACCGCTTCGTTGACGGGCATGCCGCCGGCCGTCCGGCTGTTGGGAAGGCGATGGCCGGTGACAAGGCCACCAGGCCCGGCCACCAGGAACTGCGTGAGCGGCTCCGGCCGGTCGGGGCCGCTGGAGATCACCGCAGCCCTTTCCGCGTCCAGCCAGGCGGACGGAATCTCCAGCGCGCTGATGCCACCATCCTGCGTGGTCCGGTATCGAGGGGTGCCATCCGGATCGAGAACGGCGAAGACGGCAAAGCCGCCGATGGCGCCGCGGCCAAGCAGCTCCGCACCGAGCACAGCCGCAACAACAGCCGCGCCGGACCTCTTGCCATATGCCGCGATTCCGATGGTCAAAGGTCCACCCCGATCTCCAGGAAAAGCGAAGCGTTGCCGCCCAATGTGAACACCTGGTCACATTGGCGATGCTAGGGCGGAATCGTCGGCCTTGTCAATTGATCGAAGCGGCCGGACGAGAGCATCGACCCGGCGTATGGATGAAATCCGTTCCGATTGTTCTGCGGCAGCGCCGACCGTAGCATCCTCGGGCCGGCGAACTGGCTGTTGTCGGTCGATCAGCCGCCGATGACGCTTCCGGTGATGACGGCGCGTCTCAGGGAGCGATCGCGGCGAAGAAGTCGGTGAAGACATCCCGGCCGGCAACCGGGCGGGAGCCGGCGGCCAGCGCCACCGACAGTCCGATCGCCGAGGAGACGGGATTGTGCCGCTCGGCTCCCTCGCCCGCGTTGAGGTTCATGACGAGCGTCGGCGACAGAAACAGGCCTATGCGGACGACGTCTTCCCAATCCGCGGGCAGGAGGCCCCGTTCCGACAGGGTGGCGAGCCAGGGCTTCCAGAACGTGCGGGCCTTTGCTTCCAGAAGCTGGCGCCGCACGCTGCTCAATTGCCAGTTCGTGTCGATGACAAGCTTTCCCGCCTTGAGCGCGACCGTCGCCTCGTAGTGCTCGGCGGCCATGGCGGGATTGTAGAGCCACAACGGGTGCGCGAAAATGTTGTGAAAGGTCGATTTCACCTCCGCCACCAGGGACGGCACCTTGTCACCGGCAAAGGCCGGGTCGAAGAAGGCGAGGTGATCGGCGTCGCGGCCCCGTTCGTACCAGACATTGGCGTTGTGCGCGTCGCCATGGGCGACGATCCCGCCGGCATCGGCCAGACGCTCGGGGGCATAGCGCCGCCAGGCAAGGTCGAACATCTCCCCCAGGCTGCGGCTGTACTCGATCCCGTTGATGACCGGAGAGGCGTCGTGCAGATCCTCCCAGTGGATTGTCACGCCGCCCGGAAAGGCGAACCGCTTCCCGACGTAGAAGCGCGCGAGCCGCCCGCCCGGATAGCGGCCGCCGTCCTGGTCGATCAGGCGTTCGTGGAACAGCCTGTGGATCGGCTCGGCGCACGAATCTTCGGGCGTGATCGGAGCAATCGAGGCGCGCGCGCAGGACAGGATGCGACCGTTCAGCTCCGCCTCGGCAGCCACCGCGCGCGCCATCGCCGCAATATCCGACGACCGGTCGAGCTCGAAGAGGACGTCGGAAAAGCGGGGGTCGGCGCGCCTCCTGTAGACCAGGAGCTGCTCGCCCGGCAGCGTCGAGATGTGCACGGGCTGATCAACCGGCAGCCCCGCCCGGGCCAGGATGTCGGCACGATAATACTCGCCGCGCATCTGCTCCTCGCCCTCTTCCTGGTGAAACTTGAAGAAGAGCTCCTGGCCGGCGGAGACGAAGAAGCCGTTCAGCGAGTTGAGGGAATACTGGTCGGCGTTGATCTTGAGGTCGCTGACATCGATGTCGAAAAGAGCCGCGATGAGGCGCTGCAGCATCGCTTCGGCCCGCGCGACGTCGACGCGCGCAACGGCGCGGATTTCGGCGGTCCGGGATATCCCCGTCTCGGTCATGTCAGCGATCCTTGCAAAGGATGGTCTGCAGTCGAACCGCTCGCATCGATCACCCCCTCAAATAGGCGTTCCGCAGCTCGCTGACCGCGTTGGCGTGCGAGGAAAAGCCTTCGTAATCGGCGAGGGTCCTGGCCGCGGCGGCCATTTGCGGGTAGCCCTTCTCGGTCACGTAGCCGATCGAGCTGCGCCGGACGAAATCCGAGACGGAGAGGGGACCGTAGGTGTTGGCGCCGCGCGATGTCGGCAGGACCGCGTTCGGCCCGAGCGCGAAGTTGGCGATCGACACCGGCGTGTGCGGCCCCAGCAGGATCTCGGCGGCCTCGGTGATGTCGCCCAGATAGTCGAACGGCTTCGTCGACAGGATTTCCAGATGCTCGGGCGCATATTCGTTCACGAAGGCGCATGCGTCCGCCATCGATTCGGCGAGGATGATGCCTCCGGACCGTCCCGTCAGAACCGTGCGCGAGAAATCGACCCGCATCTCGGACATCCTGCTCCACAGCTCGGGAAGGGCCTCGAGCGCCTCTTCGATCAGGGCCTCGGAATCCGTGACCAGCCAGGCAGAGCTGTCGGGGCCGTGCTCCGCCTCGATCAAAAGGTCCATGGCCGCCAGACCCCCATGAACGGTGCTGTCGGCCAGGATCACGCTTTCGGAGGGGCCGGCGGGAAGGCCGGGGTCTATGACCCCGGCGAGCAGACGCTTGGCCGCCACGACCCAGGGGCTGCCGGGGCCGACGATCTTCTGCGCCTTCTTCACCGTCTGGGTTCCATAGGCCGCCGCCGCGACGGCCTGCGCGCCGCCGACCTTGTAGATGGTCTCGACCCCCGCGATGCGTGCCGCGACGAGCGTTGCGGCATCCACCTTTCCGTCCTGGCCCGGAGGGGTGAAGATCGCCAGGTTGGGCACCTTGGCCACCACGCCGGGCACCGACGTCATCATGGTCACCGAGGGAAACGACCCCTTGCCGCGCGGCACGTAGAGGGCCACCGAATTGATGGGGGTGAACCGATCGCCGGCAAAGGCACCGGGGCGCACTTCCTTCAGCCACATCGGCTCCGGTGCCTGCTGCTCGTGAAAACTGCGGATGTTCCCGATGCCGAAGCGGATCGCCTCGATCACCTTTTCGTCCACCAGCGAGAAAGCCTCGTCGAACTCGGCTTCCGACACCTTCAGGCCTTCCCTGGTCAGCGGCGCGGCCTTGTCGAGTTCGCGCCCGAAGCGCACCAGGGCGTCGTCGCCCTCGGTTCTCACGGCCTCGATGATCGGCCGCACCTTCTCCAGGTAGAAGGACAGGTCCGCCTCGGACCGCTTGACCAGCGCCGCGCGTTCTTCCGGCGAGAGCGCCTTGAGGCGCTGAATGTTGATGTCGGGCATTGGGCGTCCTTTCATTTCGTGATGGCGGCGGTGCCGCTGCGCCGGAATTCCCTCACTTGGATTTGAGGAAGATCTCGAGGCCGACCAGCTTGTCGAGAAGCCAGACCGCGAGGAGCGCGATAACGACGAAGACCGAGGAGATCGCGGCAAGGTCCGGCGTGATGATCGAGCGGATGTTGTTGTAGATCTGCACCGGCAGCGTCACGGTGCGCGCATCGGTGAGCAGGAGGCTGACCAGGAACTCGGTCATCGCCAGAACGAACATCAGCAGGCCGCCGGTGATGACGCCGGGCATCACGCCCGGCAGCGTCACATGCAGGAAGGTCTCCACGCGGCCGGCGCCGCAACTGGCGGCGGCGAGTTCGAGGTCGCCGTCGAGGGCCGTCGCGGCGGAGGAGACCGACCAGACGATGAACGGGATGTTGATGGCGGCGAGCGCCACGCCGACAGGCCAGACGCTGCCCAGGATGCCCCAGTTGCCGAACACCAGCATCATGCCGATTCCGGAACCGATCAGGGGAATGGTGAACGGCAGCAGCAGGTAGACCTGCAGCGCGTTGGCGAAGCGCAGGCGGAAGCGGGTCAGGGCGATGCCGGCAAGGGTGCCGACGGGCACGGAGACGGCGAGGCAGATCAGCGACACGATGACCGACCGGCCGAACGCCTGGCGCAGGTCGCGTGCCATGGCGATCGCCCCATACCATTTGAGCGAGAAGCCGTCGGGCGGGAAGGTGATGATGTTTCCGGCGGTCACCGAGGCGCCGACGACGATGATCGTCGGCACCGACAGGATCGCGATGCAGAACCAGACGATGCTCCAGAACAGGAGCCGCTGCGCCCGGCTGATCATCGCTTGCCTCCCATGCCGAGCGTTCCGGCTCCGAACAGCGCGATCGCGATGCCGACGAGAATGGAGCCGAGGGCGACGAGCAGCAGGGCGAGCGCCGCCCCAAGACCCTGGTCGGCGGTGCGGAAGAACTGGTCGTAGATGGCGTTGGCGATGAAATCCTGCGATCCGCCGCCGAGCATCGCCGGCATGGCGAAATCCGTGAGGGAGAGCGTGCCGACGACGAGGCCCGCGCCGACCAGCCCGGGCCGGGCCATCGGGATGACCACATGCCAGAAGGTCCTGATCCAGTTCGCTCCAAGCGACGTGGCCGCCGTTTCGATCTCCCTCGGGATGGCGGTGAGCGCGGGCGCCAGCATCAGCACCGCGAAGGGCAGCATGTACTGCACCAGTCCGAAGACCACCGCAGGGAAGTTGAACAGGAGGCGAAACGGCCCGATGCCGACGAAGCCGAGAACGTCGTTGACGGCACCGGATGTGCCCAGCACGATCAGGATCCCGTAAGCGCGGACCACCTGGCCGATGAAGAAGGGCAGGAAAAGGGCGACCAGCAGCGCCTTGCGGATCGCCGCACTCGGCGTTCGCACCATGACGTAGGAATAGGGAAGCGCGAGCAGCAGTGTGAAAACGACGGTCAGGGCCGCGCCGAGCAGCGACCGCCACATCACGCGCCAGTAGGTCGCGCTGTCCGCGACCGTCTGATAGTTCGCCAGCGTGTAATCCTCGGAAGGAAGGAAGGTCGACCGGTCGAGGGTGTGAAGCGAGCTTTCCGCGATGTTGGCAAGCCCGAGGACCAGGATGCCGACAAGAAGGAGGGCCGGGGCGACGAGCGCCCAGCCCGAATAGCGGCTCATGCTTCGCGGCCAGACGGCGTCCAGGGCTGATTCCAGACCATCCATGATCCGCCATCTGAGCGGATAGGGGAACGGCGAGGTGTCGCTTTCTCGGGTCATCACCGGGTCTTTTCTTCGCTCGTCAGGCTGGCTTTCAAAGAGTCGGAGCGGGATGCGGGCGGAAAACCGCTTCACACTTTTCCTCATCCCGCTCCGGCGCGCCGATCAGCCCTGCATGATCTCCTTGAACCTGGCGAACCAGTCGCTTTCGTTCTGGACCTGCACGGACGAGGAGATGCGGATCAGCCGCTCGAAGTCCTCCGGCTTGGTCGGATAGGAAGGATCGCCCGCCAGCCCTTCGGGCGGCGTCAGGCCGGGCACGACGCCGGGCAGGCCGAGCCCGTCGAGCCAGACCTGCTGGCCTTTCTGCGAGAGGGCGTGGTTGATGTACTGCTTGGCCCAGTAGAGCTCGTTCTCCGGCAGGTTCTTCGGGATCCAGAGGCAGTCGGTGTCGAACTTGCATCCCTCGGTCGGGACCGTCCAGGCGATGTCGAGGCCGTTCCTGCGGGCGGCGAGCGCGTTGGTCGAGATGGTGCAGGCCGCGTCGATCTCGCCGTTCTGGAACCAGGTGGTGAAATCGGGATCCTCGCCGAGAAGCGGGTTCTGCGCCTTCATCTCGCGAACGAAATTCCAGCAGGCCTCCATGTTGCCGGGAATGTCGTCGAGCGATCCGCCGCCGGCGACCTGCGCCGGGAAGTGGAAGCCGATGCCGTCATTATAGAGCGCAATCCGGCCCTTGAAGCGCGGATCGAGCAGGTCGCGCCAAGATTGCGGCGGACCGTCGGGGAACGCTTCGGGGCGGTAGGCCAGCACGTAGACATAGCCGTAGGTGTTGACCAGCGGATAGGCTTCCAGCCCCACGGGTTGGGCAAGCTCTGTCGTGTTGGAGAGGTTCGCCAGGTCCGAAAGGTCCTCGGTGACGCCCCGCAGCGCCGACTTCGTCGCATTGGTGGTGGTGTCCCAATTGACGTGGATCGGCGGCACGCGCCCCTGCGCCACCGCGGCCCAGACCTTCGGCTGGATCTCGTTGTCCTCGGTGAGGTCGTGGCGCACGGCGATGCCGGTCATTTCGGTGAACGGATCGGACACGCCGCGCTTGAGCGAATCGACCCATTCTCCTCCCCAGGCGCGCACGATGATCTCGCCGGGCTTGGCCGGTTCCTGCGCGAAGACGCGCGCGGCCGGCAGCGTCGTCAGCAAGGCGGCGCCGCCTGTCGCCATGCCGGCGCGCAGGATGCCGCGGCGGGTGTGATGTCTTGTCATCTCATGGTTCTCCTCTGCTGGATGTCGCTCGCTTCTTTTCAAACGGCGGCGTTGAAGATCTTCATGTCCTGCGCGTTCCAGCCGATCGCGGCCGGCGCGCCGATCTGGTAGAGATCGAAAGATTCCGGATCGTGGTGATAGATGTGGAAGGCGATGCCCGGCAGCGCGTCGGCCTCGACCACGTAGAGCAGCCGCTCGCCTTCGAAGATCACGTCGAGGATCGTGCCGGCGAGCTTCGTGTCGCAGCGGGCAAGGCTGTCTGGCGTCGGGCCGATGCGGATCTGCTCGGCGCGGATCGCGCCGCGGGCCGGTTCTCCGGCCGCGATCCTGGAGGAATGCGTGCCGCTGAGCTGCAGTGCGCCAACCGTGAGGCCGCCCTCCGCCGCCTCGCCCGGAATGAATGTCGAAACACCGAGGAAGCCCGCGACGAAGCTGTTGTGCGGCTGCCGGTAAAGGTCGATGGGGCGCGCATGCTGCTGGATCCTGCCGCCGTCCATGACGATGATCCGGTCTGACACGACGAGCGCCTCGCGCTGGTCGTGCGTCACGTTGATCGTGGTGACGCCCAGCTCGTGCTGGATGCGGCGGAACTCCAGTTGCATCTCCTCGCGCAGCTTGCGGTCGAGCGCGGCCAGCGGCTCGTCCAGCAAGAGCAGCTCGGGCTCGAACACCAGCGCCCGGGCGATGGCGACGCGCTGCTGCTGGCCGCCGGAAAGCTCATGCATGCGCCGGTCTCCATAGCCGACGAGCTTCACCAGATCGAGGAAGCCCTTGACCCGGTCGGGAATCGTCCGCGGATCGAAGCGGCGCATCTTCAGCGGAAAGGCGACGTTCTCGGCCGCCGTCATATGGGGAAACAGGGCGAGCTTCTGGAACACCATGCCGATCGAACGCCGATGCGGCGGATCGGCGTCGACCGGCTTGCCGTTGATCGTGATGTCGCCGCTGGTGGGCTTCTGGAACCCCGCGATCATGCGCAGGAGCGTGGTCTTACCCGAGCCCGAAGGCCCAAGAATCGTCAGGAACTTGCCGGCTTCCAGATCGAAGCTGGCCCGGTCCACCGCCGGGACGCCGCTTCCGAAATCCATGGTCACGTCGCGGACGCGGACGGCCGTCGTTTCCGGCTCCGGGACGCGGGCCCGCGTCGCTCCGGCTGACGAGCTCTCATTCATGCTTCAAATCTTCGATTCTGCGCATCGTGCGTTCCCGGCACAATCTCGCATGATTTTCGTTGGCACATTGGCATACATATTCGGGGCATACACATAGTCGGACGGCGCATCGCATGAGCGGCCTTGAAACCGCATGCTCCTCTAAATCGTGGACAGGTACCCTCCGTCAATCACCAAACACTGGCCCGTGATGTAGGCGGAGGATTCCGAGGCGAGAAACAGCGTCGCTCCGATCAGGTCTTCGAGCCGGCCGAGCCGGCCCATCGGAACCTTCGCCGTCATCGCGGCGACCCATTCGGGATCGGCGTAGAACTGGCTGGTCATCTCGGTCTCGAAATAGCCGGGGGCGATCGCGTTCACGCGAATGCCCTGCGGGGCCCACTCGGCCGCCAGCCCATGTGTCAGCCCCAGGATGCCGGACTTCGAGGCGCCATAGGGGACGGCCGTCGGGACGCCGACGAAGGAGGTGAGCGAAGCCAGATTGACGATGGCGCCTCCGCCATGCGCCGCCATGCGGGCGGCGGCGGCCTGCGCGACGAAAAAGGCGCCCTTCAGGTTCGTGTCGAGGATCTTGTCCCACAGCGCCTCGTCGACGTCGAAGGTCGGACGCACCTCTTCGACGCCGGCATTGTTGATGAGGACGTCGATCCGCTGAAGATCCGAGAGGCGCTCGCGGACCTGCCCGGCATCGCGCTGGTCGACGGCCAGGCACTCGACGGCGCAGCCGAGTCCGCGCAGCGTTTCGGCGGTCGGCTCCAGCGCCGCCGCTTCGCGCGCGGTCAGGATGAGATCGGCGCCGCTCTGGCCGAAGCCGATGGCCAGTGTGCGGCCGATTCCACGGCTGGCACCGGTTATGAGAACGCGCTTACCGCTGAAGCAGAATTTAGTGTCGGACGGCATCTGAGCCCCTTCCAGCATGCCATCTCACCCGTTCATCGATCCTGACATGTCTATACATAACCGTGCCCTCATAATCGCAGCGAGTCAATGCGGATCGGCGTCCTTCAAGCGCCCTCCCGGCGGGGGATACCCGTTTTGCAGCGGCCGCGCCCGATCACCTGAAACGGCCGACGCGCCGGCCCGTCAAGGCGCCTCTCCCGCTGCGCGCGGCTCGAATTCGGCGATGAGCTGGTGGGCCTCGCCGGGGTAGAGCAACCGGGCATAGGTCACCCAGTTGGTGCCGATCTTCGTCTTGCGCAAAATCTCGAGACAGGCTGCCCCGGTCGGCAGGTCGAGAAGCTGTGCGTCGCGGCCGGATGCGTTGACGGCGCGGATCTGATGGCGTGCGGTGGACCAGGGCATCGTGTTCAAGAGCCAGCTTCCGGGGACGTCCTTGCTGAAGTTCATCTGCAACGCGGTCGGGACCACGTCGAGATTGATGGCACGCGTCTCCAGGCAGAAGGGATTGTTGCCGGCAAAATGGATGCCCTGAAGATACAGGACCTCCTCCTCGACCACCTTCCTTCCGACGCCCAACGCCCGCAGATCGGCCTGGCTCATCCGCCGCCGCTCGCTGTTCAGGAGGGTCCAGCTGTAGCTGTGGCCGAGCGCGGCCACCTCCTCGCCGATGTTGTTGATCTCCAGCACCGCGGATTGCACCCGCGCCTGCGCGACAAATGTTCCGCTGCGCTTGCGGCGGGTGACATAGCCTTCCTGCGCGAGCTGGGTGAGAACCTTGTTCATCGTCATTCGCGCGACGCCGTAACGGGTGGCAAGCTCGGTTTCCTTGGCAAGCTGGTGTCCCGGCTTCCAGTGCCCTTCGACGATCTTGTTGCGAATGTCCTCGATGATCTTGGTGTGGAGCGTTTCCGTCGGCCGCGCTGAATCCATGGTGCTGGAAGACTCCTCCGGCTCAGATACCGCCCCTCAAACATGTACAGACATATCGAGGGGCCTGCAATCGGGGCCGGAGTCCGTCAGATCAGATGACGGCGGTCAGATGATCCGTTTGCGCATCCAGGCGGAGACGATTTCGCCGAGCACCACCAGCACCAGGATCGACAGCAGAACGGTTGCCGCCTCCTGCCAGTTGAAGGTGTCGATGGCGCTCTGCAGGATCAGGCCGATGCCACCGGCGCCAACCAGGCCGAGCACGGTGGATTCGCGCAGGTTGATGTCCCAGCGCAGGATGGCGACGGCCCAGAAGGTGGGCATCACCTGCGGCACGATGGCATAGACGATGACCTTGAAGCGCGAGGCGCCGGTCGCCTCCAGCGCTTCCACCGGGCGCTTGTCGATCTCCTCGATCGCTTCGCCCAGGAGTTTGCCGATGAAGCCGATGGAGCGGAACATGATGGCGACGATGCCGGCGACGATGCCGGGGCCGAAGATGGCCACGAACAGGAGAGCCCAGATGATCGTGTTGACCGAGCGGCTGGAGACGAGGATGAAGCGGCCGAGCCACAGCGTGAAGGCATTGGGCGTCGTGTTCTGCGCGGCGATATAGGCGACCGGCAGCGAGACGAAGACGGCGATGGCCGTCGCGATGGTGGCGATGTTGACCGTCTCCACCAGCACCCACAGGATCTTGGGCAGGTTGCTCACGTCCGGCGGCACCATGCGGCCGAAGAGGTCTCCCATCTGCTGCGGCGCGTCGAACACCCAGGCCCAGATCACATTGATGCTGGTCAGCGCCCAGACGATGGCGAGCGCGGTGGCAAGGAAGATGACGAAGCGCTGCAGGCGCTCGCGCGGGGTGTAGCGGACCCACTCTTCAGGCGTCGTGTCCATGCTTACCATATCCGCTTCCTGATCTGGCCGCTCACCGCCTCGCTGAGCAGGATGACGGCGACGATGACGATGGTGATGGCCAGCGCGAAGTCATAGTCGTAGCGGCCGAAGGCGTTGGCGAGCGTCGAGCCGATGCCGCCGGCGCCGACGATGCCCACCACGGCGGAGGCACGCAGGTTGCTGTCGAGCTGATAGATGCTGAGGCCAATCTGGCGCGGCATGATCTGCGGGAAGACCGCATAGACGAGCGTCGGAAAATAGCCGGCCCCAACGGAGCGCATCGCCTCCACCTGACCCCAGTCGATCTCCTCGATCCGCTCCGCCAGCATCTTGGCCACGAAGCCGATCGAATAGACGATCAGCGTCAGTACGCCCGCGAACGGGCCGAAACCCACCGCCTTGACGAAGATGATGGCGACGATGACGGGATGGAAGCTGCGCGCGATGATGATCAGCGCACGGCCGACGAGGTAGACCGGGCGCGGCGCCAGGTTCTTCGCCGCCATGAAGGCGATGGGGATCGACAGGAGCACTCCGCCGACGGTCGCCAGGATGGCGATCTTGAGGCTTTCGAGGAAACCGCTGATCAGCAGGCCGCTGCGCTCGAAGCTCGGCGGGAACGCGCCGCTGAAGATGCGCGCGGCGCGCGCGAACCCCTGCGAGACGCGAGCCCAGTCGATGGGCAGAATCCAAAGGGCCCAGCCGATATAGACCGCGACCGCCAGGAGCAGGCCATAGCGCAGCAGCGGATTGGCGATCATCGGCGGCCGGCGCCATGTGTCGGGCAGGCCTTTCGCCGTGTGGGCCGGTGTGGTGCTCATGCGTTCTTGGCTCTCAGCGGCGTGACGTTGCCCATCTCGCCGCGCTCCTCCGCCGGCACGCCGGCATAGATCTCGTCCATAGCCGCCTGGTCGAGGGCGGCCGGCGCGGCGTCGAAGATGATGCGGCCGTAGCGCATGCCGACGATGCGGTCGGTATAGAGCTTGGCCTCGGCGACGTTGTGGATGTTGATCAGCACGGGGAGCGAGAATTCGCGCGACAGCGCGCGCAGCAGCTCCATGATCTGCTCGGAGGTCTTCGGGTCGAGCGAGGCGGTCGGCTCGTCGGCGAGCAGGATTTCCGGTTCCTGCATCAGCGCGCGCACAACGCCGACGCGCTGCCGCTCGCCGCCCGACAATTCGTCGGCGCGCTTGTTGGCATAGTGGGCGATCCCCACCCGCTCCATCAGCTCATAGGCGCGGCGGATGTCTTCCTTCGGATAGCGCCGCATCACCGCGCGCCAGGTCGGCAGGTAGCCGAGCCGGCCGGACTGGACGTTCTCCATCACCGTCAGCCGGTCGACCAGGTTGAAACCCTGGAAGATCATGCCGATGCGCCGCCGCGCGGCGCGCAGGCCGGCCCCCTTCAGGTCGGTCAGCATCAGGCCGTTCAATTCGATGGTGCCGGAGCTCGGCTCCACCAGCCGGTTGATGCATCTGAGCAGCGTGCTCTTGCCGGCGCCCGAGGCCCCGATGATGGCGACGACGCTGTCGCCCGGCACTTCCAGGTCCAGCCCTTTCAGGACCGGCGCGCCGTTGCCATAGCGCTTCACGAGCTGCGAAATCTTCAGCATGCATTTCTCCGGGAAAAGGATCGGGCACGAGGCAAGCCCCAGGACCTCGCGCCCGACAGGAGGAGGACTATTCCTTGGCGAGGTCCTGCGGCGTGTATTTCACGCCGTTCGCCTTCTGGATTTCCCGGATCACGGCCCAGTCCTTCTCGTAGGTCACGGGCACGAACTTGCTGACGCCGGAGAACTCCTCGCCGAGCGCCGTTCCCGTGAAGTCGAAGGTGAAGAAGGCTTCCTTGATCTTCTCCACCAGCGCCGGGTCGAGATCATGGGCGTAGGTGTAGGAGGTGGTCGGGAAGGGATCGGATTCCCAGACGATCTTCACCTCTTCGGGATCGTAGAGATCGCGCTCGGCCATGCGCTCCACCACCTCGGAGGCGACCGGGGCGGCGTCGTAGTCGCCGGCCACAACGCCCAGCATCGACTGGTCGTGCGAGCCGGAATAGACGACCTCGTAATCCTGCTCCGGCGTTATGCCGAGACCGGGGAAAAGCGCCCGCGGCGCCAGGTTGCCCGAGTTCGAGGTGGGCGAGGTGTGGGCGATGCGCTTGCCCTTCAGGTCGGCCATCGCGTCGATGCCGGAATCCTTGCGCGTATAGACCTGCAGCTTGTAGCCGAACCGTCCGTCCTCCGACCCCATGATGGCGAAGGGCACGGCGCCCGCCAGGTTGACGGCGAAGGGTGTCGGGCCGGTCGAGAAGCCGGCGATGTGCAGGCGGCCGCTGCGCATGGCCTCGACCTCGGCGGAGTTCGACTGCACGGCGAAGAACTGCACGTCCTTGCCGGTCACGCTCTTCAGGTGCTCGATGAAGGGCTCCCAGATGTCGGCGTAGATCGCCGGGTCTTCCACCGGCGTGTAGGCGAAGACCAGCGTGCCGGGATTCTGCAGCTTTGCCGGATCGGTCGGCGCATCGGCCACGAGATCGCCGTCGGCATCGCAATACATGGTGTCGAGCTGGCCGCGATTGGCGCAGTCCTGGGCCTGGGCCGCCGTGCCGTAGAAAAGCGCAGTCAGGCCGAACAGAGCCGCCGCGGCGCCGCCTGCAAGGCGGTCATTGATTGTGATGAATGTCATGTCGTTCCTCCCTGGCGCTCCGGCCTGAAAACCGGAACAGGCTTCCGGCCGGCGCGATGCGCAATTCTCAAGAACTTGCAGCGCCCTGTGCCCCTGAGGCCGCACGGCGCTGCCGGGTCCGCCTCTTCAAACCCGCGTGTCGCAAACCGTAGCGGAGTTTTGTGGTAGTTTGCAACAGATCGCACAAGAAATTTTGAAATTCCCTCGAAAATTTGTGAAAAAGTGATTAGAAGCGTGGCAGATCGCTCGACAATGGAGGAGGCGCGAATGGCTCGAGGAGCGGTGAATGCGGCGGCGGAAGGTAGTTCCGCGATGCGTCCGTTTCGTCAGCTCGATGCCGGGCGCCTCGGCGCCATCGACTTCGTGCTCACCGACATCGACGACACGCTGACCACCGACGGGCGCCTGCCGAGCATCGCCTATGAGGCGCTGGAACGGCTCAGCGACGCGGGCATCAAGGTGATTCCCGTCACCGGCCGTCCGGCCGGCTGGTGCGATCTGATCGCGCGGCTGTGGCCCGTCGATGCGGTGGTGGGCGAGAACGGCGCCTTCTATTTCGCCTGCGAGGCGGGCGGCGGAATGACCCGCGTCTTCGCCCAGTCCGACGAGAAACGGCGTGCCGACCGGCAAAGGCTCGACGGTCTCGCGGCGGCGATCCTGGCCGGCGTCCCTGGGGCGCGGATCTCTGCCGATCAGCCGTTCCGCGAGGCGGATCTGGCCATCGATTTCGCCGAGGACGGACCGCGGCTCGAGGACGGGGCGATCGACCGCATCGTCGCCTGTTTCGAGGCGGCGGGCGCCGTTGCAAAAGTGTCATCGATCCATGTCAATGGATGGTTCGGGCACTATGACAAGCTGGCGATGACCCGCCGCCTGTTCGCGGAGCGTTACGGGCTCGGGCTCGACGCGGAGAATGGCAGGGCGATCTTCGTCGGCGATTCGCCGAACGACGCGCCGATGTTCGGCTTCTTCGACCACAGCGTCGGGGTGGCGAACTTCGCCGATTTTTGCGATGTGGTGGCAACACCGCCGAAATGGATCACCAGCCGCGCCGGCGGTGCCGGCTTCGCGGAGGTGGCGGATGCCGTGCTCGGGGCTTTAGCATTTTGCAGTCAGGCGGAATCGCCTGACGTCCGCATAAATGCGGAAAATCAAAAGGGCTTTAGGGAGGGCTGATGGCGCGCTTGCGCAAGAACGACCGCCGCAACCAGATCCTTCTGGAGCTGCAGCACCATCCGCATGTACGCACCTCCGATCTTGCCGCCCGCTTCGGCGTGTCGACCGAGACCGTGCGCCGCGACGTCGAGGCGCTGAGCCGCGAAGGTCTGATCCAGCGGGCCTATGGCGGCGCCTCCGTCGCGCCGATGGGCGCGCAGCCGCCTTTCGGCGAGCGCGACCAGGCGCGCATCGAGGAGCGGGCGCGCATCGCCCGCCGCGCCGCCGAGCTGGTGCGGCCCGGTGAGGTGCTGATGATCGATGCGGGCTCCACCACGCATCAGTTCGCGCTCTGTCTGGCGGCCACGGCGAGCGACCTTACCGTTTTGACCAACAGTGTCGCCGTCGCCTCGGCGCTTGCCCAGAACGAGACGATACAGGTGGTCATCTGTCCGGGCGATTTCATGGCCCGTGAAGTGGGCATCTATGGTGCCGAGACCATCGACTTCATCGGCCGGTACAATGCCAACCGCGCCTTCATCGGCGCCAGCGGCCTCACCTGCAAGGGCATCACGGAGGCCAACCGGCCGTCGGTCGCGGTCAAGCGGGCGATGCTGCGCCAGTCGCGCGAGGCCTATCTGCTGGTCGACCACACCAAGTTCGACGTCGACCTCGTCGCCACCGTCGAGCCGCTCGCCGCGCTCACCGGCGTCATCACCGACGAGCCGCCGGCGGGGCTGCTTGCCGATGCCCTGCGCGACGACGACGTTGAGATCCACGTCGCACGTTGATATCGGCGTTGCTGGGCGCTGAACGCCCGGCAAACGACGAAACGATCCACGGCGGTAATGCATGGCCGGGCCGGCTGGTGCATAGTGCCGTCATCACCCGACTGATTTGGAGAGCACTGTTATGGCGAAAGCGGATATCGGCCTTGTGGGTCTGGGCGTGATGGGCGCGAATCTGGCGCTCAACATCGCGGAAAAGGGCTACACGGTCGCCGTCAACAACCGGTCCGCAGCCAGGATAGACGACTTCATGGCGACGGCGCGCGAACAGGGCCTCGACGGCCGCACCATGCCCGAAGCCGACCTTACCGCCTTCGTGCAGTCGGTAAAGGTGCCGCGTTCGATCATCATCATGGTCAAGGCCGGCCGGCCGGTGGATGATATGATCGAACAGCTTCTGCCGCTGCTCGAGGCGGGCGACGCCATCCTCGAATGCGGCAACTCGCTGTTCAGCGACACGCAGCGCCGCTTCGACTACCTGAAGCCGAAGGGCATCGGCTATCTGGGCGTCGGCGTTTCCGGCGGCGCGGAGGGCGCGCGCCACGGGCCCTCCATCATGGTCGGCGGCTCGAAAGAGCAATGGCATCACGCCGAACCGGTGCTGAAGGCCATCGCCGCCAAGTTCAAGGGCGAAAGCTGCTGCGCCTGGCTGGGCGAGGGGGGTGCCGGCCACTTCGTCAAGACCATCCACAACGGCATCGAATATGGCGACATGCAGATGATCGCCGAGGTCTATGGCGTTATGCGCGACGGGCTCGGCATGGATGCCGGCGCCTGCGCGGAGGTCTTCAAGCGCTGGAACGCGGGGCCTCTCAACTCCTATCTGATCGAGATCACCGGCCATGTGCTCGAGGCTGTCGACGGCGAGACCGGCAGGCCGCTGGTCGAGCTCATTCTCGACAAGGCCGGCCAGAAGGGGACCGGCGTCTGGTCGGCGATCGCCGCGCAGGAACTCGGCGTGCCGGCGACGGCCATCGAGGGGGCGGTCGCCGCCCGCTCCATTTCCTCGCGCAAGAGTGAACGCATCGCCGCCGAGGCCGTCTATGGCAGGCGGCAGGACGGCAAGGCCGGGATATCCATCGACGATCTGGAAAAGGCGCTGCTTGCCGGCAAGATCGTCTCCTACACGCAAGGCTTCTCCGTCATCGCCCGGCAGTCGGAGGCGCAGGGCTGGGGCCTCGAACTGTCGACCATCGCGAAGATCTGGCGCGCCGGCTGCATCATCCGCTCGCGCTTCCTCGACCAGATGGCGAGCGCCTTTGCCGGCGACGCCTCGACCAATCTTCTGATGGTGCCGGATTTCGTGACGCTGATGAAGGACTGCCATCCGGCGCTGCGCCGGGTCGTCGCGGCGGGGGCGCTCGGCGAGCTGCCGCTCATCTGCCTCTCGTCAGCGCTTTCCTATTTCGATAGCTACCACCAGGCGCGGGGCACCGCGAACCTGATCCAGGGGCAGCGCGATTTCTTCGGCGCGCATGGGTTCGAGATCGAGGGCCGCGGCAGCGACCTGCACGGCGTGTGGCCGGCGACCATCAGCGAGGCGGCGGAGTAAGTCGCTCCGGCCGGCGGGCCGGCCGAAGCGCTTCAATGCTGCAAGCCGCCCGCCTTCTCCACGAAGGCGACGATCTCCTCCAGCCCCTTGCGCCGCAGGAGGTCGCTCATCACATAGGGCCGCCCCGCGCGCACCGTTTCGGTGTCCTGCCGCATCACGTCGAGGTCGGCGCCGACATGCGGGGCAAGGTCGGTCTTGTTGATGATCAGGAGATCGGACCGGGTGATCGCCGGACCGCCCTTGCGCGGGATCTTCTCGCCCTGCGCCACGGAGATGACATAGAGCGTCAGGTCGGCAAGGTCGGGCGAGAAGGTTGCCGCGAGGTTGTCGCCGCCGCTCTCGATCAGCACGATGTCGAGGTCGGGAAAGCGCCGGTTCAGCCCGTCGATCGCCGCCAGGTTCAGCGAGGCGTCCTCGCGGATCGCCGTGTGCGGGCAGCCGCCCGTCTCCACGCCGACGATGCGGTCCTCGGAGATCGCCTGCAGGCGCGCCAGGATCAGCGCGTCCTCCTTGGTGTAGATGTCGTTGGTCACCACGGCCATCGAATAGCGGTCGCGCATCGTCTTGAGGAGCATCTCGCACAGCGTCGTCTTGCCGGAGCCGACCGGTCCGCCGATGCCGATGCGTAAGGGGCCGTTCGATGATGTCATGGATGCGTGTCCTCAGTTGAGCCGCGGGGCGACTGGAAAAACAAAAGATGGAGCGCCTGCAGAAAGTGCACGGCGCTGACCAGCAAGAGCGGAGCGACCGTCAGGCTCATGACTTGAAGATCCTCGTCGCCAGCGTCTCGTGCTGCATCTGAGCAATGTCCGCCGCATAGGCCGCGCCGCCGATGGCCTCGAGCGGTGCCCGAAGGGCCGTTTCCGCCTCGTCGCCGATGGCTGTTTCGAGCGCGGAGAGAATGGCGAGCCCCTCGCTCTGGCCGATCGGCACGAGGCGCACGGCCACGGAGATCTGCGCCTGCACGAAAGCCGTCAGGAAGGCGATCAGCGTCGCCTGCGCATCCACCCGGTGGGCAGCGGCGACGGCGCCGAAGGCGATCGGATAGGCACAGGGCGAGGGCAGGCCGGCATAATGTGGTGAAGGCCAGGCCTCGGCCGCCAGGATGAAGGCCTCGCCCATCGCGGTGGCCTCGTGGTGCCGCTCGCTGGCCGGCGTCAGCGCCAGGCACAGGTCCGAGAGCGCGCCCAGCCTTGCAGCATCGTCGAAGGCGCGATGGGCATGGGCGAGCAGGATCGCATCGTTGCGCGCCCCGCCGCTCCTCAGCGTGCCCTCGATCCACTCCTGCGCCTGGGCGCGCGTCGAGACGCGGCCGTCGGCGATGGCGGTTTCGAGCCCGGCCGAATAGGCAAAGCCGCCGACCGGATAGGCCGGCGAGGCCCAGGCAAGCAGCCGCTGCAGGGCGCGGGTGTCAGCCATGCTCGTGGTGATGGTGATGCCCGTGATCATGGCCATGCCCGTGGCCGTGATAGGCGCCGCGCTCGGGCGAAAAGGGGGCGGTCACCTCCCTCACCGTGGCGCCAAGACCGGCCAGCATGTCGCGGATCACATGGTCGCGGCCGATCAGGATCGTGTCTTCGCGGATTTCCGCCGGCAGATGCCGGTTGCCCAGGTGCCAGCACAGCCTGGCAAGATGCAGCCGGTTGCGCCCGGTCACCGTGTAGAGCGGCTCGTGCGCCGCGCGGATCTCCACCAGCCGGCCGTCCTCCAGCACCAGCGCATCGCCATCGGCCAGCGCCACGGCGGCCGGAAAGTCGACCAGCACCTCGTCGCCGCCGGCAAGCGTCAGGAGCTTGCGCCGCAGGTGCCGTTCGTCGTGTGCCAGCGTCACGCTGTCGAAGGGCGTTCCCGGCAGAGCTCCCGCATGGGCATGGGATGTGGCGCGAATCATGCGTGGTGGTCTCCTTGCATTCGGTGGCCCGTCTTTCGCCGATATGGCCGTCTCGAGAGGCTCCGATCCTAGATCGGGATGCGGAAAAGTGTGAAGCGGTTTTCCGCCTGCACCCGCTCTAATTTTCAGGAATCGATCGCGGCGCGCGGAAACGAAAAAACCCCGGACAGGGTGCTCCGGTCCGGGGTTTTCGACGCGTCGGTTGTCCTCAGGCGGCGACGGCGTCGCCGGCCTTGAGGTTCTCGAGAATGTTCTGCGGCGAGGACACGCCGTAGGGATCGCTATCGCAATTGTCGGAGAAGCCTTCTTCCTCGAACCACTTCTCGACGATGCCGTTGTCGATCACGGCGGCATAGCGCCAGGAGCGCATGCCGAAGCCGAGATTGTCCTTGCGCACCAGCATGCCCATCTTGCGCGTGAACTCGCCGGAGCCGTCCGGGATCAGCTTCACGTTCTCTAGCCCCTGTGCCTTGCCCCAGGCGTTCATGACGAAGGCGTCGTTGACGGAGATGCAGTAGATTTCGTCGGTGCCCAGCGCCTGGAACTCCGGGTAGAGCTTCTCGAAATCGGGAAGCTGGAAGGTGGAGCAGGTGGGCGTGAAGGCGCCCGGCAGCGAGAACAGGATCACGCGCTTGCCGGCGAAGTAATCGGCGGTGGTCTTGTCTTCCCAGCGATAGGGGTTAGGCCCCTCGATCGACTCGTCGCGCACGCGGGTGCGGAAGGTGACCTCGGGAACTTTGCGGATGGTCATGAACTGCTCCTTCGACAAATATCCAGCGGCACCCCGAAAGAATGGGGCGGCTTCGCTATCGGCTTGATGGTTCCTGCGATCGGGAGGAGGATCGCGGAGTAGCGGTCGGAATAGAGCATGTTGCAGGTGCGAAGAAAAGACCTTGCGGCGCGGCATTCCGCAGCATGTCGCGGCGATTCGGTGGGGTCGCCGCCGGGCTTGCTCAGCCCCGGGAAAAGGCCATCGTTCCGCCCGAGACGATCAGCACCGCGCCCACCAGCCGGTTGAGATGGGCAAAGACCCGCTCGGATTTGAGCACCTTGCCGAGCAGCACACCGGCGACCGCATAAAGCGCGACGGCGGCGATTTCCAGCAGCAGGAAGGCGCCGCCCATGGCGGCGAGTTGCTGCCAGGCGGGCTCGCCGGCGCGGATGAATTGTGGAAAGAAGGCGGTGAAGACGGCGATCGCCTTCGGGTTGCTGATCGCCATCATGAAATCGCGCCGCATCAGCGCCCCGAGCGCCGAATCGAGCGCCCGCGCGGCGGCCAGCGCACGGGCCTTCCGCCAGAACTGGATGCCCACATAGACGAGGTAGACCGCGCCGGCGATCTTGATGACCGTGAAGGCGGTGGCCGAGGCCGCCAGAACCGTGCCCAGCCCGATCACGGTGATCAGGATCAGGAGCGTGAAGGCCGGCATCCGCCCCATCCCGCCGACAAGGGCCGGCACCAGGCCAAGCCGCGCGGCATTGGCGAAGGCCAGCATGTTGTTCGGGCCAGGCGCGCAATTCAGCGCGAAGCAGGCCGGAATGAAGAGCGACCAGGCGATCATCGGGAAAGCGTCCTTCGACATGTTCGGTTGCAGCCCGCTCCCTCGTGGTGCCGGGCCGGATGCGCGCAGAAGATGCTGTAGGGCAAAATCACGCGTTCCGCCATCGATTCCGTTGCCTGGCCGGTTTGCCATCCAGCCATCAACAGCCATCTTGATGGCAACGGCGGCATGGCCTATATTCTCTCTTGAAAGGAACCTGCCATGGCCGAGCCACAACTGTCCGTCCGAAGCGCCAGGGCCCGCGATCTGGCGCATCGGCTTGCACGCCGCGAAAAGCGGTCGATCGCCGATATCGTCGAGCGGGCGCTGGAGGCCTACGAGATCCGCGAAGCAGGCCGCGAGCCGGCGGCTTCGTTCTATGCCCGGCTGGCGGAAAATCACGGCACCGATATCGATCTCGAAGCGCTCATCCGTGAGCAGCGGACCGTCCATCCGGGCCCTGAGCTTTGATCTTTCTGGACACCAACGTCGTTTCCGAGAGCCTGCGCCGTTCCCCCGATCCGGCGGTTCTGGCCTGGCTCGTCCGTCACGATGCGGAGCTCGCCCTGCCGACGGTGACGATCGCCGAGATCGCCTTCGGCATCGGCAAGATCAGGCCGGATGAGCGGGCGGCACGGTTGGAGGAGGGCCTGTCCGAATGGCGCCGGCGCTTTGCCGACCGCATCTTCGGCCTGACCGAGCAGGCCGCCCTTGCCTATGGCGACATCATGGGCACTGCCGTGCGGCAGGGCGCGGGCATGTCGGCGCCGGACGGCATGATCGCCGCCATCGCGCGCGTCAATGGCGGCCGGCTGGCGACGCGCAACCTGGCCGACTTCCGCACCACCGGGCTCGACCTTGTTTCGCCCTGGGATTTCTGACGGCTTTTCCGCCTGTCAGAACAGGAAATATCGCTGCGCCATGGGCAGCACGTCCGCCGGCTCGCAGGTCAGCAATTCGCCATCGGCGCGCACCTCGTAGGTTTCCGGATCCACCTCGATATGCGGCGTCGCGTTGTTCAGCACCATGGCCTGCTTGCCGATGCCGCTGCGCGTGTTCTCGACGGCGAGCATCGCCTTGTCGACGCCGAGCCTCTCCCTCACGCCGGCCGCAAGTGCCGCAGCGGAGGTGAAGGTGACGGAGGAGGCGCTGACCGCCTTGCCGTAGGCGCCGAACATCGGCCGGTAATGCATGGGCTGCGGCGTCGGGATCGAGGCGTTGGGATCGCCCATGGGCGCTGCGGCGATGGTGCCGCCGATCAGCACCATCTCCGGCTTCACGCCGAAGAAGGCAGGGGTCCACAGAACGAGGTCGGCGCGCTTGCCGACGGTGATCGAGCCGATGTGGCGCGACACGCCATGCGCGATGGCGGGGTTGATCGTGTATTTGGCGATGTAGCGGCGGACGCGCACATTGTCGTTGTCGCCCGTCTCCTCGGCCAGCCTGCCGCGCTGCCGCTTCATCTTGTCGGCGGTCTGCCAGGTGCGGATCAGCACCTCGCCGACGCGGCCCATCGCCTGGCTGTCCGACGAGATGATCGAGAAGGCGCCCATGTCGTGCAGGATGTCCTCGGCGGCGATCGTCTCCTTGCGGATGCGGCTTTCGGCGAAGGCCACGTCCTCGGGGATCGACGGCGACAGGTGGTGGCACACCATCAGCATATCGAGATGCTCGGCGATGGTGTTGCGCGTGTAGGGCCTGGTCGGGTTGGTGGAGGAGGGGATTACGTTGGCGAGCCCGGCTACCTTGATGATGTCCGGTGCGTGGCCGCCGCCGGCGCCCTCGGTGTGGAAGGCGTGGATGGTGCGGCCCTTGAAGGCTGCCACCGTGTCCTCCACGAAGCCGCTCTCGTTCAGCGTGTCGGTGTGGATCATCACCTGCACGTCGAGCGCGTCGGCGACCGTCAGGCAGTTGTCGATCGCCGCCGGCGTCGTGCCCCAATCCTCGTGCAGCTTGAGGGCGCAGGCGCCGGCCAGCACCATCTCCTCCAGCGGCTCCGGCAGCGAGGCGTTGCCCTTGCCGGCAAGGCCGATGTTCATCGGGAAGGCGTCGAAGGACTGGATCATGCGCCCGATGTGCCAGGCGCCGGTGCAGGTGGTGGCAAGCGTGCCGTGCGCCGGCCCGGAGCCGCCGCCGAGCATGGTGGTGACGCCGCTCATCAGCGCTTCCTCGATCTGCTGCGGGCAGATGAAGTGGATGTGCGCGTCGAAGCCGCCGGCGGTCAGGATCCTGCCTTCGCCGGCGATGGCCTCCGTGGACGGGCCGACGACGATGGTCACGCCCGGCTGCGTGTCGGGGTTGCCGGCCTTGCCGATGGCGGCGATCACGCCGTCCTTGAGCCCCACATCGGCCTTGTAGATGCCGGTGTGGTCGAGGATCAGCGCATTGGTGATGACGGTGTCGACCGCGCCCTCGGCGCGCGTCGCCTGGCTCTGGCCCATGCCGTCGCGGATCACCTTGCCGCCGCCGAACTTCACCTCCTCGCCATAGGTGGTGAGGTCGCGCTCGACCTCGATGAAGAGCTCCGTGTCGGCAAGCCGCACCCGGTCGCCCGTGGTCGGGCCGTACATGTCGGCATAGGCCGCCCGCGAGATCGTCGTCGCCATCACAGCGCCCCCATGATTTCCTGACGGAAGCCGAACACCCGGCGCTTGCCCGAGACCGGCACCAGCGTGACCTCGCGCGTCTGCCCTGGCTCGAAGCGCACCGCCGTGCCGGCGGCGATGTCGAGCCGGCAGCCGCGCGCCTTCTCGCGGTCGAATTTCAGAGCCGGGTTGGTCTCGTAGAAATGATAGTGCGAGCCGACCTGCACCGGCCGGTCGCCGCTGTTGGCGACTTCGAGCGTGACCCGCTCGGCGCCCGCATTGATCTCGATGTCGCCGGGGGCGGTGATGATTTCGCCGGGAATCATGAGCGTTCCTCCTTGCCTGCCGTTCAACTGGCGAAGGCGAGCCAGAGGCCGGCGAGTGCCGTGGCTGCGCCGGCGGAGCGGGTAAGCAGGCCGGCCCTCCGCAGGCGTCCGAGCGCGATGCCCGCCCCTATGCCGGCCGTGTGAAGCATTGCCGTCGCGATGGCGAATCCTGCCGCAAAGGGCAGCGCCCCTGCCGCACCCAGTTCGCCGCCATGGGCATGACCGTGGAAGAAGGCGAAGAAGGCCACGGCCCCCATCACACCGCCGATCTTAAGGGGCAGGGCGAGCGCCACCATCAGCCCGACAAACACGACCGAGGCGAGGATGACCGGCTCCACGAAGGGCAGCGGCGCACCGAGAATGGCGGCCATGAAGCCCGCCGCCATCGTGCCGACGAAGACGGAGGGAACCAGATAGAGCGCCCGCCCGCCGAGGCTCGCCGCCCACAGGCCCACGGCCGCCATCACCAGAACATGGTCGAGGCCGAACAGCGGGTGCGAGAAGCCGGCCGCGAAGGAGCCATGCTCGGCCGGATCGAGATGGGCAAAGGCCGGCGCTGTCGCGGCAAGGGCGAAGAAGGCGGCAAGCGGGAGGCGTCGTAACATTCTGGTTCCCTCGTTCCTGTGGTCTAGCGAATGGGTTCGTGGACGGTGACGAGCTTGGTCCCGTCCGGGAAGGTCGCCTCCACCTGGATGTCGTGGATCATCTCTGGCACGCCCTCCATCACCTGTTCGCGGGTGACGACATGGGCGCCGGCCTCCATCAGCTCGGCGACGCTGCGCCCGTCGCGCGCGCCCTCCACCACGAAATCCGTGATCAGCGCCACGGCCTCGGGATGGTTGAGCTTGACGCCCCGCTCCAGGCGCCGGCGGGCGACCATGGCCGCCATGGCGACGAGGAGCTTGTCTTTTTCGCGCGGTGTGAGGTTCATGCGTCGTTTCCTGCTTCAGATGGTCCACAGGCGGGGCAGGGCGCCGGCGCCGGAGAGATGAGCGATGGCCGGCGCCAGGATGCGCCTCAGCGCGAGGCCGGACGGCGCCAGCAGGCGCACCACCAGCCGTTCGCCTTGCGCGCTCGCGCCGGCGGCCGTTCCGGCAGGCAAGAGCCGGCGCACGGCCGCGAGCCGCTCCTCGGCGTCGGGAACGACCGCCAAGAGGGTGGCGAAGGCGTTGCTGCCGGCCAGCAGCGACGATGCGTGCCGTTCGAAGCCGGTGCCGGCAAGCTGCGTCGCCTCGGCATGGATCAGCCGCCCCTCGCGGAAGATGCGCCATTGATCGGAAAGGCGCGCCGTCAGCGCCGTCTCCCCCATCGCCTCGCGCCCCAGAAGCACGGCCTCGACCGCGGTGAAGGTCGCGCCCGCCGCGAGCTCGACGGTGAGGCTGCGCTTCAGCCGGCTCTGTTCGAAGAGGATGGTCTCCTGCGGCAGCCAGTCGACATGGGCGCCGCGATGGGCGACGATGCGGGTCGCGACCTCGGCCGCGCCACCCGCCGAGCGGTAGATGCGCTCGCAGGCCTGCGTGGTGATCGACAGCCGCGTCTCCGCGCCGGCCTCGGCGTGCCAATTGAGCCGGTCGCCGCCCGTCAGGCCGCCGGACGTGTTGATGATGACCGCCTCCAGAGCCTCGTGATGCGCGCGCGGCAGACGGATCTTGGCGCAGCCCTCCTGGTAGAACGTCTTCAGCCGTGTCCGGCCGTCGCGGCGCACGACGCCGATGCGGCCCGTGCCCCGCGCCCGCTGGAGCCCGGAAGGGGATAAGAGGGGCACCTCGGAGAGGCTTGCCGCTTGCTGCGTGGTCACTGGCTCACACCATGAGATGGCGCTTGATCTCGGGCTTATCGAGATCGGAGGCGGGTCCGGTGTGCAGAATCTCGCCCCGATCCATGATGTGGATACTGTCGGCCAGGTCGCGGCAGAAGTCGAGATATTGTTCCACGAGGAGAATTGTCATGCCCAATTCGTCGCGCAGGAACTGCAGCGCCCGGCCGATGTCCTTGATGATGGACGGCTGGATGCCCTCCGTCGGCTCGTCGAGGATCAGCACCTTCGGCCGGGTCACCAGCGCCCGCCCGATGGCGAGCTGCTGCTGCTGACCGCCGGACAGGTCGCCGCCGCGCCGCGACAGCATGTCCTTCAGCACCGGAAACAGCGTGAACACCGTGTCCGGGATGCTGCGCTCGGCGGGCTTCAGCGGCGCGAAGCCGGTCTGCAGGTTCTCCTTCACCGTCAGCAGCGGAAAGATCTCCCGCCCCTGCGGCACATAGCCGAGGCCGAGCCGGGCGCGGGCATAGGGCGGTGTCCGGCGCATGACCTCCCCGCCGATGGCGATCTTGCCGCGCGCCACGGGCTGAATGCCGGCGATGGCCCGCAGAAGCGAGGATTTGCCGACGCCGTTGCGCCCGAGCACGGCGGTGATCCTCGCCGGCTCCGCCGCCACGCTGACGCCGCGCAGCGCCTGCGCGGCACCGTAGTAAAGGTCGATCGCCTCGACGGTGAGCCCGGTCCCCATGCTCATCTCCCCAGATAGCTCTCGATGACGCGCGGATCGGCGCTCACATGGTCGAGGCTGCCCTGCGCCAGCACGGACCCTTCGGCAAGCACGGTGACGCGTGCGGCGAGATCGCGGATGAAGCTCATGTCGTGCTCGACGACGACGACGGAACGGGTCGTGGCGATGTCTTTCAGGAGCTTCGCCGTCTCCACGGTCTCAGCATCGGTCATGCCGGCCACCGGCTCGTCGACCAGCAGGAGCTGCGGATCCTGCGCCAGCAGCATGCCGATCTCCAGCCACTGCTTCTGCCCGTGGCTGAGATTGGCGGCGCGTTCCTGCGCGCGGGCCGTGAGCCGCACCGTCTCCAGGATTTCCCCGATGCGATCGGTGTCCTCCTCGCTCGGATGATAGAACCAGGCCGAGAAAACATCGCGCGGCTTCTTCAGGGCGAGCTCCAGATTGTCCCACACCGTGTGGCTTTCGAAGACGGTCGGCTTCTGGAACTTGCGGCCGATGCCGAGTTCGGCGATGGCCGCCTCGTCGAGCCGTGTCAGATCGACCGTGCCGGAGAAATAGACCTCGCCCTCGTCGGGTCTGGTCTTGCCGGTGATGATGTCCATCATCGTCGTCTTGCCGGCGCCGTTCGGGCCGATGATGGCCTGCAGCTCGTTGTGCCCGACGATCAGCGACAGATTGTTGATCGCCCTGAAGCCGTCGAAGGAGACGCAGACGCCGTCGAGATAGAGAAGGGTTTCCTGTCGGCCCATGGTCCTACTCCGCCGGCGAGGGTTCGAGATCGCCCGAAAGGCCTGTCCCTTCCTCGGCGCGCGCCGAGGCGCGGCGGGCCTTCAGCGCCGACCAGCCGCCCGTGAAGGCGCCGACGATGCCCTTCGGCAGGAAGATGGTGACGGCGACGAACAGGCCGCCCAGCGCGAACAGCCAGAATTCGGGAAAGATGCCCGTGAACCAGGACTTGCCGGCGTTGACCAGCACAGCGCCGATGATCGGGCCGATGAGCGTGCCGCGCCCGCCGACGGCGGTCCAGATGACGATCTCGATGGAATTGGCCGGCGCGAATTCGCCCGGGTTGATGATGCCCACCTGCGGCACGTAGAGCGCGCCGGCGATGCCCGCCATGACGGCCGAGGCGGTGAAGGCGAAGAGCTTGTAGTGGTCGACCCGATAGCCGAGAAAGCGCGTGCGGCTTTCCGCATCGCGCACGGCCACCAGCACCTTGCCGAGCTTCGAGCGCACGATGGCCGAGCAGACGAGGAAGGCGAGCGCCAGTGCGATGGCGGACGCGGCGAACAGGGCGGCGCGCGTGGTGCCGGACTGGAGCGGCGCGCCGAGAATGTCCTTGAAGTCGGTCAGGCCGTTGTTGCCGCCGAAGCCCATGTCATTGCGGAAGAAGGCGAGCAGCAGCGCATAGGTCATGGCCTGGCTGATGATGGAGAGATAGACCCCGGTGACGCGGGAGCGGAAGGCGAACCAGCCGAACACGAAGGCGAGCAGCCCCGGCACCAGCACGACCATGAGCGCGGCGAACCAGAACATGTCGAAGCCGTGCCAGAACCACGGCAGTTCCTTCCAGTTCAAGAAGACCATGAAATCCGGCAGGATCGGGTTCGCATAGACGCCGCGGTCGCCGATCTGGCGCATCAGATACATGCCCATCGCATAGCCGCCGAGCGCGAAGAAGGCACCATGGCCGAGCGAGAGGATGCCGCAATAGCCCCACACCAGATCGAGCGCCAGGGCCAGCATCGCGTAGGTCAGGTACTTGCCGAACAGCGGCACGAAATGGTTGGGCACGCGCAGCGGGTGCCCGGCCGGCAGATAGAGGTTGGAGGCCGGCACCGCCACGGCGACGACGAGCAGCGCCAGCACGACGAAGATCGCCTTGCGGTCCAGCGCGCGAAAGAGGGTCTGGGTGATCATGCGTCCACCGCCCGGCCCTTGAGGGCGAAGAGCCCGCGCGGCCGTCTCTGGATGAAAAGGATGATGAAGACGAGGATCAGGATCTTGCCGAGCACCGCGCCCGCATAGGGTTCGAGGAACTTGTTGGCGACGCCGAGCGTCAGCGCGCCGACCAGCGTGCCCCACAGATTGCCGACGCCACCGAAGACGACGACCATGAAGCTGTCGATGATGTAGCTCTGGCCGAGATTGGGCGAGACATTGTCGATCTGCGACAGCGCCACGCCGGCGATGCCGGCGATGCCGGAGCCGAGGCCGAAGGTCAGCGCGTCGACCCAGGGCGTGCGGATGCCCATCGAGGAGGCCATGCGCCGGTTCTGCGTGACGGCGCGCATCTGCAGGCCAAGCGGGGTGCGGTTGAGCACGGCGAGAAGCACGGCGAAGACGATCAGCGCGAAGACCACGATCCACAGCCGGTTCCAGGTGATCGACAGGCCCCACAGCTCGAAGGCGCCGGACATCCAGGAGGGATTGCCCACCTCGCGGTTGTTCGGCCCGAAGATGGTGCGCACCGCCTGCTGCAGGATGAGGCTGAGGCCCCAGGTGGCAAGCAGCGTCTCGAGCGGACGCCCGTAGAGCCAGCGGATGATGCCGCGCTCGATGGCGATGCCCGCCGCCCCCGTCACCAGGAAGGCGAGGGGCAGGGCGATGGCCAGCGAATAGTCGAACAGACCCGGAAAGCTGTTGCGGATCACCTCTTGCACGGCGAAGGTCGTGTAGGCGCCGAGCATGACGATCTCGCCATGGGCCATGTTGATGACGCCCATCACGCCGAAGGTGATGGCAAGGCCGATCGCCGCCAGAAGCAACACCGAGCCGAGCGACAGCCCGTACCAGACATTCTGCATCGCGGACCAGAAGGCCAGCCTGTCCTCGATGGTGGCGATGCCGGCCCCGATGGCCGGCAGAAGCTCGGCGGAAGCATCGCCGCGCGCGCCGGTCAGGAGGGCCAGTGCCTCGCGGTCGCCCCTGGCGACGAGCGTGTCGACGGCCGCGACCTTGTCCGCCAGCGGGGCGGCGGATTTCAGCACCGCCGCGGCGCGTGCCTCCTCCATGGCGATCCTGGCGGCGGTGTCGCTTTCGGCGGCGATGGCCTTGTCCAGGACCTCGATGGAATCGGGATCGGCGGTCTTCAGCATGCTTCGCGCGGCCGCCAGGCGCATTGCCGGACTGCCGCCCATCAGCGTGAGCTGGCCGACCGCGCTGTCGATGGCGCGGCGCAGGCGGTTGTTGACGCGGATCCTGTCGAGCGCGCCCTTGTCCATCTTGCCGAGCGTCTCGCCGCTCAGCGGGTCGGCGGTGTCCATCGTGCTGCCGCGTCCGGTGGCGGTCACCACGGCGGCGCTGTCCTTCACCGCGTAGAGATCGCCCCTGCCGAGCGCGTCGAGCACCTTCGCCACGCGCGCATCGCCGGTCGCGGCAAGCTCCAGGATCACCTTTTCCCGGTCGCCATAGCCGCCCTTGGGCAGGGCCCGCACCAGCGCCTGAAGCGGATCGGTCTGCGCCATGGACGGTGCGGCAGCGGCCAGCAGAAGAAGCGCGGCGATCATGCTTATGGCGAGGCGTATGGCTGACATCGGTTGAGCCTGTGGTTGAGCCTGTGTGCGGTGCCTGTGTGTGGTTGGAGGCGCCAGCCCCTCATCCGGCCCTTCGGGCCACCTTCTCCCCGCCAGGGGGGAGAAGGTAAAGGTGAGGGGCGGGCCTGGGACTGCCTCAGCTTCCGCCGCCGCAGGCCTTCGTCTCGGTGTTGTAGTTCCCGCAGTTGATGGGGGCGGTCCAGTCGGCCTCGATCATCTTGGATTCGGGCAGGAAGTCAGACCAGGCATCGCCCGGCACCGTGCCTTCCGTCTCCCACACCACGTCGAACTGGCCGTCGTCCTGGATCTCGCCGATCAGCACGGGCTTGGTGACGTGGTGGTTGGGAAGCATCTTGGCGATGCCGCCGGTCAGGTTCGGCGTCTCCAGGCCGACGATGGCCTCGAGCACGGCGTCCGTATCCGTGGTGCCGGCCTTCTCGACCGCCTGGACCCACAGGTTGAAGCCGATGACATGGGCTTCCATCGGGTCGTTGGTCACCCGCTTGTCGTTGCCGGTGAAGGCACGCCACTTGTCGATGAACGCCTGGTTCTCCGGTGTGTCGACCGACTGGAAGTAGTTCCAGGCGGCGAGATGGCCGACGAGCGGGCCGGTGTCGATGCCGGCAAGCTCCTCCTCGCCGACCGAGAAGGCGACGACGGGAATGTCGGTGGCCGAGATGCCCTGGTTGCCGAGCTCCTTGTAGAACGGCACGTTGGCATCGCCGTTGATGGTCGAGACCACGGCCGTCTTCTTGCCGGCCGAGCCGAAGGCCTTGATGTCGGAGACGATGGTCTGCCAGTCGGAATGGCCGAAGGGCGTGTAGTTGATCATGATGTCTTCGGCGGCGACGCCCTTGTCCTTGAGATACTGCTCGAGGATCTTGTTGGTCGTGCGTGGGTAGACATAGTCGGTGCCAGCCAGAACCCAGCGCTCGACGCCCTCCTCGTTCATCAGGTAGTCGACGGCGGGGATGGCCTGCTGGTTGGGGGCGGCGCCCGTGTAGAACACGTTGCGCTGGCTCTCCTCGCCCTCATACTGGACGGGGTAGAACAGGATCGAGTTCAGCTCCTCGAAAACCGGCAGCACCGATTTGCGGCTGACCGAGGTCCAGCAGCCGAACACCGCGGCTACCTTGTTGACCGAGACCAGCTCGCGCGCCTTCTCGGCGAAGAGCGGCCAGTCGGAGGCCGGGTCGACCACCACGGCTTCCAGCTTCTTGCCGAGCAGCCCGCCCTTCTTGTTCTGCTCCTCGATGAGGAAGAGCATCGTGTCCTTCAGGGTCGTCTCGGAAATGGCCATGGTGCCGGACAGCGAATGCAGGACGCCGACCTTGATCGTGTCGTCGGCGGCGCGCACCGGGCCGAGCGACAGGGCCATTGCGCCCGTCAGCGCGGCGGCGAGCGTCGCGCGGCGTGTGAGATTGAGAGTCATCTGGTTGTTCCCCTGGCTGTTTTGCATGGATCGGGCATGACCTGTTCCCGACCTCGAAGCCGATTGTGCGATGCAGCAGAGGAGGCTCCTATACGTTGAATGACGTAGGTCGACTGGCCCGCGAATTGCGACGGCGGGAAAAGGCGAGGTTTCGCAGGGGATTAGCCGGTTACGACCGACAGCTTAAATTTTCAGCATATTGCGTATGTGATGAAAAAGTAGTCATCTGCAGGTTACGGCGAAAACGAGAGGCGAGGGGGCAGCCCGCAAATTCATGGCGCGACAGCGGATTCTTCCCATCAGGCGCGAGTACAATCGCTGGGTGGCCAACCAGACGCTCGAGGATTATGCGCTGCGCTTCACCGCGAAGAGCGCCCGCCGGTTTTCCAGCCAGCGCATCTCGCAGACGGCCATCGGCGCCATCTCCTTCCTGGCGCTGGAGGCGATCGGCGGGGCGATCACGCTTTCCTACGGCACGACCAATGCCTTCGTCGCCATCCTGATCGCCAGCGTCGTGATCCTCGTCATCGGTGTGCCGATCTCGCGCTATGCGACGCGGCACGGGCTCGACATCGACCTGCTGACGCGCGGCGCCGGCTTCGGCTATATCGGCTCCACCATCACCTCGCTGGTCTATGCCAGCTTCACCTTCATTCTCTTCGCCATCGAGGCCTCGATCATGTCGAGCGCGCTGGAGCTGGCCTTCGGCGTGCCCTTATGGGTCGGCTACATCGTCAGTGCCGTCGCCGTCATCCCGCTCGTCACCCACGGCGTGCGCCTCATCAGCCGCTTCCAGCTCCTGACCCAACCCGTCTGGATCGTCCTCAACATCCTTCCCTTCCTCTTCATCGCCTTTCTCGACTGGGAGAAATTCGACCTCTGGCGCGCCTTCGCCGGAGCGCAGGAGGCACCGGCGGCGGGCGGGCTCGCGCCCTTCGATCTCGTCAAGTTCGGCGCCGCCTCGGCGGTCATCCTGGCGCTCCTGACGCAGATCGGCGAGCAGGTGGATTTCCTGCGCTTCCTGCCGCCACAGGAGCAGTCGCGCAAGCGCCACCGGCTGGCGGTGTTCCTCGCCGGGCCGGGCTGGGTGCTGCTCGGGGCGCCCAAGCTGCTTGCCGGCTCCTTCCTCGCCGTGCTGGTGCTTTCCACGGGCGTGCCGGCCGAGCACGCCGCGGAGCCCGCGCAGATGTATGCGGTGGCCTTCGGCTACATGATCCCCAACGATACTGCGGCGCTCGTCCTGATGGCCGTGTTCGTGGTGGTCTCGCAGCTCAAGATCAACGTCATGAACGCCTATGCGGGTTCGCTCGCCTGGTCGAACTTCTTCTCGCGCCTGACGCACAGCCATCCCGGCCGGGTGGTCTGGCTGCTGTTCAACGTCGCCATCGCGCTTCTGCTCATGGAGCTTGGCATCTACCGGCTCCTGGAGGCGACGCTCGCCGTCTTCTCGATCATCGCCATGGCCTGGCTGTGCACCATCTCGGCGGACCTTTTCATCAACAAGCCGCTCGGCCTGGCGCCGCCCGGCATCGAGTTCAAGCGGGCCCATCTCTACGACGTCAACCCGGTCGGCACCGGCTCCATGGCGCTCTCGGCCGGCATGGCGCTCGCCGCCCATTTCGGTCTGTTCGGGACGCTCGCCGCGGCGCTTGCGCCCTACATCGCGCTGGTCGTCGCCTTCCTCGCCGCTCCGGCCATCGCCTGGGCCACGGGCGGGCGCTATTATCTGGCGCGCAAGGCGCGGCGCGCCTGGCAGGCGGAAGGCGCCATCACCTGTTCGATCTGCGAGCACCCCTTCGAGCCGGAGGACATGGCCTGGTGCCCGGCCTATGCGGCGCCCATCTGCTCCCTGTGCTGCTCGCTCGATGCCCGCTGTCACGACCTGTGCAAGCCGAAGGCGCATTTCCGGGCGCAGGCGGAAACGGTTGCCCGGCGCATCCTGCCCGCCGTCGCCATCGAGACGCTGCAGACGCGGCTCGGCCGCTACGGCATGGCGATGGGCTTCGCCGTGACCCTGATCGGCGTGATGCTGGCGATGATCCACATGTTCGCGGTTAGGGCGGCGCCGGAAACGGCGGATGTGGTGGGCGGCACCATCCTCGTCGTCTTCTTCGTCTTCACGGTCGTCGCCGGCATCGTCACCTGGTATCTGGTGCTGGCCGAGGACAGCCGCCGCGTGGCGGAGGAGGAAAGCTCGCGCCAGAACACGGCGCTGCTCAGGGAGATCGCCGCCCACGAGAAAACCGATGCGGCCCTGCAGCGCGCCAAGGAGGCGGCGGAGGCGGCCAACCAGGCCAAGAGCCGCTATGTGGTGGGGCTGAGCCACGAATTGCGCACGCCGCTCAACGCTGTGATGGGCTATGCGCAGATCCTCGAGCGCGAGGACGACATTCCCGCGCCGCGCAAGTCCTCCATCAAGGTCATCCGCCGCAGTGCCGAGCATCTGTCGGGCCTGATCGACGGCCTGCTCGACATCTCCAAGATCGAGGCGGGCCGGCTGCAGGTGCACATGGCCGAGGTCAATCTCACCGATGTGCTCGACCAGATCGTCGACATGTTCCGCCTGCAGGCGGAGGCGAAGGGGCTGGAGTTCCGCCACACGCGCGACAGGGCGTTGCCGCGTCACGTGCGCGCCGACGAGAAGCGGTTGCGCCAGATTCTCGTCAACCTGCTCTCCAATGCCATCAAGTTCACCGATGCCGGGCATGTCGCGTTCGCCGTCGCCTACCGCTCCGAAGTGGCGCATTTCCGCGTCGGCGACAGCGGACCGGGCATCGGCGAGGCCGACCAGGCCCGCATCTTCGAGCCCTTCGCGCGCGGCAGCGCCGAGCGCAACCGCCTGTCGCCGGGGCTCGGCCTCGGGCTGACCATCACCAAGCTTCTGGTGGAGACGCTGGGCGGCGACATCGCGGTGGAAAGCGCGGCGGGTGCGGGCGCGACATTCCAGGTGCGGCTGATGCTCGCCAAGGTGGATCGCCCGCTCGCCCGCGTCGCCAGCGAGCGCCGCATCACGGGCTATCGCGGGCCGCGCCGCACCGTTGTCGTGGTCGACGACAATGCCGAGCACCGCGAGATGATGCGCCACATGCTGCAGCCGCTCGACTTCACCGTGCTCACCGCCGCCGACGGCCCGGACTGCCTGACGCTGACGGAAGCAATTCAACCCGATCTCTTCTTCGTCGACATCCTGATGCCGGGCATGAGCGGCTGGGACCTCGTCAAGCGGTTGCGTGAGCGCGGCGTCGGCGTGCCGCTCGTCATGCTGTCGGCCAATGTCGGCGACGGCACCAACCGCAGTACGCGCGATGCCGGCCACAGCGATGCCATCGCCAAACCCTTCTCGCTGCAGCAGCTTCTGGAGAAGCTGGAGGGGCATCTGCGGCTCGAATGGATCTATGAGGGAGACGAGCCGGACGAGGCGTCCCGCGCCGCCGGCCGTCCGGCGCTGAGGTCGCCCGGCGCCGCCCATGTGCGCGAGTTGATCGACCTCGGCCAGATCGGCCATGTGCGCGGCATCGAAAGCAAGCTGGAGGCGCTTTCGCTTTCCCCGGAGAACACGCAATTCGTGGAGGTGCTGAGATCGCATATGCAGAGCTACGACTTTGCCGGCTACACGCGATTCCTGGAAAGCGTGAGCGGCGATGAGTGAGGCGGCAACGGCGCGGCCGGCCGGCGACATCGTGCTGGTGGTCGACGATTCCCCGGAAGCGCTGGGCTTCCTGGTGAGCGCCATGGAAGCCTCCGGCGTCACGGTGCTGGTGGCGCGCAGCGGCGAGGCGGCGCTGGGCATTGCCGATAGGCTGGCGCCCGACATCATCCTGATGGACGCCGTCATGCCCGGGCTCGACGGGTTCGAGACCTGCCGGCGGCTGAAGTCCATGGCCGGTGTCGCCCATGTGCCGGTCATCTTCATGACCGGGCTGACGGAGACGGAGCATGTGGTCCACGCTCTGGAATCGGGCGGTGTCGACTATCTCACCAAACCCATCAATCTCGACGAGCTCAACGCCCGCATCCGCGTCCATCTGGCCAATGCGCGCCGGGCGCAGAGCGCCCAGCTGGCGCTCGATGCGGCGGGGCGGCATCTCCTGGCGCTGTCTTCGTCCGGCAGGCTGCAATGGGCGACGCCGCAGGCGGCAAGGCTGCTCGACACGCCGGCCGCCGGAGGGCAGGCGCCGGAGCACCTGTCGCAACGGGTCGGGGAATGGATCGCCGCGCACGGCGCAGCGGCGTTTGCCGGGGAGACCCTGCCGCTCGATCCGGCGCGACCCGCCGGGCTGCAGCTCGTCTGCCTGGGCGCCATAGGACCGGACGAGCACCTGTTCCGCCTGATCGCCGGCGGCGGCGAGGATCAGGAAGCGGTGCTGCGCCAGCAGTTCGGCCTCACCCAGCGCGAGAGCGAAGTGCTCCTGTGGATCGCCCGCGGCAAATCCAACCGCGACATAGGCGAGATCCTGGGCCTCAGCCCGCGCACGGTGAACAAGCATCTGGAGCAGGTCTATGCCAAGCTCGGCGTGGAAAACCGCGCTTCGGCCGCCGTCAAGGCCACCCACGTGCTGCGGCTCGACGGGTGAGGCGAGACCGCTCCTGACTGGCTCTCACGCGGCCTTTGCGCCGAGTGCGCGCACGGTGTCCAGCCAGCGCCGGCGCTTCTCCTCGCTCGCCCCTTCGATCATGCCGAACAATGTCGTGCGGACGGGCGAGAACCCGGCGAATTTCAGGATGTTGCGGCGCAGATTGCCGAGGCCGTGCCCGAAAAACCAGAACCGGTAGACGAGGGCGGGCATGCCCATGGTGACGATGATGCGCGCCGACTTGCCCTTGAGCAGCGTCTCGGGGAAACCCGTCTTGCCATAGGCGAAGGCGACGCCCGGCCGCATCACCTGCTCCAGGAAGCCCTTCATGAGGGCCGGCATGGTGCCGAGCCAGAGGGGAAAGACGAACACCACGTGCTGCGCCCGGCTGATCGCCCCCTGCACGGGCTTCAGCGCCTCCGGGGTCTGGCCATGGAGGAAATCCTCCTGCGTGCGCAGGAGCGGGAAGTCGATCGCGGCGAGATCGAAGCTTTCGACCTCGTGCCCCGCCTTCTCGGCTCCTTCCCGATAGGCCTGCGCGATCGCTCGGCAAAGCCGCTCCGGTCCGGGATCCGGATGCCCGAGAACGATCACCACACGCTGCGCCATTGCCTTTTCCCCCGGCCTCTCCGCCGCCTCCCGCTCGATTCCAAAAAACTAATGCGGGATGCGGGCGGAAAACCACTTCGCACTTGTCCTCATCCCGCTCTAGTGGTGCGATCCCAACAGATGGTACCCATCTGTTGGGAT
>NZ_JANKOF010000023.1 GCF_024655565.1 Nitratireductor sp. ZSWI3 | reverse complement strand
CATTGGCGGGAGCCACGGCCGGCGCCGCGGCCGCCGGCCTCGCCGTCTTCACCTTCGTCCCGGCGGGATAACCCGAAAAGATGCCGCGAACGTCTTGATGCCGTGGAGCAATCCCATATCGGTCGCCGGACTCCCGAGCCGCGCCGCGGAGACGAAAAACATGTCGAATTGGATATGATTTGGAGCGGGTAGCGGGAATCGAACCCGCATATTCAGCTTGGAAGGCTGCTGCTCTACCATTGAGCTATACCCGCGGAGTCCGGTTCGCCTGGCTGCCGGGGACGGTGGTGGAGGGGGCTGGATTCGAACCAGCGTAGGCATAGCCAACGGATTTACAGTCCGTCTCCTTTAACCACTCGGACACCCCTCCGTCATATCGCCGGAGCCGTGCGATGTGTCGCGAAACCCGAAACCGGCAAAGCCTGCCGCCCGATTTCCGCGATGCGCCTTATGGCGAGACGGCCAGGCACTGTCAACCGCCTGTCACGGATCAGGCGAGAAAAACTTTTCGTCCGGCAAATCCCGTTCCACTTTCCAGCGCTCCGCTTTATAGAGACGCGATGAGCGACGAAAAGAATTCCAGGACTCCGAAGGACGCCCACTATGCGCGGTTGCGCCGCGCCCACCGCGAGCGCGCGCAGGGAAAGCAGCACGGCGCGGCGGCGGCACGCCCCCATGGCAAGAGCGAGCCGCAAGACGGCCTGGTGCGGCTTTACGGCCTTCACACCGTGCGCGCCGCCCTCGACAATCCGCGACGCAGGATCCGTCACATGCGCGTGACCCGCAACGCCGCCGCACGGCTCGAGCTCGGAGAGACAAGCGCCCTGCCCTTTCCCGTCGAGCTGGTCGAGCCCCGCGACATCGACAGGCTGACGGGGCCCGACGCGGTGCATCAGGGCGTCCTGATCGAGGCCGAGCCGTTGGCTTCCAAGCCGCTGGGCGACCTGCGGGGAGCCGCCCTCGTGCTGGTGCTCGACCAGGTGACCGATCCGCACAATGTCGGCGCCATCATGCGCTCGGCCGTCGCCTTTGGCGTCCATGCGCTGGTGACGACGGCGCGTCACAGCCCCGCCGAATCAGGCGTCCTGGCCAAAGCCGCATCGGGTGCCCTGGAGCACGTCGATCACGTCACGGTGCGCAATTTGGCGGCTGCCATCGAGGAGTTGAAGGAGGCCGGCTTCCAGGTGATCGGCCTTGATTCGGAAGGGCCCGAACAGCTCGAAGCGACCTTTGCCGGCGATCGCATCGCCCTGGTGCTCGGCGCCGAGGGAAAGGGGCTGCGCCAGAAGACGCGCGACACCGTCTCCGCCCTCGCCCGCCTCGATATGCCCGGCCCCATCCGCTCGCTGAACGTCTCCAACGCCGCCGCCGTCTCGCTCTACGCGGCGCGCCGGCACCTGTCGGCCGCAATCAGCCAGCGGTGATCGCTCCCTGCGGCCGCCGGGTGAGAGCCTGACGACAGGCAACATGAGTTGAAAACCACAAAGAGTTTCGGCCACCGGTTGAACGGCGAAATTCTGTTGTGCTAGTTTCCCCCGGGGCATTTTTTGGGGACTTTCATGCTTAAGCCAGAACATTCGGAGGATGTCTTCTCCGCCATGGACATCGCCAACCGAGCGTTCGCGAGCGACAAGACTCTCACAGTGCCCGACCTCGAATGGGCCTGCGTGACGCTTGCCGAAGAACTGCGCCGTATAGACGCGCTTTTCGAGCTGCGTTTGGAAGACCCAGATTTCTGGCTTTAGGACGATCGCCGCCTCTGGCGCGAGCGTGGCGGGGAATCAGGAGGGCCGACGTGCCGCATTCGGCATGAGGGAGTCACCCATCTCTTGGGGACAGCCTGTTACCTATGTCTCCGGGTCGTACAATCCGAAAACTGGTGCCCCCGGACGGACTCGAACCGCCGACCCCCTGATTACAAATCAGGTGCTCTACCAACTGAGCTACAAGGGCAACCGCCGCTCCGTTAGCACAATTGCCGCTGCAGTGAAATCAAATCTGGCAAAGTGTCCGATCGATCCCCACATCCATGCGCAGGCCGCATGCCTTTGCAGCCGTGCTGCCACATGCTAACCGAATAACCCGTTGCATCCATACAGGTCCCCGCCAGCCGCCATGACCCGACACTCACAGGCCCTCTCCTTCCTGCATGCCGATACCGAGGATGCCTTCGAGGCGGCGGCACGCCTTTCGGCGCTCTACGGACAGGAGCGCGTCGAGGATGCCGATGTCATCGTTGCGCTTGGCGGCGACGGCTTCATGCTGCAGGTCCTGCGCGAGACCATGGGCTCGGGCAAGCGCATCTACGGCATGAACCGCGGCACGGTCGGATTCCTGATGAACGAGTACAGGGAGGACGGGCTGCGCGAGCGCATCGCCGCCGCCATCCCCGAAACCATCCGCCCGCTGCAGATGCATGCCGTCGACGCCGACGGCAAGGTCTTCGAGGCGCTGGCCGTCAACGAGGTCTCGCTTCTGCGCCAATCCTACCAGGCCGCCAAGATCCGCATCGCGATCGACGGCAAGGTCCGGCTCGAGGAGCTCATCTGCGACGGCGTGATGGTGGCGACGCCGGCCGGCTCGACCGCCTACAATCTTTCCGCACACGGGCCGATCCTGCCGCTCGACGCGCCGCTTCTGGCGCTCACCCCGGTCAGCCCCTTCCGCCCGCGACGCTGGCGCGGAGCGCTGCTGTCGAACCAGGCGACGGTGCGTTTCGACATACTCGAGCCGGAAAAGCGCCCCGTCAACGCCGTCGCCGACCACACGGAGATCAAATCGGTGGTTTCCGTGGAGGTGCGCGAATCACACAATCGAACGGTCACCGTCCTGTTCGACGAGAGCCATTCCTGGAACGAGCGGATTCTTTCCGAACAGTTCCGCTATTGAGCCCGGGTCCCGGCCCTAACCTGCCTTTGCGGCAAGTGCCGTGTTGACATTGCGCGCTTCAAGCCGTAGGCCCACCAGAGATTCGAGGTGAAATGCCTCAGACAGGCGGCGTCCGGGCCGCAACGGATAAAGACAGCCAAAACGTGCCAGCAGAACAAGACACCGCTCAAGAAGCGTTGACATTCTCCGATCTCGGTTTGTCGCCGAAGGTCCTCTCCGCCGTCGCCGACGCGGGCTACACCGAGCCGACGCCGATCCAGGCCGGCGCCATTCCTCATGCCATCGCCGGAAAGGACGTGCTGGGCATCGCCCAGACCGGCACGGGCAAGACCGCCTCCTTCGTGCTGCCGATGCTGACCAGGCTGGAGCGCGGCCGGGCGCGGGCGCGCATGCCGCGCACGCTGATCCTCGAGCCGACGCGCGAATTGGCCGCCCAGGTCGAGGAGAACTTCGTCAAATACGGCAAGAACCATCGGCTCAACATCGCCCTTCTGATCGGCGGCGTCTCCTTCGACGAGCAGGAGAAGAAGCTGGAGCGCGGGGCCGACGTGCTGATCGCCACGCCCGGCCGCCTGCTCGACCATTTCGAGCGCGGCAAGCTGCTTCTGACGGGCGTCGACATCTTCGTCATCGACGAAGCCGACCGCATGCTCGACATGGGCTTCATCCCCGACATCGAGCGCATCTGCAAGCTGATCCCCTTCACGCGCCAGACGCTCTTCTTCTCGGCCACCATGCCGCCGGAGATCACCAAGCTCACCGAGCAGTTCCTTCAGGCGCCGGTGCGCGTCGAGGTCTCGCGCCCGGCGACGACGGCCATCAACATCACCCAGCGTTTCGTCAAGGCGGGCTCCAAGCCGTGGTCCAAGCGCGAGAAGCTGCGCAAGCTGATCGACGACGAGGGAGAATCGCTGAAGAACGCGATCATCTTCTGCAACCGCAAGAGCGAGGTGGCGACGCTCTTCCGCTCGCTGGCGCGCCACGAATACGATGCCGGCGCCCTGCACGGCGACATGGACCAGCGCGCCCGCATGGCCATGCTGGAGAATTTCCGCAAAGGAAAGCTGAAGCTTCTGGTCGCCTCCGACGTCGCCGCGCGCGGTCTCGACATTCCCGATGTCAGCCACGTCTTCAATTTCGACGTGCCGATCCATGCCGACGACTACGTGCACCGCATCGGCCGCACGGGCCGCGCGGGGCGCTCGGGCAAGGCCTTCACCCTGGTGACGCGTGCCGACAAGAGGTATGTCGACGCGATCGAAAAGCTGATCGGCCGGGAAACCGAATGGCTGGACGGCGACCTCTCGACGCTCGACATCGAGGACGAGGCGGATGAGAAGCCGCGCGGCCGGGGCGCCAGGCGCGGCGGCAAGGATGCCGGCGGCAGCGAGAAGTCGGGTGGCGGCAGGAAGGCCCGCAAGGACGCCATCAAGTCGGACAATGCCGACCGCAAGGCGAAACCTGCCGCCGAGGAACCCGCCGTCGAGGCGGAGCAGCACCGGGCGCCCAGGCGGGCGAGCAGGCACGAGCGGCACGAGGACACGCCGGTCGGCTTCGGCGACGACGTGCCGGCCTTCATGAAGATCGTCGTGAAAACCTGAAGGCCCGATGCGCCCGTTCGGGCGCAGGAAAGGCGCTCGATGAGAGACCGCCGCCGCAATGGTCCTGCGGCGGCTTTTTTGTGCGCGGCCCTATAGCATTTTGCAGTCAGGTGAACTCACCTGACGTCCGCACAAATGCGGAAAAACAAACAGATGGAGCGTCCTTTGTGGGTCCAAGAGGACGCACGGCGCCCCAAGCGCGTATCGGGATTATTTCTTGCCGGATCGCATGCCGGCCTCGAAGGCCCGCAACGCCCACAGCGCCATCTCGTCGGGATCGTCGATTGCAGGATCGGGGATGGACCAGTAGGGCATCGCGACCGGCCCCCGCCCCTTCTGGCCCTCGTAGACCCATTGGCGGGAGCCCGCTTCGGCAAAAAGCGCCGCCGTCTGCGCATCGGCCTTGAGAAGGATTTCACCGCCGACTTCAAGGGCGAAGACGACGCCGCGATGGTAGATGCCTTTGCCGCCGAACATGCGCCTGATCGTTACCGGCCCAAGGCTCGCAAACAGATCGCGAATGGCGTCATCGTCCACCAGCGAGCGTCTCAGGCCGCGCCGCGGGCCTCGGCCAGCGCCTTCAGATCCGCCGGCTGAAGCTCGATGGACTCTCCGCAACCGCAGGCGGAGGTCTGATTCGGATTCTTGAACGTGAAGCCGGTGCGCAGCTTCGTCACCTCGAAATCGAGCTCCGTGCCGAGCAGGAAAAGCGCCGCTTCCGGAGCGACATAGACATGCGCCCCTTCGCGCTCGACGTGATCGTCCTTGAGGTCCGGCTCGGTCACCAGATCGACCGTATATTCCATCCCCGCGCAGCCGCCTTTCTTGATGCCGACGCGCACGCCTTGTGCGCCCGGCCTTGCCGCGACGATCTCGCGCACGCGGTCGGCCGCAGCGTCGGTCATGGTCATCACTTGAAATCGGCTCATCGGTTTCTCCATGCACGGCGAGTGAAAGGCTCGCGGATGGGTTTCCTCACAAAGATGGTCAAGATTCGCGGCCGTTGCAAGGGCCGGCGGGGCGCCGATCAATATGTCGGTCAATACCAGCCGACGGCGACCTGCGCCTCTTCCGACATCCGGTCGGGGGTCCAGGGCGGATCGAACACCATGGCGACGTCCACGTCTCCCACCCCTTCGACGGCACCGACGGCGTTCTGCACCCAACCCGGCATCTCGCCGGCCACCGGACAGCCCGGCGCCGTCAGTGTCATGTCGATCTTCACCGAGCGGTCATCCTCGATATCGATCTTGTAGATCAGGCCAAGCTCGTAGATGTCGGCCGGGATCTCGGGGTCGTAGACGGTCTTCAACGCGCTGATGATGTCGTCGGTCAGCCGCGCGAGCTCGTCCTGCGGTATGGCGGAGGCCGAAAACACGGCCTCTCCCGCCGCGGCAGCTCCGGTCTCGGTGTCCTGTGGTGCATCTGTCATCGTCGTCACCCGAAGAATGTGCGCGCTTTCTCAAGCGCCTCGGCCAAGGCATCCACCTCGGCTCGCGTGTTGTACATGCCGAAGGACGCCCGGCAGGTCGAGGTCACGCCGAAACGCTTCAGAAGCGGCTGGGCGCAATGCGTGCCGGCGCGCACGGCAACACCCGCACGGTCGATCACCATCGACACGTCGTGGGCATGGATGCCCTGAAGCTCGAAGGAGACGATCGCTCCCTTGCCCGGCGCATTGCCGAAAATACGCAGCGAATTGAGGTGTCCCAGGCGCTCATGCGCATAGTGGACAAGATCCGCCTCGTGAGCGGCGATCGCCTCGCGTCCGACGCTCTCGATATACTCCAGCGCGGCGCCGAGGCCGATCGCCTGCACGATCGGCGGCGTGCCCGCCTCGAAGCGGTGCGGCGGATCGTTGTAGGTGACGTTGTCGACCGTCACGTCCTCGATCATCTCGCCGCCGCCCTGGAAGGGCCGCATGGCCTGCAGCCGCTCCTTCTTGCCGTAGAGAACACCGATGCCGGAGGGGCCGTAGAGCTTATGACCCGTGCAGACGTAGAAGTCGCAATCGAGCGCCGCAACGTCGACCGGCAGGTGCACGGCCCCCTGGCTGCCGTCCACCAGCACCGGAATGCCGCGCTCATGGGCGATCCGGATGATCTCCTTGAGCGGCGTGACCGTGCCGAGCACGTTGGACATATGCGTGATCGCCACCAGCCTGGTGCGCTCGGTCAGCGTCCGCTCGAACGCCTCGACCGTCAGCACGCCGTCCTCGTCGACCGGAATCCAGGCGAGCTTTGCGCCCTGACGCTCGCGCAGGAAATGCCAGGGCACGATGTTGGAGTGATGCTCCATGATGGAGAGCGCGATCTCGTCGCCCTCGCCGATGCGCGGCATGGCATGGCCATAGGCAACGGTGTTGATCGCCTCGGTGGCCGATTTCGTGAAGACGATCTCGTCGATGCTCGTCGCGTTCAGGAAGCGGCGGACGGTCTCGCGCGCCTTCTCATAGGCATCGGTCGCCGCATTGGAAAGGAAATGCAGGCCGCGGTGCACATTGGCATATTCATTCGAATAGGCATGCGTCACGGCGTCGATCACCGCCTGCGGCTTCTGGGCCGAAGCGCCGTTGTCGAGATAGACCAGCGGCTTACCGTAGACCTCGCGCGCGAGGATCGGAAAGTCGCGGCGGATCGCCTCGACATCGTAGCTCTTGTTTTCGACCGTCTGGTCCACTGCTCAACCTTCCCGTTCGACTATTCGCCTCTCGCCGCATCCAGGGCGACGCCAGGCACCGACAGCCCGGCGCCGAAAGCCTTACCCGTGCGCGGCGAACCAGGCGGCAAGCTTTTCTTCCAGGGCCTCGATCACCGCCTCGTCCTCAAGCTCCTCGATCACTTCGGCGAGGAAGGCCTTGACCAAAAGGCCCCGGGCCGTCTTCTCGTCGATGCCGCGCGCCATCAGATAGAAGAGGTGGTCGGCCTCGATCTCCGTCACGGTCGCACCATGGCCGCAGGCCACGTCGTCGGCGAAGATCTCCAGCTCCGGCTTCGCCGAGAAGCCGCCTTCGTCGGACAAGAGCAGCGTGTTGCAGGCCATCTTGGCGTCGGTCTTCTGCGCATCGCGGGCAACGCGGATCTGCCCCTGGAAAACGCCGTTCGCCTTGCCGGTAACGACGTTGCGCACCGTCTCCGTCGAATAGGTGGACGGCGCCAGGTGATCCAGCACCATCGTCACGTCGCAATGCGTCTCGCCCGCCAGGAGATTGATGCCGCGCAAGCGGAACTCGGAGCCCTCGCCTGTCGCCACGACCCTGACCTCCTGGCGCACCAGCTTTCCGCCGCTGTTCATGATGAACACGGTAAGCTTGGCGTCCTTGCCGATGGAAGCCGTGAACTGGGCCAGATGCGATGCCGCCTCCGGCTGCTCCTGCAGCACGATCCACAGCACCTCGGCGCCGTCGCCGACGTCGAGATGGCTGACCGAAGACACGAGCACGTCGTCGGTGCCGGTCTGGCGCTCGACGATGGTCGACTTCGACCCCGCGCCCGCCTTCACGGCAAAACGGCTGTGCACCTGCCCCCCGGAATGGACGTTCTGCAACTCGAGCGCCCGCTCGAGCTCGGCATTCTCGGCGATCTCCAGCCAGTAGCCGTCCGAAACGAACGCCGCGTTGATGGCGCCCACCGTGTCGTCGGGACCGGCCGCGGCAAGCCGCTGGGTGAGATCCCCGTCGATCAGCCGGTCGGCCAGCCGCGAGACGGAAACGCCTTCGATCGCCGTCGGATTGGCGGCAACGCCATTCACCACCGGCAGGACAAGAGCCCTGTCGATCAGCGGGGCGACGGCCTGCGCATCCGTTTCGAGCTTGTGGGCGGGAACGGAAGACAACAGCCGGCGAAGATCGGTGTAGTGCCATGCCTCGACACGGCGGGTGGGCAATCCGGCCTTGAGCTGCTCCAGCGCCTCGTCGCGGCGCACCGTGACATCGGCATCGCCCGGTAAATCCGAGATCCGGTCGGCGAAGCCGTCGATCAGCGCCGCTTCGGCGGCCGTTCTCGTGGTGGTGGGTGCATGAAGGTTCATCTGCGACACCTCACGCGGCTTCGCCGATGATGCCGGCATACCCGTTCTTCTCCAGCTCGAGCGCCAGTTCCTTGTCGCCGGACTTGATCACCTGGCCGCGGTACAGCACATGCACCTTGTCGGGCACGATGTAGTCGAGCAGCCGCTGATAGTGGGTGATGACCACCACGGCGCGATCCGGCGAGCGCAGCGAGTTGACGCCTTCGGCGACGATCTTCAGCGCATCGATGTCGAGGCCGGAATCGGTTTCGTCGAGCACGCACAGCTTCGGCTCCAGGAGCTTCATCTGCAGGATCTCGGCCCGCTTCTTCTCGCCGCCGGAGAAGCCCACATTGAGCGGACGCTTCAGCATGCTCATGTCCATGTTGAGCTCGTCGGCGGCGGCGCGCACGCGCTTCAGAAGATCGGGGATCTTCAGCTCCTCCTCGCCGCGCGCCTTGCGCTGGGCGTTGATGGCCGTCTTCAGGAACTCCATGGTGGCAACGCCCGGTATCTCCATCGGATACTGGAAGGCGAGGAAGATGCCGGCGCTGGCGCGCTCGGCCGGGTCCATCTCGAGAATGGACTCGCCATTGTAGAGAATATCGCCCTCGGTGACCTCGTAGTCCTCGCGTCCGGCAAGGATATAGGACAGCGTCGACTTGCCGGAGCCGTTGGGCCCCATGATGGCGGCCACTTCGCCGGCATTCACCGTGAGGTTCAGGCCGCGGATGATCTCGGTGCCGTCCTCGGCGATGCGGGCGTGCAGATTTCTGATCTCAAGCATGTTTTCTTCCAAACTCTTGCGCCGGTCTCAGCCGACAGAACCTTCTAGCGAAATACCAATCAGCTTCTGCGCCTCGACGGCAAACTCCATCGGCAGTTCCTGGATGACGTCCTTGACGAAGCCGTTGACGATCAGCGCGATGGCCTCCTCTTCCGGAATGCCGCGCTGCATCACGTAGAAGAGCTGATCTTCGGAGATTTTCGAGGTGGTAGCCTCGTGCTCGAACTGCGCCGTGGCGTTCTTCGCCTCGATATAGGGCACGGTGTGCGCACCGCAATCGTTGCCGATCAGCAGCGAATCGCACTGGGTGAAGTTGCGCGCATTGGCCGCCTTGCGGTGTGCGGAGACCTGGCCGCGATAGGTGTTCTGCGACTTGCCGGCGGAAATGCCCTTGGAGATGATGCGGCTCGACGTGTTCTTGCCGAGATGCAGCATCTTGGTGCCCGAATCGATCTGCTGGTGTCCGTTCGACACGGCGATCGAATAGAACTCGCCGCGGCTGTTGTCGCCGCGCAGGATGCACGAGGGGTATTTCCAGGTGATCGCCGAGCCGGTCTCGACCTGGGTCCAGGAAATCTTCGAGTTCCGGCCCCGGCAGTCGCCGCGCTTGGTGACGAAGTTGTAAATGCCGCCCTTGCCTTCGGAATCGCCCGGATACCAGTTCTGCACCGTCGAGTACTTGATCTCCGCATCGTCGAGCGCGATCAGCTCGACGACCGCGGCATGAAGCTGGTTCTCGTCGCGCTGCGGCGCCGTGCAGCCTTCGAGATAGGACACATAGGCCCCCTCGTCGGCGATGATCAGCGTGCGCTCGAACTGGCCGGTGTTCTTCTCGTTGATGCGGAAATAGGTCGACAGCTCCATCGGGCAGCGCACGCCCTTCGGCACATAGACGAAGGAGCCGTCGGTGAAGACCGCCGAATTGAGCGTGGCGTAGAAATTGTCCGAAACAGGCACGACCGAGCCCAGATATTTCTGGACCAGCTCCGGATGCTCGCGGATGGCTTCCGAGATCGAGCAGAAGATCACGCCCGCCTTGGCCAATTCCTTCTTGAAGGTGGTCACGACCGAGACGGAATCGAACACCGCATCGACTGCCACGCGGCCGGAGCTGTAGACGTTGTCGCTGGCCTCGCCGTCGAGCGAGCTCGGCTCGCCCTGCTTGCGCACGCCGGCGAGTATCTCCTGCTCGCGCAGCGGAATGCCCAGCTTCTCATAGGTTTTGAGAAGCTCGGGATCCACCTCGTCGAGGGATTTGGGACCGGTCTGGTTCTTCGGAGCCGCGTAGTAATGCAGGTCCTGGAAGTCGATCTTCGGATAGGAAACACGCGCCCAGGTCGGCTCTTCCATGGCCTGCCAGCGCTTGAACGCATGCAGCCGCCACTCGGTCATCCATTCCGGCTCGTCCTTCTTGGCCGAGATGAAACGGATGATGTCTTCATTCAGCCCCTTCGGGGCGAGATCGCTCTCGATGAGCGTCTCGAAACCGTATTTGTACTGGTCCACATCGATCATGCGGACCTGGTCGATCGTCTCCTGCACGGCAGGCATATGCGTTCTCCATCCATGCCGGGGTCAAGGCCCGGCCGTCTTCAAATCCGGCACACACCGTGTTCGGCCTGCGCATCGGTCCGAAAATCGGACTCGATTTTCGGAAAGCACGATGCGTCGCTTCAATAACCTACAGCGTCCTTTATGCGTCCAAAAGGATGCACGGCGCTGTAGCGGCCGTCCTTCATGTAGTGCCTCGAAGCAGAGGTTTCATCTGTTCACATAGTAAATATGTGTGGTTTTCTCCAATTATTATCTGCAGCGGTCGTGGTCCAGCGGCAAGACCGGGCTACGCGGCCTCCGCCTTGCCTTTGCGGCGCTTGGCAATGCCTGCCAGAGCCGCGGTGAAACATTCGATATCGTGGTCTGTGGTGCTGCGGCCGATCGACACGCGCAACGCGCTCGCCTGATCGCCGAAACCCATGGCCTGAAGCACATGGCTGGGGCCGATGCGCCCCGAGGAGCAGGCAGACCCCGCCGACAGCGCCACACCCGCAAGATCGAATGCGATCTGCGCGGTTTCCGCCTTCATGCCGGGAATAGAGAAGAAGCTGGTGTTGGCCACGCGCGGGGCCGCATGTCCATGAATGACCGCGTCGGGAATCAGCTCGAGGACCGTGCTTTCGAGGCCGTCACGCCGTGCCGCCACGCGCGCCATATCCTTGAGGCCGGCCGCCGCAACGCGTGCTGCAGCGCCGAAGCCGGCAATGGCCGGCAGGTTCTCGGTGCCCGCGCGATGCCCCTTTTCCTGGCCACCGCCGGGAATCAGGGGCCGCGGCATCATCAGATCGGCGGCGCCGACGATGGCGCCTGCCCCCTTCGGCCCGCCGATCTTGTGCGAGGAAAGGATGAAGTAATCCGCATAACCATTGGCAATATCGAGAGGAATGCGCCCACAAGCCTGAACCGCGTCGAACACGGTCACGGCGCCGGCGGCATGTGCGATGCGGCCGATCTCGGCGAGCGGCTGAATCACGCCGGTCTCATTGTTCACCGCATGCATCGCGACCAGGGTCAGGCCGTCGTCGTGACCGCGGGCGGCAAGCCTTGCCTGCAGATCGTCGAGATCCACCACCCCGTCGGCGGTGACACCGATCTCTGTGACGGCCTGCGGGGCAAATCGCCCTCCCTTCAGCACGCAGGGATGATCGGCGGCGCTGACGAGCACCCGCGAGAAGGTGAGCGGCGCCCGGCCCATCGTCCAGTCGGGCGTGAGAAGCGTGGCCGCCGCCTCGGTGGCACCGGAGGTGAAGACCACATGCTCCGGCTTGCCGTTGACGAGCGCCGCCACCTGCGCGCGCGCCTCTTCCAGCATGCGCCGGGCGGCACGTCCTTCGGAATGGACCGACGACGGATTGGCCGCCAGCGAGAGCGCGTCGAGCATCGCCGCCCGCGCTTCATCCAGAAGCGGCGCGCTGGCATTGTGGTCGAGATATGCGCGGTCTGCTGCCATGTCCTTCGGATCTACCCGGCGATTCCTGTCGTCTCGTTCATAGAAGGTCGGCCAAACTTTGGTCGGCGAAGCGTAATTTCCTTGAATTTTCCGGACGAGCCGTCCTATCTACCCGGCTTGCCGATATGGTGGTCAAATTCGCGTGGCCGCCATTTTTGAACAATTCTAAACTAGCTTCTATGGAGGCGTCGGCGTCGCGTCAAGGGTCAAGGAACGCGGATCCTTATAACCCGAAGCGCTGCGACGCCCAATGTGGAGTACCCATGCCCGAGGTCATTTTTGCCGGCCCTGCCGGTCGCCTGGAAGGCCGTTACCAGCCGTCGAAGGAAAAGAACGCGCCGATCGCGCTCATCCTGCATCCGCACCCGCAATTCGGCGGCACCATGAACAACAAGATCGTCTACGATCTGTTCTATATGTTCCAGCAGCGCGGCTTCACCACATTGCGCTTCAACTTCCGCGGCATCGGGCGCAGCCAGGGTGCCTTCGACCACGGCACGGGCGAGCTCTCCGATGCCGCCGCCGCCCTGGACTGGGTGCAATCCCTGCATCCCGATTCCAAGAACTGCTGGGTCGCTGGCTATTCCTTCGGCGCCTGGATCGGCATGCAGCTGCTGATGCGCCGGCCGGAGATCGAGGGCTTCATGTCCATCTCCCCGCAGCCCAACCTCTACGATTTCTCGTTCCTTGCGCCCTGCCCCTCTTCGGGCCTGATCATCCATGGCGATGCCGACAAGGTGGCCCCGCCGGCCGACGTGCAGGGCCTCGTCGACAAGCTGCAGTCGCAAAAGGGCATCACGATCACGCAGAAGACCCTTCCGGGCGTCAATCACTTCTACACCGATGCCGTCGACACGCTGATCGAGGAATGCTCGGACTATCTCGACCGCCGCCTGCGCGGTGAGCTCGCCGAACCGCGCCCGAAACGCCTGAAGTAATAGAGTTCGCGGGAGAGTGCCGCATCGGCGTTTGCGCACCGGCACCTCTCCCGCCACGATAAAAAGAGCCTGAAAGACCATGACCGCCTTCAAATCCGACTTCCTGCGCACGCTCAGCGAACGCGGGTTCATTCATCAGGTCTCCGACGAGACCGGCCTTGATGATCTGTTCCGGAACGAGACGGTCACTGCCTATATCGGCTTCGATCCGACGGCGCCGAGCCTGCATGCCGGCGGCCTGATCCAGATCATGATGCTGCACTGGATGCAGCAGACCGGCCATCGTCCGATCGCCTTGATGGGCGGCGGCACCGGCATGATCGGCGACCCCTCCTTCAAGGACGAGGCCCGCAAACTCCTGACACCGGAGACGATCGCCGAAAACATCTCCGGCATAAAGCGCGTGTTTTCCAACTATCTGTCCTTCGGCGAAGGGCCGCAGGACGCACTGATGGTCGACAATGCCCAATGGCTTCTCGACATCAACTATGTCGCGTTCCTGCGCGACGTCGGCCGGCATTTCTCGGTCAACCGGATGCTGTCCTTCGATTCGGTGAAGCTCAGGCTTGACCGCGAGCAGTCGCTGTCCTTCCTCGAGTTCAACTACATGATCCTGCAGGCCTACGACTTCGTCGAGCTCAACAAGCGATACGGCTGCCGCCTGCAGATGGGCGGGTCCGACCAGTGGGGCAACATCGTCAACGGCATCGATCTCGGCCATCGCATGGGCACGCCGCAGCTCTACGCCCTCACCTCGCCGCTCCTGACCACCTCGTCGGGCGCCAAGATGGGCAAGAGCGCAGACGGTGCCGTCTGGCTGAACCCGGAGATGCTCGGCGCCTATGATTTCTGGCAATATTGGCGCAACACCGAGGACGCCGATGTCGAGCGCTTCCTGAAGCTCTACACGAAACTGCCGCTCGACGAGATCGCCAGGCTCGGTGCTTTGCAGGGTGCCGAGCTCAACGAGGCGAAGAAGATCCTGGCGACGGAAGTGACCGCCATGCTGCACGGCCGCGCCGCGGCCGACGAGGCGGCGGAAACGGCGCGCAAGACCTTCGAGGAAGGCACCCTCGCCGAGACCCTGCCGACCGTCGAGGTCGATCAAGCCGCGCTTCAGGACGGCATCGGCGTTCTGACGCTTTTCGTCACCGCCGGCCTCGCCTCCTCCAACGGCGAGGCGCGGCGGCACGTGAAGGGCGGCGCCGTGCGGCTCAACGACCGGCCGGTCAGCGACGAGCGCCAGGCGGTCGGGCTGTCGGACGTAACGCCCGAGGGCGTCATCAAGCTCTCGCTCGGCAAGAAGAAGCACGTCCTGCTGCGGCCGGTCTGAGGCTCCAGCCCGGGCGCTGATTGTCCGGGCCGTGCCTATAGCATTTTGCAGTCAGGTGGAATCACCTGACGTTCGCATAAATGCGGAAAAACAATGAGATAGAGCGCGCCAGCGTTTCCATGAAACTATGAACCGCTCTAACGATATTCGAAAATCTGCCGGAAGATGCCCGGGGCGATCGCCGAGATCGGGTTCACCTCGAGCTGAGGGCTGTCGAGCTTGCCCATCAGGCGGTAGGTGATGCCGATCAGGCCGCGGTCGCGGCCATTTCCCAAAATCTCGCCAAAGAGCGGGATCTCGCCAAAAATCCGGTTCAGCCCGTATAGCGGCATGAAAGTACCGGTGATGGAAATGTTGTCGTTTTCATCGAACAGCAGGCCCTGGAACGTCGTGCCGATCAGCGGCCCGCGCAACACCCCGTTCTGCAGTTCAAGACTGCCGCCGGACTTGTGGATGTTGGCGTAGCCGCGGTCGAAGCGCACGCGGCTCACGTCCACCTGGCTGTCATCGCCCGTCTCCGTCGCGGCAACAAGGGACCTCAGGCGCGGCTCGTTGACGATGAAAAAGTCCTGCGCCGCGACGGATCCCGACAAGGTCCGGCCGTTCTCGCGAAGGGCGACCCGCATCTGCCCGCCCTCCATGTTCGGATAGAAATCGAGGAACCGCATGATGGCGCCGGCGTCGTTCGAGTTCGCGCCGATCGTCCCGCCGTTGCGCGAGAGCGTCATGGTGCCGCCGTTGTGGGTGGTTGCGGAGGTCTCGAGGCGGCCGGAACTCCGCCCGTCGCTGACATAGGTCAGCGAGACGTCGCGCAACACCTCTCCGCTGAAGCCGGACAGCCTGGTGAGCTTGGCGTTCAGCTCGACGCCGACCGAACCGCCTCCTCCGGCATCGCCGGCATCGGCCTGCGTGCCCAGATACTGCTTGATCACCGAGCGCGCATCGAAAGCGGCGCCGCGCATCGAGATTGCATAGGCCTTCGCCTTCCGCTCGATGGTGATCGTGAAATCGTCCCCGCGGTTGAGGCGGGCGCCGTCGAAGCGCGCAAAGGCAAGCTCGCCATTGGCGATCGTCAGGCGGCCGCTGGCGGCAAACGTCTGGCCCTCGAGATTGAAATCGCGCAGAGCGATCTCGTTCTCCTTCTGCTCCATCACGAACGAAGCCGATGCCGGGATGCCCGTGCCCTTGCGCCAGTTCATCCAGGGCAGCATGAGCTCTGCCGCGTCGAGCTTGACGCTGATCTTCCTCAGTCCGTTTTCGAGCTCCTCGTATCTGACCTCGCTCGTCCCGGCCACGATGTCGTCGAGGCCCGGCAGGATCCTGCGCCGCGCCTTGTCGTCGAGGGTCAGGGTGACGTTGCGGCGCTTTTGCGCCTTGTTCTGGCCAAGAGGCTCGACGAGGTCGAGTTTGGCCGGCACACCGTTCAGCTTGGCCGAAGCGGAGATGTCCGCCTTTTCGGGCTCGATGACGGCCACGCCCTTTGCATCGGTGATCGTCTGTCCGTCGAAAGGCTTCGACAAGGAGAGGTTCTCGTAGTCGAGCGCGACGCGCCAGCGCAGCATGTCACGCGGGATCCCGTTGCTCAAAGGGATATCCGCCGCGACATGCGCCTTGACGTCGCCGCTCACCTCCTTCGGCTTCAGGCCGATGACGCTCGACACGTCGATCGGCTCGTAGGACGCGAGTTCCACGACCGCCGGCGCCTCGCCGGCCACGTCGATCTCCAGCTTGCCTATTCGCGGACGGATGTGAGCGTTGCGGATCTTCAGCGTTCCCTGGCTGGCGGCGACCGTCCGTCCGCTCGGCATGTAGACGGTGCCCGAATCGATGAAGACGTCGACGTCGGCCCCCTGGAACTTGACCATGCCGATGCCGTCCCTGACCGGCGGGATGTGACCGGCAATGTCGAAGCGGGCATTGGCGACCCGGAACTCGCCACTGACCTCGTCGTTGTCCAGCGGCTGGCCGTTGCCAAGGCGCCCCGGCGGCACGCGCAAACGCAGGTTGCCCTCCGTGACCCGTCCGCCGAACAGGTTGGAAAGCACCCAGTTGCGAGCACCAGGTGCGGCAAACCATGGCCAGAACTGCTTGACTTCATTGGTCGGCAGATCGCTCGCATAGACGGCAAGGGACAGGCCGGGAGACTTGCCCGCCTCGAGTGTGACCGCCGCGCTTGCCGACACCTGTCCGGCCGCGGTGACGATGCGGACCGCATCCCCGACGATGCGGCCGCCGGCCGGCTCGATGCGCCCCGTCACGCGGGCGGCAAAAGAAACGTCCGCTTCCGGTGAATCGGCGGCCGCCACGATCGATCTGCGGCTCATCAGATCAAAGCTGTAGATCGGCGGGCCCTCGCCGTCGCGGTCCTGCAGCCCCAGGCTGCCGACGAAATTAAAGAGCGACCTGCCCACCGACAGATTTGCCCGGCTGATCGTGATCGCATCGGCCGCATCGTCGACTTTGGCGCTCAGGTTTCCGGTGGCCGACAGGGTGCCGTCCTCGCCGAGACCGATGGCGGCATCTTCGAAACGCAGATCCAGGGCCAGGCTTCCCTTGCCGGCTTCCGTTTCGGCGCCTTCCAGCGACAGCCTCAGAGCACCGAGCTTCTGGCCGCGCTCGGCCCCATCGTCGCGTCCGCCGATCGCCGCATCGAGAAAACCGGCGCGCGGCAATTCCAGGGCAACCGAAAGCGACCGTATCGGCCCGTCCCTGACCGGGCGCAGAGCCTGTCCCGTTACCGCGACAGCTCGTCCGCCGACATGCACCGTGCCGTCGAAATCCAGCTTTCCGGCCGGCGCAACCGAAGCGCGCAGATCGACGGTCGCCCGCCGCGTCGGATTGTCGGCCGCGACCAGTTCGACGTCGCGCAGCGTGATGTAGCGTGTGCCGGCCCGCTCCGCCGCGGCATAGGCGCGCCGCAGACCGCTGAAGACATGCTGCGGCAGCATGCCGGGCTCGACCGGCCGGGCCCAGAAAGGATCGTCCGGGGAGGTTTCGGATCGATTGGAAAGACGCGCCAGATCGATGCGTGCGCCCTCGATCTCCACGCTGCCGACCTCGATCCGTCCGCTCAGCAGCGGCCAAAGCTTGAAACCGAAGCGCAAGGCATCCGCCTCGATCAGCGTGTCGCCCGTTTCCGCCCTGTCGAGATCGAGCTTCCTGACTTCCAGCGCGACGAGGCTGCGGTCGCTCAGAACGAGGCGCAGCTCTTCCATGTCGGCCTTGACCGCAAACCCCGCAAATGACGTGAGCGCCTTCTGCGCCGCGGCCTGCAACCGCTCCTGTCCGATCGCCCCCACCCCGACGAACTGAACCGCGAGGATCAGTGCGGCAAGAAGAAGGCCGATGCCCACGACGATGGAGAGCGACCGACGGCACCAACGCACGAAAAGGGACCGCCGCAGCGCATTGCGGACGCACCCTCGGGACGACGGGAATTTTTCGAGAGCCGCTATGTCTCCGCGCCTGAACCTGACCTTTCTGTGTGATGCGCCGTTTTGATCCACACCCAATTCCGTTAATGCACGCGAGCCATGGACGAATCCACTCCCACCATTATATCTCTGCGTCCAATCGCCTATCCACAAACAGGGGAAAGAAAATGACCGAACCCGTCAAAGGAAGCGAAGCGCCTGACTTTTCCCTGCCGAGCGATGGCGGCGGAAACATCAAACTATCCGACTTTCGCGGCAAGATCGTCGTACTTTTCTGTTACCCCAAGGATGATACGAGCGGCTGCACGGCCGAAGCGGTCGACTTTTCGGCGCTGAAGCCCGAGTTCGACAAGGCGGGTGCCGTGATCGTCGGCCTGTCGCCGGACAGCCCCAAGAGCCACGACAAGTTCAAGACCAAGCATGAGCTTAGCGTCGCCCTTGCCTCGGACCAGGAGAAGGAAGCCCTGCAGGCCTACGGCGTGTGGGTCGAGAAGAGCATGTATGGCCGCAAATACATGGGCGTGGAACGCTCCACCTTCCTCATCGACAAGCAGGGCAGGATCGCGGAGGCCTGGCGCAAGGTGAAGGTGCCGGGTCACGCCGATGCGGTCCTCAAGGCCGTGAAAACCCTCGCCGAAAAAGGCTGACCCATAATGGTTTGTGGACTGACTTATCGAGACAGACGGATACTATCTGTCTCGGTCAGACCACTGGCGGTACAAGGCGCGCAGGCTGCCGGTTCGGGCAGAACGATTATGCTGCGAAGGGCTTTGTTAACCCTAATCAAGTGTAATCGAAATCGACCTTCTCTCTATTGTCTGGAAGTTCGATCTCGTGCAGCAGCCACAGCAATCCGCGGTTTTCGGAACACGAAAAGAGCCTCATACGGTCATCATAGCGCGCGGCGACTCGATACGGCATTTCACCGTGCGGCCGTGGGGTGTGGCTCTTGCCGGCGCGGCGCTTGCCTGTCTGGTGACCGGCTACCTTCTCGCCACCACATACCTGGTCCTGCGCGACGATCTCATCGGAGCGAGCGTGGCGCGGCAGGCGCGCGTGCAGCAGGCCTACGAGGACCGCATTTCGGCCTTGCGGGCCCAGCTCGACCGGGTCACCAGCCGGCAGATCCTCGACCAGCAGTTCATGCAGGAAAAGGTCGGTGAACTGATCGCGCGGCAAGATGCGCTCACCGAGCGGCGCAGCCGCCTCGGGCCGATCCTCGATCGCCACGGCGGCGAGAGCGCTGAGAGCGGCAAGCCGCTGCCCACGCCGCGCCCCGACGTGAAGGCCGATGCTTCTTCCGAGATCGACAGGACGGCAACCGGGAGCACCATCGCATCGGCCTTCGCTCCCGTTCCGGCGGACACGGTGCGCTGGCCCCTGCGCGAGGGCGTGTCGGGCGAAGTCGCGAGCCTGTCTCAGGCAGACAGGACCGACAGGCTGTTCGTTCAACTGAACAAGGCGCTGGCGTCGATCGAAGCCGAGCAGATGAACAATGTGAAGACGCTCGCCGAAGACGCCTACAGGACCGCAAGCGCGATCGCCGACGCCCTCGAAGAGACCGGCATCGCCATCGACGAGAATTACGGGGAGCAGGATATAGGCGGCCCGCTGCTGGTGGCGGCGGATCCAGGCAGCGACATGTTCGAGGACCAAGTCCGCGAGCTCGACGATGCCCTGTCGAAGCTCAATACGGTCAAGCGCAAGGCGGGCGCCCTGCCTCTGGCAAACCCGGCCCCCGGCGCCCGCGTATCGAGCACCTTCGGCACGCGGCGCGACCCCTTCCTGGGTCGTCCGGCGCATCACACCGGGGTCGATTTCCGCGCCCAGCGCGGAACCGCGGTTCATGCAACCGGAGCCGGGACCGTCATCAAGGCCGGCTGGAACGGCGGCTACGGGCGCATGGTCGAAATCGACCATGGCGACGGCCTGACCAGCCGCTACGCGCATATGAGCAGGATTCTGGTCCGTGAAGGACAGGCGGTTTCGGCGGGAACGGTGGTCGGCAAGGTCGGCTCGACCGGGCGCTCCACCGGGCCGCATCTGCATTACGAGGTCCGCAATTCGGGGACGGCCGTCAACCCGTCGCGCTTCCTCTCCGCCGGGCGAAGGATCGCCGGCTACATGAAGGCGAGCCGCTGAGCCGCCGGCCGCCGGATTCCGCGTTTCATCCCAGTATCCCGGCGCCGGGTGTTCCCATCCGGCGCCGAAACATCAAGTAAGGTCTTGAACCTCGCCGGCGTCGGCGCCATGCACGCGCTGCGAAAGCGAAGCCTCCATGAAGGCGTCGAGCTCGCCATCGAGCACGTCTTGCGGGCTGGTGCTCTCGACGCCGGTGCGCAGGTCCTTCACCAGCTGATAGGGCTGCAGCACGTATGAACGGATCTGATGGCCCCAGCCGATGTCGGTCTTGGCCGCTTCCGTGGCGTTGGCCGCATCCTCGCGCTTCTTCAGTTCCTCCTCATAGAGGCGTGCGCGCAGCATATCCCAGGCGGTTGCCCGGTTCTTGTGCTGCGAGCGTTCCTTCTGGCACTGGACCACGATGCCCGAGGGGATGTGCGTGATGCGGACGGCGGAATCGGTCGTGTTGACGTGCTGGCCGCCGGCGCCGGACGCGCGATAGGTGTCGATGCGCACCTCGGACTCTGGAATGTCGATCTCGATCGTGTCATCGACGACCGGATAAACCCAGGCGCTGGCAAACGAGGTGTGGCGGCGCGCATTGCTGTCGAAGGGCGAGATGCGAACCAGGCGGTGCACGCCCGATTCCGTCTTCAGCCATCCATAGGCGTTGCGCCCCTTGATCTGCAGCGTCGCCGACTTGATGCCCGCCTCCTCGCCGTCGTGCATTTCCAGCACATCGACCTTCATGCCGTGGCGCTCCGCCCAGCGCGTGTACATGCGCAGGAGCATCTGTGCCCAGTCCTGGCTTTCCGTGCCGCCGGCGCCCGCATGAACTTCGAGATAAGTGTCGTTGCCGTCGGCTTCGCCGGACAGCAGCGTCTCCACCTGGCGCGCCGCGATTTCCTCGCCAAGCGCCTTCAAGGCGGCCTCGGCCTCGCGCACGACCCCTTCGTCGCCTTCCTCCTCGCCCAGCTCTATGAGGCCGATATTGTCCTCGAGCCCCTGGGTGAGCGCGCGAACCCCGGTGATGCCGTCCTCCAGCATCTGCCGTTCGCGCATGAGCTTCTGCGCCTCCTGCGGATCGTTCCACAGATCCGCTTCCTCGGCGCGTGCGTTGAGGTAGTCGAGCCGCTTTACCGCTTCATCCCAGTCAAAGATGCCTCCTCAGCAGGCTTATGGCCTGCTTGATTTCGTCGACAAGATTTTCGGTTTCCGCACGCATGGCAGATAGACACCTCGGATTGAAAGGATTGCTGTGGGTCAGCCTATGAATCGGCCCGGAACATAGGGAGCATGCCGGCCCGTGTAAAGCGGGCATGCCCCCGTCGTTACACGATCAGTAGAGCCCGCCGGCACCCGAATTGACGGCGCGGTTGGCCTGCGGCGAGATCGCGCGGGGGCCGCCGGCGTTCTCCAGATCTTCCATACCGATCACCCAATAGCTGTCGGCAGGGCCGGTGCCCGGCTTGAACGCCTCCATGATCACGCCGGGCTGGCCGGCACTGGCCTGCATGCCCGTCTTGCGGTCGATCGGGATGATCTTCATTCCCTCGGGAACCTGGAAGTCGACCGGGCGCATGTCCTTCAGCGCGTTGGCCATGAACTCCTTGAAGATCGGGGCAGCCAGGCCACCGCCCGTCGAGCCGTGGCCCATGGGGCGCGGCGTGTCGTATCCCATGAAGACGCCGACCACGATGTCCGGCGTGTAGCCGATGAACCAGGCGTCCTTCTCGTCGTTGGTGGTGCCGGTCTTGCCGGCGATCGGCCGGCCCAGCTCGGAGATCGTCACTGCCGTGCCGCGCTGCACCACGCCCTGCATCATGGAGGTGATCTGGTAGGCCGTCATGGGATCGAGCACCTGCTCGCGATCATTGATCACCTCGGGTTCGCCCTGCCCTTCCCATTCGCTGGCGACACAGGCGTCGCACTCGCGCCGGTCGTGCTTGTAGACGGTCTTGCCGTAGCGGTCCTGGATGCGGTCGATCAACGACGGGGTGATCTGCTTGCCGCCATTCGCCATCACCGCATAAGCCGATACCATACGCATCACCGTCGTCTCGCCGGAGCCCAACGACATGGCAAGCACGGGCAACATCTTGTCGTAGATGCCGAAATGCTCGGCATATTCTGCAACGACGTTCATGCCCATGTCCTTGGCGAGGCGCACGGTCATGAGGTTCCTGGAACGCTCGATGCCGGCGCGCAAGGTCGACGGTCCCGCGAACTTTCCGCCGTAGTTCTTCGGCTCCCACACGTCGTTGCCGACCTGGATAGAGATCGGCGCATCAAGAACCACCGAGGCCGGCGTGTATCCATTGTCGAGCGCGGCCGCATAAACGATGGGCTTGAACGAGGAACCGGGCTGGCGATAGGCCTGCGTGGCGCGATTGAACTGCGATTCGGCATAGGAGAACCCGCCGACCATGGCCAGCACACGGCCGGTATGCGGATCCATGGCAACCAGCGCGCCGCCGATCTCGGGAACCTGGCGCAAGGTCCACGAGCGTTCCGTATCCGCCTTCTTCTCGACGAACACGACGTCGCCCGGCTTCAGCACCTCCTCTGGCGCGTTCGCCTTGAGGCGCTTGCCGTCCACCACGTGGCGCATCGCCCAGCGCATGTCCTCGGCGGCGATGATTCCCGTCTGCCGGGTCTTGGAAAGCTCTCCCGAGACGTCGCGGTCGGGGCGCAATCCGATGGAGATGCTGCCGTCTTCCGTTCCCAGAACCACGGCCAGTTGCCATTCAGGAACGTCGCTCAGGGCCTCGACCTCGCCAAGCGGCACGCCCCAGTCCCCCGACACGTCGATCGTCGTGACGGGACCGCGGAAACCGCGCAGCGTGTCGTAGCGCAGCAGACCGTTCTGCAGCGCCGTGCGCGCATAAAGCTGCAGCTTCGGATCGAGCGTCGTGCGGACCGACAGGCCGCCTTCGTAGAGTGCGTCCTCGCCGTAACGCGAGATGATGTCGCGCCGCACCTCCTCGGTGAAATATTCGCCGGCGAACAGATAGCTCCCGCGCCGGCGCGGCTTGACCTCGAGACCCGTGGCCTTTGCCTTTTCGCCCTCGTCCTCCGTCGCATAGCCGTTGGCGACCATCTGGTCGATCACCCAGTTGCGGCGCTCGATGGCGCGCTGCGTGTTGCGGAAGGGATGATAGTTGGACGGCCCCTTCGGCAACGACGCAAGATAGGCGGACTCGGCCAGTGTCAGTTCGTTCACCGACTTGTCGTAGTAGGTGAGCGCCGCGCCGGCGATACCGTAGGCGCCGAGGCCGAAAAAGATCTCGTTGAGATAAAGCTCGAGGATGCGATCCTTGGAATAGGCCTGCTCGATGCGGAAGGCGAGCACCATCTCCTTGATCTTGCGCTGCATGGTCTGGTCGGAACTGAGCAGGAAGTTCTTCGCCACCTGCTGCGTGATCGTCGAGGCGCCGACGGGCCGGCGGCCGGATCCGAAATTGCGCATGTTGGTGAGCACGGCGCGCATCAGGCCGGTCACGTCGACACCGGGATGGGTGTAGAAATTCTTGTCTTCTGCCGAGAGGAACGCAGCCTTGACGCGGTCGGGAATCGCCTGGATCGGCAGGTAAAGGCGCCGCTCGCGGGCGAACTCGGCCATCAGCGCGCCGTCGGTGGCATGAATGCGCGTCGTCACCGGCGGCTCGTATTTCGCCAAAACCTCATAGTCGGGCAGATCCTTCGTCAGATCACCGACATAGATGGCAACGCCCGCCGCAACCAGCAGCGCAAGCACGATGCCGACGCCAAAGAAATACCCGATCAGACGTATCATGCCCGCTCCAATTCAAGCCTCGCGCGTTCTGGCCGGCCACGGCGAACGCTGCAAGGGTCGTCCTCATCTTTCGCAGGTGCCGCACCGCCAACAGCCGGACCGCCCCCGAATGCGCTTTCGCCGCGCCAGCGCATAGGCCTGCTCCTGCCGGACCGCTGTCGCACCATGGCGCTTTTCGCGCAACCGCAGGCACGACCGACAAACTGTCCGACAAATCTATCACTACTGTTTTTGCCCGAGCCTTGTGGGCAAATTGCGGCGACTGAATCGCACATGAAATGCTTCGTCATTAAACCACGCGACGTTGCAGACATGCAACGCTGGAGCGTCGTGCGTCACAAAGGACGCGCTGTCTTTTTGATTTTCGCATTTGTGCGGACGTCAGGCGTTGCGCCTGACCGCAAAATGCTCCGCCGTCTCCCCGTCAACCACCTGCCCCCACCCGCGCCTTGGCGAAATAGCCTATGGCGGTGACGATCGCATCCATGGTCCTGGATCGCCATTCGGGATCCCGCAATTGCGCTTCGTCGCTTGGATTCGACAAATAACCGAGTTCCAACAGGACGGACGGTATGTCGGGGGCCCGCAGGACGCGGAAACCCGCATAGCGATGGGGGTTTCTCACCATGTGCAGCGTATCCGACAACTCGCCCACCAGAGTTCGCGCGAAGCGTATGGAGAAAGCGTGCGTCTCGCGCCGGATGAGGTCGACCAGGATGTCCTCGACTTCGTCCTTCTCTTCCTCGATGACCTTGCCGGCGATCGCGTCCGACAGGTTTTCGCGCGCGGCGGTGGCCGCGGCGGCGGCATCTGACGCCTTGTCGGACACGGTGTAGACCGTGGCGCCACGCATGCTGCCGATGCCGATCGCATCGGCATGGATGGAGACGAACAGGTCCGCCCCCTTCTCCCGCGCGATCCGGACACGCTCGTCCAGCCGCAGGAAACGATCCTTGTCCCGCGTCAGGACGACGTCGTAGAGCTTTGTCTCTTCCAGCTTTTTCGCCAGTTCCATCGCGAAGATCAGGGTGATGGTTTTTTCGACGGTGCCGTTGATGCCCCGGGCACCGCCGTCGGCGCCGCCATGGCCGGGATCGAGGGCGACGGTGAAGCGCTTGTCGCGCGCCGGCCCGCCGTCAGCCGAGGCCTGCCTGGCAGAGATCCCCATGCTCGCACGCAGCGCCATGTCGAAATCGTCCGTCGACGCCGCCCGCAGTTCCACGATGACGCGGTATCCCTCGGAAGCCTCGTTCTTGACGGTCTCCACCGTCTCGACCGAGAAGGGGCCGGCCATCATGAACAGGATGCGCGCCCGCCCGGTGCCCAGCGGGCCGTACTGCACGCCGTTCACGAGCCCGCGCGGCTCGAGTTCCTGCGGATCGAAGGCGAATTCGGCCGCCGGCAGATCGAGGACCAGCCGATAGGGGTCGCGCAGAAGGAACCAGTTCACCTCGGGCGCCCGATCAAAATGCATGACGATGCGGGTATATTGGCTGTCGCCCGCCATCTTGTAGCCATGGGCCTTGAGCGGCGGCTCGGCCGACACCCCCTCGACAACCAGGAGGATCATGCAGAAGAGAGCGGCGAAAAGGATCGCTGGCTTGTGCAAAACCGCATTTCCCCGGTGAATCATGAGCAACTTCGCCGCATCAAGGGCCTTCGGAACGGCAGGAAACAACCGCCCGCCTCCCGAATCATTCGCAAATGGATGCGCCCGTTTTGCGACGCCGGACCATGATAGGCAAACAGCCAAGGCACGGCAAACCGCGCTTCTTCGATCACCCTCTCGCGACCCGGCATTGAAATCAGGGTTGCCAATGGATTTGTCAAATCATAAAAGCATCATTGAATCATCGCGCTATTCGTCCGCGGTTTGAGTCCCAGCCGACACCGGCGATGAGTGATGGAAACCATCTCAGCCGCCGCAAACCAGCACGGGCGGTGATTCAGAGGAATTTCTCAGGGCACCTTCCCACGATGGAAGCTCTGACTTTGGAAAACGGCCGGGCAATGCCCGCGCCGGCTCGCTGTGAGCAAAAGCTGGCCCGCTCCTCGGGCCTTGGTTGAAACGGTTCTGCCGGGCGATGTAATGGCTTCAGGCGCGATTGGGAAAAGATCCGGACGACAACACACCGCATCGACGGTGTTCCGGTCTTCTTTCGCGCGGCCGCCAACGCTGGCGAACCTCAGATTATCCGGCACAGACTGTCGAAACGGATTGAGGCGAGCCTCACATGCCGCAGCCCGACAATCGTTCGGTGCCGGGGAGACAAGAATTTATGCCGAACAAAATGCTGATAGACGCCTCCCATCCGGAGGAAACAAGGGTCGTCGTCCTTCGCGGTAACCGCATCGAAGAATTCGATTTCGAATCGCAAGACAAGAAACAACTTCGGGGAAACATCTACCTGGCGCGCGTGACGCGCGTGGAGCCTTCTCTGCAGGCCGCCTTCGTCGAATACGGCGGCAACAGGCATGGTTTCCTGGCGTTCAGTGAAATCCATCCCGACTACTACCAGATCCCGGTGGCCGACCGTCAGGCGCTGATCGAGGCCGAGGCGCAGGAAGCCCAGGCCGAGGAGGAGGACGAGGAGAAGGAAGCGCGCTCCAAGCAGAAGGGCGGACGCAAGCGCCGGCGCGCCAACGCCAAGAAACCTGCGAAGAAGGGCGACCAGTCGAACGACGAGAACGATGCCGAAGGCGTCGATCTCGATGCCGGCGAGACAACGGCGGCCATGGCTGCTGAAGCGGCCGGCGAGACCATTTCGGAAGAGCTGCGCGGCCGCGGCTCCCACGCCGACGACAATGAGGCCGAGGAGGAAGACGTCGACACGGTCGGCGCCGAGGATGCGCTCGACGAGGCGCAGAACCGCCGTCGCCCCATGCGCAAGAACTACAAGATCCAGGAAGTTATCAAGCGGCGCCAGATCCTTCTGGTGCAAGTGGTCAAGGAAGAGCGCGGCAACAAGGGCGCGGCCCTGACGACCTACCTTTCGCTGGCCGGGCGCTATTCGGTGCTGATGCCCAACACGGCGCGCGGCGGCGGGATCTCGCGCAAGATCACCAATGTCCAGGACCGCAAGCGTCTGAAGGACGTGGTGCGCCATCTGGAAGTTCCCGACGGCATGGGTGTCATCCTGCGCACGGCGGGCGCCAACCGCACCAAGGCGGAGATCAAGCGCGACTACGACTACCTGATGCGGCTCTGGGAGAAGGTGCGCACCCTCACCCTGGAATCGACTGCTCCGGCCCTGGTCTATGAGGAAGGCAGCCTCATCAAGCGGTCTGTCAGGGACCTCTACAACAAGGACATCGACGAGATCCTGGTGGCCGGCGAAGACGGCTATCGCGAAGCCAAGGACTTCATGCGCATGCTGATGCCGAGCCACGCCAAGGTGGTTCAGCCCTATCGCGAGGTCACGCCGATCTTTGCCGGAAACGGCATCGAGGCCCAGCTCGACCGCATGCTGCAACCGCAGGTGACGCTGAAATCCGGCGGGTACATCATCATCAACCAGACGGAAGCGCTGGTGGCGATCGACGTCAACTCGGGCCGCTCGACGAAGGAACACTCGATCGAGGACACCGCGCTGCAGACGAACCTGGAAGCGGCCGAGGAAGTGGCCCGCCAGCTCCGCCTGCGGGATATGGCGGGCCTGATTGTCATCGACTTCATCGACATGGAAGAGAACCGCAACAATCGTGCGGTGGAGAAGCGCCTCAAGGACTGCCTGAAGAACGATCGCGCCCGCATTCAGGTGGGCCGGATCTCGCATTTCGGCCTGCTGGAGATGTCACGCCAGCGCATTCGGGCGAGCGTGCTGGAAAGCACCATGCAGCCCTGCCCCCATTGCGGCGGGACCGGCCAGATCCGCTCCGAATCCTCCGTTGCGCTTTATGTCGCCCGCTCGATCGAAGAGTATCTTCTCAAGGATTCGCGCAACGACATCGTGGTGCGCACCCCGTCCTCCACGGCGCTCTATCTGCTCAACCAGAAGCGCGCCAACCTGATCGAGATGGAGGGCCGTTTCGGGGTTTCCATCATGGTCGAGGCCGATGACGAGGTCGGCCACCAGCACTTCGCCATTGTCAAACGCCAGCTGGCAGACAAGTCCGCACACGCGCCCGTCGAGGCTCCCGTGGCCATACCGGTCGAGGCGGAAGAGGATGTCGCGCCGACCGCTGCCGACGGTGGCGAAGGCGAAGGCGAGGACGGCGATTCCCGCAAGCGCCGGCGCCGGCGCAAGCGGCGCGGCGGTCGCAACCGCGGCGGCAACGGCGCTGCGGCCCACGGCGAGGCCCAGAGCGAGGCTTTCCAGGACGAGCAGACCGCCCAGGACGCCGACACCGCCGAGGCTGAAACCGAGACCGAAGCAGCGCTGGCATCCGAAGACGCCGAGGCAGCCGGCAATGGTGACCGCAAGAAGCGGCATCGCGGCAAGCGCGGCGGACGCCGCAATCGCCGGGAGGAGCAGTCCGACGAAGCTTCGGCCACCGCCGAAGAGGATGGCGCGGAAGCCGCAAGCGAGCCGGTGGCGATAGCCCAGGAGGCTCCGGCCGAGACGGCGACCGCGGAAATCGCGCCCGCCGAGGAGGACGAGGCTCCGGCCCCCGCCTCCGTGGTTGCCGAAAAAGAGGCTCCGGCGGAAGAAAAGCCCGCCAAGAAACCGCGCCGCCGCGCCCGCAAGAGCACGGCCAAGGACGAAGAGGCCCCCGCTCCGGAAAGCGCCGCGGCCGCGCAGGCGGAGGCCGAAGAGCCTGCTGCCCCGGTCGAGGCGGCGCCCGCCGAGGAGCCGGAAGCCGCGCCCAAGAAGCGGCCCAGCAGGCGCAAGGCCGCAAAGAGCGAAGACGAGGCCGCGGCCAAGCTCGAGCCGGTGGTCGTCTCGTCCTCGGAACCGGAGAAAACCGATGCGCCCCGCAAGACCGGCTGGTGGCAGCGCAAGGGGTTCTTCTGAGCCGTCACCTGAAGATCGGCATAGACTTTCACAAGAAAAGCCGGCGCAATGCGCCGGCTTTTTGCTTCAAGAGGAAGCTGGACGCACCGGTCACCGCAGAAACCATGGACCGATCAAAACTCTATGATCGGTCCGCGTTTGGCCTTCCCATCGCCTTTATGCTCGTCTACCAATCTCAGCCATGTTTGCAGAACGCTTCATATCAGGCGCCGTGTCGACACGCATTGCTGCGTTGCTTCTGATCACCGCGCACTTCGTGGTCCTTTCGGTGCCTCCGGCAGCCGCACAGCGACGCGTTGCCGTGGTGCGCGACGCGGAGATCGAGGCGCTGGTCCTCGACTATGCACAGCCGATCCTCAAGGCGGCGGGCCTGTCCCGCTCGGGGATCGACATCATCCTCGTCAACAACCGCAGCTTCAACGCTTTCGTCGCCGGACGACGCATCTTCATCCATACCGGCACGCTGATGGAGGCGGAGACGCCGAACGAGATCATCGGTGTCATCGCGCACGAGACGGGGCATATCGCCGGCGGTCATCAGGAGCGGCTGCGCCAGCAGATCGAGCGCGCGCAGACCATGGCGGTCGTCTCCGCACTGCTGGGCATCGGCGCCGGCGTTGCGGGCGCCGCCTCGAAGACGAGCGGGCTGGCCCAGGCCGGCGTCGGCCTTGCCGCCGGCGGTGCCGAGATGGCCCGTCGCGGCCTGCTGGGCTACCAGCGCTCGGAAGAGGCCACCGCCGACCGCACCGCGATCGATTACCTCAACAAGACCGGGCAGTCCGCGAAGGGCATGCTGACCACCTTCGAGCGGCTGGCCGGTGGCCTGGCGCTGGCGGGCGTCAACGTCGATCCCTACCAGATCAGCCATCCGCTGCCGCGCGAGCGGATCGCCAACCTTGAGGAACTGGCGCGCAAGAGCCGCTATTTCGACCGCAAGGACCCGCCCGAGCTGCAGTTGCGGCACGACATGATGCGGGCCAAGATCGCCGCCTATACCGAGGGAGCGAACGCGGCTTCGCGCCTGTTCCGGAGCGATCCGGGCGGCATCCCCGCCCGCTACGGCAGTGCCATCGCAACCTATCTCTACGGAAACCCGCGCGATGCCTTGAAGAAGGCGGACGCACTGATAGCGGCCCTGCCGCGCAATCCCTACCTCCACGAGCTGCGCGGCGACATCCTGATCAAGCTCAACCGGGCAGAAGACGGCGCAAATGCCTATGCGAAGGCGCTTTCCCTGGCTCCTGGAACGCCCGGCCTCCTGCAGGTGGGATATGGCCAGGCGCTCATGGCGACCGGCAAGCCGGACCTCGTCAGGAAGGCTGCCTCCGAGCTGCAGACCGGCCTGTCCCGAGAGCCGGAATTCGCCAACGGCTATCGCTATCTCGCCCAGGCTTACGGGCAGTTGGGCGACGTCGCCGCCGCCGAGCTTGCGACCGCCGAAGGCCATTTCCACTCCGGCCAGTACAGGGATGCCAAGCTGTTTGCGATCCGCGCCCAGAAAAGGCTGAAACCGGGGTCTCCGGGCTGGCTGCGGGCGCAGGACATCATCCAGTACAAGCAGCCCGGTGAGCGGTCGTGAACCTTTTTGGAACACAAGACACTGACACTTGAACCCCGCGACGTCCACGAATTGGAACCGACCATGCAATTTCTCCGAAAAACCGGCGTACTCCTGACGGCCAGCGCGCTGCTGCTGGCCCCCTTGCCGGGTGTTGCCCCCGCATTCGCCGAAAGCAGCGGGGCGTCCGCAGCGGCCGACACCGACCGCGCCGCCGTGCAACAGATCGTTCGGGATTATCTGCTCCAGAATCCCGAGATCCTGCTCGAGATGCAGGACGCCCTCGAGAAAAAACAGCGCGAAGAGCAGGAGGTGGCACAGCGCCAGGTTCTGGAGAAGCAGAGCGACGCCATCTTCAACAGCGAGTTCGACGGCATCTTCGGCAATCCCGAAGCCCCGATCACGGTGGTCGAGTTCTTCGACTACAATTGCGGCTTCTGCAAGCGCGCGCTGGGCGACATGCAGGCGCTGGTCGAAGAAAACGACGACGTGCGGTTCGTCTTGAAGGAATTCCCGATCCTTTCGCCGGAATCCCGCGACGCCCATGTGGTCTCGATGGCCGTCCATGCGATCGCGCCGGAGAAATACGCTGAATTCCACGAGAAGCTGCTCGGCGGCGAGACGCGCGCCAATGGCGACGTGGCCATGAAGATCGCGACCGGAATCGGCGTCGATGAGGCGAAATTGCGTGCCGAGATGGGCGACCCCAGCATCCAGCAGCGTTTCGCCAAGACCTATGAGCTTGCCAATCAGCTCGCGGTCACCGGCACGCCGGCCTATGTGATCGGCAAGAATGTCGTCTTCGGAGCGCTCGGAAAGAACGCCCTTCTGGAAAAGATCGAGGAGGCGCGAGCCTGTCTCGACACGCAATGCTGAGATAAACGGACGATTGGGGGCGGCGGCGCGAGCTGCCAGCCCTTTGTGGACAGCGAAAGAAGCCCCTTGCGATCTTTGCGGCACGGTCTAAGCCCTCTATAGAGGAGCTTGGAAGGGCGCCGGATGGGGCCAAGGGGACCTATGGCTAAGACAGTCTTCATTCTGAACGGACCCAATCTCAACGCGCTCGGCAAACGGGAACCGGGAATTTACGGTTCCCTCTCGCTGGCGGGGATCGAAGAGTCCTGCACCCGCAGGGCCGCGGAGTTGGGTTTCGAGATCGTTTTCCGCCAGTCCAACCACGAGGGTGACCTGGTCGATTGGATACACGAGGCCGGCGACAAGGCGGTGGGCGTCGTCATCAATCCGGGTGCCTACGGGCACACCTCGATCGCCTTGCATGATGCCGTGCGGGCGGTCAGCCCCCTTCCCGTGATCGAAGTGCACATATCAAACATTCACGCTCGCGAGTCCTTCCGCCATGTCTCGATGATCGCGCCTGCCGCGAAAGGGATGATTTGCGGTTTGGGCGCAATCGGTTATGTACTCGCGCTTGACGCGCTCGCCGCCCACTTGCAGGGCTGAGAAAAAAAGCAGGACGAAAACATGTCAACAAAGAAGACGGGAATCGATCAGCAGCTCATTCGTGAGCTTGCAGCGATCCTGAATGAGACGCACCTGACCGAGATCGAGGTCGAGCAGGACGAACTGCGCATCCGGGTTTCCAAGCAGGCCGCGGCGGCTGCCATGCAGGCCTATGCGCCGCCCGCTGCCGCACCGACCCCCGCCGCGCAATCGGCCGCCCCCCGCGCCGTGGAAGAGAAGGCGGCGAGCCAGGCGGATTCGAAGAATGCCGTCCCCTCGCCCATGGTCGGCACGGCTTACAAATCTCCCGCACCCGGCGCCAACCCGTTCATCGAGGTGGGCCAGCCGGTGAAGGAAGGGCAGACCCTGCTCATCATCGAAGCGATGAAGACCATGAACCAGATCCCGGCGCCGCGCTCCGGAACCGTAACGGCAATCCTCTTCGAGGATGCCCAGCCGGTCGAGTATGGCGAGCCGCTGGTCGTGATCGAATAGCCCGGGACCGCCGCGCATGTTTCACAAGATCCTCATCGCCAATCGCGGCGAAATCGCACTACGCGTCCTGCGCGCCGCAAAGGAACTCGGCATTCAGACCGTCGCCGTGCATTCCACCGCCGATGCCGACGCGATGCATGTGCGGCTGGCCGACGAGAGCGTCTGCATCGGACCGCCCCCCTCTCGCGACAGCTATCTGAACATCCATCAGATCCTTGCCGCCTGCGAGATCACGGGAGCCGACGCGATCCACCCCGGCTACGGCTTTCTTTCCGAGAACGCCAAGTTCGCCGACATACTGGCCGCACACAACATCACCTTCATCGGCCCCTCGGCTGATCATATCCGCATCATGGGCGACAAGATCACCGCCAAGAGAACGGCGCGCGACCTCGGCATTCCCGTCGTCCCCGGCTCCGACGGCGCGGTGACCGACGACCGCGACGCCAAGCGCATCGCCGCCGAGATCGGCTATCCGGTTCTCATCAAGGCGTCGGCCGGCGGCGGCGGCCGCGGCATGAAGGTGGCGCGCACGGAAGCGGATCTTTCGGAAGCGCTCTCCACGGCGCGCAGCGAAGCCGGCGCGGCCTTTGGCGACGATGCGGTCTACATCGAGAAATATCTCGAAAAGCCCCGCCACATCGAGGTTCAGGTGATGGGCGACGGCGCCGGCAACGCGATCCATCTGGGCGAGCGCGACTGCTCGCTGCAGCGTCGCCACCAGAAGGTCTGGGAAGAAGCAAACTCCCCGGCGCTGAATGTCGAGCAGCGCATGAAGATCGGCGAGACGGTGGCCACGGCCATGGCCGATCTCGGCTATTCGGGCGCCGGAACCATCGAGTTCCTCTACGAGAACGGCGAGTTCTATTTCATCGAGATGAACACGCGCCTGCAGGTGGAGCATCCGGTGACCGAAGCCATCACTGGCATCGATTTGGTGCACGAACAGATCCGCGTGGCCTCCGGCGGCGGTCTGTCGTCGAGCCAGGGGGACGTGCGCTTCGAGGGCCATGCCATCGAGTGCCGCATCAATGCCGAGGATCCCAGAACCTTCACGCCCTCGCCGGGCACGATCAGCCATTTCCACACGCCGGGCGGGCTTGGCGTGCGCGTCGATTCGGGCGTTTATTCCGGCTACCGCATACCGCCCTACTACGACAGCCTGATCGGCAAGCTGATCGTGCATGGGCGCAACCGCGTCGAATGCATGATGCGCCTGCGCCGCGCGCTCGACGAGTTTGTCGTCGACGGCATCAAGACGACGCTGCCGCTGTTCCAGGATCTGGTGGGCAATCCTGACATCGCCAACGGCGACTATGACATCCACTGGCTGGAGAACTACCTGGCGAAGGGACACTGACACCCTCGCCCGGTCGTTGTTCGGCGCTGAATCCGGTTCGCTCCATGGCACGACCATTCGCCCCAGGGTTCGAGATTCCGCCTGATCTCCTGTTGCGGGCCTATGCCACCGGGGTTTTCCCGATGGCCGAGAGTGCGGTGGATCCGGAAGTGTTCTGGGTGCGGCCGGAGACGCGCGGCATCATCCCGCTCGATGGTTTCCACATTCCCCGCAGTCTCGGCAAGACGCTGCGGCGCAATCCGTTCCGCATCGCGTTCGACACCACGTTCGAGGGTGTCATCGAAGGCTGTGCGGAAGCCCGGGCTGGCAGCGAGGACACCTGGATCAACGAGCCGATCCGCCAGGCCTACGGGCTTCTCTTCGAGAGCGGCCACTGCCACACGGTTGAGGCCTGGGCCGGCGGAGAGCTGGTCGGCGGCCTCTACGGCGTCACCCTCGGACGCGCATTCTTCGGCGAAAGCATGTTCTCGCGCCGCACCGACGCTTCGAAGGTCTGCCTCGTGCATCTTGTGGAACGCCTGCGCGAGCGCGGCTTCGTCTTGCTCGACACGCAGTTCACCACGGCGCATCTCAAGCAATTCGGTGCGATCGACATTCCCCGCAGCCGCTATGAGCAACTGCTGCAGGAGGCCATTCGCGGAGACGCAAGCTTCTTTCCCTAAAGCATTTTGCAGTCAGGTGGAATCACCTGACGTCCTCATAAATGCGGAAAAACAAAGAGATAGAACGGGACAACGTTTCCATGAAACGATGAGCCGGTCTGGATGGCTGCCGGCTCAGTTGGTCTGGTCGGGCGGCGGCACGTCGGAGGATTGCTTGCAGGCTTTCAGCCAGACGTCATAGACGGGGTGCTCGACGGCGTTGAGGCCCGGGCTTTCTGCGAACATCCAGCCGGTGAAGATCCGGCGAATCTCCCGGTCCAGGGTGATTTCGTCCACCTCGACAAAGGCATCGGTACGCGCTTCCTCGGTTTCTGCCGAGGTGTAGCAGACACGCGGCGTCACCTGCAGGGCACCGAACTGCACCGTCTCATCCATATAGACGTCGAAAGAAATGATGCGGCCGGTGATCTTGTCGATGCCGGTGAACTCGGCCACCGGGTTTTTCAGCCGCTCGGCCTGCACCGGCAGGGCCGATGCCATCACCAGGGCTAAAACAGGCAGGAGCACACGCAGCATGCCGCGCTTCTTGTCTTGGGCTGAAATCATGTGGCTCGACACCCGACTCATCCGTGGTTTATCCGGGATACCCCGGCGGAATCGCCGAGTCCATGGAAAGCCTTTGACTGGATCGCGATGATTTTGGATTGAATCAATCCAAAATCATCGCGATCGATTCCAAAAGTGAGAGCGGGATGCAGGCAGAAAACCGCTTCACACTTTTCCTCATCCCGCTCTAGACGGCAATTATGGCAAGAAACGCGTGCGGCGTCAGCCGCCGGGCGTCCAGGCGTCGTAATCGCCGGTGACGCGCGGACGGTCCTGCGGCGTCATCGCAGAGCCCTTCGGCCGGTAGGCCCCCGCCGTTCCGGTGAGGTTCGGCAGATGCGGCTTCTGCCACTCGCGGGGCGTGTAGTTCTCGTTCGCCGGCGCGACGTCGACGCGGTGATGCAGCCAGCCGTGCCAGCCGGGCGGCACCAGCGAGGCATCGGAAATGCCGTTGTAGATCACCCAGCGGCGTGTGCGGCCTTCCGAATCCTTACCGCCTTCGTAATAGACATTGCCGAACTCGTCCTCGCCGACGCGCGTGCCCTTGCGCCAGGTGTGAAAGCGGGTGCCCAGAGTCTGGCCGTTCCACCAGGTAAAGAACTGAAGCAGGAACTTCTTCATGGCTTCCTCTAGTCGCTCGCTGTCATCGTCCGATGTGGCTTCGGCTTGCGTTATGGCGTCCACGAGCCGAGAAGGCAAGGCCCGGATGGCGATGCCCAGACCTCATTTGAGTTTCATCTTGAAGCCGGCATGGCTCTTGGCGAAACCGAGCCGTTCATAGAAGCGATGCGCCCGCTGGCGTGCATTGTTCGACGTCAATTGCACGAGGCGTGCCCCCGCCTCCTCGGCCCTCTCCACGGCATGCCGGACCATCAGCGCGCCGATACCGCGCCCGCGCATGTCTTCACGCGTCTGCACGGCCTCGATGGTCAGGCTCGGCGCACCGCGCCCGCTCATGCTGGTGATGATCGTCGTCTGGAAGGTGCCCACCACCTCGCCGTCGAGCTCGGCGACGAAAAGAGTGTCGTTCGGGCTTTGCCGGATGCGCTCGAACGCCGCAAGATAATCGCCGGCCGCCTCCGGGGCCGTCGTGTCGCCGTGCCCGCCCATCTCATCGGCGGCGAACAAGGAGACGATAGCCGGCACGTCACCGATTTCAGCCTCCCGAATGGTGACGGCCGCGTTCGTCAAAGAGATTTCCCCAGAATCAGCGCCGGCATGCCCGAGGCGTCGGTGCCGCAATTGCCCGTCTCGCCGATGCGCGAGAAGCCATGCATCGCATAGAAGCGAAGCGCCCCTTCATTGGCTTCCTCGACCTCCAGCCTGATGTCGCGCGCCTCGGGAAAGCTCGCTTCGATCTCGCCAAGCAGGGCCGTTCCGATGCCTTGTCCCTGGCAGGCGGGCCGGACATAGAGCTGCCGCAGCATCACCGTCCTGCCGCCGTCCTCGGCGCAGGCGAAAGCCGTTCCGCCCAGCGCGGTCCCATTGTCGGCGACGAGGAACTCGGAATTGGGGTTGTCGAGCCGCACTTCCAGAGCGCGAAGGCTGTGCCAATCATCGGTGATCTGCGTCACCCGGGTAGCGCCGTAGACCGCATCGTAGGTATCGTGCCAGGTCTCCACCAGAAGCGCGCGGATCGCCGGCAGGTCCCGGCGCCCCGCGGTTCTGACGAAATAGCCGTCCGCACTACTCATCGATGCCGAGCTTCTCCTTGACCAGCGCGTTGACGGCCTGGGGATTGGCCTTCCCGCCCGTCGCCTTCATTACCTGTCCGACGAACCAGCCGGCCAGCGTCGGCTTGGCCTTGGCCTGCTCGACCTTGTCGGGATTGGCGGCGATCACCTCATCGACAGCCTTTTCGATGGCGCCGGTGTCGGTGACCTGCTTCAGGCCGCGCTCCTCGACGATCCGGCGCGGATCCCCGCCCTCGGAAAGCACGATCTCAAACAGGTCCTTGGCGATCTTGCCCGATATCGTCCCTTCCTTGATGAGGTCGATGACCGCACCGAGTTGATCAGGCGAAACGGACGTGTTTTCAATATCCTGCCCGGCCTTGTTCAAGGCTCCCAGAAGATCGTTGATCACCCAGTTGGCGGCAGTCTTGCCGTCGCGCCCCTCGGCGACCTTCTCGAAATATTCGGCCGTCGCCTTTTCGGCGATCAGCACGGAAGCGTCGTATTCGGAAAGACCATAGGCCTTGATGAAGCGGGCCTTCTTCTCGTCCGGCAGTTCGGTCAGGCCGGCGGCAAGAGCGTCCACATAGGCCTGGTCGAACTCCAGCGGCACGAGATCCGGATCGGGGAAGTAGCGATAGTCGTGTGCCTCTTCCTTGGAGCGCATCGAACGCGTCTCCCCCTTGACCGGATCGAAGAGGCGCGTTTCCTGGTCGATGCTGCCGCCGTCTTCCAGGATCGCGATCTGCCTGCGCGCCTCCGATTCGATCGACTGCCCGACGAAACGGATCGAGTTGACGTTCTTGATCTCGCATCGTGTGCCGAAGGCGCCGCCGGGGCGGCGGACGGAAACGTTCACATCGGCGCGCATGGAGCCTTCGTCCATGTTGCCGTCGCATGTGCCGAGATAGCGCAGGATGGTGCGCAGCTTCGTCAGGAAGGCCTTCGCCTCGTCGGCCGAGCGGATGTCGGGCTTGGACACGATCTCCATCAGCGCCACGCCGGACCGGTTCAGATCCACATAGGACATGGTCGGATGCTGGTCGTGCATCGACTTGCCGGCATCCTGCTCGAGATGCAGCCGCTCGATCCCGACCTCGATCTCCTCGAAGGAACCGTCCTTGGCCGGGCCAACGGAGACGGTGACCTTGCCCTCGCCGACGATCGGCTGCTTGTACTGGGAGATCTGGTAGCCCTGCGGCAGGTCGGGATAAAAGTAGTTCTTCCGATCGAACACGGAGCGATGGTTGATCTGCGCCTTCAAGCCGAGGCCGGTGCGGATCGCCTGTTTCACGCACTCCTCGTTGATCACCGGCAGCATGCCGGGCATGGCCGCGTCGACCAGCGAGACATTCGCATTGGGCGCCGCACCGAATGCGGTCGAAGCGCCGGAGAACAGCTTCGATTCGGACGTCACCTGGGCGTGGATTTCCATGCCGACGATGATTTCCCAGTCGCCGGTAGCGCCGGAGATGAAACGCTTGGGATCGGGCGTGCGCGTGTCGATGATTGTCATGGGCCGTGCGGTCGGATTGTTCGAGATTGGACTGCGCATTGGCTAGACCAATCGTCCATCCGTGGCAAGCCGAGCGTCTTTATTCCGCCAGGACTTTGCGCTAAGAAACACGCCTCGATTGGAGTTTTCATGTCCACCAGCTTTGAGTCCCGCTGAGGCCCCGGCCTGTTTTACGTCAGGATCGGGGCGAGAAAACCTTGAGCCACGTGCTGCCGACAGGCAGCGCGGCGTTTCATGTCGGCCGCTGGCCGACGGTTTTCCCAGGACTTCAAAATGGACATTTCACGCGCGGAACAGCGCATCCTGCACATCTTGGCGCAGGGTGGCCGGATCGACGTCGAGAAGGACGATCGCGGCAACATCATCGAACTTTCTTGCATGACACGCGACGGCTGGAGCTATCCCGGCCTGGATCTCGATCTTTTCCGCAAGATCAAACGCAAGCGCGCCATCCAGTCGCGCAACAGCGGTCCGTATCGCATCACGCGACGCGGGCTCGAGCTGGTGCGTTCGCAACTCGACAACCGTTGAGGAAAAGAGGCTGCCCGCAGGGGCAGCCTCGCCTTGGCTTCAGGCGGTGGCGATGTAGGTTCGGATGTCTTCCGCTTCGCGCTCGACTTCCTGAATGCGCTTCTTCACGACATCGCCGATGGAGATGATGCCGGCGATGCGGCCCTCATGTTCGACCGGGAGATGGCGGAACCGGCGCTCGGTCATGATCTGCATGACCTCGTTCACCGTATGATGCTCCTTGCAGCGGTGCACCTTCGGCGTCATCACCGCCGAAACGAGCTGATAGAGCGCGGCAGCGCCCTCCTGGCCCACGGCCCGTACGATATCGCGCTCGGAAAGGATTCCTGCTATCCGGCCGTCATCCTGTGTCACGACGACGGCACCGATACCACGATCAGCTAAAAGCTTTGCAGCCTCGGCGAGGCTCCTGTCGGGGCTGATCGTCACCACGTCACGCCCCTTGGAATCGAGAATGGCCTTAACCGTCATGGCAGTCTCCTCTTTCCATACACGCGACAATGTTGCGCCGAGCCCTCACCGTTTGCAAGCCCATCGCAAGGCGTCCGCTCACGGCCGCCCGGGCGCGCCGGCAGCCGCGTCACCATGGGGCCTGTCGAACAGGCGAATGCCGAGGAAACCCAGCAGAAATCCGCCGATATGCGCTTCCCAGGCGATTTGCGGCGCGCCGGCCGACGCTCCGATCCCGAGCCCCGTCACCAGATTGACCACCATCCAGACCGCCAGGAAAACCAGCACCGTGCGCGATCTCAAAACTGCGGAGAACGGCAGGACGGGCCCGGCGAAGGATGGCTTGGGCTGGCGGCGATCGACACGGAAGGCGAACCGTGCGGCCGCTCCCATCATCGCCGAGATGGACCCGGACGCGCCGACCAGCGGTGCCGCCGACGTCGGATGGAGAACAAAATGGAGAGCCACGGCAGCCAGTGCGCCGGCCACCCAGAAAAGAACGAAACGCAGCGTGCCGATGCGGTTGGCGAGCGGTGAACCGAAGGCGGCGAGCCAGATCATGTTGACCAGGAGATGCGCCATGCTGCCGTGCAGGAGGGAGTAGGCGACGGGGCTGACAAAGGCAAACAGATCCAGCGGATACGGCCCGGTGTAGCGGATCGGCAGGAACGCAAAACGCACGGTGAGCCAGAGCTGTCCCTGCAACCCCAGCCACAGGCTCTGCACGAGATAGATCGCGATGCAGGCGAACCCGAAGGCGACCACAGCCGGCGCGAGATTGAAGACGGGCTCCCGCCCCTGCCCCCCGTCATCGTCCTTAGACGTTTCCTGGGGCTCCATATCGGCCGGCGGCGAGGCGTTCTGATCGTCGTCATAGCTCATGGCCCTCGGTAGCAGAGGCCGCGGCAAGAAAAAAGCCGTACAGGGATGACGAACGTCCCGCCGTCGAGCGTTGCGGCGCGCCCGGTTCACCGGCGGCCGCTCCTCAGCCGGCCCTTAAGGCTTTCTTAACCTTAACGGCACTGCCGCGTGAACAACCGGGGCCTGCCTGGCACGCAATCTGCACCCATCCACATGTCGCTATTGAAAACGCCTTCGCCTGTCCGCCTATGGGACAGGCCCGGGCCGCAAGCAAGGAGCCGAGAGGCATGAAACAGGACGGATCTGTCGCACTGTTCCAATATTGGAACAGGTTGCGTGGCAATCGCCCGGCGCCCAAGCGCACCGAGGTCGAGCCTGCGGACATCAAGACGCTGCTGGCGGACACGTTCATTCTGGAAAAGGACGCGCGTGGCGAAGCCGTGTTCCGCCTCGCCGGCACCCGCCTGTGCGCCATCTTCGGCAAGGAGCTGAAAGGACTGTCCTTTGCCTCGCTGTGGGCCGGCCGCGACCAGACCGTTGCCGGCAAGCTGGCGCGCAGCGCCTTCGACGCGAAATCCGTCGTCACCTTCTGCTTCGAGGGACACACCGCGAAAGACGACGCGGTGAGCTTCGAACTCCTTCTTCTGCCGCTCGACGGCGGCATCGAAAGTCCGCGCGCGCTCGGCTCCCTGATCCCCTGCGAGCGGCCCTTCTGGCTCGGCGCCGAAGCGGTCGTCGAATGCCGTATGACATCGCTGCGAATCATCGATCCGGACCGCGATCCGGTGTTCGTGGCCGATCGGCCGTCGGTGACCGTGCCTCCCCTGGCGCCCAACGGGCGCTCCATCACCGACAGCCTGATCGAGCCCGGCCAGGGTCGCCGGTTTCGCCACCTCGTGGTGTTCGAGGGCGGCCGGTCCGACTGAGGTCGTTTCTTACCGCTTGTTAACCGCCACGGTGTAATCTTGAACCGCCCTTTCAAGGTTGCCGGCTCCACCGGCGCGAGGGCACGGAAGAGGACGATGTCAGCGGCAATCACCCCGGCTCCCCTGCAAAGCGAGCGACGCAATTTTCAGCGCGTCCGGGTGACGATCTACGGCCGCTTCATGCTCGAGGACCGCACCGAGCATGCGTGCCGCGTGACCGACATGTCGCCCGGCAACGCCTCGCTCGTCGCCGATCGCTCCGGACGCGCCGGCGAAAAGGTGATCGCCTATCTCGACCATATCGGACGCATCGAAGGGATGATCTCCCGGACGCATGAAGATGGCTTCGCCATGACCATCTCCGCCTCCGAGCGCAAGCGCGACAAGCTTGCGGCACAGCTCACCTGGCTCGCCAACAAGCATGAGCTCGACCTGCCGGAAGACCGCCGGCACGAGCGCATCACGCCGCGCAACCCAATCAGCACGCTGCGCCTGCCGGACGGGCGCCAATATCGCTGCCGGATCATCGACCTGTCGCTTTCCGGAGCCGCCGTCGAGAGCGACGTGCGTCCCGAAAAGGGTGCCCAGGTGCATCTGGGGACGCTGCGCGGCCAGGTGGTCCGTCACTTCGACGACGGCATCGCCATAGAATTCGCCAGCATCCAGGATCGGCAGGCGCTCGACGCCGAGTTCTCGCTGCAGCCGGACGCCTGATCCGAGCGCCCCACCTCAAGGGCCCGCCAGGCGCCCCACGGGAATGATTTCACGCGACCGTTGGTGGAAAACCGCCCCCGTCCAGTCCCCCAGCCATTCGTCGACGACAAGCCCCGCCTCCCCCATCAGCCTTGCAAGCACATGGCGCGGCGTGTAGCGTATGCGTGCGCTCGCCGAGAAGACCTCGCCGGTCCGCAGAATCCGATAGCCGTTCTCATAGGTCAGAATTCCGCGTGCGTCGTCATAGGCGGATTCGTTCCATGCCTCGACCATCCCCAACTATGGATGCTCGTCAAGATGCAGGGTCTCGTCCCTGCTGCGAGTCTTGCGCCCCGGAAAGTCTGGATTTCGGCTGTCGAAGACAAACCTGCCCGCTGGCTGAAGATGCGCGGCTATGGTCTGGAAAACGGCCGATTGGTCCTTGTCGTCCAAGAAGACCTGAAAACTGTGCCCGGTCATCACGATGAGGTCGAAGCGCTGATCCAGCCTCACCGAACGGGCGTCCCCGACCAGCCATCGAACCCGGTCCCCGCCCGGTCGCGCCCGCGCGATGTCGAGCATGGCGGATGCCGGATCAATGCCGACCACCATCCTGTCGGCCGCCAGTTCGGCGGCCAATGCACCGGTCCCGCAACCGAGATCCAGGATCGACGTAGCATCCTGCGCCAGCCTTCGGCAGAATGCGAAGTCGTCCCTGTCCGTCCCGCGCATGTCATAGAAGCGGGCGAGCTCCGCCTCTCCATAAAGCCGCTCCACGGCTCCTCCTGTCGCTTCAGTCAATCGAGCCCCTCCATCACTGCCTTCAACGGAATCCGAAACGACCGCCGCTCGACTCGTCCGGAAGTCGCTAAAATTTTAGGAAAATTCGACTCGAATTAAAATCAAAAGAAATTCAGTTTTTATATTTGTTTTCCGAAAATAGATCTCGAATTTAGGCAAAGTTATACTTCGAGATTTTGCCTCGGATAAATCCGGCCATGTCATTGTCTCCGCAAACGGGGAGACAAGTCGATGGGGACTTCAACCATTCTGCGGCTTATCGGAGCTGCGACGGCACTGCTGGTTTCGCTCGGGGTCGGTGCCCATGCCGCGCCGAGTTACATGAAGACGGGCGGTTTGACCACGCAGCCGATCGGTCATTACGAACTGTGTCAGCGTCTTCCTTCCGAATGCCGGCAGACGACCGACAACCCACGCCCCGTTGCGCTGACCCGCTCGCTCTGGAACATCCTGGTCGACGTCAACAACGCGGTCAACACCGCCGTCATGCCGCGCACGGATGCGGAAATGTGGGGCGTCGAGGAGTATTGGTCCTATCCTGACACGTTCGGCGATTGCGAGGATTATGTGCTCGAGAAGCGTCGGCTGCTGATCAATGCCGGCGTACCGGCAGGCAACCTGCTCATCACCGTCGTGCGGCAGCCCAATGGCGACGGCCACGCCGTCCTGACGGTCGTCACCGACATGGGCGACTACATCCTCGACAATCTGGAAGCCCGCGTCCTCGTGTGGACGGATACGGACTACACCTACCTGAAGCGGCAGTCGGCCGCGAGCTCGGGCAAGTGGGTGAGCGTCAATGACGGCCGCGCGATCGCCGTCGGCAGCGTTTCCTCCAATCGCTGAAGCATCTTGCAATCGAAGGACATGTCCTGCCATCCGCATGAATGCGCACAATCAGAGAGTTGGACAGGTTCATCGCCCCCCTGGAACGATGAGCCTGCCTGAAACAGGAGATCTGGCGCGCCTTGGCGGGCGTCCGTCGCGATCACCGAAGAAACGGGCCTGATCGTCCGGCCGGCGCAACGCCGCGGTGATCGCCCGACACGGGACACCCGGTCGAGTCCCCACCTCCCCGTCCCCAACGACCGGGTTCAGGAGCCGGCCCAGCCTCTGGGTCGGCTCCGCCTCCTTCACGGGACCGGCTTCAGGCCCGTTATGAAGCGGCGGGCATTTTCCACATAATGCTCTGCAGAGAGCCGCAACCCCGCTTCAGCGGCCTCATCGAGGGTTCGCACCACCTTGGCCGGCGAGCCGACGATGAGGGAATTGTCGGGAAATTCTTTGCCCTCGGTGACGAGTGCCCCCGCGCCGACCAGCGAGTTCCTGCCGATGCGGGCGCCGTTGAGGACGATCGCCCCCATTCCGATCAGCGTGTTCTCGCCGATCGTGCAGCCATGCAGGATGGCCCGGTGCCCCACCGTGCAGCCCGCTTCGACCGTCAAGGGAAAGCCCTTGTCGGTGTGCAGCACGCAATGCTCCTGGATGTTGCTGCCTTCACCGATCTCGATCGGCTCATTGTCGCCGCGCAGCACTGCGCCGAACCAGATGCCGGCATTGCGGGCCAGCCGGACGCGGCCGATGAGCGAGGCGTCCGGTGCGATCCAGTTGCTTTCCGGATCATCGAGAACTGGGCGCGCACCGGCGAGTTCATAGATGGGCATTTGCGATATCCTCTCCGCTGGATGCCGCCACCCTACAGCATGAGATCCGGAGTTCGGAACCGGTTTTCCCCAAGCATTCGGCCCGCCATGGCGAATCTCCTCGGGCTTGCGGGGTCGCTCCACCGGCAATTTTTACCGCCCGTTTACCATGTTGCCGCAAGGGTCGATCGGGGAATTGCAGATCGGGGAGCTGATTCTCGATCCGCCGTGTCGGATGCGGCTTGCGAGGGCGAAGGTGGCAGCGGAAGCAGGAACCGTCGGTATGGAGCCGGATCGAAGGGCGTTACGCCCGCGTTTCGCGCTGCGCTTCTCCCAGGCCTGCTTTCTGCTTTTGCTGATCTCCGCTGTCCTTGCCGCAGGCGGAAAATGGCTGGGGCAAACGCTGGCGACCGGCGGACACAGCGACTCCACCGAGATCAAGGAAATCGTCATCGGCAACGACGTTCTCTCCGTCCCGGCCAATGCGATCCGTTTCGAGAACGCACGGCGCGACGGCGTCGCCCGCCGCCTCGACCTTTATCTCCGCTGGCCCGAGCTCGGCGGCTACCGGCAGGCGACCCGCGACGATTTCAATCATGTCGACGGCTCGCGCCGGCTCGTCTTCCTGTCCATCGAAGAGCGGTTGATGTCGCGCGACATGAGCGGCCGTTTCGCCCCGATCTACAAGCGTCTCATCGAACCGAACGGCGTTGCCGGGCCGAACGGCATCGTTTTCCATCGCTTCAGGAAGGATGCGGGCTACGGCGACGAGGTGCTTGCCGTCGCCGCAGGGAGCGACGCCGCCCCGCCATTCGTGGCCCGTTGCCTCAGCGGGCAAGCCGCACGGGAATCCCTCGCGCCTTGCGAGCGCGATGTGGCGATCGGCCGGAATCTCAGCCTGACCTATCGCTTTCCAGCCGCTCTTCTCGGAGATTGGCGGCAACTGGACCGGGCCATACGCGGGAAGGCGGCATCCTACCTGAGAACCGAGTGACGGCGCCGATGATCCCACCTGACGCTCTGACGTCAGCTACGATTATTGGCCTCCCCAAACGCGCACCCGAGGCCAACATAAAGAAAGAGCCCTGAGATCAGCATCGATCTCCAGGGCTCCATCGGTTCTCGATCAGCAAGACAACACCGAACGGGCGGCCGCCTTGGCTAAAGATCGATGTCGAGAATGGCCATCGAGAAATTGTAGGAGAGTTCTCCCTCGTCCTCATCCTTGAAGATGATGCCGAGGAACTCGTCGCCCACGTAAACCTCGCAGGAATCTTCCTTGCGCGGGCGCGCCTTCACCGACAGGGCCGGATTGTTGAAGGTGCGCTTGAAATAAGCTTCGAGCTTTCTGATTTCTTCGGGCTTCAAGAAACGTCTCCGATGGCTTTGGCAATGGAACGGGGCTTCTGGCACGGGCCCCGCCAAGATGTAAACCCTCAAAGGAGATATCGCCCCTGAAGCGGCGACAGGTCAACAGGGTTTCCCGCAGACCCGAGCCGCGCCAAGACGGCCAGGCGGTCGGCTCAAGCCTCCTCGCCGCCGTGCAGTATCTGATCCATGGAGCGGGAAGGCTCGCGGCAGCCCGACTCGCCCACCACCCTTGCCGGCACGCCCGCAACGGTCTTGTTCGGGGGAATGGAGGTCAGCAGAACGGAGCCCGCCGCCACCCGTGCGCAATGGCCGACCTCGATGTTGCCGAGGATCTTGGCGCCGGCGCCGATCAGAACGCCATGCCGGATCTTCGGATGCCGGTCACCCGTCTCCTTGCCGGTACCGCCCAGCGTGACGGCGTGCAGCATCGACACATTGTCCTCCACGACCGCGGTCTCGCCGATCACGACACCGGTCGCGTGGTCGATGAAGATCCCCTTGCCGAGACGCGCGGCCGGGTTGATGTCCGTCTGGAACACGGCGGAGGAGCGGCTTTGCAGATACAGCGCAAAATCCCTGCGTCCCTGCTTCCACAGCCAATGCGCCAGGCGATGCGTCTGGATGGCATGGAAGCCCTTGAAGTAAAGCACCGGCATGATGAACCGGTCGCACGCCGGATCGCGATCGTAATAGGCCTGGATGTCGACCCGCACGGTGCTGCGCCATTCCGGCTCGTCGACCAGCATCAGATGGAAGGTCTGCCGGATCAGGTCCGCTCCCATGTCGGGATGGTCCAGCCGTTCGGCGACGCGATGAATGACGGCGCTTTCCAGATTGTCGTGGTTCAGCACCGTCGCATAGAGGAATGCCGCCAGCAGCGGATCGTTGGCGACGGCCGCCTCCGCCTCGCTGCGCACGGCGCGCCAGATCGGATCGACCGGCTGGGGCATGTCCTTGGTGATGCTGCTTTCCTGAACCGCGTTGCGGGCAGCCATGGGCGATCTCCGACAGAGCTTGGAACTTGCGTTGCGCAAAAACATACGCCAGAAGCCATTTCAATTGAACCGAAAAAACCTTGACCTTCGTTGCAGGGATATTGATCCATGGCCGCCGACATGCCGGCACAAGAGCGCGGCTTCTCCGTCTCGACCGACGACCGCATCGTCCGCCTGAGGCTCGAGCGGCCGCACAAGAGGAACGCCGTCACCCGCGCCATGTGGCAGGACCTGGCCGAAACCGTCGAGCGGATCGGCAACGACGAGGCGGCCCGGGTGATCGTCGTCAGCGGCGCCGGCGATCACTTCTGCGCAGGGGCCGACATCGCCGAATTCGAGACGGTGCGCCGCGACGCAGAGACGGCACGCGCCTACGAGGCTCTGAACGCGGCCGCCTTCGCCGCCCTGCGCAACTGCCGCAAGCCGACGCTGGCGGCGATCTCCGGTGTCTGTTTTGGTGGAGGGTTCGGCCTCGCGGCGGCCTGCGATCTGCGCATCGCCACGCCGGACGCCAGGTTCGCCGTGCCCGCGGCGCGTCTCGGCCTTGCCTACCCGGTCGAGGCGATGGGCGATATCGTCGCCGGTGTCGGCGCCCAGATGGCGCGTTATCTCACCTTCAGCGGCGCGAGCATCGACGCGCAGCGGGCGCTCGATTGCGGCTTTCTGCTCGAAATTGTCGAGGCGAGCGCACTTGAGGCTCGTGTCGCCGAGATCGCCGGCCTGCTCGCCGGCGCCGCTCCCCTGTCGATCCGCGCCTCGAAGGCCGCCATCGCAGCCGCTCTGACGGGCCGGCAGGACGATGCGGCGCGCGCCCAGGCGCTGGGCGACGAGACGTTCGAGAGCGCCGATTACGCCGAGGGCCGGGCGGCCTTTCACGAGCGGCGCACCGCCAGATTCATCGGCAGATGAGCGTCAGGCCGCCTGGTCGCGGCTCAGGAATTTGAGGATTTCCGCCGCGAAGACGTCGTTGCGGTCGCCGGCGACCATGTGGCCCGCACCGCCGACATCGACATAGGAAGCGGAAGGGGCCAGCGAAACGAATTCGCGCGCATGCTCTTCCTGGACCAGCTCCGAGCGCATGCCGCGCACGAGCAGCACCGGAAGATGCAGTTGCGGCAGTCCGGCCATCAACTCCTGCATCAGCGCCTCCGCACCGCGGTTGATGTTCTGCGCCCCCTTGATGAAAGCCGGATCCCAATGCCAGCGGTAGCGCCCGTCTTCACCGCGGCGCAGGTTCTTGCGCAGCCCCTCCAGAGAGCGGCGCGGCGCCCGGTGCGGCAGATAGGCCGCAATCGCCCCGGCAGCCTCCTCGAGCGAGCCGAACCCCTCCTCCATGCGCTCGCTCATGAAACCCTGGATCTTGTCGACGCCCTGGGGATCGAGGCGCGGCGTGATGTCCACCAGGATAAGCGCTTCAAGCAGCGGGCCGCCCTGCATTTCCGCGGTCAGCGCGGCAAGGCCGCCCAGCGACGCGCCGACGGCCGACGGGCGGAGGTGGAAACGCTCCTGAACCTGCCTGATGACGGCCGCGGCGTCTTCGCCGTAATGGCGAAAACCGTAATTCCCGCTCTCCACCCAGGCGCTTTCGCCATGGCCGCGCTGGTCGATCGAGATCGCCCGCATCCCCTGGCGCGCCACTTCCCGTGCCGTCGCGTCCCAGGCGCGCCGCGTCTGGCCGCCGCCATGCAGGAAGATCACCGGCTGCCCGCCGCCGTCCCACAGGTCGGCGGCCAGCCGGTTGCCCTCGGCGCCGACGAAGGATGTTGCCTTACGCTCCATCAAGCGGATGCTCCTCCAAAAAGGCCAGCGCCCTTGCCTTGAAGCTGCGGTCGCCGACGGCCAGCATATGGTCGCGCCGTTCGATCGCGAAGGCCGCGCCGTTCGGCAGCAGCGCCGCCAGCATGTCGGGAGAGCCTGCGATGTCGTCGCGTGTGCCGACCGCCACGAGTGTCGGCTGCTCGATGCTTGCGACCTGGACCTGCGAGAGCAGCTCGCGCGACGTCGCGATGCAGGCTGCCAGCGCCTCGCGGTCGCTTTTCGTCTGGTCGGCGAATTTGCGGAACATCTGCCCGCGCTCGGAGGTGATGGCAGCCGGATCGGGCGCCAGCAGCGCCTCGGCGATCTCATCCCATTCGCCGACGCCGTCGATCATGCCGATGCCGAGCCCGCCAAAGATCAGGGTCGCGACCTTTTCCGGATGCTCCAGCGCGAGGAAGGCCGAAATCCTTGCGCCCATGGAATATCCCATGACATGCGCACGGGCGATGCCGAGATGGTCGAGCAAGGCAGCAGCATCGCCGGCCATTCTGCTCGGGGTGTAGTCGGCCTTCTCATGGCTCTTGGAGGATCGGCCGTGACCGCGATTGTCGAGTGCGATGACGCGGAAACCCGCATCCCGCAACGTCTTCACCCAGCCGGGCGCGACCCAGTTCACGAAATGCGTGGATGCGAAGCCATGGATCAGAAGGATCGGGTCGCCCTCGCCTTCGTCGATGAAGGCCAGCTCGAAACCGTCGTGGGAGAAAAACTGCATGCCGACTGGAAAAGCCTGTTGGGAACGATGGGAAATTACCGGCCGGCAGGCGCCTCGATGCGCGGATGGCGCAGACGATCGCCGACCTCGATCCCCGATTTCTGCGCAGTTCCGGCCACAAGTTCAAGCACGAACTGGGATTCGACGTCCGGTGAGATCGATTCGGTGGAAAACGGGACGCCCTTGCCGATCGCGCGGACGACGCCGTCGGCCCCGATAAACAGGAGATCGAGCGGCAACGGCGTGTTTTGCATCCAGAACCCCTGCCGGCTTTCGGCGGGGAAGATGAAGAGCATCCCGCGATCGTCCGGCATGGACTGGCGGAACATCAGGCCGCGCTGACGTTCGGACGCCTCGTCGGCGATCTCGATGCGGAACTGCCTCTCGCCGGCCGCGGTCTCGATGACCAGTGGATCGGGATCGACCGGCAGGCGCATGACGGTGGTTTGCGCGGCCGCACCCAAGACGCCGGCGAACAGGAAGAGCGGCACGAAAGCCGCCCGGGCCCACCTGCAAGCGGCTGCGAAGGCAAGACTGGCACGAGAAATCATGGGCACACCATCGACGACAGGAAGGCGCCGCTCAATGCGCAGCCGCCAGAGTGCCCTTATCCGGATAGATTTCGGCGGCCATAAGACCTTTCTCGCCGCGACCGAAGCGGACGAGGACCACCTGCCCCGGCCTCAGTTCGGTGACGCCGTAACGGCGCAGCGTCTCCATATGGACGAAGATGTCCTCGGTCCCCTCGCCGCGCGTGAGAAACCCGAATCCCTTGGTCCTGTTGAACCACTTCACAAGGGCCCGCTCCAGCCCGCTCTCGGGAGTCACGGTCACATGTGTGCGCGGAGCCTGGTCCTCGACCGGATGAGCGGCCGTCGACAGATCGATGGAGATGACCTTGAACGCCTGCAGCCCCTTGTCTCCCTGGCGGGCCAGGCATTCGACCCGCGCACCTTCGAGCGCGGTCTGGAAGCCGTCCTTGCGCAGACAGGTCACGTGCAGCAGCACATCACCATGTTCCTCTTCGTCCGGCAGGACAAAACCATAACCTTTGGCGACATCAAACCATTTGATCGCGCCGGAAATCTCGATAAGCTCCCCACCGTCCTTGGCGTCGTCTTCGTGCGTCGCCAGGTCGCTCGCCCCATATCCCCTGGTTGCCGAGGACTTGTCTTCCATCCCGATAAGCCTTTTTTCAAGTCCGCCCGACTCACTGTCGAGATTCAGGATAACATTCGCGCTTTGTGCCATAGCAAGACCCAGTTTCCGATTTTCAACAAAAGGTGCAAACACTGGGATTTGAAGGAGTTCAGCGCGTTTGAACAATCGATTAACGGTCACCATAGACAGTCGGCAAGGGTAGACGTCCGGCATCATTTACGTAAACAAGACAGCGAGGAAGAACATGCGTTACCTGCACACAATGGTCCGCGTTAAGGATCTCGACGAAGCGCTCGATTTTTACTGCGATAAGCTTGGACTCATCGAGACGCGTCGCTCCAGCAACGAAAAGGGACGCTACACGCTGGTCTTTTTGGCAGCTCCGGAAGACAAGACGCGCGGCGAGAACGAACAGGCGCCGCTGGTCGAGCTGACCTACAATTGGGATCCCGAGGACTATCAGGGCGGGCGCAATTTCGGTCACCTTGCCTATGAGGTCGACGACATCTACGCGCTTTGCGAGACCCTGATGAAGAAGGGCGTGACGATCAACCGTCCGCCCCGCGACGGACGCATGGCCTTCGTGCGTTCGCCGGACGGCATTTCGATCGAGCTCTTGCAGAAGGGCGAGGCCAAGGCCCCGGCAGAGCCCTGGGCATCGATGGAGAATACCGGAAGCTGGTGATCCTTGATTGGCCGGCGCGGCTCGCCGTTTGCGCGGACGCGCCGGCGTGCTAAAGCATTTTGCAGTCAGGTGGGATCACCTGACGACCGCATAAATGCGGAAAAACAATGAGATAGAACGGTTCATCGTTTCCGTGAAACGATGAACCGTTCCAACAGCGGTAACAGCACCATCGCCAACGGGGGAGACACGCATGAAGGAAGTGCTTCTCGAACTGGAACGCCGCCGTGCCGTCGCACGCGAGGGCGGCGGACAGAAGCGCATCGACGCGCAGCACGCCAAGGGCAAGCTGACGGCGCGCGAGCGCATCGAGACGTTTCTCGACGAGGGCACTTTCGAAGAGTTTGACATGTTCGTCGAACATCGTTCGACGGATTTCGGCATGGAGAAGACGCGCATCGCCGGCGACGGCGTGGTGACCGGTTGGGGAACGGTCAACGGGCGCACCGTGTTCGTGTTCGCCAAGGATTTTACGGTTTTCGGCGGCTCCCTGTCCGAAGCCCATGCCGAAAAGGTCGTCAAGGTCCAGGAAATGGCGCTGAAGAACCGGGCGCCGATCATCGGCTTCTACGATGCCGGCGGCGCCCGCATCCAGGAGGGCGTGGCGGCGCTGGGCGGCTATGCCGAGATCTTCCAGCGCAACGTTCTGGCCTCGGGCGTCATCCCGCAGATTTCGGTCATCATGGGGCCTTGCGCCGGCGGCGACGTCTATTCGCCGGCGATGACGGATTTCATCTTCATGGTGCGCGACACCTCCTACATGTTCGTCACCGGACCGGATGTGGTGAAGACGGTCACCAACGAGACGGTGACGGCGGAGGAGCTCGGCGGCGCTTCGGTCCACACGGTGAAGTCTTCGATCGCCGACGGCGCCTATGACAACGACATCGAGGCGCTCCTGCAGATGCGCCGGCTGATCGACTTCCTGCCCACCTCCAACACGACCGAGATTCCGGAGGTGGAGTGCTATCAGTCCGTCGCCGACAAGGATTTTTCGCTCGACCGGCTCGTGCCCGACAATGCGAACAAGCCCTACGACATCAAGGAACTGATCCTGAAAACCTGCGACGAGGCGGATTTCTTCGAGATCCAGTCTTCATTCGCCAGGAACATCGTCACTGGCTTCGGCCGCATCGAAGGCCGGACGGTGGGCTTCGTCGCCAACCAGCCGATGGTGCTGGCCGGCGTGCTGGATTCCGACGCCTCGCGCAAGGCCGCCCGCTTCGTCCGCTTCTGCGACTGCTTCAACATCCCGCTCGTGACCTTCGTGGACGTGCCCGGTTTCCTGCCCGGCACGGCTCAGGAGTATGGCGGCCTGATCAAGCACGGCGCGAAGCTGCTTTTCGCCTATGCGGAAGCGACCGTGCCGAAAATCACCGTCATCACCCGCAAGGCCTTTGGCGGCGCCTACGACGTGATGGCCTCGAAGCACCTGCGCGGCGACATAAACTACGCCTGGCCGTCGGCGCAGATCGCCGTGATGGGCGCCAAGGGCGCGGTGGAGATCATCTTCCGCAAGGACATCGACGATCCGCAGAAGATCGCCGCGCACACCAAAATGTATGAAGACCGTTTTCTGTCGCCCTTCGTGGCCGCCGAGCGCGGTTATGTGGACGAGGTGATCATGCCGCATTCCACCCGTCAGCGCGTCGCGCGGGCTCTGCGCATGCTTCGCAACAAGGATCTGCAGAATCCCTGGAAGAAGCACGACAACATCCCGTTGTGACCGGCCGGCAAGCCGAACCAGGGCAACCTCAGTAGCTGCGCGGCGGCACGAACAGGCAGATCGTCCGGGAATCGTCCTTTCCCGCGACCGAGCACCAGTGAAAGACGCCGTCCGGCGAATTCTTCACCCGATCATCGGCATAACCGATGATCTCGCCGGTGACCTCGATCAGATAGCCTTCCGGTATCTCCGAAACGGCCGCATCCTTCACCTCGCGGCAATCCCGGTCCGAACAGCAGGCATAGGGATAACGCCATCCCGACGCGGCTTCGTGGGCCAAGGCCGTCTGATGCTGGCCGGACAGGAAGATTGTGAGAACCAGGGCGCCCGCAAACGCCCGAAACAGTGGAACGGACCCTGAGCTGGACATGATCGTCTCCTCGGATCTCCTCCCGTTGAAGAGTGTTCGCCCGAATGGTTAACGGAACGTTAAGCGCGTTAACGCAATTTAAAGCGCTCCCTTCGCCGTTGCTGCGTTCCCTTGCTGCCTCCCCTTGCTGCCTCCCCTTGCTACCTCATTGACAAACGCCCCTCTCCCGGTGTCGTCTGCCTCTCCTGAAACAAGCGCTGCGGCGCAACCTGCAGGATCGACCCGAGACATGCCGAAGACGGATATCGCGCGACGCGTATACAACCACACCTGGAAGCTCGATCCGATCTGCCGCAGCCTGCTCGACACGGATTTCTACAAGCTCCTCATGCTGCAGATGATCTGGGGTCTCTATCCCAAGGTCGATGCGACCTTCTCGCTGATCAACCGGAACAAGAAGGTTCTTCTGGCCGAGGAGATCGATGAGGGCGAGTTGCGGGAACAACTCGACCATGCCCGCGCCATCCGCTTCGGCAAGAAGGAGATGATCTGGCTCGCCGGTAACACGTTCTACGGCCGCAAGCAGATTTTCCAGCCGGAGTTCCTGAACTGGCTGGCCGATTTTCGCCTTCCCGAATACGAGCTGACGCGCCGCGGCGGACAGTACGAGCTGCATTTCCACGGCCGCTGGATGGAAACCACGATGTGGGAGATTCCGGCGCTCGCCATCATCAATGAGCTGCGCTCGAGGGCCGCCATGCGCTCGCTCGGCCCCTTCGCGCTCGATGTTCTCTACGCGCGCGCCAAGGCCAAGGTCTGGTCGAAGGTGGAGCGCCTGAAGAAGCTCCCGGACATCAGGATTTCCGACTTCGGCACCCGCCGCAGGCATTCGTTTCTCTGGCAGCGCTGGTGCGTTGAGGCGCTCAAGGAGGGCATCGGGGACGCCTTCACCGGTACGTCGAACGTCCTGTTGGCCATGGACACCGACCTGGAGGCACTCGGCACCAACGCTCACGAGTTGCCGATGGTGCTGGCGGCGCTCGCCGACACCGAGGCTGAATTGCGCGAGGCGCCCTATCGGGTGCTGCAGGACTGGCAAAGCTATTACGGCGGCAACCTGCTGATCGTCCTGCCGGACTCCTTCGGTACGGAATCGTTCCTGCGCGATGCGCCGCCCTGGGTGGCGGACTGGACCGGCTTCCGGCCCGACAGCGCCCCGCCCATCGAGGGCGGCGAACGGATCATGAAGTTCTGGCGCCGGCACGGCAAGGATCCGCGCGACAAGCTGCTGATCTTCTCCGACGGCCTCGACGTCGACACGATTGAACGCACCTACCGCCACTTCGACGGCAAGGTGCGGATGGCGTTCGGCTGGGGCACCAACCTGACCAATGATTTCGAGGACTGCGCGCCGCGCGAGATCGATGGCCTGAAAGCCATCTCGCTTGTCTGCAAGGTCAGCGAAGCGAACGGAAGGCCGGCCGTGAAACTATCCGACAATCCCGAGAAGGCCACCGGCGACCCTGCCGAGATCGAGCGCTACCTGAAGATTTTCGGGGCCGAAAACCGGGTGCGCCGCGCCGTTTCCGTCTAGAGCATTTTGCAGTCAGGTGGAATCACCTGACGTCCGCATAAATGCGGAAAACCAGTCTGAAACCGTCAGTCGGCTTCCAGCATTTCCTTGACGACTGTCGCCAACTGCTTGAGCGAGAAGGGTTTTGGCAGGAAGCCGAACTGCGCATCCTCGGGAAGGTTCTTGGCGAAGGCATCCTCGGCATAGCCCGACACGAAGATGAACTTGATGTCGGGCTGCATCTTCCGCAATTCGCCAAGCAGGGTCGGCCCATCCATTTCCGGCATGACGACGTCCGAGACGACGATATCGACCTTGCCGTCGAGGGCGTTGAAGACCTCCAGCGCCTCGGCGCCCGAACTTGCCTCATGCACCTCATAGCCGCGCGATGAGAGCGCGCGCACGCTGCCCATGCGGACCGCATCCTCGTCCTCGACGAGAAGCACGCGCGCGGAGCCGGAAAGGTCGCGGCTTTCTTCCTTGGCCCGGCGCGCCTGCTCCTCGGCCGCGCCGTTGGTCTCGGCGGCCTTCTCGGCTTCCGTCGGGATGTGGCGCGGCAGGAAGATGCGGAACGTCGTGCCCTTGCCCACCTCGGAATCGCAGAAGATGAAGCCGCCCGTCTGCTTGACGATGCCATACACCATCGACAGGCCGAGGCCGGTCCCCTTGCCCACTTCCTTCGTCGTGAAGAACGGCTCGAAGATCTTCTTGATCGTTTCCGGCTCGATACCGCTGCCGGTGTCCTCCACCTCGACGACGACATAGTCCGCGGCGGTGAGCTCGCGGTAGGGGAACCCGGCGCATTCATCGGACGCGACGTTTCTGGTCCTGACCGTCAACGCGCCGCCGTCGGGCATCGCGTCACGCGCGTTCACCGCCAGATTGACGATCACCTGCTCGAACTGGCCGATATCCGCCTTCACCGGCCACAGGTCGCGGCCGTGCTCGACCGTCAGCCCGATGTCGTTGCCGACCAGCCGCGCCAGCAGCATGCGCAGATCCGCCAGCACATCCGTCAGGTTGAGCACCTCCGGCCTGAGCGTCTGGCGCCGCGAGAACGCGAGCAGTTGCCGCACCAGTGAAGCCGCCCGGTTTGCGTTTTGCTTGATGTTCATGATGTCCGGGAACGACGGATCGGACGGGCGATGGTTGGTCAGGAGCAGATCGGACGCCATGATGATGGCGGTCAGCACGTTGTTGAAATCGTGCGCGATACCGCCGGCCAGCTGGCCCACCGCCTGCATCTTCTGGCTCTGCGCCATCTGCGCCTCGAGAGCCTTCTGCTCGGTGGTCTCGACGGCATAGACGATGGCCGCCTCCTCGGCGCCCTCGCCGCCCGCATGGTCGACCACCGGGCTGACATAGAAGCGCACATGCCGCTCCGCGTCGTCGGGCAGGACCGTATCGATGGGCGCGATCTCAGCCTGCCGCTGCTTGGCGCGCTCCAGCGCCAGGGCGAAGGCCTCGCGGTCCCGCTCGTGGATGACCGTGTCGAGCCTGATGTGCCGCTCGACGGCGCCGCTGTCGACGACGCGCGAGAACAGCGACAGGAACGGCGCGTTGGTGCGCAGGATCCGCCCTTCGTGATCCACCGAGGCAATGGCCATCGGCGTGGAGTTGAAGAAGCGGGTGAAGCGGACTTCCGACGCACGCAGATCCGCCGAGGCGTCCTCGCCGTGGCTGCGGTTGAGGACGATGGTCCGCGTCGGGGCCGCCGATCCGTCGCGGCTCGACGTCACCCGGTGCATGAAACGCACGGGCAGGACCTCCCCCTCCATGGTCGACAGGTCGAGATCGATCACCGCGTTGCGCGCCGTGCCCGGCTCGGCCTTGACCGCGTTGATGAGCGCCATGCCGTCGCCGGCGACGATCTGCGGCAGCCGCACTGCGCCCGGCACGAAATTGGCAAGATCGATCCCCAGCCACTCCGCGAGCGTCGCGTTGATGTAGGTGACGCGCCCGTCCGGATCGGCGGCGAAGAAGCCGGCCGGCGCGTGATCCAGATGATCGATCGCCTTCTGCAAATCGAGGAAGAAGCGCTCCTGTTCGGCGCGCTCCGTGGAAATGTCGGCGATCTGCCATGCCGATACGGGCTGGCGGTGGCCCGGCAGCTTGAAGATGCGCGCCCAGGCCCGGTACCAGCGGGCACCAAGCTCGGCACCGGGCCGGATCGACCGCGCCAGGCGAAACTCGCCATCGCCCGCCCGCCCGTCGCGCAGGCCTGCCGCCAGCCGCTCGACGATCGGCGCGGCCTCCGGATTGTCGGAGAGCAGGCTGTCGACCGTCTTGACGTCGGCGACCGAGGTTGCGCCGGTCATCTGGGCATAAGCGTTATTGGCATAAAGGATGCGCCCTTTCGCATCGGCGACGACGAGGCCTTCCTCCATGGAATCGACGAACGCCCGCGACAGCTCGCTACCCGCCGAGCGAGGCGCCACCTGGACGAAGCCGATCGCCGTGGCGAACAGGAACCCGACGCCGATCATCGCCAGCATTCCCAGAATGCCGAGCAGGAACGGGTCCCCCAGCCTGTCGCGGAAAACCGAGAACGCGATTGCCGATACGGTCAGAACCGCGATGAAGATGATGAGCCGCGTGATGGCTCCGGGACGCGAGCTCTGGTCAATGATAGGTGCCGCGTGGATCTCTCCGCCAGTTTGCTTGGCCATGCGTTTCCCGTCTGTCGAGCCCAATCGTCGCCGGGTTCTTGCGCAGACCCGATCCGTTCCGGATATATCAGGGCACCCGCCATCTGCAAGCGGACACCGGTAATCCAACGGCAAATCGGCCTTGATTGTGCGCGAAATGGCAAAGACGGTTAAGGGATAAGCGGCTCAGGCGGGTTGCCGCCCCGTGACACTGCGCCTACTGTGTCGGGATTGAGCTTTTTTTGGAGCGATTCAATGCGCGGTCTGCTGGTCGACATCTTCGGGGAGGCATATGCTGAGGCGGCGTTCTGGGTTGTTGTTCTTGTCGCAGTTGCAATTCTGCTCTGGGTTATCCTGCGCATCACCCGGGGAATGACCCCGGGGACCTTCATTTCCGGCGCGCGTGGCCGCCAGCCACGTCTGGCCGTGACCGATGCGACACCCGTCGACAATCACCGGCGCCTGGTGCTCGTGCGCCGTGACGATGTCGAACATCTGATCCTCATCGGCGGGCCAAGCGACGTGGTGGTCGAGAGCAACATTCGGGCGTTCGAGCCGGCGGAGCAGGCTTCGGCCCATTCGCCGGCCGAAAAGGCCGAAAGGAAGGCACCCGCCGTGCCCGCGCCGACTGCGGCGCCGGCGGCCGGACCGAGACCGGCAAGGCCTGCCGAGCCGCAACCACGTCCGGCACCGGCACGCCCCGCTGCGCCACCGGCCGCCGAGCCGCAGGTGCCGCCGGACCGCGCTCCCGAGGCGTGG
>NZ_JANKOF010000022.1 GCF_024655565.1 Nitratireductor sp. ZSWI3 | reverse complement strand
GGTCTTCTACACTCTATTTGAGGTATCGGCGCGCTGGGGCTGCACGCCTACCGACATTGCGGAGTGGGCGGCCTTTGAACGCCTCGAGCTGATCACCAGCGTTTCATTGATCCAATCCAGAGCAGGTCCGATTGCCGGCCTGGTAGCGCTGCACGCCGCCGACATCATGCCCATGTTCCGCCGGGACGGCACTGGGCCGACGGAGGTACGTGTTCATCGCGTAAAGCAGCATGACCGTACGGAATGGGAATTCATCACCGAACCATCCGGAGGCCTTGTGGTCGCCAAGGCTGACATCCTGATAAGCGCTGCCGAAATGGCGCGTTTCGAGGATGAGAACGATATGGTCCGCCGCCCCTCCACCGCACCGAGCGCCTACAAATACGATTGGGACGCGATGTACGTGGCCGTCATCAAGCGCATTCACGAGCATGGCCTGCCGGAAACCCAGGCAGAGTTTGTCGGCGAGTTTCAGGAATGGTTTTCCCGCCGCTCGGAGAATGGCGATGCCCCCGACGAGCGCACAATCCGCCGCCGCCTGAATCCCATCTGGCGAGAGCTGCGTGCGTAATCCGGCACTTCCGGTGGCGCGGGCGCGGACGCGCGCCGCCACCTCGCGCCATCCTGCCAATCCTCTGCGGTGACAGTCTCGCTGTCAGTCAAACGGCAGAGAACAGCACGCCTATGGCAGGCCGCAGCAGCACAGAGCGAAAACCCCAACGGCCCGAACTGGAGCCTGAAATCCGACGCATCGTCATAGCGCTTGCACTTGACGCGGCGCGGCGCGATCATGTCGCCCAAATCGCCGCCAACTCCAAGCAAAACGACGACGATGCCTAAAGCCGCCATCTACGCCCGCTTTTCCTCCGACCTGCAGCGCGACCGCTCCATTGAGGACCAGATTGCTGTCTGCCGCGATTACGCAGACCGGATGGGCCATGAGGTGGTGGAGGTTTATGCCGACCGCGCCCGGTCGGGAGCATCGCTCCATGGCCGCGACGGGATGCTACGCCTTCTCGCCGATGGCCGGGAGCGCATCTTTGACGTGGTCATAGCCGAAACGATGAGCCGCATCGGCCGCGACGAAGGCGACCGCGCCAACATCCGCAAGCAGCTCACATTTTCCGGGGTTAAGATCATGACCCCGACCGATGGCGAGGTGACGCGCCTGACCGATGGCATCAAGGCCATAATTGACAGCCAGTACCTCGAGGACTTGAAAGTGATGATCCGGCGCGGCATGGCGGGCGTCACTCGAGACGGGCGCCATGCCGGCGGGCGCGCTTACGGTTACCGGCCGGTGCCGGGCAAACCGGGCGAGTTGGAAATCCATGAAGAAGAAGCGCAGGTGGTGCGCCGGATCTTCGAGAACTATGTAGCCGGCAAGTCCCCGCGCGGGATCGCTGGCGAACTCAATGCCGAACGCCTCCCGCCACCGCGAGGGGTGCGCTGGAACGCCTCGACCATCAACGGCAACAAGACGCGCGGTCACGGCATCCTGCTCAACCCGCTCTACGCAGGCGAGATCGTCTGGAACCGGGTGCGGATGGTAAAGGATCCGGATACCGGCAAGCGCATCTCACGGGTTAACCCCGAGAACGAATGGATGCGCGCCGACGCACCGCACCTCGCCATCATCGACCGCCCCACCTTCGATGCTGCCCAGGCGCGCAAGGGCGAGCGCACACATATGAGCCAGAGCCGCCGGCGCGCGCCCAGGCACCTGCTCTCCGGACTGCTCAAATGCGGCTGCTGCGGCGCGGGCATGTCGATCAAGGACCGGCGCGGCGGACGGGTGCGCGTACAATGCACGGCATCAAAGGAAAGCGGCTCCTGCGACCACCGCACGCCCTATTTCCTCGACACCATCGAGCCGGTGGTGGTCGACGGTCTGCGCGAGCGACTGGCCAGCCCCGAGGCCATCGCACTCTACCTCAAGACCTACAATGACGAGCGGCGGCGCCTCGCGGCGGACAGCATCAACAGGCGCGCCAAGCTCGAGGCGCGGCACAGGGCGGTGTCCTCCGAACTCGAACGGGCCATCCAGCTAACCATCAAGGGAGTGCTCGCCGAGGATGATGCCAAGGCGGAAATCGCCCGGCTCAAGGCGGAGCGCGCCACCATCGTCGCGGAACTTGAGCAGACCGACGAAGCACCGAAGGTGGTGGAGCTGCACCCCGCCGCCGTCCGCGCATACCTCGACGCGATCGAGCGGCTGGCCACTACTCTTCGAGAGAATGGCGAGCACGGACACCAGGAGGCCTATAAGCCGATCCGCGATCTGGTCGATAGCGTGACCATCCAGCCGATGGTCAACGGCCCCTTCATGATCGAGGTAACCGGCCACCTGCAGAAACTCATCGGAGGCGCGCATTTCCCGCACGCAAGGCTGGGGGGGTATGGTGGTAGCGGAGGACCGCTACCGCCAATACAGTGCTGCAATCGAGTTCATGTGTTGACGACCCAAAGGGCAGACCAACCGCAAAGCGAGGACATTTCAGCGGAGCACGTCACGTGCGACCTCGCCGCCATTTGATGGCTCGTTGCCAGGGGCGTTGACTGCGTTGTCGGGATCCATACCCTTGAGAAACTTGAATAGCTCGCTATCCGTGGACAGGACAAGCGTCGTGTTCTCGGCAATCATCGCCTTGTACGACTTCATGGTTCGCGTGAATTCGTAGAACGCCACTGATGCAGGAGTTTGATTGTAAGCCCTCGCGTAGATTTCGGTGGCTTTCGCGTCGGCAAGGCCCCTGATCTCTTCGACCTCGCGATAGGCTTCCGACTGAATCTTGTTCAGGTCGCGGACGCGGTTGCCGCGGATTCTGGCTGCCTCGCCGTGGCCCTCCGACAAAAAGCGCTCCGCGATCTGACGGCGCTCGCTGATCATGCGGTCGTAGATCTTGGGTCGGACGCTTTCATTGTAGTTGATCCGCTTGAAACGAATATCGAGCAACTCGATACCGAACACCCGAACCTTGTCGGCAGCGGCAGTGAAGATCTCTTCTTCGACCAGTTTGCGCCCCTTCTGAATCGGCACGAGAGATCCAATATCCTGCTCCCGTTCCGCCTCGGTCAGGAGCGCGTCGCGCAGGGGCTCGCGACCTTTGGTGGTTCGGATGATCTCTATCAGTTCGTGCTTGGCGACGGCGTTGCGGGTTTCACTGCCGAGGATGTCGTCGAGACGGGACTGGGCGCTGCGCTCATCATGCAACCGGAGAAAATACTGGAGGGGATCGGTGATCCGCCAACGGGCGAAGAGATCAACCGAGATATAGAGCTTGTCCTTGGTCGGCATGTCCGACGGGTTGCCGTCCCATTCGAGGACCCGCCGGTCGATCGGATTGACTACCTGGATGAAGGGCATCTTGAATTTCAGACCGGCTGTGGTCACCGGGTCGCCAATGGGCTTGCCGAACTGGGTGATGATCGCCTGCTCGACTTCGCTGACCGTATAGATCGAACTCACCGAAACATACGTTCCAACGGCAAGGAGCGCCACGACGGCTATGACTGCTCCCTTATTCATGGCCTCTCTCCCTGTGGCGAACCGAGATTGAGCAGCGGCAGAATGCTGCGTGTCTGCTCATCGACGATGATCTTCGAGCGGAGTCCCGGCATGACGTCCTGCAGGGTCTCGACATAGATGCGGCGGCGCGTAACCTCGGGGGCCTTGTTGTACTCCGTCAGCAAGGCACCGAACCGGGCGACATCGCCTTCCGCCTCATTGATTCTTTTCAGGCGGTAGCCGTCGGCCTCACGGATGCGCTGATCCTTCTCGCCCTCGGCCAAGGGTATCACTTTGTTATAGTCACGCCGGGCCTCGTTGATCAGTTTCTCCTTCTCCTGCTGGGCCTGGTTCACCTCGTTAAACGATTCCTGTACCGGCTCAGGCGGATTGATGTTCTTGAGCTGGACCTGATCGATGCTGATCCCCATGGCGTATTTGGTGGAGAGCGCCTGCATCTTGTTCAACGCCTCGGACTCGATCTCTTGACGGCCGATTGTGATCACCTCGTCGACGGTGCGGTCACCTACGACCTCTCGCATGACGGATTCGGAAACATAGCGCAGCGTTTCACTCGGCTCGCGGACCTCGAAGAGAAATTTGACGGGATCCGAAATGCGGTACTGGATCACCCATTCCACCAATGCGGCGTTCAAATCGCCGGTCACCATCTGGGTCTCGCGCGTCGCTTCCTGTGGGCGGGGACTTTGAAACGGATCTGCAGCACCAGGGGTTGTGAAGCCAAACTCCTGTTTCAATTGCCGCTTGACGGGAACGATCGTTGCCGTATCGACCCCCAGCGGTATCTTGAAGTGTAGGCCGGATGGGACCTCCTTCAGGTACTTCCCGAAACGCTGCACAACGGCGACGGAGTCGCTTGGCACGGTATAGTAGGTGGTCCATGCCCCCAGTGCGACAAATGCGAGCCCGGCAAAGATCAGCAATCCACGCGGGTTGCCGCCGGGCATGAACTGTTTGAGTCCGTCCTGCGCCTGTCGGATGAAATCTTCGAGGTCGGCGCCGGGCTGGGTTCCGCCGCCCCAGGGGCCACCTCTGCCGCCGTTCTCGTTCTGGGATGACATTATGGTATCCTTTCATGCCCATGCACTGCATTGGTTCACGAACTTGGCCTGATGATGGGCGGTGCTCCATCATGGCCGCGCTACGCGTCGCGTTTCGTGCGCGGGATGATTCATCACGCGTTCAGCGGAACTCAGCACCTGCCGAAACCGCTCGGGAGCCTTGCCGTAAAGTGTCAGAACCGCTTGCCTTGCATCCAGGCGCCGACATCCAGTTTCGCCTGTTCATCTGTGATGCCGCTGCGCGTCTTGACCATCGATCCGAGCTGACCTTCTGTCTTGATCGTCGAGCAATCGAAATTGGTCAGAAATGGCCACTTTTGCTGCGCGTCTTTCATATAGGACTTCTTGCGCGCGACAGTGTCCGTGCTTTCGCCGCCTCGAAATCCGAACATGATTGATCTCCGCGAGAGCGGGTGATTCCAAAACACTCCTGTAAGGAAAAAGAGTTTATGAAGCTGCTCTCTTATTTTATATATGCGTAATTTGGATCTTTTCAAGACAACAAAAAAATAAATATCGCATTCCCGCGAAGTAAAAATATTAGAAGTTTTTGAGTTGAAGTCATTTTTTGATCATGATGTATTATATACTCAGAAATATTATATGCTGCGTGACCTGCGCAGATAACGAGAATTCGATAATAATATTGCTCCGGTCAAGCGCATCATCAGCCCACCGGCATGACGCTACATTCGTTGAATTCGAAGTCGAGTTGTCAGGTCTTCCCTGTTTTTTGTTCCTTGGCGTGCCGCCTGGCGCCTTTCGAGTCGTCTTCCGCCCTGTGCTGCGACTCGGCGGATGAATATCCTCCGATCGCTCCGCCCTCATTGTCCCACCGCTCGAGCGCCATTCGCTTGGGTGTTACGGAAGCCGCAGGGATGTCAAAATTAACATCGAAACCCGCGGAAGAAGCTTCGCTGGCAATAGCATCCAGAAGACCGTCATCCGAGATTTCGAGGTCGGGAAAGATGCGCCGTACCGCATCCAGCGCTTCCGATACCGCAAACGGTCGGGTGTTTTTCTGGCATTCGCTGAGAAATGCGCTGATCGCGGCCCGCACATCGGCGGGAATATGATGTGTCCTCCTTGATTCGTTCATGGCAGTGCTCTCAAGTCCAGCTGCAAGGTCGTCCGCACGCAATGATTTCGCGCTCACTTCAGCAAGTTCCGCCTCAAGCATAGAAATCCGATCAGCTGCCTGACGCATGAGGTGATCTGCATTGACGATGTAGCGGATCGTGTTGTCGACTTCCGCATCGGCATGCCGCCTTAGCTGGTCAATGAGGCGGTCCGTCGGCAGAAAGGAGAGATACGCCCTTATGCAATCCCGCATTCCTTCGGCCAACTGTTCGGAGCTTTCAGCGCGCAAGTCTGGATAGCGCGAGGCATCGGACCCCACGGCCGCCAGGTAGGCTACCAGTCCAGCATCGAGCGCGCGCTCGTCGAGGTGAATCGGGATCATCTTGTGGACCCCACGCTCGAATGTTCCAGCGCCATCGTTCGTACCCAGTGAACGGCCTCGAAAGGCTTGCCGTCATCCACACGTACCCAGTGCCCGCTGCGGTCATCCGCACCGCAGCCGGGGACCCAGGAGATGACGGCCGTTTCGCCAACTGCACTGCGACCAATTAGTGTCTCCTCATCGTGGGGTGCGGCGGTCATTGGATGGATTGTCTCGGCCGCGTTGAACTCCTCTTCGGGTGACGGGAGCATGTGCTCTTGTCTGTGGGAGGGCGCGTCAGCTTCGGCCCTCCACCGGCGAGACGAACGGTCGAGACTGTTGTTTAGGGAAATGTGCTTGGCCAATAGGCTGCGCAAGTCCGCCTCGATCGAGATTCCATCCGCAAACGCGTAGATGAGCAGGCGCGCCTGGGCGGTCTCGATATCCAAATCGCGGTCACGTTCGATGACTCGAAACTCGCTAAGCAGCCGTTCGATCATCGTCAGGTTGTCGGAAGTGAGATGGTTGGAAGACATGGCGTCCTCCTTAGGTCAGGGCTAGGGCGCAAAGGCCACCCTCAATCGACGGCGCCCGTATAAGTAACCGCCGACACTTTTACCATACGCTATTTCTGCGTTAATCGCAAAGTGATTCAGGAGCTCAACCGCCGGATCGCATTAAACTGAGGCTGTGTTCGTACCCGTCCAGCGGAACGCGCACATAGACTCCCAGGTTCTGCAATGCCTTGTTGTCCATCACTGCGGACCATGTATCAGAGCCTCCTTGCATCGCGTTATCCACGCGGATCTCGTAGCGGGTCGACCCCACCTGCACGGTGGCTTCGAAGCCCGGCCAAGCCGACGGGATACACGGATCAACAACGAGGAATTCCCCCTCGCGCCGAATGCCCAGAATGCCTTCGATGCCGGAACGGTACATCCACGCGGCGGAGCCGGTGTACCAGGTCCATCCGCCCCGGCCGACATGCGGCGCGACGGAATAGACGTCGGCGGCAACGACATAGGGTTCGACCTTGTAGCGTTCGATCTCCTCGGGCGTAAGCGCGTGGTTGATCGGATTGAGCAGCGAGAACAGATCGTGCGCCTTGTCGCCAGCACCCGACTTCGCAAAGGCCAGGATCGCCCACATGGCCGCATGGCTGTACTGCCCGCCGTTCTCGCGCAGGCCCGGCGGATAGCCCTTGATGTAGCCGGGGTCGCGCGGCGTCTTGTCGAAGGGCGGCGTGAACAACAATGCCATGCCGTCTTCCCGGCGGATAAGATGCTTCTCCAGCGATGCCATTGCCGTTGCCGCCCGGGTCGGATCGGCGGCGCCCGACAGGACGGCCCAGGACTGGGCGATGGAGTCGATCCGGCATTCTTCGCTGTCCTTCGAGCCGAGCCATGTGCCGTCGTCGAAGGTCGCGCGGCGATACCATTCGCCGTCCCAGGCGTGCTTCTCGAGCGCCTTGCGCACCGAGGCTGCGTGGGCGCGCCAGCGTTCGGCGCGTCCCGGGTCACGCCCTTCCGCCAATGGCGCGAACAGCTCGATTGCGCGCAGCAATAGCCAGCCGAGCCAGACGCTCTCGCCCTTGCCGCCTTCGCCGACACGGTTCATGCCGTCGTTCCAGTCGCCGGTGCCGATGAGCGGCAGGCCGCGCTTGCCGGTGAGTTCGAGGCACTGATCGAGGCCACGGGCGCAGTGCTCGAACAGCGAGGCGGATTCGGCCGCCTCCGTGGGATGGAAGAAGGCATCGTGCTCGCCGGGGCTGAGCGCCGGTCCGTCGAGGAACGGAACGATCTCGTCCAGCACTGCGGCATCACCCGTTGCATCCATGTAGGTCGCCGCCGCGAATGCGAGCCAGACGCGGTCGTCGGAAATCCGCGTGCGCACACCTTGCCCCGACTGAGGCAGCCACCAGTGCTGGACATCGCCCTCGACGAACTGCCGACCGGCCGCACGCAACAAATGGCGCCGCGTCTCGTCGGGCCTTGCCAGCGTCAGGGCCATGCCGTCCTGAAACTGGTCGCGAAAGCCGTAAGCGCCGCTCGCCTGGTAGAATGCCGAGCGCGCCCAGATGCGGCAGGCGAGCGTCTGGTAGAGCAGCCAGCCATTGAGCATGATGTCCATCGCGCGATCCGGCGTCTTGACCTGAACCGCCTGCAAGACGTCGGCCCAGTGATCCGTCACCTCCCGGAGGACCGCATCGAGATCGGCCGCACGATAGCGCGCAAGCAGAGCCTGGACCTCCTCCTGCGAGCCGCACTGCCCGAGAAACGAGACGATCTCGACCGTTTCGCCCGCGCCGATCTCGATGGTCTGTTGCAGGGCCGCGCAGGGATCGAGCCCGGCGCCGGTGAGCCCGGACAGCGGCCGATCGCCTGCGAGCGCGCGAGGCGCCGAGGGATGGCCATAGCGGCCAAGGAATTCGGTCCGGTCGGCGGTCCAGGCGGTTTGCCGTCCGCAAAGGTCGGCAAAGGCGATGCCATCGGAGGAATTGATGCCCCAGGGATTGCGCGCCAGCATCGCGCCGGTGGCCTCGTCCATCTCAGTCACAAGGAATGGTGCCGTGGCGCTGCGCGAGGTGCCGAGCACCAATTCCGCATAACTCGTGACCGACAGACGGCGCGGGCGACCGGAAAGGTTGCGAAGGGTCAGGCGCGAGATCTTGATGGGGTCGGCAAGCGGCACATATTGCAGGAGATCGAGCGCGATGCCGTTCGCCTCGTGCTCGAAACGGCTGTAGCCGAAACCGTGGCGCGAAACATAAGCGCCGCCGCCGCGGATCGGCTGCGCGGTCGGGCTCCAAAGTTCGAGGGTCTCTTCGTCGCGGATGTAGATCGTCTCGCCGCTCGCATCGACCACGGGATCGTTCGACCATGGCGCAAGCTGGTTCTCGCGGCTGTTTTCAGCCCAGGTGTAACCGTTTCCCTCCGCCGAGACCTGGAAGCCGAAACCGGGATTGGCGATCACATTGATCCATGGCGCGGGCGTGACGGCGCCGCCCTTGAGGATCGTCACATATTCCCGCCCGTCCTGATCGAAGCCGCCGAGGCCATTGAAGAACTCGAGCGGTGACGTGTGCGGCGCGGAGGGCTCGGGGATCTTCCGCCCAGGCTTTTGCAGGAGGGAGACGGAGGAGTGATTGCCGGCTGAGTTCGGCAAATGATCGAGCTGCTCTTCTATCGATCCACGTCGCGCCGAGAGCGTGACACGGGCAATCGAACGGAGGCGCGCGCGCGCCTCGGCGCTCATCAGATCCGCGCGAAGCGCAAAGACGGAGCCTTGCGCCAGCTCCAACCCGAAGTGCGGCCGCGACTGGCTGCTGCGCACTGCGGTCTCGATGGCGATTTGCAGATCCTGCGTATAGGAGGATGCGCGCTCGTTGACGATCACCAGGTCGACGGCGAGGCTTTTCATGCGCCAATATTCGTGGGCGCGCAGCAGCTGGCGAACCTGGGCCATGTCCTCGGGATCGTCTATGCCCAACAAGACGATCGGCAGGTCGCCGGAAATGGCGAGATGCCACAGGCTGGATTGCGAGCCGGCACCGCGGACAATCTCTTCCGACGGCGCCCTGTGGCGCGGGTCGACGTAGATGATGGGTGCGGCCAGGCGCTGAAAATCCGCGGCCTCTCCGGCGTCGATATCAAGATGGCGAAGCTGGACCTGCCCTTGCGTCCACGCCAAGGTCCTGGCGCGTTCGAACGCGCTGCGATCATGGTGCTTGTCGATCAGGTCCATGAGTTCGGCGCGCGACGATGCGACGACATTCCAGTATGCGATGCGCGCGACCCTTCCGGGCGCGATCCTCACCCGCTGGCGCAGCGAAAAGATCGGATCGAGAACCGTGCCCACCGTGTTCGAGAGCGCCTTATCTTCCGCCATTGCCGCTGCCGTGCGAATGGTGTTGCCGCGCCCGATGAAGCGGGCGCGATCGGTCTCGTATTGCGGATCGGAGACGATCTCGCCTTCAACGACGGCGAGATGGGCAGCCCAAACCTGCGGTTCGGCATGCGAGCGCTGGCGCCGCGTTGCGATGAGTGCGCCGAATTCGGCGACATGTTCGGTCTCGACGAACATTTTGGAGAACGCCGGATGCGCCGTGTCGGCGGCCGGCGGCGCCAGGACGATTTCGGCGTAGGATGTGATCTCGATCTCGCGCGGCCGCCGCCCTGCATTGCTCAAGGACACGCGGCGCACCTCGCAATCGTCTTCGCCGGAGACCAGAACGTCCATTGTGGTCGTCAGCTTGCCATCTCGGTGGATGAACTGGGCGCGATCCTCATCGAAGATGATTTCGCGATTGTTCCCCTCGACGCCGAGGGGCTGGGCACCGGCGGACCAGACATCCCCGCTGTGGACATCACGCAGGAAGATGAAGGAACCCCAGTCGTCGCGGGTGGCGTCCTCGCGCCAGCGTGTGACGGCGATGTCGCGCCAGCGACTGAACCCCGCTCCCGCGGCGGTAAGCATCACCGCATAGCGGCCATTTGACAGTAAATGGGTAACCGGAGGGCCAGCCGTGGTCGCGGCGATGCGGCGGTAGGTCGGGATTTCCGTGCCCGCCGTGGCCGGGGAAACCTTCACCTCTTCGGCTTTCGGATGTCCGATCGCGACGTTGCGGGGCATGCGCTCCTGCAATAGGAGTTCGCTTGCCTGGATCATCGGTTCGCGATGAAAGCGGGCACGCATCTCGCCATCGTGCAGCGCGTTGGCGATGGCGACGATGGACATGCCCTGATGATGGGCCATGAAGGTGCGTACGATGGCCACGTTCCTCTTCTCGGGGAGTCGGGAGCGGGTGAAATCAAGCGCTTCGAAAAAGCCGTAGCGGCCGTTGGCGCCCATCTGTGAGAGACGGGCGTAGTTTTCGCGCGCACCGTGCGGGTCTATCATGGCCGCAAGCCCCGTCGCGTAGGGTGCGACAACCGCGTTCTCTGAGAGACCGCGCTTCAGACCGAGACCTGGAACGCCAAAGTTGGAGTACTGATAGGTCAGCTCTATGTCGCGCGCGTTGTATGCGGACTCGGAGATCCCCCATGGAATGTCGAGTGATCGCGCGTAAGCCTGTTGGCGCTCCACCACCAGCCGATTAGTCTGTTCGAGCAGGCTGCCTGCGGGAGCGCGCATGACGAGCGACGGCATCAGATACTCAAACATGGAGCCGGACCACGAAATCAGCGCCGATGCATTTGCAAGCGGCGTCGCGGCCCGTCCCAGGCGAAACCAGTGCCGTGTCTCGACGTCGCCCTTGGCGATGGCGAAGAGGCTCGCAAGCCGCGCTTCCGAAGCGAGCAGATCGTAACAGCTCGGATCGAGGCTATCGTCGGCTAGGGAATATCCGATCGACAACAGTTTGCGTTCGGGATCGAAAAGAAATGCGAAGTCCATCGCCAGCGCCATCTCGCGCGCTTGTGCGGCAAGCGCCTGCAGCCGGTCCTTCAGGACCTGGTCTGAGGATCGATCCTGCGCGTGTTCGACCACCGTCTTCTTGAAGGATTCGATCCAGAAGACGAGATCCGGGCCGCAGTCTTCGGCATCCGTCGGGATCATGTCGCGCGCCGCAGCGGCAGCCTTATCCGCGAGGCGCGTCAGCACAGGCGACAACGCCTCGAGCGTTTGGGGACCTTTCAGCTGGGCTTCGATATCATCGAGCATCAGGGAGAGTTGTACACCGCGTTGGTCGCGGGCGGCGGACAGGGCGCCGAGCGCATGACGCGCCAGTTGGAGATTGTCCGTCATACCGAGCCGCACATTTGGCGGTTCATCATTGTCGGCCCACTCCTCGCATGCGTTGGCAAGGACGATCAGATGTCCGGCGAGGTTTCCGCTGTCGACCGACGAGATGTAGGCGGGTTCGAGGACACGAAGGTCCTGCGTCGCATACCAGTTGAAGAAGTGACCGTTGTGCCGCGCGAGCTTGCGCATGGTCTGCAACGTGGCTTCCAGCCGCTCCACGGTCTCGACCGTACCCGCCCAGCCGAAGTCGCGGGCGGCAATCGCGGAGATGAGATAAAGCCCGATATTGGTGGGCGACGTCCTGTGCGCGACAACAGGCTTCGGATCCTCTTGGAAATTGTCCGGGGGCAGCATGTTGTCATCGGGCGTCACGAAGGTCTCGAAGAAGCGCCATGTGCGGCGCGCGATCAGCCGCAGTTCAGTCGCATCCGGGTCGGAGATCGCAAGGCGCGGCCCGTCTCTCGGCGACCGGCTCGCCCACAAGGCGACCGCCGGCGCTGTAAGCCACAACAGCGCGAAAGGTAGGACCAGCGGCCAGGAGGAAGGCGAAAGAGCCATCGCGCCAAGGGCCATAACAAGTCCAAGCAGCGTGCCGGATGCCATGCGGCGATAGAAACCGGCGAAGTTCAGGCGCGGGCTTCCCTTCGATTGCGCAGCCGTGGTCCATTCAAGCAGATGGCGGCGGGACCAAAAAAGCCGGACCAGCGTTCTGACGATGGCGTCTACCATCCGCCATGCATGGTCGGGCAGGAAAACGATGGAAAGGGCGCTCTGGATAGCTGCGAGCCGCAGGTCTGCGGCAAGCGTTGCGAAGTGATTGCGCATACGAATGCCGGCGCGGTGCGGCACGAGGGTAAAAAAAATCGGCAGGAAGGTAGGGATCGCGACGGCTACAAGAAGAAGCGCCGTTCCCGTGATCGCGGCCGGCAGCGGCATCAGCCAGGTGAGCCCCAGCGCAAGGACGGTGAACGGCGCCAAAAGCGAACGCCTCAGGTTGTCAAGCATCTTCCCGCGGCCGATGGATGGAACCGCCGAATGTCCTCTTAGCAGCCCCGTCACCCAGGGTAGGAGCTGCCAGTCGCCACGCGTCCAGCGATGCTGACGCTTGGCGGCGACGTCGTACCGTGATGGGAATTCCTCGATCACCTCGACATCTGAAGCCAGGCCGGCGCGCGCGAACACGCCCTCGAAGAGATCGTGGCTGAGCATCGAGTTCTCCGGCACGCGGCCGGAAAGCGACGCCTCGAAGGCATCGACATCATAGATGCCCTTGCCGGTATAGGTGCCTTCGCCGAAGAGATCCTGATACACGTCCGAGGCGGCAGCCGCGTACGGATCGATGCCTCCGGGGGCGGAGAAGACGCGCTGGTAAAAGGATCCTTCACGGCCGACCGGGAGCGAGGGGGTGACGCGCGGCTGGAGAATACCGTAGCCATCGACGACACGCTGCTCGGCTTCGCTGAAGCGCGGTCGATTGAGCGGATGCGCCATCTTGCCGATCAGACGATGCGCGGCATCGCGCGGCAGCCGCGTGTCGGCGTCCAGCGTGATGACGTAGCGCACATCCGGCGGCACCTGCGGCGGCCTTCCGTCTATGGGCATGAAGGTGGTGTCGTCGGCGCCGCGCAGAAGCCGGTTGAGTTCGTGCAGCTTTCCGCGCTTGCGTTCCCACCCCATCCATTTGCCTTCGGCCGCGTTGTAGACGCGGCGCCGGTGCAGGATGAGGAAGCGGCTCCCGCCGGCAGCGGGTTCGTGACGCCGGTTCAGTGCGGCGATCGCCTTGGCGGCACTATCGAGCAGTCGGGCATCGTCCTCCATGACTTCCCGATCCGCATCCGTCCCGTCGGTGAGGAGGGCGAAGACGAGGTCGCCGCCGACGCCGGAAAGATGATGGACCTCGAGGCGTTCGATCTGTTCCAGAAGGTCCGCTTCGCTGGTCAGAAGCGTCGGCACCGCGACTAGTGTGCGCAGCGATGGCGGAACGCCTTGCTTGAGCGCCAGACCGGGCAGGATGGTCGCGCCGAAGCTCCAGGTCATCGCACGGTTGACGAGGGCGGTCGCCACATCGGTCGCGGGAAGAAATCCGATTAGGGCGAACAGCACGAGCCAGCCCGTGTCGAGCCCGGAGCGCGAAAGCGCCCACAGCGCGAGAGCCAGCACCAGCGCCGTGACAAGCAGGATCGCTCCCATATAGCCGCCAATGCCGAGGCGGGCGTTGAGGCGGCTGATCCGCAGCCGCGGCGGCGGCCGAAACCGGATTGCCCGCTCGAGCGCGGGTCTGCCCTGGGCGATCAGGTGGTAGCCGGGATCGCCGGTGCGTTCCGCGCCGGCCGGATCGCCCGCCTCACGCGCCGCATCGAGTGCTTGGTCCACAACCCCGAGTTCCGAGAACGAAGAGCCGCGGGCCAGTTGCTCGATCGCGTTCCTGTAAAGGTCGCGGGTCGGGAAATCCATGCCGGCAAAGGCGCTTCGCGCGCGCAGCCGCTCGTCTACAAGGCTGACGCTCTCGAAAAGCTCAGCCCAGTCGATATCGGAAATCAGCCGCATGCTGGTGACGATGTTGCGCACGGTGACATTGGATGCGCCTTGCCTCTGCTGGGCATGCTGCACCACCTCGTCGACCGACACGCCCTGATGTGCGAGACGCTCTTCCAGCCATCCGAGCGCCGGCGTCGTTTCGGGATCCTGATTCCTCAATAGTTTGGCCAATTGCGCGGCGAAGACTTCGGACAACGGTTCCTGTGATCGGGAGGCGATATCCGTTTCGAGCGCAGTCCTGCCACAGCCCGAGAGGAGAAGCCGCTCGGCCAGCGCTGCCGCATCCGCGCGCGCCGCGCGGCCCGCGGTCATCTGGTCGGCGAGCCGGCGCAGGTTTTCGATGAGAACAATGCGCAGGGTGATCGCAACGGCCCACAACTCACCGATCGTCAGGGGCTGAACCCGCTGATAGGCCACGAGAAATCGCCGCAGTTTCTCACGCTCGAACAGGCTGTCGGTATGCGCCACGAATGCCCATGCGAGCCCGAGAACTCGCGGATAGCCCGCAAACGGTCCCTTGCTCAGCTTCGGCAGCTGACGATAGTAGCCGGGAGGCAGGTCATCCCTGATCTCGTGGATTTGCTCCTCGACCAGATGATAATTGTCCAGCAGCCATTCGGCGGCCGGGACCACACCCCTGCCGCTCTCCAGTTCCGCGGCACTCGCCCGATAGGCGGCGAGCAGAACTGCCGCATTGTTATTGAGCCTCTTGTGCAGGGACAGGACAGCTGGCGGCCGGTCGGTCACCGGCTGCGCGGCGGCGAGGCTTTGCGCGTGCTGCTCGAGCCGCTCCGCGCTGAAAAGCTCCTCCCTCACGGGCGCTCCATCGTTCCACGGCGGCAATGAGGAGCGATGCCAGTGTAGGCGGGGGGTCGATTTCAAGGAGTGCCTTTCCAGCCCGCGCGCGTACGCCGAACAGCTGATTTGTTGAAGTGTCGGCTCCCGTGCGGTTTCGGGCAAGGAGACGGGTCAATCTCCCAACTTGGATCGATCGACGATCACATGCCGAGGAGATCGGACGGTCAGTGGCGCCATTCGGATTGTGGCGGCAGGTCGCCGGCGACATCCACATGCGCGGCATCGCTGGCCGCCGGTAGATGCTTTTCGGAGAAGCGAAGGCGCAGAAGCCGTCCGTTGCCCGTCAGGAGATGGAGATCCTCGCGGCCGAATACCTGCCGCAGAGTATCGGGAGGCATCCGGATTTCGCCGCTGCCAATCACTTCACCCGGCTTCCTGAGGAAACCGTCGAAATCATAGACCACGCGGGCAAGTGTCTTGCCCCCACCTTTCAGGACGCCGGTTCCGTGAATTCCACCAAGATGCTGCATGGCCGACTACTCCTCGACAGTCCGGCACGCGAGCGCATCCGCGTCCAATGCCGCTGCCAGTTCCTCCGGATCGACCTCCACCACCTGATGTCGGCTGCTTTTGATGGAAATCGCCGGAATGTGCAGCATCGTGGCCGTGCGCCGGTAGGCGAGAAAGGAAAGACCGAAGATTTCTTCTTCGTCGATCACCAGGCGATAGGTTCCTGCCGGTTGCCGAGTGTCAAGGGCGTTCAGCATGAACGGTTGCCTGAACGTGACCTTTGTGTCGGTGGTGCGAACGGTCATGGCAGCATCCAGTTCTTCTGGCGTATTTGCATCGAGGGTGGGTCCGAGGAAGCCACAGGGTTACCGGAAGTCCGCCGCCGTTAGCACATATACGGACCTGCGGACGTTCCCGTAGATTTCTCGCGCGACATCGTGGATCGTGGTGCGGGCCGCATCGAATGCGGCCAGACAATGTGCTTCGCCGGCCGCTGTAGGGCGGAGCGCATCGGCCTCCACGAAGAACGGCACCTCGAACATGCCGTCATGGCCGATAAAGCGAACACGCTGCCCGGCTTCGTCATAGCTGCGGCTTCTATTGGGGAAAGTGAGTGTCATGATCGGATACCTCGTTGGCATTGGAAGGAGAAATTCACTGATCGCGGCCCTGCGGCTCCTGGTAAGGACGAGCGGGCGACAGCGCCGCCTTCATTCTCCCAAATGCTGATCTCGCGAGCGTCATAATCCATTCCGGCAACATGGCCGGACCCGACCGCCGCGCAATAGAATGCGTTTCCCTGATCGTCAGAGATCGTGACGATGTCCGGTTCTTGCGGCATGGCGAGTGAGCACCGCAGTGATGCGGCCAATTCGATCGCCGCCTCCGTACCGATCACATCGCGGCTGACATGGCCAACCTTTGCGCGAGCGTCGTCGACCGCGCGGACTCTATAAAATTCGATGACAACCTTCATCCTGATACCTGCCGGCGGAATGCAATCCCGCTGCTAACCAGGCCGGGCCTTCTCCTTGCCGCGGGGTGTGTTGCTGTTGCCCGCTTGCTTGACCTGACTGCCGAACGGCGCCTCCATTTGCGCAGGCTCCTTCTTCTGCTTCGGCTTTCTTATCTCGCGATTGCTGCGCTTTTGTCCCTTGGCCATTGTCAAACTCCGTTCTTCGGTTGCGGCACAGCCCGGCCGGGCTGCGCCTCGACACTGCGAAACGATGATCTGTCATGCTCTTCACCTGACCGGTGCCGCAGGTGGTGATCGTGCGGGATTGTCACAATCCAGTCGCCGTAGCGCGCCGTGTTTGAAACGTGCAGGCAGCAAGCGCCGACGGTGCGGTCGTCGGCTGCCCGGCTGCCTGTCATTCTCGGCGCTGCGATCGATCAGGCGGATGGTCGGTTGCGTAAAAACTGCCTTCAGCGCGTCGAACAACAACAGCGAAGGGAACGATTTTTATAAGCGTTCTTTCTTGAGACCGCGTCTTTGAAGCCACACCCTCATATAGGTTCTACGGCGGATGAATAACAGGAGCGCCGGTACGATTGTTCAAGAACCAGGGATTTCCCCGGTGCAGGCCCTGTGCCACGTGGCTTCGCTCATCGGCTCGCCTTTCGGTTTCTGGTAGTGGATGTCGGAGACGCGGTCGCGCTTCTCCGGCATCCCGCGCCGTTCGAGCGATAGGCCCGGTGCCAAGACCCGACATGGTTGCTCAAAAAGTGATGCTGGTCAGGACCGCGTATAGAAGAGCGCTTCCTGCACCGCCGATCATGAGGAAGAGCAGCCAGAGCGTCGGATCGGTGCCCAGTTTGCCGAGATATTTCATGCGACGGCGTCCACCATGATCGTCATGGTTGCCAACGTCGGATGTTGTGGATGTAACGAGGCGGAAGACATGACTGCCCTCCTTCCTTGGCTGGGGCGGGGGCGCCACATAGGGCGACCCTCAATCGGCAGCGCCCTGTTTGAAGCCGCCGACGGATCAAACGGTACCAGTATTCGTCCTGGAAGGCGAGGATATTCGCTGGAATCGCGCACTGCCGTTGGGCGGTTGGTTCTGCCCGCGCGGATCTCTCAACGAACCGGCAGGTGCCGGTCTGCATCGTCGCCCATGACGGTTTTAACGGAATTTTGCTTGCTGTTATGTTTCGTGATACGCTTTCACCACTCGCACGCGATCATGCGTGCTTGTCCTCACTCTGATTGGACAATCTCATGGAATCCCCCGTATGGACGAAACCCGCCCTCGTTGGCGCGGGTGTTGGAGCTGTGACGGCAATGATCGTCGGGTTCAGCTGGGGCGGTTGGGTCACGGGCGGTACCGCCAGTGAGATGGCTGCAAAGGCATCCCGGGACGCCGGCGAGCAACTGGTCGCTTCGATTTGTGTCGAAGCCTTTGTCGCCGACCGAAACGCCGCCGGCAATCTGGTTTCGCTCAAGGAAGCCAAGACCTACGAGCGAGACAATTTCGTCGAGGACGGAGGCTGGATCATCGTTCCGGGCCTTGAGAAGCAGATTACTGGCGCCGCGGACGTATGTGCGCAGCGGCTCCTGGCTCTGGAAAGCCTGCCGGAAAGGGTGGTCGTGCCCGAAGCATCCACCACCGATACCATGCCCACCGAAGGTTGAACCCGAGCAAGCGCCTCGCGATGCCGCAAACGGCTCCGTTGCGGCGGAGCCCTCGCGTGACCTACCAGATAGTTGGCTGTGTGATGGAACCTTGTCTTGCGGACCGGTGAGGCTTATATGTTGGAGATCGATCTTGTTTGCCGAACTTTGTTTCCGCGCCCCAGGCGCTCTGCTGATCTTCCCTCTCAATGTCGACCTACATTGTTCTCCGTGCTCCGTGCACGGCGAACATTCTCTATGACTGATTGAAAGGAAATCGTCATGAACACTGGAACCGTAAAATTCTTCAACGCGACCAAAGGCTTCGGTTTCATCCAGCCTGACGATGGCGCTTCGGACGTTTTTGTCCATATCTCCGCCGTCGAACGCGCCGGCATGCGCACCATCGTGGAAGGCCAGAAGCTGAGCTTCGACGTTGTCCAGGACAGCCGTTCGGGCAAGGGTGCTGCGGATAACCTGCACGTTGCATAAGCATTCGTCTTCGAGACGTGACCACGGATGTACTGGCACGGATCGTCGAGACGAGAGGAGAGGTCGGGCTTCTGCCCGGCCCTTTTTGCTTTCAACCCTGTCGGAAGGAGACCGACGACATGGCTGTAGCCATAACCAAGGACAATCTGTTCCGGCTTGTGCGGCCGGGCCCGCAGACCAAGGCTGAGATCACGAACAGCACTGCGCGCGCGATCATCCAGGCGGAAGCCGACAGCCGCGAGGCCAAGACCCAAGGGCTGCGGCAGGCCCGTCTGCAAATGGAAGCACGGCAACCGAAGCCTGCGCCGGCCAAAGGCCGCGGCAGAAAGGTGGCCGGGCGCATGCGCAACCCGGAAATCTGATGAAAAGCAACATTGACGGCGGTGCGGCCGTTGAACCAAAGGGCGCCTCCTGGACTACGGTTCTCGCGCAGTATCGCAAACCCAGTGCGATCCGCAGTACGGTCGAGATCGCCACAACGGCGCTTCCTTTTGTCGCGCTGTGGGCATTGACGGCGGTGGCTGTTGCAAATGGCTATTGGTGGGGTCTCCTGCTGACGGTCCCTGCGGCCGGCTTTCTGGTCCGCCTCTTCATCCTGCAGCACGATTGCGGCCATGGCGCCCTCTTCGCAAGTCGCGGCATCAACGATTGGACCGGGCGCGTGATCGGCGTCTTCACGCTCACGCCTTACGACTACTGGCGCCGCACCCATGCTGTCCACCACGCCACGGCGGGCAATCTGGACAAGCGCGGGATCGGAGACGTCAATACGCTTACGGTCGGGGAATATCGCGCGCTGTCCTGGTGGGGACGCGTACGCTATCGGCTCTATCGCCACCCTGCGGTGATGTTCGGTCTCGGTCCGGCCTGGCTGTTCATCTGCCAGTACAGATTGCCGCTCGGCCTCATGCGGGCCGGTATCCAGCCCTGGACGTCGACGATCGCCACCAGTATCGGAGCAGCGCTTCCGGTGGCTGGCCTGATATGGCTGATGGGGATTGGCCCCTTCCTCATGGTGCAAGTGCCGGTCACCCTGATGGCGGCAACCGCCGGCGTCTGGCTTTTCTACATTCAGCACCAGTTCGAGCAGACGCACTGGTCGGACGGCGAGGACTGGAAGTTCCAGGATGCCGCGCTCTACGGTAGCTCGCACTATGATCTTCCGTTCCCGCTTCGCTGGATTACGGGCAATATCGGAATCCACCACGTCCACCATCTGGCTGCGAAAGTGCCGTTCTACCGTCTGCCCGAGGTGCTGCGGGATCATCCCGATTTGCGGCACATCGGCCGTATCACGCTTCTTCAGAGCCTCAGCTGCGTCAAACTCGTGTTGTGGGACGAAAAAACGAAGCGCCTCGTATCGTTTCGAGAGGCACAGATGGCCACCTGATCTCCAGCGCGTCCGGCGCGAAGGGACCTCTCCTGGCGTCGTGACGAACCGCCGTGATCCGAACTTCCAATCGGTGCTTCGGTTCCATTGTCCGCCCCGATTGTTGCGCGGACTATGACCACGCCTAGTCGACGCAGTCTTCCGTTGCGAGGTGCGGTCGATCAAAACCCGTTGTATCGGATGTCTCTCGAGGTGGCCTGCTGCCCTCTGTAGGACTTGTCATCCAGGGCGATAAGAACTGACCGACATGCGGTTGGCTGTTATGCTTGACCGAACGTGGTCCTGGCGGGAGCCAACATCAGGCTAACGAAGTGCAGGACATGGAAATCCGAGAAATGCGGTCCATCCTATGCCCTTGTCTCAGAAATCGGCACCAGCTCTTCCCGAGGTGCTTGGCGCCTGCGGGCGCTCCCTAACAACGATGTTTCAGGTCTGTCATTCGGAGTTCTTGAGGATCCGATCATGAAGCTTTTCGAGTGCCAGCAATGCGGCCAGTTGCTTTATTTCGAGAATACCCGGTGTGAGCGCTGCGGGCACGTCCTAGGTTATCTGGCGGAACGATCGATATTGAGTGCGCTGACGGGCATAGGCGACAAGCGCTGGCGTCCGTTGGCCGTTTCCGACGAAGAGTACCGCTTCTGCACCAATGCCGACAATGGCGTCTGCAACTGGCTGGTAGCTGCAGATGGTGCGGATGCATTCTGTCCTGCCTGTCGCCTCAATCGGACGATACCCAATCTCGACGCTACCGATAACCTCCTGCTCTGGCAGCGTCTGGAGACGGCAAAGCATCGGCTGGTCTATGGCCTGTTGCGGTTCGGATTGCCACTTTCAAGCAGGTTCGAGGATGCCGAGCAGGGCCTTGCATTCGACTTCCTTGCCGGCTCGGGCGGTGCGTTTCAGGAAGGACCGCCGGTGCTCACAGGCCATGCGCAAGGACTGATCACCATCGACATCGCTGAAGCCGACGATGCCGAACGCGAACGCCAACGCCGCGACATGGTAGAGCCGTACCGGACGGTTCTCGGCCATTTTCGTCATGAAGTGGGTCACTATTATTGGGAGCGCCTTATCCGGAACGGGGTTTGGCACGAAGCCTTCCGGGAGATGTTCGGCGATGAGCGCCGCAACTATTCCGCGGCGTTGGCCGCGCACTATGCGAACGGCCCGCTGCGCGACTGGCAGGAACGTTACGTCAGCAGCTATGCCGGGTCCCATCCTTGGGAGGACTTTGCCGAGACTTGGGCACACTATCTGCACATTGTGGATACGCTGGAGACCGCGGCTGCATTCGGCCTCCGCGTCCAACCCCGGATCGGTCGCCACCCCGTAATCGAGATGGATGTCGACTTCGATTCCTATGAGCAGCGTGACTTTAATGCGCTGATAGCGGCATGGCTGCCGTTGACCTATGCGGTCAACAGTCTCAACCACAGCATGGGGCAGCCCGACCTCTACCCCTTCGTCCTGACGCCGGCGGTTATGGGAAAGCTGCGCTTCGTCCATGGATTGATCCACGGGACCGGGGCGAGTGAAGAACTGTCATGACCGATCGGAGCAGCACGGACCTGCCGCATGCGATAGCCGACCGCGTTACCAAGCCGTTCGCGCGATTTCTGAAGATCGAGGCGGCAGCAGGAGGACTGCTGCTTCTTGCAGTGCTTATCGCGTTGCTCCTGGCAAACTCACCATGGTCGGCGCAGTTCCTCGAGCTGTGGGAAACGCCGATCGGCCTTCATTTTGGTTCGCTGGATTTCAGCCGTTCATTGCGGCACTGGATCAACGATGGGCTGATGACGTTCTTCTTCTTCGTGATTTCCCTGGAGCTCAAGCGAGAGATTGTCCTTGGTGAATTGCGGAACCTACGAACGGCAGCGCTTCCTTTCGCAGCGGCCCTGGGTGGTATGCTCATTCCGGTGGCCGTCTATTTGGCGTTGATGGGCGGTCAACCGGGACTGCACGGATGGGGGACCGTCATGGCCACCGACACGGCGTTCGTGATCGGTTGCCTGGCACTGTTCGGCTCCCGTATCCCGCCAGCTCTGCGCGTGTTTCTGTTGTCTCTGGCAATATTCGACGACGTCGGGGCAATACTGGTGGTGGCTATAGGCTACGGCGAAGCGTTGAATTGGTTCGCGCTCGGCCTCGGCATGCTTGGACTTGGCACAGTTGCAGGCGTTGCCGGCCTCGGAATTAGAAGCGTTCCCGTCTATTTTCTGCTGGGAGGCGTAGTGTGGATGTGCTTCGACGCATCCGGCATCCATGCGACGATCGCCGGTGTTGTTCTCGGCTTGATGACGCCGACGCGTGTATGGGTAAGCGACCAGCGTCTGCGTGCGATCCTCGGGCGTGTGCTCGCCTATCCGGGAGGCGAGCGTTTGAGCGGCGACACCACGAACCGCCGCGATCTCCGACAGGCGAGCAGGGCGGTCGCGGAATCGCTTTCTCCGGTGGAGCGGCTGGAGACGATGCTGCACCCCTGGGTGGGCTTCGCGGTTATGCCTGCCTTCGCCCTTGCCAATGCCGGCGTGGCGATCACTGTCAAGGATGTCGGCCAGTCGGTCTCACTGGCGATTTTTGCAGGTCTGGCTCTGGGCAAGCCGGTCGGTGTTTTCGGTTTCAGCTGGCTTGCCGTCCGTTTCGGTCTGGTCGACCGCGCGTCCAGCTTGAGTTGGCCATTCCTGGTTGCCGGCGCCTTCCTGACAGGTATCGGCTTCACCATGTCTCTGTTCATCGCCGACCTTGCATACGTCGCGGCAATGCTCGATGCCGCCAAGCTTGGTATTCTAGCCGGTTCCGTCTTTTCAGCCGTGGCCGGCCTTGCGACGCTTGCTTGGTTGACCTCGCGAGAACGAGCTACCTGAATGTGAAACAAGTATTCACGGCAAACTCGGCAAGCGGTGGTCTATCGTCGGTATCGGTAACTCCCTTTCGGTCAGATTGAAGTCGCGAACGTCACTTTATCAACAGGCTTGATGATCACCCCAGGCCAGGTGGAAGCGACAACCAATTCTTCACCTTAACCGCCCAGAACTTTCGGCACGAATAGGCCCAGCACCGGCGCTGGTCACGGGGCCCGTATCCCGGTTCGCGCGATAGAGATCGTTGCATCCGCCATACATCGGCTTGCAGGACCCCATGCGATCCGGCGAGGTGCTGATGGATTAATCCTCTCGCGAACGCGGGAGAAGCGGAAAAACGCGGCCGGTGGCAACATTCCAAGGCCGGTCATCGCGCACATAGATCCACAGATGGTCTTTTCGAACTGCCCCAAAGCGGAAGTCTGTCTGATCCAGTCGAACTCTCACTGATGGTCCAAGCGTGGCCGTCACCATTGCAGGTTCGTTACCCGGGTCAATTTGCTCCCTGTCAATAGAGAGCCTACGGTGACTGCGAGTCGAAGAAGAGGATGCATCGCCTCATTTATCTGGCGTAACCCTATGACGCAGACACCACAACGGGATCGGCCTCATTCGGGTATCGGGTAAAATGTCCCAATCACACTGCATAATCCCGGTGGCGCAATCAGTCCGCCATCAACCAACCCGCCATCGTGATCACCAGTGGTTGGCAGCATGGGAGAGTGACAATGGCAAATATCGAATTGATCAAAGTTGAGGAGCGGCCTGGTGGCCAGCTTCTATTTAGTGTTCGCGTGACCGCGGCCGCAGGCAAGATAGAATTGCCGATCGCAATCAAGGACCAAGGATCCGTCGCTTCAAATGAAACGACGGTTCTTCAGTCCGCACTTGGTTTTGCCAAAGAACTGGAGGCTTCGATCCGGCTTCGTCTTGGAATAGAGCAACAGAGTGTTTAGCGGCGAGCCACTGCGTGCCAATCATCTGGCCCCGAACACGATGTGAACGCGATGCGCTGATCGGCCCCACCGACGGGTCCAGTGTGAATGTTAGTGCATTGATGGTCGCGGTGCCAGCGCGGGCGGCGTCGCTGGTCTGGGTTGTAGAGCAGCCCGCGGCGAAGGCGGGGATGAAGGCCTCCGGTGCGGGCGGCTTGTAGCCGAGTGATCCATGAGGGCGCAGTATTGTACAACTTGACGGCACCGCTCGTCATCGGTCATGCCTGATCGTGCTGCACTCGTGAAACGGCGGGCGTCTCGTCCTTGCCGTCTGCTGTGAACGCCTGCTTTCCCTTTTCGGCCCAAAGTTCCCGCGCGTATTCGCCCTGATCACTGTTGAGCTTGTCGGCCACCCAGAGCATCGCGCCGAGGATCATGACGCGGTCGTCGCCAGTCAGTTCCACTATGCCGGCCTTGACGACGAGACCGCCGAGCTCGATCAGATGCCGGGTGCGCTTGCGGCGCTCGACCTGCCAGGTGCGCATATCATGCCGCGCCCGCGCCGCCTGATGGCGGTAGCGCGCTGCCCGGTTGCGCTGGAGCGCCGCCAGCGTCGCGATCAGATGCAGGAGCAGATCGCCGCGACTTGCTTCGAAAGAAGGCGGCCCCCCGCTTCGCCCACGCCTCCCTCTTTGCGGGGTCTTTTGTTTCCGCCAGCGCGACCAGCGCCCCAGCCAGTTCGTCGGCGGTGAGATTGTCCGCTCCGGTGGCGATCACCAGTTCGCCGAGCTGCTGTACCTTTCGCGCTTTCAGTTCACGCGCCTTGTCCTCCAGCGCCTTCAGTTCCGCATCATAGTCCCGCGGCTTGCGCATCGTTGCCTCCAATCGTTCCGGAAAGTTGTCGATGCAGAGATGATAGTTGAGCACCTGCCTGAAGGCTTCTATGTTGCCGGGACGGTTTGGCACGGCCCGGTCCATCCCGAGATTTTTTCGAGGGAGGGCGCGCTTATACGTCGTTCCGACGTGCGCTTGGCCGTGCCAATTCTTGATCGCAATGGCGATCTATCATCTTCACGTCAAGGTCATCGGCCGCAAGGCCGGGTCGAGCGCGGTGGCCTCAGCCGCCTACCGTTCGGCTTCACGGATGTGCGATGCGCGACTGGACCGCGTGCAGGACTTTTCCAACAAGCGCGGTGTCGTCCATTCCGAGGTGCTGTTGCCGGAAAATGCACCGGAGCAATGGTCCGACCGCGAACGGCTCTGGAATGATGTCGAGGCGTTTGAGGTGCGCAAGGACGCGCAGCTTGCCCGCGAGGTGGAGTTCGCCATTCCGCGCGAGATGACGCAGGCGCAAGGCATCGAGCTTGCCCGCGACTTCGCCCAAGCCGAATTTGTCGATCAGGGCATGATCGCCGATCTCAATGTGCATTGGGACATAGGCGAAGACGGGATGCCCAAGCCCCATGCCCATGTCATGCTCACCATGCGCGAAGTCGATGAGGAGGGGTTCGGCAAGAAGGTACGGGACTGGAACCGCACGGAAATGGTGGAGCGGTGGCGCGAACGCTGGGCCGAGCTTGCCAATGAGCGCCTTGCCGAACTCGACATAGATGCGCGCATCGACCATCGCAGCCTTGAGGCGCAGGGCATCGAACTGGAACCGCAAAGCCAGATCGGAGCACCCGCGCAGCGGATAGAGGGTGAAGGGACCGAGGCCGCCGACCGTGCGGACATGCACCGCGAGATCGCCCGCAACAACGGCGCGCGCATCATCGCCGATCCATCGGTGGCGCTGGACGCGATCACCCATCAGCAATCGACCTTCACGCGGCGCGACATGGCGATGTTCGCGCATCGGCACAGCGACGGCATCGACCAGTTCAACGCGGTGATGGGCGCGATGCGCGGCTCGCCCGATCTGGTCGAACTCGGGCAAGACGGCCGGGGCGAGGATCGGTTCACGACCCGCGACATGATCGAGGCCGAACAGCGGTTGCACCGCGCAGCCGAGATGATGGCCGAGAAGGAATTGCACGAGGTCAGCTACAGAGACCGCGAAGCCGCTTTGGCGCGTGCCGAACAGCGTGGCCTTGCGCTGTCCGGCGAGCAGGCCGACGCTCTGGCGCATGTCACGGACGGGCGCGATCTCGGCGTCGTCGTCGGCTATGCCGGGACGGGAAAGAGCGCCATGCTCGGCGTGGCACGCGAGGCTTGGGAAGCGGCAGGCTACGAGGTGCGCGGCGTGGCGCTGTCCGGCATCGCCGCCGAGAATCTGGAAAGCGGATCGGGCATCGCGTCCCGCACCATCGCCAGCATGGAACATGGCTGGAAGAATGGCCGTGACATGCTCACCAACCGCGATGTGCTGGTGATCGACGAGGCGGGCATGGTCGGCACGCGGCAGTTGGAGCGGGTGCTGTCTTATGCGCAGGACGCGGGGGCAAAGGTGGTCCTGGTTGGTGATCCGTGGCAGTTGCAATCCATCGAGGCGGGCGCGGCCTTCCGCTCGATCCACGAGCGTCATGGCGGCGTCGAGATCGAAACCGTGCGCCGCCAGCGCGAGGACTGGCAGCGGGATGCCACCCGCGACCTGGCAACGGGGAGGACCGGCGCGGCCATCCATGCCTATGACGCACACGACATGATGCATATTGCCGCGACACGCGAGGACGCGCGAAACAATCTGATCGAGCGTTGGGACCGCGATCGGCAGGCGTCACCGGATCGCAGCCGCATCATCCTCACCCATACCAATGACGAGGTGCGTGCGCTCAACGAGGCAGCGCGGGAAAGGATGCGGGATGCCGGACAGCTTGGCGATGAGGTGCGCGTCACGGTCGAACGCGGCGAACGCAGCTTCGCTAGCGGGGATCGCGTCATGTTCCTGCAAAACGAGCGTGGGCTTGGCGTCAAGAATGGCGCGCTCGGGACCATCGAGCAGGTCAGCACGCAGAGCATGACCGTGCGCACCGATGACGGGCGAGGCATCAGCTTCGATTTGAAAGACTATGATCGCATCGACCACGGCTATGCCGCGACGATCCACAAGGCGCAGGGCATGACGGTGGACCGCACGCATGTGCTGGCGACTCCCGGCATGGACGCCCATGGCAGCTATGTCGCCCTGTCGCGTCACCGCGAAGGCATGGACCTGCACTATGGCCGCGACGACTTCGCCAATCAGGACAAGCTCATCAGTACCCTGTCGCGGGACCGCGCCAAGGACATGGCGACGGATTACGACCCGGCACAGGATTATGCCGAGCGGCGCGACATTAGTTTCCGCGCCCGCGTCGCCCAGATCATGCGTAAGCTGACGCCGGAGCGCGTGCGAGATGCCGTCGATGGCATGATCGACGGGCAGCGCCAACCTGACGATGCGGTGCTTGGCCGCGGCGCCGAGGCCGGGCCGGAAAGGAAAAGTGCCGGTGACGAAGGCGGGCGAGTCGCCACGACAGGAGAGCGGCAGACGGAGATCGACCCCGATGAAGCCTTGCGCCGCGCCCGCAGGCAGGCGCTTGTCCGCCATGCACGCGCTTGCGATGCTATCCTTGAAACCAAACATCAGGGCCTCGCACCCTCCGTTGAACAGCGGCGCGAGCTTGGTGCTGCGCGGCGGGCTTTCGAGGAAGTCCGCCCACACGGCTGGCAGGATGCGGAAGCGGCCTACAGCAAGGACAATAGCCTCGCCCGTGAACCAGGAACGGGCAGGGTCAGCCGCGCCGTCCGCGCGCTTTACCAGGAAACCGAGCTGCGCATGGAACGTGACGAGCTTGCCCGGCGTGCCGATGGTTTTGTCGAGCGCTGGCGGAACCTCGACCGGGCCGTTGAACAGAAATATGCGGCGGGAGATTATTCTGGCTATCACGCCGCGCGCAATGAGATGGGCAACATGGCGAAAAGCCTTGAGCGCGATCCGCAATTGGAATCCATCCTCGAAAACCGCAAGCGCGAACTCGGCATCGATCTCGAACCGGGCCGAAGCCTTGGCCGGGCGCTCGCCTTCTCCCACGGACTCGACCTCGGCAGAGGGCGCGGAATCGGATTGTAGAACCGTCCTATTTGCCGCCGATTCTATCCGGTAGCCCTACGGCGACTAAATACTTCTTGCACAACGATAAATCGTCTCTCTGTCTGGTCCCTGCAAACGTCAGAAACAACCAGCAGGAGGCAGCGCAACCATGCCCCATCCAGACCGTATCGTCCGCATGAAGACCATTCTCGCCCGCACCGGCCTGTCCCGCTCCACCATCTACCGCAAGATCGCCGAGGGTACGTTCCCGCCCCAACTCAAGATCAGTACCAACGGCGCAGGGTGGCGTGAATCCGACATCAACCGATGGGTCGCCGATCCGGTCAGATGGCGGCCGGAGGAAGAGGCTGGCAATGGGCGGTGACGGAAAGCGTCCCGGCAGAGAGAGGCCCACCAATGACAACCGCCTGCCAGATGGACAGGATGTCAAAAACGAAACCGATGCCGCCGAGAAGCTGGACGCGGTGGTGCTGTCCATTGCCCGCCTGATCGGTAGGCGGCTGGCGCGTGAGGACTATGAAAAAGCTACGCGTGCGGCCAATGACAATGCGCCACCCGAAGCAGGCGACGACGACCGGTGAGACCGTGGTCCGCGCAGATCGGGGATACCTCGCATGACTGGATGTGCTATGCGCAGTATTGACATCTTATGGGATGTCTATAGTTTATCTTCCATGAGGCTGGTTCTGGATACCAACGTGATCGTGGCGGCGTTCCGCAGCCGCAACGGGGCGAGCAATCTGCTGCTACGGTTAGTTGACCGGGGCATGGTGACGCCGCTTTGTTCTACGGCGCTGTTTCTGGAATATGAGGCGGTGCTGAGCCGGGAGGAAACCCGGAAGGTGACGGGGCACAGCTTGGAGGATGTCGCGGCGGTGATGAGTGCGCTCGCCGCTGTGTCCGAGGGCGTCGATATTTCGTTTCGGACGCGGCCCATGTTGTCCGATGTCGCGGATGAGATGGTGCTGGAGACCGCGCTGAACGGACAGGCGGAGGCCATCGTGACGCATAACGTCAAGGACTTCCGCCCGGCCTTGACGCTGGGCGTGACCATCGCAACGCCGGGAGAGATCGTCAGGAGGCTGAACACATGACGCAGACCCAACGCTATAAATACCCCCTGCAACTGCCGCAGTCGCTCAAGGAGACGGCGGCGCGTCTTGCTATGGAGGACGGCGTATCACTCAATCAGTGGATCGTCTCAGCCGTTGCACAGAAGATCGGTGCGGTGGAGACCGCTGCCGATTTCCTCAAGGCGCGCGCAGGCACGGCGAAGCGCGGCGACCTGACGCGACTTCTGGACCGGGCACCGGATGTTCCGCCGTCGTCGGAGGATGCCATCTGATTTGCGTGCGCCGCCTCGTCCTACCGGGGTGAGCGCGAAGCCGACAGGAATTGACCCGAGGGAGAGCTACTATGACCCGCGCAGCCCTTTATGCTCGCTATTCGTCCGACAACCAGCGAGAGGCCTCGATTGAGGATCAACTGCGGTTATGTCGCGAGCGCGCGGAGCGTGAAGGCTGGCAGGTCGCGGAAAATTATACCGACGCCGCTATCTCCGGTGCCAGCGTGATCCTTCGGCCAGGCATAAAATCACTTCTCACGGATGCTCAGGCCGGGCGGTTCGACGTGGTTCTGGCCGAGGCCCTCGACAGGCTATCGCGTGACCAGGAAGACATCGCTGCGCTATTCAAGCGACTTCGCTTCGCCGGTGTTCGAATCGTTACCTTGTCGGAAGGAACGGTAGACGAACTGCATGTCGGCCTGAAAGGCACCATGAACGCTCTCTTCCTTCGGGACCTGGCGGCCAAGATCAGGCGTGGCCAGTCCGGTCGTGTCATCAGCGGCTATTCCGCCGGAGGCCTGTCCTACGGATATCGTGTAGTCAAGAAGCTTGACGAACGAGGGGAGCCGATCCGAGGCCTCCGTGAAGTGGATGAGGGACAGGCTGGTGTAGTCCGGCGCATCTTTCAAGAGTTTGCCTCGGGACGTTCCGCCCGGACCATCGCTGCTGGTCTTAACCGCGATGGCATTCCCTCTCCATTCGGCCGAGAATGGGGAGCTTCGACGATCAACGGCAATCTCAAACGTCGCAGCGGAATACTCTACAACGAAGCCTATATCGGGCTTCTGGTTTTCAACCGCGTTCAAATGGTCAAGGATCCGGAGACCGGCAAACGCATCTCCCGCCCGAACCCGTCCGAACAATGGCAAGTGGTGGACGCTCCTCACCTGCGTATCGTCAGTGACGAGCTATGGAACGCAGTCCAGGCACGTAAGCAACTCTACGGTGGAACCCGGCTGCATAAACGCAGAAGGCCGAAACACATGTTCTCCGGTCTTGTGCGGTGCGGATGTTGTGGCGCCACCTACACCATCAAGTCCCAGGACCAACTCGCCTGTACAGCGCATCGGGAAAGGGGGACATGCACGAACAATCGCACCGTCCGTGTGGCTGGCCTTGAACGTCGTGTACTCGAAGGCATCAAGCAGCGGCTACTTTCCCCCGATGCCGTTGCCGAATTCCTCGCTGAGTATCATGCCGAAAGGAAGCGCCTCAATGCGAGGATGCGGCATGATCGGCAGCAGATTGGTAAGCGGGTTGCCAATCTTGAAAGGCAAATCGCGAATATCATCGACGCCATAGCCGATGGTGTTGCAACGGCAGGCATGAAGTCGCGGCTGATCGAGATGGAGGCGGAAAAGGAGCGCCTTGCCTCCGATCTGGGCGCGATCTCCAATGCAAGTGATGTCGTGGAATTGCATCCGGCTTCGATTGAGGTTTATCGCTGCAGGATCGCCGAATTGCAGGAGGCGCTGCACTCCAACGAAGATGATCGCAGGGAAGCGGTTAATGCCATTCGGTCGCTTGTTACAAGCATCGAAGTCATGCCGCGCGAAGGACGTGGGAAATTTAACCTGAACGTCAATGGCGCGCTGGCAGAGCTGCTCAATCTGCCTCGCCGAAAACCGGGCGAAATACCAAACACTGTAATGGTGGTAGCGGAGGACCGCTACCGTCAATCCCCACACCTACCGGAAATACGCTACAGGCTCCGATTGTTCTCTCGGCTTCTGGCCGCATAGGCATGCTTCCGGATGACCTGTTGGGGGGCCGTTAGGCAACTGGCAGGTTTCAGTTGTAAGCATAGCGAATCTGCCTTTCCTGAGCCAAATGATAAAGCCTCGAAGACACATCTCCGGCCATTCACCAACGTTTGAGCGCCCTCCATACCGAACGCTTGTACAGTCTTCCGACGTCGGATTGCCCTCCACTGACCTGTCATCTACTACTCGAGGACGATCCGAGCATCCCAAGCGCTCAGACCGAAACTGAAGAAACTCAAACTGTGTCAGCCGGTATCGCCGTGAGGCTCGCGAACTTGCATCTCCACTTGCAGGCCGGCGGTAGCAGCCATGTTGACCAATGTGTCGAGGCCAAACAGATCGACTTTACCTCGAGAGAGATCGGAAATCCTTGGTTGGGTCACGCCAAAAACTTTGGCGGCTTGGGATTGGCTCAAACCTGCGCGGGAAATATGTTCTTTGAGGGCTGTCATAAGCACCGAGCGGAGCTTTGCGCTCTCGCTTAGCATTTGGCTTGGTTCGGGAGGTATTGTGAGGTCGGGCTCATTCGCTACCTCTGAAGAGGTCTGCTTTTCAGCGCCAATACCCAACGAGAACTGCTCGTGTGCGATACCTGCGATCTTCGCAGTCAAGCCAATCTTTTCTTCCGCCTTCGAGAGAGCATGATCCGACATGAAAGCGACGAGACGCTCCAAACCGCTCTTGTCGGAAATCGTGACGAAATCTTTATTTTTGTTCACGAAGACCACGGACTTCTTCTTTTCTCGAAGAAGCTCGATGACATTGCTTAGCGTGCCGGTGCTTTTGCAATCCCAAACCATGAGGCCATAGTCGCTGTCGCGAGCCATCTCCAGGTCTTTGGCGGTAAAATAGGCGCGCGTGCCAGCCTTCGCCTTCGAGACGACCTTGTGGACCGGCCACTCTGCGACATTGTTCCGGGGCGAAACGCCGGTGCAATACACGGTCACCTTTTCGGCTTGGTACCGCTGGAGGCATTCTTGAATTGAGGTATCGGCACCATCGGCATCTCCGACCACGACGTTGAAGCCTGAACATACGATCTTGTTGATCCTATCCGCCACCTTCTCATGCAGGCGACTGATGGAGATTGATCCGGCGATGAAGACAGTGGTCATGGCATTACTTCCATGTGATCGAAGCGGCGTAGATGTGGTTGATTTTCTTGTACGTGCGCAGCGTATTGCAGACGGCGTCCATCGTGGCGCCCGTGTCGAAGAGGTCGTCAAGGACAAGCGCGTTCCAACACCCTTCGTTGGTGATGGACGGGTTGATGCTGAACCGGCCCTCCAATACGGCGTCCTTAGCCTCGCGGCCGTGCAGATTCTTGAGCTGCGGGCTGCCTTCGGGCGCGGGTGCCTTGACGATGATGTCGTCGAACACCGGCGTTTTCGTCAGTTTGCCGAGTTCGTTGGCGATCTCATTGACCGGCTGGCGCGCGCGCACCGTGGAGGCCGGCATTGGGATAATCAGGCCGATCTTGCCGAACAAAGGCAGCAAGGATTGCTGCACCTGCGCTGCGAGCGCCTGCACCTGATTCCAATCGGCTCGATATTTAAGCTGGTATAGTGCCTCGCCGGGCTCTGAGCGCGTCGTGTCAAATCGAGGGTGGCCGTATTCGTCGTCGCCCAGGTAGACGCTCGACAGCGTATGCTTGTGGAGCGCGTAACCGAGATCCCAACTGCCTTCGAGCTTTCGAACCTGAACCTGCATATGAAGAGTGTTCCTTGCAGGCCCTCGGAACGCCATCCGCAAGGCCATCTCACATATATACAAAATCTTGTATGATACGCAAGGGCCTCAGGGCGGGTCGTCAACCGGCATCCGGAGCTCACGGCGCTAGGATTGTCACGTAGAGGATTGACGAATTGCATAAGGTTGCATAATGTTACCGTATGTCACAGAATGATGCCCCTGATTTCCTGACCCTTGCCGAGGCCGCCGAGTATGTTGGCGTCTCGAAGGACACGCTTCGACGGTGGGATGCCTCCGGCAAGCTCAAGCCGGTGCGCCGCCCAGGGAGCGGCTATCGCTTCTATCGCCGGCCTGACCTTGAGCCCTTCCGCCTCGAGTACCGGCGCGCCGAACAAGCGGCCGACGAGCCGGACCATATGTTTCAGACCCTGACCGCAGACATTGAGGCGAACCCCAAGATACGCGAGCCGCAACAGGGCGCTCACCGGGCAGTGCGGACCCACTTCGAAGCCTCGAACGAGTCGGTGATCCTGCAGATACCCGTCGGATGCGGAAAGACTGGCGTCATTGCGACATTGCCCTTCGGCGTCGCCAAAGGGCGCGCGCTCGTCATCACACCGAATCTTACGATCCGGTCGGGTGTCGCGGAGTCGCTCGACATCAGCAACCCGAAGAATTTCTGGCGGCGGACGGGGGCGCTCCACGATTTTTCCGCGGGGCCATTTCGCGCAGTTTTGGATGGCGTCGATGCCAATCTCCACGACTGCAACGCAAGCCAGTTCGTCGTGACCAACATCCACCAGTTGGCCAGCTCGGCCGATCGTTGGCTCCCGCAGTTTCCGCCGAACTATTTCGACATGATCATGATCGACGAGGGCCACCATAACGTGGCGCCGAGCTGGGCGAAGGTCTTCGATCGCTTTCCAAACGCCAAGGTCGTCAGCCTGACGGCGACGCCGTTCCGGGGTGACGGAACGCGGCCGGTCGGCAAGGTAATCTATCGCTACCCGTTCACCCGGGCGATGGTGAAGGGGTACATCAAGCAGATCCACTCTCGGAACGTCGCGCCGTCAGAACTGTCCTTCACCTACCGTGACGACACGAAGCGGCACACCCTGGAAGAGGTGTTGGCCTTGCGGGAACATGCTTGGTTCCGGCGGGGGGTCGCGTTGGCGCCCGAGTGCAATCGTCACATCGTCGACGCCAGCATCAAATACCTCCAGGAGCTGCGAGAGCGCAGCGGTTTCCGTCACCAGATCATCGCCGTTGCCTGTTCCGTCGACCATGCCCGCCAAGTGCGCGCGCTGTACGAAGAGCGGGGCCTGAAGGCGGCCGAAATCTATGGTGAGATGGATCGAGACAAGCAGGACGCCGTTCTTGCCGATCTGCGCAGCGGCAAGCTCGATTGCATCGTGCAGGTGCAGATGCTCGGCGAGGGCTTCGATCATCCGCCTCTGAGCGTCGCGGCCATCTTCCGGCCGTTCGCAAGCTTGTCGCCTTACATCCAATTCGTCGGGCGCGTGATGCGCGTCGTCCACGAGTCGAAGCCGGACCACCCGGACAACAACGCCTTCGTGGTCTCCCATGTGGGTTTGAACACCGACGCTCATTGGGACGATTTCCGCGAACTCGACTTCGACGACCAGGCGATGGTCAAGAAGTGGCTGGAGGCCGGAGACGAGAATGGCGATGGCGACGGCTCAGGAGAGCCTCGTCGCTTCGATATCGGGATGCTGGTCGATAACGAGATCGTCGGCTCATTCATCAATCGGTCCTTCCTTGATCCGGAAGACGATCGCGTCCTTGAAGAGATGCTGGACCACGAGATCGGCGCGGGCCTTCGCCTGCGCGACGTCATCGCGAAGGACAAGCTCCGGGAGACGCTGCGCCGAAAGCAGGCGGAGCTGTCCCAGGTCAGTAGTTCCGGCGACCTTCCGGTGCAGCCGCAAGCGCGGCGGGTCGGCGCGCGTAAGCGGCTCTCCGAACGCACAGGCTCCGTCGTCGCCCGCATTCTCAAGGACCTGAAGCTCTCGCCCGCCGGCCGCGAGGTTGGACAGCGAGACAAGACCGTCGCGGGGCGTGACAACCGGGCCGCCGTTACATCGCTGCTGAACAAGGCGATCAACGAACATCTCGGAATCAACTCCGGGAGCCGGAAGGAGCCCGATGCGGGCGACAATGAGGACGCATTGGCTGCGCTCGACATGCTGGGAGACAACGTGCGCGACGCCCTGAAAGGGAAGAACGATGGCTAAAGTCAGGGACATTCTGATCGACGTGAGGATCGAGCAGGCGCAGCGCCAGCGCAAATGCCGAAGGAACAGTTCCCACGTCATCCCGAAGGGCGAGTGGTGTCTCGTTGTTCGAACCAACGCGACCAACGATGACTACAGCTACAGCCGAGACGCTGCGAAGCCCATGCTCGATGCGGCTTGGGCGAAGCTGAGGACCATCTACGAAGGACTCGGAATGTCACCGCCAGAGAGCTGAAGGACGGGGGAATGGCCGACGGATACAACTTTCATCAGCTCAAGGCCGCTATTTTGGCGCTGAGCCGGGCCACTGATTGGGAAGTGGCCAAAAAGGAGTGGCGCCTCGTAGAGATTTCCGAAGCCGACGAGCCCGAGACCTGTCTGTGCGGCCATTTCCCGATCATCGAGTTGTGCACCATCTCCAATGCTACGACCGGAAAATCGGTGGACGTAGGCAACGTCTGCGTGAAGCGGTTCCTGGGTTTCCGCTCCGATTTGATTTTCCAGTCTCTGAAGCGTGTCCGAGCCGACCCAGATAAGGCGATCGGCCCGGATGCCACCGCGTTCTTTCACGAACGCGGGGTCATCAACGATTGGGAGTATCAGTTCCAGCAGAGCACTATGCGGAAGCGCAACCTGTCTCAACGGCAGTTGGCGACCAGGCGTTCGATAAATCAGAAAGTGATTGCGGCCGTGAGGCGTCGTGGTCTTTCATAATCCCGGGCCGACGACGGCTCCAGGCCTCTCTCCCGCGAGCCATATGAGGGCGGCTGCGCGAACTCCGTCTCCTGCTGGTCAGCAAGGTTCAGTGATGTTTTTCGTTCCGAAGCCACAGCACGCCAACATGCTCATTGCGTAACTGAATCGGTTGCTCTCGGCCAAAGCCAAGACCAACTGGCGGATCGAGCAAATCGGCTAATTCTAGAGGAAGTGTCCGCCTCAAAGGGTCCACTGGCTTCCGAGTTCGTATCGCGCCGCCACTTTTTGCCTCATACCCGGGCAGAAAAACATCGCCCAGCGGATTCACTACGTGAAGCCGAATACGGAAGCGGCACCTACAATAGCGAAGCCGTACCGATCGGTACAATATTGTCAGGTAGCGTCGGCATGCGCTCTCCTGTAAGTCGGCTGAACAGCTCGGGGGCCATGCCAAGTTTGGCAAGCAAATGGTGCAGGACAATCGCGTCGCGGTTGGAAACCCAGCTGATGGACGCTCGCAGCAGCTCCGGCTCCTCAACTGCAACTCGCTCGTCATAGCGCTCCGCCTTAGCTTGTCCGGTCTTTACCAGTTGGATGTTTGCGGTACGATACTGCGCAGCGTCGATCAGGCCCAGATCAAACGCGCGGCGGGCAATTGCGCGCACTGAAACCTTCCAACGAAGCTTCATGGCAAACAGTGCATTCCAATCGAGGGTCCGCCGACTTCGGGGAAATTCACGCGCGAAGGCGGTGCGCGGGATTAAAAAGGCGCCAGCGAACCTGTGCGCTTCCCCTTCAGTGACGCTGTCGCCGGTCACGATGCCTTGGTGCATAATCAGGTGAGCTGCTTCATGTGCGAGGTCGAAGCGCAAGCGGGCGCCCGCAACTTTCGCGGTTGAGCGAACGATGATAGGTCGGCGCCGAGCCATAGACAGCGCATCTATGCGGTCAGTGAGATCGTCGAAGTTGACCACGACCGCACCAGCATTCTCCACAACACGCATCATACTGGTGATTGGACCATCGAGGCCCAGGCCCCAGTGCCGTCGAGCATTCTCGGCGATGCGCTCAATCGCGTCGGGCGAAGCGGGGCGCGCCTCCTCTGGAAAGTCGACGATCGGCATGCGCACCTGACCCTCGAGCGCGTCAACCAGCGCCTCCAAAGCTGTCCCACGGGCCACCGTCTGCGCAATCAGCGCTCGTGGGGCGCTCGCCAGCCGACGGAAGTGGCAGTCTTCTTCACGCACGAGGTTTGTCGCCGGCATTGCGAAGAACGCAGACGTCACCGACAGCGCGGCTGCCAGAGCATCACGCATCTCGTCGGTTGGTTCTTTGGCTCCCGTTTCAAGCTGATGAATAAACTGCCGACTAGCGGCCACGAGCCCGCCCAACTCATCGAGCGACAGCCCTGCGAGCAGTCGCGCCAGTCGGAGCTTGTCTCCGTAAAAGAAACGTGCCCGATCCGCTGGGCCTTGGCCCGGCGCACTTGCCTTGGTTGTCACGCTTACACCCCGTCGGAGTAAGAGGCGCTATCGTCGCGGCGCTCATCCTCGTCGTCCCCATGATCGCCGACACGCGGCGATGAAAGTTCAATACCCTCGGGCCGCGCGTCATCGAGCAGCACGATCAAAGGCTCTGCCTCAGCAAGGGGCAACGGCCACACGACTTCGGGCTGGTCGTTGCGTAGCGCGACGAAGCTAGCCCCGAGGAGCGCACCATCCATGTCGGTCGTTACACCGATTCGAAACAGCATACCGGCGGTCGGGTTGCCCGGCTCCAGATCAAGCAGCAGTTGCTCGAAGGGAGTGGCGATCGATATCTTTGCGGTAGGCTCTGCTGGATCTCCGCGCCAGAAGCGCATCGGAACACCGCCGATGCTGAACTGGAAATGCTTGCCGGGATCGATCACACCCAGCCATTCGAAACCCGGTGTGCCCGCAGCTCGCGCGATCTCGAAGCAGCCGTAATTGTAGGCGCAGACTCCCAAAGTCCAATTGTCGTCACCGATCGTGGGGTCAAAGCGATCGACCGCACTGCCGCGGCCCATCGCGAGCAGTTGTGCAACCTTGACCAGCCGTTCTACGGTCAACTCGGGGTGATAATCCCAAGGCAGCATCGTTATCCCCCCTTTCCGAATCGGGCATTTTTAAAATTCTGTCAACCATCCGGGCTATTGTCAACCACTGCGTGAACGAGCGTCAATATGCGCTTAGTAGGGTGGGAACGAAACAGACCCGGTCGATCGACGGCGGGTTCTAGGCCTAGCGATCAGAATGTTGAACGGCTGGCAGGAACCGAAGCAGCCATTTGCGGTTCGATCAGCTTGTGCGAACATGCCAATCACTTGTCACCCTCAAAATGCAGGCTCAACGTGTCCTGCAACTTCCCCAATGTGCCATCTTTGCGAAACCGCGTACCGCTGATGATGAAGGTGGCGCCCTTGTCGTTCGCGTAGAGGGTAATTCCCGTGACGGAAAGGCGTAGGAAGCGCCCGCGATTTTCCGCTGCCACGATGTCCCCGACTTCAATGCCCAGTATGGATTGGGCCAGGGCGGAACGCTCGGCTTCCAACTCCGTCTCCCAGTCGGCCAGTTCATCTTCGAGACGCGCCAAAGCTTCCCGGGCCGACCGAAACGGGCGTCCGGTTCCGAACCATATTCGGTCCGCGAGCAAGAGCTTGTCGTCTGGGACTTGGCGTTCGATCGCGTATGTGGCGTGCGATAGAATCTCGTATACGCGATCAGCCTCGAGCAATCCCTTCAGGCGCTCTCCGTAAGGTTTCACAGTGGCTCGGGAAACGCCCGGAGGCAGCTCGATTTCCCGAACCGGCATGAAATCGATCGGCATGATATCGCGCAGCTTGAGTCTGCCGGTGGCGACCCGCTCAGGCGGATCCTCGTCGCGCCACGCTCGCCGGGCACTTTCCACCCAGACTTCGGTGGCCGAAACACACAAGGTACTGTCCAGGAAAACATGGGCTGCTGGCGCATAAAGATGCCGGGCCGACCACGCGTGATCCGCGGCCATCAGCGGCATGACAATATGGTCCAGTTTCTGGTCCCGGACTATGCGCACCAGAGAGGCAATCCGTTCCTGCAGATGTGCTGTCAGGCGTACGAAGACCGAAGGGCCATTTGCCGTGTATTGCCCAGGTTCGCGATCGCTCTCGAACATCGGGAGCTGTGGTCGCGCGAGTGGCAGGAGCTTTCCAACCAGACTGGCCGCGCTGGCCTGAACTGAATGGCTCCAGTTGGCGGCGACTTGTCCCTCTTTGACCCAGTAATGCCCGCGGTTTTGAATGAGGAGCAGGATCTGCGCGGCGAGATCGGGGTCGAGTTCGGGCAGCCTGGCCCCGCGCGTCTCAGTCTCACCCACATCCACACCACGATCGGCCAACTCTTTGAGCGCAGCCTCGTAGAATTGCTGCTGCAGTTTCGACAGTGTTCCAACTACCTTCGCACGTGCGGTTTCCCGGCGTTTGCGATCAACCTCTTCCCGGAACGCCGCAAGCGGCGGACGTTTCGGGATCTGCCCGGACCGAACCCTGGCCCAGTAGCCTCGCGGCGGTTTGGGAACCTGAAGACGAGCGCACAGCTTGGCAATTGCCACATCCGAAACGCCAAGTTCCTTCGCCACCTCTTGCGTCGGCTTCTCCCAAACCAGTGCGAACAGTTCCTCGCGCGAGAGCTCTTTTGACGGCATTTTGGCTCCTTTCTGGTCAATGGCGCCGGGCACCCTTCGTCTTGCTATCGACACCTATGTCTCTTGATGAGCGATTTTCGACATTGGTGATTGATTTTCAATCCTTGGACTGTAAATTCATTTCGACAGATGCGCGATCACATGATCGCCTTTCGACGGCCATGAGAGAAAGCCGACATGAAGCTGGATATCGGGAAGCCTGCCCATTTTCAGAACGAATCCGTTCCAGAGGGCGCGCGGCTCGCGGGGTGGGCGGCACTTGTCCACGCGCTCGACGTGAAGGCGCCCGCGAGAAACCCCGCCTGCATCTCTGAACGGCATGTACGCGGCAATCGCCGGGGGGAGGGCATCTGGGAGGTCTATGATAAACGGTATCAACCAGAAGACACCCTGGATGGGCATCTCGGCTTTGCCCTACGCCATGAGCCGATCGATCTTCTGGTGCTCAAGCGCATCCTTGATGCGTTGCCAGAACAGGATCTCATAGGCTTTATCCAGCGGACACCGACCGGTGCGGTGACGCGGCGCGTATGGTTCTTTTACGAAACCCTAAGCGGCAAGCGGCTCGATATCGATGACGCCCCTACCGTCACCGCGGTCGACGCACTCGATCCCGAAGCCTATTTCACCGGCCCCGCATCTCTGTCCCTGCGCCATCGGGTGCGCAACAATCTGCTTGGCACGGGCGAATTCTGTCCGATCATCCGGCGCACAGAAAAACTGGAAGCATTTCTGGCCCTCGATCTTTCCAGGAAGGCGCAGGAGACGATAGGGCGAACGGGCGCTCACATCGTTTCCCGAGCTGCAAGCTTTCTCCTGCTGGCGGACAGCCGCGCGAGCTTCGAGATCGAAGGAGAACGTGCGCCAGCCAGTCGGCTCGAGCGTTGGGGACGCGCTGTTCTTGAGGCCGGCAAGCGTCCGCTCAACCAGACCGAGATCTATCGCCTGCACCGCATCCTGATCGGTGATGACCGGTTCACCGAGATCGGATACCGCAGCGAGGGCGTGTTTCTGGGTGAGCGGGATCATAACCATGATCCGCTGCCCGAGTTCATCGGTGCCAGCCCTCAGGATGTTCCCGACATCATGACCGGCCTCAATGAATGCAACAATAGACTGCGAACCTCGGACGTCGATCCGGTCCTGCAAGCCGCTACGATCGCATTCGGGTTCGTCTACGTTCACCCACTGGCCGACGGCAATGGCCGCCTGCATCGCTGTCTCATCCATCATGTGCTCGCCGAGCGCAAATATACCCCGCCCGGCATGGTGTTTCCTGTCTCGGCAGTCATGCTGGATCGGATCGACGACTATGCCACGACCCTGAAGGGGCATTCCGGCCCCTTGATGGAGTTCATCGACTGGCGCGCGTTGCCTAACCACAATGTCGAAGTCACCAACGATACGGCGGACCTCTATCGCTATTTCGATTGCACCGAGGAGGCCGAGTTCCTCTATAGCTGCGTGCAGCGAACCGTCGAGATCGACTTGCCGCGCGAGATCGACTACCTCAAATGCCGCGATCAGGCGCTGACCGCCATCATGAACCTGGTCGAGATGCCCGACCGCATGGCGCAGGATCTGATCATGCACATCCGCCAAAATGGTGGATCGCTCAGCAAACGACGCCGCACCGGCGAGTTTGAGAAACTGCGGGACAACGAGGTTCAGCAGATCGAGGCGATCATCGTGGACGCTTTTGAAGAATTCGACCGCAAATACAGTGCAGAATAGTGAGCCTCAGCCAGTGCTTTGTTCGGAACCAAACATCGTGGCTCGGGCCGATCGAGAACCTGCAACCTCACCCGGCGAATGTCCTGTCCACAAAAGGCCGCCTGACGTCGGTATGGAGCTCGAAATCCTGACGATGGAACCGGCCGCGAAACGGCGAGTCATCACGTTTTGATCGAGCAAGAACATAACCGGCCGCATCGATCCAGTTGATGGCGTCGTCCGCAACCACGGGGACAACACGGTACAGGCCGCGCTCACCTGTCGTGCCGGTCAATTCCACTGGGACACTGTTTCCGCGGCCTGCCGCGCGCTCCGGCTGGGGCAGGCTGCGTTCCCAGGCAAGGAAGAGCTGCGGATCGATAAAATCCTCGGCGTCGAGATTGTCATATTCTGCCTCCAGCCATGTTTCATACTCCTCCCGCCGGGCGGCAGCCGCTTCTCTGGTCTGCGCCAAGCCTTGCGAGAGAGCGAAGGCGACGAACGGGTCGAGTGTTCCCCATCGCAGCAATTCTCGCGCCCAAAAGCCAAACCACGGCAGTCCTGTCGTTTCACGCCAAGCATCCAGAGAGGGTACAGTCAGCGGATCACCGGCACCGTCCGACCAAGCCCGCGCCACTACGGCGCCCACTGCTACGCCTAACCGAAATTCAATGTTATCAGCGACAAAGCGCTGCCATGCGCGCAGTCGGCTCGGATCGGGACTGGCTGCCTCCGGTGCCAGAACCCACCATCCCAGCACGCCTTGCCAGTTTTCGAGGAGCGTCCGATCGGTTTCGGTGGCTCGAACACGAAAGCCGTACCCACGATCGGCGGCAATGAGTTCGCCAAGCGCGACGAAGACGGCGAGACGGTCTTCTGCGGTTGCGCTGCCATAGTCCTGCGCCGCCTCGATCACGGCCCTCATATCCGGTGCGATTGCTTCAAACCGCCGCCCGACATACGGCGTGAAACCATATTGGTATAACCGGCTGCGTTCCTCCGCATCGGGATAAATTTCGTCGATGATGGCGCGTCCACGGCGTACGAATGCACGCTCCAGCCATTCTTCCTGGGCTGCTGCGTAAGCGGAGAAAGTCCTGCGCCAAAGCTGCATAAATGCGTCTTCGGCTGCCGCTCCTTCCAGCCCTTCTGCCCGCAGGCGCTCGATTTCTTCGATGGCGCTCAGGAGTATCCCGTCGAGTTCGTCCACGCTATCGGCGAGCCGGCTTTCTTCGGAGGTTTCGGCACGGCCCGCCTCATCGCTGATATCCGGAGGGATTGCGGCTTCAAGCCATTCCAGAAAGGCGTCGCCCTGCAATCCAAGCAAGTCCCGCACGCGATCTGCAATGCTCTGCAGCAGCAATGCCAGCGGGCTATCGACTTCGGCCTGCTCAAGTTCTTCCGCGAGGAGCCTGCGCCTAAGCGCGTCGTAATCATCGCGAAGGGCGCGAATCTGGCGGCGCTGCAAGGGAATCTGTTTAGGCGCAGTTGATGCAGGCCGCCTGGGTATGGCAACCAGTGTGATGCCTTCCATACCATTGCTCGCGCCCGGCCGTCCGGCCCTGCCCGACAGATTGCGGAATTCAGCCGCGGAAATCGGCGTTTCAACGGGGGTGTTGTTCACCGGATCGTATGTCCGGCGTTTCAACGCCGTGAGAAAGATGATGTCGAATGGAAGATTGACGCCTTCTGTCAAAGTTGCGGTGGCCACCGTGATCGGGCAAATTCCCCGGTCGATGAGGTCGGTCATAAGCCTTCTGAGGCGCTGTGGCATCTGCCCGTGGTTAGTAGCAATGCCCTGGTCGAGCAGTGCGAGTTCGTAGGAATCCTCACCGCAATAGTCTATGCAGGCCGCTCTTGTCTCATCAAAACGGGCGCGTCCCTCGTCGTCCTCGGGAGGTTCAAAGGTCAGCGCGTCCTGCCAGCTTTCGAGTTCCAAAGCGTCCTTGTACCACCCCATGGTCTTTTCCGGCTGCTGGGCAACCGAAATGAGGATGCGACGGTCATCGTCGATGAGATGCAGCGCAGTCCACAGAACGTCCAGTTCATTGAAACGATAAATGCTGTGGCGCATCGCCGCCGATAGGTCAGGCATCGGCGGCGTGCCGAGGCGCAGATAAACGGGTTCGTCGCGTCCACGCACAAACAACGGCCGCCCGTTCATTAGTTCAAGCAGCATCCGGCCGGAACTGCCATATGCCGTCTCGAAAACGCCGACAATCTGCCTTGTGCTCCGGTAGCGCGTTCCGACTGCCTGCGCATCCTCACGACCCTCGATCCAGCGTGCAACCGGAGACGCGGCTCCGCCGGCCACGGCTGTCAGCGCAATCCTGACGATATCCGGAGATTGAGCCAGCAGGCGTGACACAAATCCTTCAAGCCGAATTGAGCGGTTGGAATGTTCTGCGAAATCCGCTTGCGTCCGTTCATTATCCTCAGGAACGACCTGGTGGGCTTCATCGACGATTAAGAGCCGCAGGCGGCGCAACAATAGCGGGCCGAGATAGCGCATTAGGGCATCGGCCTTCTCGACCGTCGCTATGAGGACAGTTGGCCTGTCTGCATCAAGCCAATAGTCGGTCACCCCCCAATCCGAACCGCCATAGAGGCCTGTCACGATGAGGTCGCGGCCAAGTTCCCCCGTCAGCTTTGCCTCCACTTCGCCTGCCAGCGCTCTTGAGGGAACCAGATACAAGGCGAGCGGCGCGGGATCTTGCTCTTCCCGCAGAAGCAGCTCCTTGACGAGCGCGAGATTGGCAACCAGCGTCTTCCCGGAGCCGGTGGGCGTGCATAAGGCAAATGATGATTCTTCGAGAAGCCGCGCTATGCCGTGCCGCTGCGAGGTCCAGAGAATGCCGCGCTTGCGGCTGAACTGGGTTCGGGCAAAGGCCTCAAGGCGTGGCGCACGTTCAGGATTAAGAGCGCCAAGTGCGCGAACCGGCGTATAGATGCTTGCGTCCCGATATGTAATCGCAACCTGATACAAGAGCGCCACAAGGGCAGACGCATCGTCACCCAGGGTGCGCACGGCCATCTTGTCGAGTGCGGATAGCTTGGCGAGCGCGCGGTCAAGGCGCTGGTCATCACCGCGGCGCAAGGCGTCAGCAATGGCGCCGAGCGCACGGATCAGTTCGACCGTGAAATACCAGCTAACCTTGTCCTCACCGTCATCACCGAGCAGGCGTCCGGGGGCCTCCCGGTCGGTGATGTCCAGATGATCGCGCCAGAACGCGGTAACGGTGCGGATTACGCCATCAAAGTCGGCGCGCAGGAACCGTGCATAGAGTCGCCTTCCGGCGCTGTCGAGGCGCACCTGCCCAAGCAGCGCAGCCGACATCGCCGGCAAGCCGCCCAACTGGTATGATGCAGCCGCAAGCAGTTCCAGCGGCACAAAAGTTTCGAGGTCGTCATGGGCGCGTGTGAGCCATTCCAGCAATTCGCCGGCACGGCGGTAGCACAGGATGGCATTCGCAGAAGCTTCACCTTCGACCTTGCGGAAGATGGCGGCGGCATCGAGCAGGCGCCGCGCATCATAGAGTTGACTTCGGGATTCCGCATTGCCCCATTGAATGGTCGGCACTTCCCATGCGGTCTGCAATCCCCGCACGAACGATCGCGCCTGAATGGGTGTTAGCGTGTCCTCCGGCGCGACCTCGCGTCGAAGCTGTTCAGCGATTTCCAGCCGATCCTGGTCCAGTTCAGGCATCACCGCCTCCATCAGACCAAAGGCTCTCATAGAGAGCGTCGATCAATTCCTCGCCGTCTTCGAGGATGACTTCCACCAGTTGCAGATCGTGTCCTGCGGTATAGTCGTCGGGCATTTCCTTGAATGGCAGAAGGCAGTTCATTTTTTCGCGCGTGGCAGCGCCGTTGCCGACGATGATGATAAGGTCGGTCCTGGGAAGCGGCTCGGGGTCATTTAGGACCAAAGCCCGTTCCATCGACAATATTGCCGCATCGTAGCCGTCGGGATCGTGCTCCTGCAAAAGCCTCATAAGTTGGCGCACACCAATTGGGACGGGCGGGTCATTATTCACGTCGTTCCAGACGCCTTTACCAGAATGGACTTTCCCTCCTCCGCCGGCAGGATCGTCTATCTTTTTTCCGTGCATCAGCGAATCCACTACCGACTGCGTCAGCGTCTTCCGCCATTTGGCCTCACCCGCGATGAATCTTACAACGGCGCCATCCTCGTCTAGGAGCAAGCCAATGAAATCAGAACCAAGGCGTCCGATTGTCTGGCGCTTCCTTTCCGGGTTGCGGGCCAGCGCGAAAAGGTAGTTCCGCGCATCCTCGTGATAGCGGAACAGGAAAATCGGCACACACCAGTCATGCGCGCCAACTAGTTCGTAGCCCTCGGTGATAAGCCCGGCCATCACTTCGCCAAACAGGCCCTTCCGCGTCGTGCCGGGAAGACAGCCGGGGTACTCTATGGGTGCGTCGCCGCCATCACCTGCGTCGGGGTGGAGGTCAATGCCGATATCGGCATGGAAGACCTCCCGCGCATCAAGGTGGGCTGATTCAAAATAGGGAAGTAGAGCCTGGCATAGAGCTTCGCGGTCGATCTCCTTCTGCAAGAGCAGAAGGTGGCCGAACTTGCCGTTGGTTGAAGGGTGGCCCTCCAGCCATTCTTCAAGAGCGTCATGCGGTGGTGGACAAGTGTGCATCCCGCCCCCCGCGGTCGCAGCGACAGCAGCAGTTCAAACTTTCTCGCTTTCCGGACCGTACCATCTACATAAAATTCCTGAAATCATAGACTGTATCAACGATGTTTGGATTCTGTTGTACAATATCGGCAAAATATTTTGAGTAAACTAACGTAACCGGCAGCTTCTTGTATAGTGTATTGTTATTCCAATCCATTTTCGTCAGGCCAAGAACGGCCGCGCAGGTTTCGTGCCAGCCGCCAGCGCCGGTAAAGCGGCGAAGCAATATGGGAGATGGCGTCGGCTTTAACACCCCTTCCTTGTAAACATTCCAGTTCGGATTCTCGACATGTACGCCAATGACGCTCCCTTGCGTCCATAACAACGCTTCGTTTCCTTCGATCGGGACGTAGGTGCCTCGTTCGACGGGATAGTTGTACGGCTGCGGCGGCGTCTTCGCGTCGAACCGGACAGCTTTCCAGGAGACGTTCTTTACGATCTGGACGAGTTCGACTTCAGTGCCATCCCGGAAGCTGTCGAGGGCGCCCAGAATCTCCTCATCCTTGAACGGCGTATTCTTGTGAACCGTAATCTTCCTCGGCGTTTGGCCAAAATGCCCGCTCTGATAGATTTCCAGGCTCCGTGAGAGGACCGATTGCATCTCGTAGTAGGACAGGTACGGGTTGCGCCTGCCGTCTTGTGTGAACTCGCGGGCATCATAGGCAACGAACCGGAAGCCGGTGCCGTCGGGATCAAAGACCTGGCTGCAGCATGTACTGTACAAATTTCCACCACGGTCGGTTTTGATAGCGTAGCTGATACCCACAAAGGCTTCGTCCTGGCTCAGGCCGGTCAGTTTCCAGGGCACGCCGCCGGCTTTGGCAAAAGCGGCGACACTTAATCCCCACATGACATTCGCGCGGCAAGTACGCTCGAAACTGGACTCCCGCACGATCTGGACCGGGATGTTCGAGGGCGCGCAGTAGGCCTTCAGGAAGTCGTGGAAATTGAAATTCTCGCCCTCGAAGCAGGAGGACCAGTGAGGCGGCAGATAGATCAGTGCGAGATCGAAGCTTCCCCGCGCGGCCTTCAATTGCGAGACGCACTGGAACAGTTCCCGCGCCAGATCGTGTTCCGCACCCGCCTGCGCGTGCGCATCGAGACTTTCCGGTAGCACGATCTGCACGCGCTCATCGAGCGGCGCTATCGGAATGCGGAATGCCTGCGTGAAGCCCGGATATTCCGGATAGTAGTTCTTGGCCTCTTTGGGCGCGGCCGGCTTGTCCAGTTCCCCGACAAGGCCGCGCAGCTTCCCCATATCGCGCTCAGGTGCAACGAGGGCAAAACGGAGTGTAGTCGGCGCGCCGAGTTTGAGGCCGTAGGGACCGTGGTTCAGCAACCCGAGCAAAGGATGCTTGTGCCTGCCGTTTTCAGCGAACATCAAAACGGGTTCGGACAGCTTGGTATAGCCGGACAATTCCTCGGTGCCGCCGCTCATCTCCCGAGCCTCCGCGCAAAGGCCGTGCGGCTTCCTATGAGGAAAGCGGGATTACCGGCGTCTTCAGAACCGTCGAACGCTGCAAGCCGGACATCAACACCCCTTTGGTCGGTGCCAAGGATGATCTGCACCCATGCGCTCAAAAGTTCGTTGTACTTGCTATTCAAGCGGTCCCGGCGGCGCTGGTCGAGGAACTCGACTGCATCCTGACGAGCTCTGGCGGGCCAGATCCATATGTCCGGATCAATCAGAAGCCACACGGCGCCGTTCTTCATGTCGATCGAAATGCGCGCTGCTTCGGACCAGCGCACCTGTTCAGCTTGCGGATGTTCGTCGGTGACTGCCGAAAACAAGCCGGGGACAATCCCGGAGGTCTTGCCGACGATGCGAGACAGCGGTCCCAGTGCGCCCGCATCTTCTGTATGCGGATCAGCGATAAGAAAGGCCGATGAGCGGGTAGTGCGGGACAGGACGGGGCGATCACGCGCAATTGCCGCGCAGATCGCTTCTTCCAGAAACCCCTTTACGTGCAGATTTTCAGCCTCAGTGAAATCAGACGGAAGGTCGGCTTCCGACACGGAGACAAGATCGTCGCCGAATTGCGCGGTGACGGCTTCCCTCTCGCCCCAGCACCAGACGGCATCCGCCCTGGTGAAGATCAGTTGCCCCTCCGTGTCGTGCCGCGCTTCCCTCAAATCAGCCCATTCCTTTGGCGTCTTGAATGACAGGGAAAGGCAGCGCTGCGGAAGTTCCCGGATTGGTAGCGCATTGAAACGCAGAAGCGGCTTGGCCTGACCGGTCACCGGCAGCGGAATGCTCACCGAAGCGGAGCCGGTTTTCTGCACCTTCGCATTGAGGTCGGCGGGTTTGTTGTCGATGTTCCGCCAAAGCCGAAGCATGAGCGTGTCAAATGTCTCGATCTCGGCATAACGCGCGTTGACCCCTTTCGCCGCTGCCTCCTCCAGAAGTTGGTTCACCGGAGGCGGGATTGGGCTTCCTTTCAGGCCGGTCCAGAACAGGCCGTGCGGGAAAGCGTTATCGCCATCAAGCACAGTGCGCAGCAGCTTCATAATGCTGGCGTCGCGTCCGCTATAGCCCGCGATGATAAAGCCGAAGCGCCTGCCGGCATTCACCATGCAGGCAGCAAGCGCGTCGTTCTGGCGCGCAAGGTCGGCCGGGAGGTTCTTGATGCTGTCATAGCGAAAATCGCCGTGCAGCTTACAATAGATTGGGAACTCTTCGTTGTTCAGTGCCTGGTTTGCGGCAGATGAACCCTCAAGATGAAAGGCCGAAAGCGAACCGCCGGAGACTTCGGCGACTCCTTTTTCGACAACGGTGTCGAAATTGGTGCTGAACACGATGCGCGTGAGCCCGGAAGAGATCAGCGCGCCGAGCACGCGGTTGCCGACCGAGAGGGCCACCCGGTCCTCGGACAGCATCCCTTTCAGATAGCGCCGCTGCCGCTCCCTGTCGGTGCCGAAAATCTTTTCAAAGTAGGTCGCATATTCGTCGTCGGCCCATTGCTCGGGGAATCCCCGCGCGTCCATGAAAGCTTGGATGCGGGCCTGAACCGCTTCGTTCTGGACATCTTGCCGGGCAATCTCCTGGTTTTCTTCGCGGCAATAGTGGCGCCGCTTCAAATCCCAGATAACGTCTGTGGCCGTGGGCAGCCCCGCCGACCTTGATGTCCCCGCGCCGAGGAACCAGGCGAAATTTTGAGGTCTCGCGCAAAAGAGACCGGTGAGTTCTGCCTGATCGATCAACTCCGCCATTGCGTCAGGGTTCTCACGCTGGAGGCTTCCCCCTCATGGAGATGGATGAGGTGCTCCGGTTCGGATGCGAACCAGACGAATGCGCCCCACGCGAGGGAATCAACGGCCTTTTTGAAGGCGGAATCGCTGCGGTCGAGGAAGGCAGTGGCAAAGACGACGTGTTCGGCGGGGAAGCCGGCATTCTGCGCAAGTTCGGTCAGCGCCTGTTTGCGCTCCCGCGTTACCGGGCCGTCGGTTGCCACGACTTCGATAAAGACGAGGAGAGGATGTTTCGGCCCAAGATCAGCAAGAACGATGTCCGGCAGGTTCTTCTCGGCGCGAATCTGCAAGCCGATGGCCTTGGCGAGATCGTCGTCCCGGCTGACAACCTTGTTGCGGCTTTCGCTCAGGAAAATGACTGCAGGCTGCTCAAGAAAGCGCGGCGCGAATATCTCGATGACGGCCTTGGAGATCACCGAACTCGGTCCTGGCGCCATGCGCCGGGTCTCGCCGCTCGGATACTTCACCATGATATGGTCGCCGCCCGCAACGGCGCCTTTGCGGACCATCGTAATGCGGGCAAGCGCGCCCGCATTCAGGTTGTCGCCCTGCCAGGTGGCGATGGTGGAGTCCAGTTTGGTTCCCTTGAGCGCGGGATTGAACAGCGCCGCAAAATCCCCCTTAAGGGCGTAGCGCGGTGAAGGAGAAGTGGTTGGAAGCCCGCCGCGTTCAACGACGACGCCATTGGCAAGGAAGCCTGCGCGGATCGTATCGTCGCGGATAGATTCACGGGTATTGACGGCGTACCAGCGGCCGGGAATCTCGCCCTTGCTGCTCTTGAGCGATTCTTTCGTCCAGGCGTGCCGCGCGGCTTCGTCGGCCTTGGATGCCTGATCGTCCGTCATTCGGGTGACCTGATCGGGCCTGATCCAGATATCCGCGCCTTCAACGGCGCCGACATAAAGCATCACGAAAACGGTCTTTGCGGCGATTTCCCACGTGCAGTTCGCCCGGTTCGGGCTGCCTTCGGGAAAGATCAACTGGAGGCGTTGATGAATGTCGGGGACAGGCAGCAGCGGCGGCAACGACATCAGCGCCCCGCTTTCTTGAACAGATCAGTCGCAGCCGTCTCGATTTCAAGCCGTGTCGCTCCTCTGAGGACAAGATTCTCAAAGGCTATCATCGCCTTCGGGCCAGGCAGCGGCAGCGCTTCGAGTTCATAGGCCGAAACGGCCACGCTGCCGTTAATGCAGCGAAAGAGCTGGTCGATGATCTCGGTATTCAGCAATGCCGAAAGCGCTTCGGCTGACACCGCCGGTTTGCCGTTTAGCGGACGGATCATGTTGAGGTGGTTTTCGACAACCACAGCGCCATGCCGATCGATGAAGCTTTTCGGCAGCGCTGCGGCGATCAGCCTGCGTGATTGCTCCTTTGCGGTTGTGCGCTGAAGGAGAACACAGGGAAAATCTGTAACGACCCATCGTTCCTCCGGGCGCGGCTCAAAGAACGGCTTGTGGTTCCGCTTTTCGGCGCGGAATTCAAAGCGCCCGTCGGCGCGCACAGATTCAGCCCAAATCAGCGGATAGCGGTTTTTCCCGCCCGCATCGCGCAGGCTCTTCTTGTGGCGATTCCAAACAAGGGGGCCGGTGCTGACCTTGTAGCCATAGTCGGCTAGGCGATGTGGCTTGTCGGCAACGCTTCGGATCAGTTTGCAATGTGATTTCAGGCGGGGGACAATCCAGGGATTATCTGGTTCGGAAGGCAGGCTGAACGAACCCGCGGCCGTCGCTGCAAACCTGCCGTCCGCCGTGGGAGAAAGGAAGTGGACCTGGCCGACATCGGGTGCGCCGCCGCGACGATATGCTGCCAGCAGCGTTTCTTGCAGGACATCCGCGAAGACCCCACGCCGTTCGGTGATAAAATCGATACTTACAGGTGGCGCTTCGCGGCCAAGAAGGCCGCGCAGCGCCTTGAAGTACTCGCCGCCAAGGAAGCTGGTCGGCGTTACATAGGCAACGATCCCGCTGGGGCGGGTAAAGCGTAGCGCAAGATCGGTAAAGACGCCGTACAGGTTCGCGTGTCCAAAAAGGCCGCGACGGAACCGCTCGCGCAGTTCGGTGGACAGAGTAACGCGCCCGTATGGTGGATTTCCTATGACGAGATCATACGCCGATCCTTCCGGCTCGCGCTCAAGGCTGTCGCAAACATCCACGAGCGTCGGCAATCTGGTGCCGGATGCGATGCAAAGCGGCGCAAGAGCATCCTCAAGAAAGACGTGCGACATCCATGCGGCGAATGGATCGAGCTCGAATCCCCTGAGCCTGCCAACGATGTTCTTCAGGGCAATTCCGGGGGCGCAATCGGTCAGTTGCTCCGCCATGCGCCGCGCGACAGGCGACAGGAAAGCACCGCCGCCGCAAGCCGGGTCGAGCACCTTCGCCGTCCGCCAGTCAACCCCAGCTTCGGTCGCCATGTCCAAAAGGCGTTCGCACAGTGCAGGCGGCGTATAATACGCTCCGAAATCAGCCCGGACTTTTCCCGGCATCATCGCCGTATAAAGGACGCCAATCAGGTAGCTTGCCTCCATCCCGTCGAGATCGGCGGCAGCCGACCCCATGGAATGGGCAAGAGCGAGAGCTGAGTCCGAAATCGGGGCGCAGTCGATCTCACGAGGGAGGGCAGAAAGGGTCCAGGACTTTGGCCGCTCCTTTTGCGCGTGCGACCAGTAGGAACTGATCGTCGCAAAAACGAGCGCCCGCGCCGTTGGCAGCCGCTCTTCCGGCGGCACCGATGCCGCCAGGGCGCGCGCCATGACAATACCATCCGTCAGAATTGCGCGGGCCGCGCGTTCTCTTTCTTCCGGATCGTCGTGCAAATAATCTGCTGCACTGTTGCTCACGCTTCCCCCGATCGTGCGCTGCATTACTCGTTTCTCGATTCATCCCGCAGGTCGGTCAACGGTAACTGATCCTGACCCTCCTGATACCGATCAAGCAGTTCTCTGATCGCGCGGCGGCCAAGCCATGCCAGTGAGACGCGGTTCTTTTCCGACAAAGCTACGAGCGCCTCGTATTCACTTTCGATCAGGTTGATCGTCACGCGATGCTTTGCGGCCATCGAAATCCCGCTGAATGAACTGCTGCAGACTGCAGCATACCGATTCTCAAGATGACTGCGCATCTCCTGCCGGTCAAGGCAAAATATCGAACAAAAGAAGAACTATGTCTCACCATTTGTCCGGAGCGCGTCGGTTGACACACGACCCGTTCAGCCTCCACCATCAGGGGCACTGTCGCCAAGGGCCGGTATGATCGACGCAAGATCTCCCTCAATGTCGATCCCGTAGCGCCCTGCCAGAAGGGCTACCTGATGGCCGACTGTGGCACGGTAAGCGCCCAAAGCCATGAAGAAGCCGGGCAGGCCGCGACGCGGCCAATCTCCGTCGAAATGGGGGAACTCTTCAAGCTGGTCGTCATGGAACCGACGCCCGGCTTCGCGGATTGCCCGGATCGGCGCGATGGCGAACGCAGACGCAGACAGCGCTTGCAGCGTCTTGGTGCATTCCTCTCGGATTTGGTGGATGGAATGCTCGACTTGGCTTTCCACTTCAAGCTGGAAGGGATTGTAGAGAACGCGGCGGTCTTCGAGAAAGACGAGGAAGCGCCGGACGAGTTCGGTTTCGGATGGACCAGGGTCGGCCCATTGTACGCCGCCGAGAGGCGTGCTGATCCCTGTTATCTGCCGCGCCGTTTCCGCCGTGACCTTGCCGCCTTTGCGAAGCCAGTTTCTCATTCATGCCCCTTTTTCGTTCAACGTAAGCCAAATCCCGCGATCAGCCCCGGGCGCGCCGTGAGGAGCATTTCCAGATGGCTCTCCGGCTACATATCGATCCCGAGCCCCCGATCTGATTGCGCCTGCTTTCCAATGGCTGCCACCGTATCCGCCGAAAAGGTCCGCTCGTTGCGAGTATGACGACATCGACGCGCGGCGGCTCAAGCAGTTTTCCCATCTGCTTGCGTGTCTCTCATGATCTGCCTCAAGTCGGAATGAACCTGAGCACCACATCGAACGTCATTCCCTTCAACGTCCGCGCCTCATCCCTGAGCGTAATGCGGCTGAAAAATGGGATCGTAAACGAACCGTCCGGGCGTGGCGCGTCAATGATGTGGAATTCGATCACCCAATCGGAGAGAGAGTCGCCTAGATTGGCTTTCAGTGCCTCCGCAGTGTCGTTGTCCGTCAGAGCATGCACCCGTTCCACCAGAATTTGCCGGGCTTCGGGATATGTCTTAAGAAGCCGTGCCGAATTGCTACCCTGCTTGAAGAAGTGGCTAAGAACGCTGGATTGCCGCGAACTCTTTTTGACGTGTATCAGTCGCTTGCTGGCGATGTCGAGCAGATCGCAGGCCTCAAATTTCCCGTAAGGAACTGATGGAACCAGGAGAATTTCCTGATCCAGACAAATCTGGCTGTAGGACACCGCGCATCGTTTGTTATATTCAAGCTCGCCCTCGAAACCTGTCTTCTTTCCGTCCTCCGATACCTTTTTGATTATTTTCAACGGAGCTGAGGACCATTCCTTAACAAGCCCTTGAAATCCGAGATCGACATCATTCTTGAACTGCTGATCCAGCCGATACCATTCCCCTTCGCTGATCGCGTACAGACCATCATCGATCACCACCGAGCCAATTAGTGCCTTTTTTAGGCTCCAGCGCTTCTTCACCATCGCATCATTGGCGAATTCGGCAAAAACGCCATGCTTTTTGACCAGCGAGTTCACGTCCAGACCGGCAATGTTATCGCCAAGTTCAGCGCGATAATTCGCCATCAAAAGGTCGGGAAAGCGTCCTTTGACATACAGGCCGCTGAATCCGAAATAGACGACATCCTCTTCCGACCACCCAGGCATCGACAGCTCGAAATTATCTTGCCCGGCCTTGATAATTTCCACCGCCTTTGCATCCAGCGTCATCAACATGGTCTGATCGAGGATTGGTCGCACCTTGTCGATGATCTGAAAGCCAGTCTTTTTGTAATCGTCCGACTGGAATCGCGTCAGAGCCTCTTCGGCAATCCCGGCCAAGTCCGACAATGTCATTTCGCGCGTAATTTTCAGTGATGTAGAACCAGCAAGGCTGTTGGCAAAGTCGTCGTCATCCGTCCGCCCCGTTATCCGCCGCACAAGATCGAGCGCTTCGTCGATTCCGAACGCTTGCAGGTCCCTTTGAAAAGCTGACTGGGAAACGCCCTTTATGGCTTCTCCCAGATGGCTACGATCGATCCTCCTCAACTTGCTGTCGTTCAGCGAATTAATGGCAACCCGAAGACCGAAATCTGTTTCGATCTTCGAGTCATCAATGTACTGCCAGCCATGCGCAAACGAGGTGACGAATATCCGCTTCGCATGCTCAAAGACCACAACGGCACATGACGACTTGTTCTTGATCGCAGGCAGCCCACCGAAAACCTCCCCCACATCGGAAAGCCATGTTGGAGGACGTGGGACGTTGTCGAAAATGTAAGCCCTTGCTTTACTGCCCAGCCCCTCAGAGTCAGCTACGACCGCGTCTCCCGCGTTAACGCGGGTTTTCGCCGCTTCCGTCAGCACATGTTCAAATTCCTCGACCTCAACCTTCGCGAGATAGAGCGTAAACGTCTTTGATTTTGACATCTAACCAGCCCCCGCGCTGCAAATCGACTTGCAGAAATCCCAGAGTACTATTGTGGACGAAAGTTGAGCTTTCGCAACATTGGGCACGTGACGCCCACTTCAGCGAAGGCTAGACATGGCATTGCTGGCAAATTCACACGCGGAACCGGCGCTGGCACCCACCGCCGACTTTTCCGCTGATTGGAAGTCAACAAGCCGCTGATTGGAACTACTCGGATCGCGATCTGGAACCTCCGGGAGGGGAAGGCCTTCCCCTGCGGCCGAGCCTGTAGTCTCGGTCGACCCCTTCTGCGGGGAGACCCCGCAACGCCCCCCGAGAGTGAGAGTCTGGAGGGTTTTCCGTGACGGGTTGGAAGTTGGAGGAGAGGCCTCCGGCGCCCGTCATGGAGTTTGATCCCATGACCATGCAGGTTCTCGATGCCCGCCGCGATACGAGTGGGGGCTACAAGGTGGATGTCAGCTGCGGCGAGCGGGTTGGCCGCGTTTCGTCGGAATGGTTCAACCGGCCGGACGACGAGCGATTTCTGTCCCTCGACACCCTGGCGGAGACAGTCCGGTCCCGCGCCGAGCGCAGCAAGACCCGTGTGCTGGAAAGCGCGCTGATCCATGTCGAGGCGAGCCGGGACGATCCCGAACGGCTGTCGCTGATGCTGCCGGGGGCCGACGCTCCGGTCGCGCCGACCCATTGGAGCTTCGGCCAGCTCGCCGGCCTGGTCGGGGCGCCGGCCGCTTATCTACGCCAGCTTCCCGCCGCATTGGCCGGCATCAACCTGCAATATGGCCTGACCTCACACCGCGCCGAGCAGATCAAGACCATGGAGATCGAGAACGGCCGCTTGGAACTGCGCGCTGTCACCGGGCCGGACTATGGCCGCATCTTCGATTACGAGCTGGTCGAAGCCGTGCAGCGCATCGCTGGAAACGGAATCGGCGACACGCGCTGGAAAGTGCCCGGCGTGCTCGACTGGTCCACCGGCATCTACAATCCGCGCGTGGACATAACTAAGGACACGACGACGCTCTACGCCTCGGATCGCGACGTATTCCTGTTTCTCGTCGACGATCTCAACCCCATCGAGGCCGGCAAGCTGCCCGATGGATCGCCCGATCTCTATTTCCGGGGATTCTACTGCTGGAATTCCGAAGTCGGCGCCAAGACGCTCGGCATGGCGAGCTTCTATCTCCGGGCCGTGTGCCAGAACCGCAACCTCTGGGGCGTCGAGGATTTCGAGGAGATCACGATCCGGCATTCCAAATATGCCGCGTCACGCTTCGCCCATGAGGCCGCGCCGGCGCTGCTGAACTTTGCCAATTCTTCCCCCATGCCCTTCGTCAACGGTATCAAGGCTGCGCGCGAGCGGATCGTTGCCCGCACTGATGAGGACCGAACCGACTTCCTGCGAAAGCGCGGCTTCTCCCGCGCCGAAACCGGCCGGATCATCGATACGGTGCTGGCCGAGGAAGGCAGGCCGCCGGAATCCATCTTCGATTTCGTGCAGGGGATTACCGCGCTTGCCCGCGACAAGGCGCACCAGGACGCCCGCCTCGAGATGGAGGGCAAGGCGAAGAAGCTTCTCGATCGCGCGGCCTGATATCCACAAAGCCGGAAACGCGTTCCCCCGTGTTTCCGGCTTTGCGCTTCCGGTGCCTCTCCATCTGCCGTTTTCGTGGCGCTGCTCTCTTAGAGGAAGAGGGCGGCGCTACGCTTCATGACGGGTTTTCAGGCCGAGAGAGAGGCTTTCGGCGCCCGTCGCGGAGTAAGGAACATGGCTACTGCCGCTCAGAAAATCACCCTGTCGTCCTCGCGCGACATTCCCTTCAACAAGCTGGTGCTCTCCCAGTCCAATGTCCGGCGCGTCAAGGCCGGTGTTTCGGTCGAGGAACTGGCCGAATCCATCGCCCGCCGCGGCCTGATTCAGTCGCTGCATGTCCGGCCGGTGGTCGACGCGGACGGCAAGGAGACCGGCATGTTCGAGGTGCCGGCCGGCGGGCGCCGCTATCGGGCGCTCGAACTGCTGGTGAAGCAGAAGCGCCTGAACAAGACCGCATCGGTGCCCTGCGTCGTCTCGGAAGCCAGAGGCGATATCCTCATCGACGAGGTCTCGCTCGCCGAAAATATCGAGCGCGCGCCGCTGCATCCCCTTGACCAGTTCCGCGCCTTCCAGGCGCTGCGCGAAAAGGGCATGACTGAAGAGGAAATCGCGGCGGCCTTCTTCGTTGACGTCAAGGTCGTCAAGCAACGCCTGCGCCTGGCATCCGTCTCGCCCGCGCTGCTCGGAACCTATGCCGAGGACGGCATGACGCTCGAACAGCTCATGGCCTTCACTGTCTCCCCTGACCATGATCGTCAGGAACAGGTCTGGGCGGCGATCAAGGATGGCTGGCAGAAAGAGCCCTACACCATCCGCCGGATGCTGACCGAAACCGCCGTGAGGGCCTCCGACAAGCGGGCCGTTTTCGTGGGCGTGGGGGCCTATGAAGCGGCGGGCGGCATCGTGCTGCGCGATCTCTTCCAGTCCGACGATGGCGGCTGGTTGCAGGACCCGGTGCTGCTCGATCAACTGGTGGCCGAAAAGCTGAAGGCCGAAGCGGAGGCCATTGCCGCCGAGGGCTGGAAATGGATCGAGGTCGCTGTGAGCTTCCCGTATGGCCACCAGCATGGGCTGCGGCAGCTCGTCGGCACTACGGTCGATCTGACCGAGGAGGAGCGCGCGACCCGCGAGGCGCTGCGCGACGAGTTCGACCGACTCGAATCCGAATATGGTGAGGCCGATGAGCTTCCCGACGAGATCGACGAGCGGCTAGGGGAGATCGAACAGGCGCTCGACGCCTTCGAGCAGCGTCCGGCGATCTACGATCCCGGCGACATCGCCATGGCCGGCGCCTTCGTCAGCATCGGTGCGGATGGCGCGCTGTCGGTGGATCGCGGCTATGTGCGCCCCGAGGATGAACGCGCGGTCGAACCCGATGGCAATGACGCATCGGAGCCAGGTGGCGATGCCGATCATGCGAACGGACCCGCAGGCCAGCGTGCGGTCATCACGATCGGCGGCCAGCCCGCCGAGCCGGAGGAAGACGAGGATGACGGGGTCAAACCGCTGCCAGAACGTCTCGTCATCGAGTTGACCGCGCATCGCACGCTGGCGCTGCGCAACGCTGTCGCCGAGCATCCGGACGTCGCCATGACCATGTTGCTGCACAAGCTGATCAGCGACACCTTCCGGCGCACCGCGCCGACCGGGTGCCTGGAAGCCAGCGTGCGCCATGTCTTCTTCGCCGCGCAATCGGAGGAATTGAAGGACAGCACACCTGCCCGCGAAATTGCCGAGCGGCATGAACGCTGGGGCGATCATGTTCCAGCCGACGATCAGGCGCTCTGGGACTGGCTGACCGATCTCGACGACACCTCGCGTCTCGATCTCCTCGCCCATTGCGTCAGCTTCGGGGTCAACGCGCTGTTCGAGCGGCCGAACCCCTATGGCGGAACCGG
>NZ_JANKOF010000021.1 GCF_024655565.1 Nitratireductor sp. ZSWI3 | reverse complement strand
TCGGAGCCCGAGGATCCATGCCTGACCGCCAGAACCCCGCTCCGGCCGAGACGACCCGTGCCAGCAGCAACCGGCGTGGCGAGCGATACAGTGTCCTGTACTGTGCCGGACGCCACACAAGCACGATGCGCTCGCGGCCAGAAGTGAGGCTCGCGATCCTTGACTAACCAGCAAAACCAGTTTAGCTGGTTAGTCAAGGAGGTGCACGATGAGTGAAACCGGCGGCCGGGCTTGGCCCGTTCCTTTTTTCTTCGGCGGCCGGCTGTGTCTCGATTTCGTCAACACGGTGAACAGCCGCTCGCGCCCCGCCACGCGGGATTATCTGCCCGATTGGGCGGCCGTTCTTGGCTGGTGCAGACAGACATCGCTGTTCGAGCCCTCCCTCATCGCTCATCTCGAGAAGGAAAGTGCGGATCACCCTGTCCGCGCCGCCGAAGCGCATGCCCGTGCGCTGGGCTTGCGCGACACGCTGTATGGGCTCTTCCGGGCGCTGATCGACGGTGCCCAGGCGCCCGCGGCTGAACTCGCAGCGCTCGACGAGGTCTTGCGGGCCGCACGCCAAAGACAAATCCTGGTCGAAACGGAACGCGGCTTCGGCTGGCGATGGGATGCGGCAAGGCTCGATCTCATGGCGCCGCTTCATGCCGTTGCCCTATCGGCCGGCGCGATGCTCACCGGAGACGATCTGCGGCGCCTCAAGGAATGTCCGGGGCCGGACGGCTGCGGCTGGCTGTTCTTCGACGAAACGCGAAACGCCTCGCGCCGCTGGTGCAGCATGGATCACTGTGGCGGCACCGCCAAGGCCCGCCGCTATGCCGCACGTCACGGATCGTGAAGATGGAGGATGCGGAATGAAAATGCTGTCGCTCAAATCCATCGTTCTGGGCGCGCTGACGCTTTGCGCGGTCCTGTTCGCCTTCGGATGGTACTGGCGGGACGACCCGGCGGGTGATCCCTATCTGAAGATCCTCGGCGGCGGCTTCATGTTCAATTATCGTCAGGGCGAGGTGTTTTACGGTTTCACCGCTCAGGTGGTCCGTCCGCTCGCCAGCGGATCGATCATCGAGGCGACCTTCGAAGATCCCGCCGGCGGCGCGCCGCTCGTGGTTTCCGAGCGGGTCAGCACCATGACGGACCGCTACGCCCTGCGCACCCCGCCGGTGCGCGGCGTCGAGGCGAAGAAGCCGTACCATGTGGCGATCCGGGTCTATGATCGCGAGAAGAAGACGCTGCTTTGGAACGCCGAGCAGACCTATGCGAGCCAGATCAGCGATCGGGTCGTGCCGGACAAACCGCTGACCATCGGTCCGGGCTATCATCGCAATCCGGATCTCGGACAGCCGGGATAAGCTTCACCCGAAAGTTTTTTCGGGGCCCCGAAATTTTTTTTGAACCTGTTTCCAGTTCGCGGCGACTGAAGGCTATCGGGCCGATGAGCCCGGCTTTTTGAAACCCAACTGGAGATACGAAATGACCCCTTCTTTCACCACCCGCCGCATCGCGATCGCCGTTGCTTCGCTGACCATGCTCTCGCTGTCAGGTCTGTCGACCGCCAGCGTTGCCGGACAGCTTGCCCTCGCTCCGCAGAAGGCGGCGGGCCCGACGATGAACTGTTCCATCCCCAACAACGTGGTCTGTACCATCAACAGCACCAAGGGGCTGAAGCTGGTGAAGATCATGACCAACACGCTCGAAGGCACGGTCGCGATCGTCAATGAAAGCTACGCGGGCTGTCCGAAGCAGGTCCAGGTCCATTGGGACTCGGCCTATCAGATGTCCGGCAAGCAGATCGTCGAGTGCGGCGGCTTCAAGCTGAAGGCTCGCTGACCGGAGGAGGGAGGATAACGGCATGAAACCGCGCCGTATCACAGCTCCCTCGCTCCAGGATTTCTGGACGGCGCCGTTCGACACGGGTGGACGGGGCAGCCCGCAACAAGCGGCGTCCAGGGTGGGACCTCCAGTCACTGGCAGCGTCCCACCCGTTGCCGGCCCGAGCATTCCGCCCATCTGACAAGGGACCGCTGAGGACGACGCTTCACGCCGACCAGTGCAACGCCTCACTTGAAACGACTGCCTTGCAGTCGTTTCAAGTGAGGCAAAGTTGCCCTAGATTCAAAGACTTGAGTGGCCTGCTTATCCCATCCAAACCAATCGGTTTGGATGGGGCAGGACACCAGGCGGAAGCGTCGCCTCAGTCGCCCATCTTCAGGGCCTGGATGAAGGCTTCCTGTGGAATCTCCACCTTGCCGAACTGGCGCATGCGCTTCTTGCCCTCTTTCTGCTTCTCGAGCAGCTTCCTCTTGCGGGTCACATCGCCGCCGTAGCATTTTGCGGTCACGTCCTTGCGCATCGCCGAAATGGTCTCGCGGGCGATCACCTTGCCGCCGATGGCCGCCTGGATCGGGATCTTGAACATGTGCCGGGGGATCAGCTCCTTGAGCTTTTCGCACATGGCCCGGCCGCGCTTCTCCGCCGCCTGGCGGTGCACCAGCATGGACAGGGCATCGACCGGTTCCTCGTTGACCAGGATCGACATCTTCACCAGATCGCCTTCGCGATAGCCGGTCAGCGCGTAGTCGAAGCTGGCATAGCCCTTGGAAATGGACTTCAGCCGGTCGTAGAAATCGAACACCACCTCGTTGAGCGGAAGCTCGTAGGTCACCAGCGCGCGCTTGCCGACATAGGAAAGGTCGGTCTGGACACCGCGGCGGTCCTGGCACAGCTTCAGGATGGCGCCGAGATATTCGTCCGGCGTCATGATCGTCGCCTTGATCCACGGCTCCTCGATGGAGGCGATGCGCACCACGTCCGGCATGTCGGCCGGATTGTGCAGTTCCAGAACGTCGCCGGAGGTCAGGTTCATGCGATAGACCACCGACGGGGCCGTGGCGATCAGATCGAGATCGAATTCCCGCTCCAGCCGTTCCTGGATGATCTCGAGGTGCAAGAGACCGAGGAAGCCGCAACGGAAGCCGAAACCGAGCGCCGCCGAGGTCTCCATCTCGAAGGAGAAGCTGGCGTCGTTGAGGCGCAGCTTGCCCATGGCGGCGCGCAGATCCTCGAAATCGGCCGCGTCCACCGGGAACAGCCCGCAGAACACCACCGGCTGCGCCGGCTTGAAGCCCGGCAGGGCGGCGGCGGTCGGGCGCTTGTCCTCGGTGATCGTATCGCCGACGCGCGTGTCGGCCACTTCCTTGATCGAGGCGGTGATGAAGCCGATCTCGCCGGGGCCGAGGTCCTCGACCATCAGCATCTTCGGCGTGATCACGCCGACGCGGTCGACCGGATATCTGGCGCCCGTGCCCATCATCCGGATGGTCTGGCCCTTCTTCAGCCTGCCGTCGATGATGCGCACCAGCACGATGACGCCCAGATAGGCGTCGTACCAGCTGTCGACCAGCAGCGCTTTCAGCGGAGCGTCAGGATCGCCTTCCTTCGGTGCCGGCAGGCGATTCACGATCGCCTCCAGCACCTCGCCGACGCCTTCGCCGGTTTTCGCCGAGATCGGCACCGCATCGGATGCGTCGAGGCCGATCACTTCCTCGATCTGCTCCTTCACGCGCTCCGTGTCGGCGGCCGGCAGGTCGACCTTGTTCAAGACGGTGACGATCTCGTGATCGTTGTCGATCGCCTGATAGACATTGGCGAGCGTCTGCGCCTCGACGCCCTGCGAAGCGTCGACCACCAGCAGCGAGCCCTCGCAGGCCGAGAGGGAACGCGACACCTCATAGGCAAAGTCCACATGGCCGGGCGTGTCGATCAGGTTCAGCACATAATGCTGCCCGTCCCTGGCATCGTATTCCAGGCGCACGGTCTGCGCCTTGATGGTGATGCCGCGCTCACGCTCGATGTCCATGGAATCGAGCACCTGCTCCTTCATCTCGCGGTCTTCCAGCGACCCGGTCATCTGGATCAACCGGTCGGCCAGCGTCGACTTGCCATGGTCGATATGCGCGACGATGGAGAAATTGCGGATATGGGAAAGGGGCGTCTTGGTCATGGGGCAGCCTCTAGCAGGCGGCAAATCCTTCGACAAGCGAATAGCGGCGCGGGGTTGCGGTGCCGCGGGCGGAAACGTGCCGACTTGAAATGTTATCGGGGCCATTGATTAGTAAGCATGCTTATAATATATGGCGCTCATGAAAAACGCGAATGTCGACAAGCTGGGCTTCCTGATCCACGACGTGGCGCGCCTCATGCGCAAGCGATTCCACGAAAAGGGCAGCAAGCACGGGCTTTCCGTATCCCAATGGCGGCTGCTGTTTCGCCTTCTGAAGGAAGAAGGGGTTCCGCAGGCGCGACTGGCCGAACTCCTCGAGATCGAGCCGATCAGCGTTTCCCGCCTGATCGACCGGATGGCGGAGAGCGGCTGGGTGGAGCGGCGCCTGGCGCGGACCGACAGGCGCGTGCGCATGGTTTTTGCGACGCCCAAGGCCCGCGAGGCCTTCGGCGACATTAAGGAAATCGCTGCCGCCGTTTATGACGAGGCGCTGGCCGGCATGCCCGAGGAAGAGCAACTGGCGCTGGTCCGGTCGCTGCAGAAGATGGCTGACAATCTGGGAGACGGCCAGCCGGGCGAATGCGCCCCCGTCTCCGGAAGCACGAAAGAGGGTTGATCGCGATGAATGCAAAGGCGGAAATCGATGGCGGGGTCGAGCCTGTGAAGCTCGCGCAGAAGGCCCCGCTCACCAAGCGCAAGGGGTTTCGCGTCGGGCTGATGCTGGCCCTGCCGTTGGCGCTGGTGGCGGCCGGCGGCTATGTCTGGGTGACCGGTGGCCGCTATCAGGAAACGGAGAACGCCTATCTGCAGCAGGCCAAGGTCACCATCGCGTCGGAGGCGTCCGGCCGGGTGATCGAGGCGAATGTCAATAACGACACGCTCGTCAGGAAGGGCGACGTGCTGTTCCGCATCGATCCCGAGCCCTACCGTATCGCGCTGGCGCAGGCCGATGCCTCGCTCGCCGCCGCAAGGCTGAGCGTCGAGCAGCTCCGCACGGGCTACAGCCAGGCGGTGGCGCAGCAGCGCTCGGCGGAGAGCGAGGTCGCCTATCTGGAGGCCCAGCTGGCCCGGCAGAAGGACCTTTCCACCAAGGGCATCAGTTCCAAGTCTGCCTTGGACGAGGCCGAGCGCGACCTGCGCCGCGCCCGTGAAAACCAGATCGCCGCCCAGCAGGCGGCCGCCGGCGCGCTCGCAGCGCTGGGCGGGAACGCCGATATCGAGACCGACAGGCACCCGAGCGTTCTGGCCGCCCTCGCCGAACGCGACAAGGCCGCCTATACGCTCAGTCAGACCACCGTCCGGGCCCCGGCCGACGGCATCGTCTCGCAGGCATCCTCCTTCAAGACCGGCCAGTTCGTGGGGGCCGGCAGCGCGCTCTTCTCGCTGGTCGAAACCGGCGAGACCTGGGTGGAAGCCAATTTCAAGGAAACGCAGCTCACCCACATGCGGCCCGGCCAGACAGCGGAAATCGTCTTCGACACCTATCCCGACGCCCCGGTCGAAGCGACGGTGGAAAGCATCGGTGCGGGCACGGGCGCTGAATTTTCGCTCCTGCCGGCACAGAATGCGACAGGCAACTGGGTCAAGGTCACGCAGCGCATCCCGGTGCGCCTCAAGCTCGAGGCCAAGGACGCCGACCTCCTGCGCACCGGCATGAGCGCGACGGTCACCGTCGACACCGAGGTGGCGCGCGGCCTGGGGTTCTTCGGCACAGCCAAGGCCGCGCAGTAAGACCGGGAAACCGCTTCCCTCGGCACAACCCATCGCAACGAACGGACACGGATCATGTCGTCAGCCACCGCGCACGAGGCGGTCCCGCATCGCGGGCTGATCACCCTGTCGATCATGCTCGCCACGATCATGCAGGTGCTCGACACGACGATCGCCAACGTCGCGCTGCCCTCCATGACGGGCGACCTCGGCGCCTCGCCCGACACGATCAACTGGGTGCTGACCTCCTACATCGTCGCCGCCGCCATCATGACGCCGATGACCGGATGGTTGTCGGATCGCCTCGGGCGCCGCGAATTCTTCCTGATCAGCGTCGTCGGCTTCACGGTCTTCTCCATGCTCTGCGGCGTGGCGTGGAGCCTGGAATCGATGGTGCTCTTCCGCCTCTTCCAGGGCGTCTTCGGCGCGGCGATCGTGCCGCTCTCGCAAACCTTCCTGCTCGACATAAACCCGAAGGAGAATCACGGCTCCGCCATGGCCATGTGGGGCGCCGGCATCATGGTCGGACCGATCATCGGCCCGACGCTCGGCGGCTGGCTCACCGAAACCATGGACTGGCGCTGGGTGTTCTTCATCAACCTGCCCGTCGGCATCCTCTCGTTCCTCGGCTGTGCGGCTTATCTGCCGCGCATCGCACGGCGCCTGCGCGGTTTCGATTTCTTCGGCTTCGCCATGCTTTCGCTCGGCGTCGGCGCCCTTCAGCTAATGCTCGACCGCGGCGCCGAAGTCGACTGGTTCTCCGCCACCGAGATCTGGATCGAGCTGGGTCTCAGCCTCATCGGCTTCTGGGTGTTCACCATCCACCTGTTGACGAGCAGGGACACGTTCATCGACGCCCACATCTTCGGTGACCGGAACTTCGTCACCGGACTGGTGTTCATCTTCATCGTCGGCATCATCCTTTTGGCCAGCCTGGCGCTCCTGCCGCCCATGCTGGCGCGCCTGTTCAACCATTCGACCATTCTCACCGGTCTGGTCATGGCGCCGCGCGGCGTGGGCACGATGATCTCGATGCTTCTCGTCGGCCGCCTCGTGCGGTTCATCGACGCGCGGGTTCTGGTGGTCGTCGGCCTGTCGCTGACCGCCTGGTCGCTGCACATGATGACCGGCTTCACGCCGCAGATGGACGATCACCTGATCGTACTGTCGGGGGTCGTGCAGGGGCTCGGTCTCGGCCTGGTCTTCGTGCCGCTTTCGACCATCGCCTTCGCCACGCTCGATGCGAAATACCGCACCGACGGAACCAGCCTCTTCAGCCTGACGCGAAACATCGGCTCGAGCATCGGCATTTCCGTGGTCACGGTGCTGCTCACCCGCAACACCCAGATCAACCACGCCGAGCTGGCGGTCCACATCAATCCGTTCAATCCGGCGCTGCAGTCCATTCCGGGTGCCGCGCAGGGAAACACGACTGCGCTCTCCATGGCCGAGCAGCTGGTCAACCAGCAGGCGCTGATGATCTCCTACATCGACGATTTCAAGCTGATGATGATCGTCACGCTGGCCGCCATGCCACTGGTGTTGCTGCTTCGCATGCCGAAGCGCACCCCGGCGGAAGCGCCGGCCGCGGCGATGGAATAGAGCGGCTCCTGCAGTTCAGGCGCGCGCCGGGAAGAACATGCGTTGCGCGAACGGCGCGCTGACGCCATGCAGGATCACGGACAGCAGGATGGTGAAGACGGCGATGTCCGTCACCGGCTCGGCGGCGGTGAAGCCCGACTGGTCGACCACCAGGATGAGATAGAGGACGGAGGCGAGCCCGCGCGGCCCGAACCAGCCGGCAAAGAGCCGCGCCTTCACAGTGGTTCCGGTGCCGAGCATCGCCAGGAAGACCGGCACCATGCGCACGACCGTCAGGCTGAGGGCGGCGTAGACAACGGCCGGGCCTATGTCGGATCCGAGCGCGCGGGGCAGCATCACGGCCCCGAAGATCAGAAATGTCAGATTCGTCAGGATCGAGCCTTCGGTCTTGGCGAAGTTGCTGGCCTTCTCGACCGTGTCCGCCGGAAGGTGCCAGCCGAAGGCGAGCCCGGCCGAGAAGGCCGCGAGAAACCCGTTGCCGCCGAGCTGTTCGGCGGCAAGGTAGGCAAGCCCGGCCAGCGCCACCATGATCGGCGTGCGCCCGGCCGGGTTGGACAGTCCGCGGGCGGATGTGTATCGCGCGGCGACTGCGCCGGCGTAGCCGACCGCAAGACCGCCGAGCGGGCCGAACACCACCTGCTTGAGGAAGAAGGCGGCATGGCCGGTCATCCCGTCGCCGCCGCGCGTCTCCGCCGCGAGCGCCAGCGCGATCAGCAGCAAGGGCAGGCAGAGGCCGTCATTCAGCCCGCTCTCCACATCGAGCGCCTCGCGCTCGACCTCGGGCAGCCCGTCATTGCCGAAGACCGGCTGGGCCAGCGCCGCGTCGGTCGGCGTCAGGACGATCGCCAGCACGAGCGCGCCGAAGAAGCCGAGGGCGGGAAACAGGGCCAGCCCAGCAAGCGTGCCGGCCACGATGGTCAGCGGGATGCCGAGGAACAGGAGGCGCGCCGAAAGGAGCGCGGTCGCCCGTTCGGCCATCACGTTCGAGATGCGGATGTTCGCCGCGTCCCGGAACAGGATGATGGCGAGCGTCGCCGTGGCCAGGAATTCCACCACTGAATTGTCGAGCGGCGAGATCAATGCGGCGTCGAGGCTGAAGAAGACGTATCCCACGCCGGTGAAGAGGATCGGCCCGGACAGGACCGAGGTTTCCAGCCACCGGGCGACCAGCGAATAGAGGGTGAAGCAGAAGAACAGCAGCACGAGCGCGGCGTGAAGGTCCATCAGGTCTCCCCCTGGGGCGGCACGGCTTCCGCAGAGGTCTCGTCGCGCGCCCATTTCAGCAGCTTGTAGTCGAAGCCGTAGGCGAGCGTCGGTTTGACGATCTCGAAATAGGGTGACAGGTCGAAATCGCGCGGCGTGAACAGCGTGTGGTGGCGGATGTGCAGGATTTCGCGCTTCGAATAGGTGGATTGCGCCGAGGCATGGCCCGGCGCCTTGATGATCTCGGGCAGGATCGGATAGCGCACCTGCTGGAAGGCCTGGGCGATCAGCGAGGAGCAGATGGCGCGCGTCGGATCGCCCGAGCCGAGGGCGATCATGCGCCGCCGCCAGCGAACGGGCACGGGCGGCGTGGGCATGAAATAGCGCAGAAGATCGAATATGTTGCGCATGTCGTATCGCAGCCCGATCTTGTCGACCATGAAGGTCACGACAGCGGTGCGGTCATCGGGCGTCAGTCCGATCGGCCGGCAGATGCGAGTGTTGTAGGTGCGGTATTTGGACAGCGGCACCGCGATGCAGCCATCCCCCAGAACGACTTCGATGAGCCGTGGACGCTCGGAGCCGTCTTCCGGGTCCGGCAGCGCATCGCCGACATAGAGCGCGGAATGGCTCCAGGTCGACTGGGTAAGGTATTTGATCGCCGCCGAAATGCGCTGGTTGCCTTCGACGAGAAGAATGTCGCCCGGCTGGAGGGTGCGGTGCAGGATATCGGGATCGGAAGGCGTGTAGGGCTCGTAGCCCGACGATTCGCTTTGCAGCCGACGCGCCAGAAAGCGGCCGACCCGATCGAGCAGCGTGCTGGTACCTTCGCCTACCGGCGTCATCGTCAGCCTTCCAAAGAGGTGTTCCCGAAACTTTGGTCCTGACCCTAATGCATTTCGCCCGCCGGTGAAAACGCCTCCGTAACGGTCTGCCGACACAGGCAGCGCCGCAGGTTGCGGACACATTGCGCGGGACATTTGTTACGCTTGACTTTATTCAATCGCTTGATTAAAAGCAAATCATGACATCTCGTGAAGACCCCATGCGGAGCGGAAAGATGCGGCTCACATCGGCCGAGCACACTCGGCTTGCACTGGTGCAGGCAGGCCTGCAGCTCTTCGGCGAGAAGGGGTTCGAAGGCACCACCACGCGCGAGATCGCGACGGCTGCGAAAGCCAATATCGGCTCCATCTCCTATCATTTCGGAGGCAAGGAGGGGTTGCGCGCGGCCTGCGCCGACCACATCGTCTCCCTGATCGGCGAGATCGCCGGCCCGGCCCTCGATCTCGGGATCGAGAGGAGCCGAGGCCTGTCTGCGCAGGAGGCCCGCGCGACGCTGGAACGCGTCCTCGACACGATGACGGGATTCATCATCGCCAGGCCGGAGGCCGGCCTCATCGTCAAGTTCGTGCTGCGCGAGCTCACCCATCCGACGGTGGCGCTCGACCGCATCTATGACGGCATCTTCGCGCCGGTCCACAAGCGGTTGTGCGGGGTCTGGGAGGCAGCGACCGGCGAGCCGGCCGAGAGCGACGTGACCAAGCTCACCGTGTTCACCCTCATCGGCCAGGTCGTCTATTTCCGCATCGCTGCCGAAGCGGTGCGGCGACGCATGGACTGGGACGAGATCGGCGGCGGCAATGCCTCGGCAATCTCCGCGGTCGCCATTGGAAACCTCCACGCCATCCTTGCCGCGCGGGATGCTCGAAAGGGAACGTCATGAGTCTGTTTTGTGCCATTCCGGTGATCGCCGGTCTGTTCGGCGCCTGTGCGCCCGAAGCCCCGCTGGCGGTCGGCTATGTGGAGGGCGATTATGTGTTGCTGGCGCCCACCGAGGTCGGGCAGCTCGGCTCGGTCTCCGTGCGGCGCGGTGCGCGCGTGGAGGCCGGCGCGACGGTGGCGACGCTGGATCCCACCGGCGCGGAGATCGCTGTCACGCAGGCCGAAGCCGCGCTTGCCGAGGCAGAGGCGCAGCTCGCCGATCTCAGGGAGGCGAAGCGCCCGGAGGAAATCGCCGTGCTCGAGGCGACGCTGGCCTCGGCCGAAGCGGAGGCCTCCGAGGCGGGCCGCGTCCTCACACGCACGCGGGACCTCTTCGGGCGCGGCATCGCCACGCGAGCCGAGCTCGACAAGGCCCAGACGGCGATGGAACTGGCCGAGACGCGCATCGGCCAGGCCAAGGCCAACCTCGCGGTCGCCCGTCTGCCGGCGCGTATCGAAGCGATCAACGCCGCCGCCAAGCGCCGCGACCAGATGCAGGCGGCGCTGGAGCAGGCGCGTTGGCGCCTGTCGGAGCGCGCCATCAGGGCGCCGGCCGCCGGCCGCATAGACGATGTCATCCGCAACGCCGGCGATGTCGCCGGGCCGTCCGCGCCGGTCGTTTCGCTGCTGTCCGACGGGGCCTTGCGGCTGAAGGTCTATGTTCCGGAGGCCTCGTTCTCCTCGCTGCAGCCCGGTGCGCTGCTGTCGGTCAATTGCGACGGCTGCCGGGCGGGGCTGACGGCGCGGATCTCCTACATCTCGCCGGAGCCGGAATTCACCCCGCCGGTGATCTATTCCCTCGAGACGCGCCAGAAGCTCGTCTACCTGGTCGAGGCTCGGCCCGAGGGCGATGCCGCCGGCCTGCAGCCGGGGCAGATCGTCGACGTCAGATTGGCGGAGGATGCGATGGCGAGCAGCGGCCAGTAGAAGCAGGAGCGGCCCCGGCTCCCGTCCCCAAGGCGAGCGCAAGTCCCCAATTGCGCCTTCTCTCCGCTGCTCACCCTTGCATCCGGCCACCGAAAGGAGCCGCAATGAATGCGATAGACGTCCACGGCCTCGTCAAGCGCTTCGGCGACAAGACCGTCGTCAACGATGTCTCGATGACGGTGAAGACCGGCGAGATCGTCGGCTTCCTCGGCCCCAACGGGTCCGGCAAGACGACGACGATCCGCATCATGTGCGGCCTGCTGACCCCGGATGAGGGCAGCGGCACGGTGCTCGGCCTCGATCTTCGGACTGAGGCCCTGATGATCAAGCGCGAGGTCGGCTACATGACGCAGCGTTTCTCCTTCTACGAGGACCTGACCATCGCCGAGAACCTCGCCTTCGTGGCGCGGCTCTACAAGCTGAAGCCGGTCGGCGAGCATGTCGACCGCACGCTCGCCGATCTCGGCCTCTCCTCGCGGCGCAACCAGCTTGCCGGGACGCTCTCGGGCGGCTGGAAGCAGCGTCTGGCGCTCGCCGCCTGCATCATGCACAAGCCGAAGCTGCTCCTGCTCGACGAGCCCACCGCCGGCGTCGATCCGAAGGCGCGGCGCGATTTCTGGGACGAGATCCACCTGCTCGCCGCCGACGGGCTGACGGTGCTGGTGTCCACCCATTACATGGACGAGGCGGAGCGTTGCCATCGCATCTCCTACATCTCCTACGGAACGATGCTCGCCAGCGGCACCGTGGACGAGGTGGTGCGCGATGCGGGCCTGTTCACCTATCTCGTCGATGGGCCGAGGCTCGAGCGGCTGGCCAGCGAGCTGCGCCGCCGCCCGGGCATCGAGCAGGTCGCGCCCTTCGGCTCCAGCCTGCATGTCGTGGGCTCGGACGATGCGGCGCTGAAGGCGGCGCTCGCCGACCTGGAACAGCGCCAGGACATCACCGTGCGGCGCGGCGAGACCAGCCTGGAAGACGTCTTCATCCAGTTCATGGCCAACGCGACGGACAATATGCAATGAACGGTATCTTCTCCCTGAGCCGGCTCGGCGCACTGCTCATCAAGGAGTTCATCCAGATGCGGCGCGACCGCATCACCTTCGGCATGATGCTCGGCGTGCCGCTGATGCAGCTCGTGCTGTTCGGCTACGCCATCAACAACGACCCCAAGGCCCTGCCGGCGGCCCTGGTGACGCTGAGCCAGGACCACTACAGCCGCGCCATGGTTTCGGCGCTGGAGAACACCAACTACTATCGCTTCGACCACGTCGTCGGCAGTGCCGCGGAGGCGGAAGAGCTGATGGCCACCGGTGCTGTGGTGTTCGTCGTCACGATCCCGTCGGATTTCGCGCGCCGTGTCGACCGCGGACAGCGCCCGCAGATCCTCATCGAGGCGGATGCGACCGACCCGTCCGTCGCCTCCGGGGCGATCTCCACCCTGGGCACGGTGGCCTCGCAGGCGCTGCTGCGCGAACGCGGCATCCCGCAGTCGGAGGCCGAACCGGAGGACCGCCTGGAGGTGGTGGTGCACCGCCGCTATAATCCCGAGGGCATCTCGCAATACAACATCGTGCCCGGCCTGCTCGGCGTCATCCTGCAGATGACCATGGTCATGATGACCTCCATCGCCCTGACCCGTGAGCGCGAGCGGGGCACGATGGAGAACCTGCTTGCCATGCCCGCGAGCCCTCTGGAGATCATGCTCGGCAAGGTGCTGCCCTATCTGGTGGTCGGTGCGGTGCAGGTGGCGGTCATCCTCGGCGCGTCGAAGCTTCTGTTCGGCATCCCCTTCGTCGGCAGTGTCATGCTTCTGCTCGTCGCCGTGCTGATTTTCGTGCTGGCGCTGGTGCTGCTCGGCTACACCATCTCGACCATCGCCCGCACGCAGATGCAGGCCATGCAGCTCACCTTCTTCTTCTTCCTGCCGTCCCTCCTTCTGTCCGGCTTCATGTTCCCCTTCCGCGGCATGCCGGACTGGGCGCAGTGGCTTGGCGAGACCTTCCCGCTCACCCATTTCCTGCGGATCATCCGCGCCGTCATGCTGAAGGGGGCGGACCTGCCGGCCATCGCCTTCGAGACCGGCATCCTGGCCCTCTTCATCGTCATCTATGCCGGCATCGCCCTGTTCCGGTTCCGGCGCACGCTGGATTGAGCGAAGGCTTGACGCACCGCATGGCAATCCATAGTTTAGAATAATTCTAAGTTATGGATTGCCGCACATGCTGTCACGTTTCTTCGGCGCGCACCGGCGCCCCTTCTCCTCGCTCACCGAACAGGAAATCCTGGCCCTTGCCATCTCGTCCGAGGAGGACGACGCCCGCATCTATCGCAGCTACGCCGACGGGCTGCGCGAGGATTTTCCGCATTCGGCCGCCGTCTTCGACCAGATGGCGGAGGAGGAGGACGGCCACCGCGCCGCGCTGATCGCCGTTCACCAGGACCGCTTCGGCGACCGCATCCCGCTCATTCGCCGCGAGCATGTGCGCGGCTATTACGAGCGCAAGCCCGACTGGCTGGTGCGTCCACTCGGGCTCGACAGGGTGCGCGCGCAGGCCGAGCTGATGGAGGAGCAGGCGCACCGCTTCTACATCGAGGCCGCCAAGCGCACCGAGGACGCCGGCACCCGCAAGCTGCTGGGCGACCTTGCCGCCGCCGAGAAGAGCCATGAATCCCTCGCCCATCGCCTTTCCGAAAGGCATCTGGGCATCGAGGAGCGGGCCGAGGAGGACAGCACCGCGCACAAGCAGTTCGTGCTCACCTATGTGCAGCCCGGCCTTGCCGGCCTGATGGACGGCTCGGTCTCCACATTGGCGCCGATCTTCGCGGCGGCTTTCGCCACCGGCGACACCTGGCAGACCTTCCTGGTGGGTCTTGCCGCCTCCATCGGCGCCGGCATTTCCATGGGCTTCACCGAGGTCGCCTCCGACGACGGCGTCATCTCGGGACGCGGCTCGCCGATCAAGCGCGGCATCACCACGGGCCTGATGACAGCGCTGGGCGGTCTCGGTCATGCGCTGCCGTATCTGATCCCGCATTTCTGGACGGCGACGGCGATCGCCTTCGTCGTCGTCTTCATCGAGCTGTGGGCCATCGCCTGGATCCAGAACCGCTACATGGAGACGCCGTGGAGCCGCGCCACCTTCCAGGTGGTGCTGGGCGGTGCGCTGGTCTTCGCCGCCGGCATGCTGATCGGCAACGCCTGACGGCCTCAGCCGCCATGCATGGCGCGGCTGTCGGCCGGCGCCTGCGCGCGCTCGTCCATGCCGTAGTCGCGCACCACATGGGCGATGCGCAGCCGATAGCCGGCGAAGATGCCGCCACGCCCGGCGCGCTGCGCCGCACGGTGCTCTTGTGTGTTGCGCCAGGCCTTCACCGCTTCCTCGTCGCGCCAGAAGGACAGCGACAGGATGCGGTTTGGGTCGTTGAGGCTCTGGAAGCGCTCGATCGAGATGAAGCCGTCGATCCCGGCGAGCAGCGGGCGCAGATCGGCGGCGATGCCCAGATAGGCGTCGCGCTTTCCGGCCGCCGGCTCGACCTCGAAGATGACCGCGATCATGGCCGCACCCGTTCGGCATGGGGTGCCGAGGCGAGCTTCAGGAAAAGGCGATCCTCCTTGAGGATGAAGCGCTCGCGCCTGGCGAAGTCATAGTTCTCGCGCCCCTCGGGGCTGGCTGCCAGGCGCTGGCGATAGGCTTCATAGGCTGCCAGGCTGTCGATCGTGTAGACGCCGTAGGCGGTGGTGGCCGAGCCCTCGTGCGGGCTGAAATAGCCGATGAGGTCGGCTCCCGCGCGCGGGATAGCCTCGCCCCAGACGCGCGCGTAATGCTCGAAGGCGTCGCGCTTGAACGGATCGATCTCGTAACGAATGAAGCAGGTGATGCTCATGGGATTCTCCTTGGGGTTCGAATGCTGCCATGCTTCGATCGGCATAAAAACATCGGTGAGAAAAATTAGCGGATCCTGGCCTTGGGGGACCGCTCAGTCTTCTTGTCTCTCCGCCTTCATGGGGAGTCGGAGGAGGGTGCCGAGACCAGCCAGAACGGCTTGGCGCATTCGCGCTCCACATCCGGCCGGGCAAGGCCGATGTCGGCGAGCAGGCGGTCGTCGAGCTCGGCCAGGTGCCGGCGCTGGCGATAGCGCTGCGAGGCGAGGAGGAAACGGCCGAACAGCGCCTTCAGCATGCCTGGAAGGGCGAACCAGGCGGCGTTGCGTGAGTGCGGGAGCACGGTCGGGCGGCTCGGGTTTGGCCTCGGGTTTGGCCTCGGGTTTGGCATGGGATCTTCCTTTCGACGATCCCAGAATAGCGATTGTTCGACATTGATAGTTCGGTTAGCATCTAACTATGAAAGCAGGAACGGACCTCGCGCAGATCGCAAGCCTCGTCGGTGATCCGGCGCGCGCCAACATGCTGGCGGCGCTGATGGGCGGCGCGGCTCTGACCGCCAGCGAATTGGCGCTGGAAGCCGGCGTGACGCTGCCGACGGCGAGCGCGCACCTGTCGAAGCTGACCGGCGGCGGCCTGCTGCGCATGGCGCGCCAGGGGCGTCACCGCTATTACGCGCTGGCCGACCACCAGGTGGCGGGCATGCTGGAATCCATCATGGGCGTGGCGGCCACGCTCGGGCCGAAAAAGGTGCTGCCGGGCCCGCGCGACAACGCCATGCGCGAGGCGCGCATCTGCTACGACCACCTGGCCGGCGAGATGGGCGTCGCCATGTTCGACGCCTTTGCGGCGCGGGGGCTTCTGGCGGTCAACGGATCGGAGATCGCCCTGACGGAAAGCGGCTGCGGCTTCTTCGAGGATTTCGGGCTCGACCTTGCGGCCATGCGTGGCAAGCGCAGGCCGATCTGCCGCGCCTGCCTCGATTGGAGCGTGCGCCGCTCGCATCTGGCGGGCAGTCTTGGCGCGGCCCTGCTCGACCGCTTCGTCGCGCTGAACTGGGTGCGCCGCGAGAAGGACAGCCGCATCATCCGCTTCACGCCGCCCGGCCGGCGGTCCTTCGCGCTCATGCTGCGGGACTGAGCCGCGCAGTCCTCCCCGTCGGCCCCCCCTGCACCGACCGACCTGTGGCACTTTGGCAACAGGCGTCGGCAATGCATCATCTGCCGCAGCTTTGCCCGGATTCATTCATGTTTCGGCCATGGGGCACCGGTTGATTTAACCTGGTGTTCACGGAGAATTCATTCCGCGAGCCTAGAATGCGATTGTTGTGAAACCGACGGCAACGGAGGCGCCGTCAAAGCTGGACGAAGACCATGGGACTGCTCGGACCGTTAGTGCGTATCGTCAACGTCATCCGCGGATTGCTCGCGCCGCGTTACCATCCCGAACGCCATTACATGCGCGGCCCCGGCCCGGCCTGCGAAAAACGCGGCATCGACGGCAAGATTGCCTCGCTCTAGCCGCAGGGCTTGAGGATCACCGGCGCTCCGGCGCTGGCGCCGAGCGTCATGCAGCGGCCGCCGGCGCACAGGAGCCAGCTTTCGCCGGTCGCTCCCGAGGCGGCAAGGCGGATCTCCGGCAAGGGCGGCAGAGCCGGCTCATAAACCCACCATCCATTGTCGAAGCGCGCCTCCGGGGGCGGCTCCATGCCGGCGCCGGAGCCCTGCACGCGGGCCTGGAGCACTTCGAGCCCCGCGGGCGTGACACGCCAGTGCTCTTCCCAGCGGATCTTCTCCACCGAATGCGTCCACGACAGGGTGAACAGCGTGGCGGCGATGGTCGCCGCCTTGCCGCCCGCCAGGACGCAGAGGCTCATTCGAGCGTCCGCCCGGCCGCCGCCGGCGGCTCCATGCCGCGCGTGCGGTACCAATGCAGGCCAAGGAACAGCACCGAAAGCGCGAAGCCCACCTCGTCGGTGACGGGCAGGGCGGCCACCAGCGTGAAGGCGGCGGCTGCCGCCAGCAGGCGCTCCCAGACGGCCAGCCGCGCCCGTAGGAAGCCGATCACCGCGGCGCCCCACAGCATGATCGCCAACACGGCCTTGAAGACGATATAGGCGACCGCCGGATAGTAGCCGATGCTTTCGGCGAGCGGGCCGCCGTCCTGCAGCATCAGGGCAGGCGTATAGACCGCCATGAAGGGAATGACGAAGCCGGCCGCAGCCACCTTGATCGCCTCCATGGAGATCTTCAGCCCGCTCTCCTTGGCGATCGGTCCGGCAGCGAAGCAGGCCAGCGCCACGGGCGGGGTCAGGTCCGCCAGGATGCCGAAATAGAAGACGAACATGTGGCTGACGATCAGCGGCACGCCGAGGGCGAGCAGGGCCGGACCGGCGATCGACGAGGTGATGATGTAGTTGGGGATGGTCGGGATGCCCATGCCCAGGATGATGCAGGTGATCATCGTCAGCACCAGCGACAGGAACAGGCTCTGCTGCCCCACCGAGACGATGAACTGGCCGAAGGTGTTGGCGACGCCGGTCAGCGTCATCGTGCCGATGATGATGCCGACCACGGCGCAGGCGACGCCCACCGGCAGCGCCGTCTTGGCGCCCTCGGCGAGCGAGTCCCGGCAGATCGCAAGCGTCTTGCGGCCGCCGTCGACGAAGATGTTGGCGGCGACGAGAAGGGCGGCGGCGGCGAGGATCGCGTTGATGCCATAGCGGAAGAAGCTGGCGGCGACGAGGCCGAGGCCGATCCAGAACAGGATGCGCAGCACCTGCGAGGGCAGGCCGAGCGCCACCGAGCCGCCGAGGATCAGGAGCACCGTGAGCGACAGGCCGATCGTGCCGGCAAACAGCGGCGTGTAGCCGGAAAAGAGCAGGTAGACGAGCACGGCCAGCGGCAGGATCAGGTACCAGCCCTTCTGCAGCGCCCGGCGAGCCGAGGGCAGCTCCGAGCGGGGCAGGCCGTAGAGCTGGAATTTGCCGGCTTCCAGATGCACCATCCAGAAGGCGGAGGTGAAGTAGAGCACGGCCGGGATGATGGCCGCCTTGACCACTTCGTAATATTCGATGCCCAGCGTCTCGGCCATGATGAAGGCGACGGCACCCATGACCGGCGGCATGATCTGCCCGCCCATGGACGCGGTCGATTCGACGCCACCGGCAAAGGCGGCGCGATAGCCGAAGCGCTTCATCAGGGGAATGGTGAACTGGCCGGTGGTGACGACATTGGCGACACCCGAGCCGGAGATCGTTCCCATCAGCCCCGACGAGATGACCGACACCTTGGCCGCCCCGCCGCGCGCGTGCCCGACGAGGCCGAGCGACACGTCGGTGAAGAGCCGGATCATGCCGGCGCGCTCGAGGAACGAGCCGAACAGGATGAACAGGAAGATGTAGGTGGCCGAGACGTAGATCGGGATGCCGTAGATGCCCTCGGTGCCGTAGGCCATGTGGTCGATGACCTGCGAGAAATCATAGCCGCGATGGTTGAGCGGGGCGGGCAGATATTCTCCGAACAGGCTGTAGGCGAGGAAGGCGCCGGAGATGATGGGCAGCGCCGGCCCCATCAGCACATAGGCGGCGGCGAACACGGTGAGAAGCGCGACGACGCCGAAGGCGATGTCGAGCGGCAGCGGATCTCCGGCCCGTAACAGCAGCGGCTTGTATTCGACATACTGGTAGAGCGCAACGGCGACGCCGGCCAGCGCGAAGGCCCAGGCCAGCGCCTTGAGGACCGGCCCCTTGTCGCGCGCCTGCGCCACGAGGGGAAACACGAGCAGCATCAGGAAGCCGACATGGAAGGCGCGCAGCACCTGGCTCGGCAGGTTGAGCACATGCGCCGCGGTGGCGATCTGATACAGCGAGAAAATGACGGCGACCCAGAAGAGGAAGCGGCCGATGCGATCCGTGCCGAATTCCCCATGGGCCGATTCTAAGAGGTCTGGCGTGGCCTGGCCGACGGCCGGACCTTGCTGCGCGTTCGTCATCGATGTGCTCCGCATTCCCGGATCGAGGCCTTTGCGGCCGTCGGTTCCCGCCGCGGGGCCGGGAAGCCGGCGGCGAAGTTGTTCTGCCGCTTCACCGGGGCGATTCCGATTTCTGCGGAATCGCTCCGGTGAAGCAAGGAAAAAGAACCCCGCCCGGCGACATGGCTGAGCGGGGCATGGGCTCAGGCCTTAGAGGAGGCCCTTTTCCTTGTAGTAGCGCTCGGCGCCGGGATGCAGCGGCAGCGGCAGGCCCTTGGGTCCGTTCTCGGGCGAGATCGCCTTGGCGGCGGCATGCGCGGCCACCATGTCGGGCAGGTTCTCGAAGAGCTGCTTGGTCATATCGTAGGCCATCTCGTCCGACACGTCGGAATGGGTGACGAGGATGTTGGTGATGGCGAGCGTCGGCACGTCCTCGGTCTGGCCTTCATAGGTGCCGGCGGGAATGGTGGCCGACAGGAAGGGCGCGCCGAGCTTCTCGGCAACGGTCTCCGGCACCGACACGACGGTGACCGGCAGCGACAGCGCCAGATCCTTGATCGAGGCGACGCCGAGGCCGGCCGACTGCAGCGTGGCGTCGAGCTGGCGGTTCTTGATCAGCTCGACCGATTCGCCGAAGGGCAGATATTCGGTCTGGCCGAGGTCGTCGTAGCTCATGTCCATCGCTTCGAAGATGCGCCGGGCGTTGAGTTCGGTGCCGGATTTCGGCGCGCCGACCGACAGTCCCTTGCCCTTGAGATCGGCGAAGTCCTTGATGCCGGACTCCTTCGAGGCGACGATCTGGATGTAGTTCGGATAGATGGCGGCGATGCCGCGCAGCTTGTCGAGCTTGGCGTTGAAGCCGGCCTCGGTGTCGCCTTCCCAGGCCGACTTGACCGAATCGCCGAGCGCGAAGCCGATCTCGCCCTTGCCCTGCTGCAAGAGGTTCAGGTTCTCGACCGAGGCCTTGGTGGACTGCACCTGGGTGCGGGCGCCCTCGATCTTCTCGCCATAGATCTTGGCGAGCTGCGCGCCGAGCGGGTAATAGACGCCGGACGTGCCGCCGGTCAGAACGTTGATGAACTCCTGAGCCGTGGCGCCGGCCGGCGCCAGGCCGAGCGACAGTGCCACCGCGCCGGCTGCAATCAGTTTCCTGCTTCCGTGAAACATCGTGTCTCCTCCAGTATCGAACGTTGCTGGCAAGCCCGCGGGCCCAAGCCATGGGGGACTGTAGACCACAGCGCGCCCTTGCCAACAGGAAAGCGGCGAATAAAGGGCCTTGCGGCCGATTTCAATGCAGAAAATCAGCTTTGCGGGCAGGTCGCAACGGATGACCTAGAGCGGGATGAGGAAAAGTGTGAAGCGGTTTTCCGCCCGCATCCCGCTCTAATTTTTTGGAATCGATCGCGTTTATGATCTTGGATTGATTCAATCCAAGATCATCGCGATCTAGCGGCAGGCGTGCTGCCGTCTCCCACGAAAGTCCGAGGCTTGGGGAAGCGGAGCGCCGGCTCAGGCGATGCCGGTCGAGCCGAAACCGCCGGTGCCGCGCGCCGTCTCGCCCGCATGGGTGCGCTCCTCCACCGCCGCGCGGCAGACCGGGGCGATGAGGAGCTGGGCGATGCGCAGGCCCCGCGTGATGGCGAAATCGTCTTCACCAAGATTGACGAGCAGCACCTGCACCTCGCCGCGATAATCGGAATCGATGGTGCCCGGCGCATTGAGGCAGGTGATGCCGTGCTTGAGGGCAAGGCCGGAGCGCGGCCGGACCTGGCCTTCGAAGCCGTCGGGGATCTCCAGCGTGAAGCCCGTCGGCACCAGCACACGGCGGCCGGGCAGGAGAACGATGCGGCGGTCCTCGGGGACGGCGGCGCGCAGGTCCATGCCCGCGGCACCACGCGTCTCATAGGCGGGCAGCGGCAACCCCTCGCCATGCGGCAGGCGCACGACGCCGACGGTCGTTCCGATCACGGGCAGGGGGGCAGCAGAATTCACCATGTCCCCTATCTGCAGCCGGATGTCGCAGAGGTCAATTCACCGCGCGTTGCCGCTGCCGCTTTTCAACGTCTTTCATCGACCCGTCGGCCGCGCGAACAGGTCGGCGAAGCGCTGCAAGTAGAGCGGCCAGCCCTCCTCCCCGCCGACGCCGTCGCGCACGCCCTCCCAGCCCTGGCCGTGGCGCTCCAGATGCCGGTGCTCGATTTCGACGCGGGTGCGGCTCGCCGTCTCGGCGGTGAACCGCACTTCCCATTCGCTGGTCCTGCCGAGGTTCGTCTCGATCTGCCATCGCGGGCTGATGTCCCAGCTCATGAGCAGGCGATTGGGCGGCTCGTAGGCGAGCACACGCGCCCAGCGGCACAGGCTCCCGTCGATGCCGCGGTCGTAGATATGGCCGCCGACCTGCGGCTCGAACACCGTCTCGGCGATCGCGACGCCGAGCAGGTTGTGCTCGGCAGGCTTGAAACGGCCGAAATCCTTGACGAAAACCTCGAAGGCGCGGGCGATCGGCGCTTCGACCACGATCGACTGCTTCACCGATGTGGCTGCTGCATGCGTGTTCATTGCGGTTCCTCCTTCGGTGTGTTTTCGACGGCCGCCTTGTAGGCCGTCAGGGTCTTGCCCCAGAACCGGTCGAGCTCCGCGCGCAGGCGCTCCAGCCCGTCGGGATCGATGTGGTAGATATTGCTGGCCCCCTTTGGCACGGCGCGGACGAGCTGTGCTTCCCGCAACACCTTCAAATGCTGCGAGACGGCCGACTGGGTCACCGTCAGGGCGCGGGTGATCTCCGCCACCGAGCGGGGCCGCTCCGCCACCAGTTCGAACACGGCCCGCCGGGTGGGATCGGCCAGCGTCGTGAATTGCGGATAATCATAAGTCATAACTAATGATTAATATGTGCTAATGATAGAGTCAAGGGGCGCGCTGCTGGAAACCTCACTGGCGGGCGCCTATATGCGAACGGATTTTCGTTCGACAGCGACGGCGATGACTGCTAAGAGCGCCGCCGTCAAAGGGATCTCAACACATGGCCGAGAAACTCGCCGACGCGGTGGCGCGACGCCGCACTTTCGCGATCATCTCGCACCCCGACGCGGGCAAGACGACACTGACGGAAAAGCTGCTGCTGTTCGGCGGCGCGATTCAGCTCGCCGGCGAGGTGAAGGCGAAGAAGAACCGCGTGCAGACGCGCTCGGACTGGATGAACATCGAGCGCGAGCGCGGCATTTCGGTGGTCACCTCGGTGATGACCTTCGAGTATGGCGACCATGTCTTCAACCTGCTCGACACGCCCGGTCACGAGGACTTCGCCGACGACACCTACCGCACGCTGACGGCGGTCGACAGCGCCATCATGGTGATCGACGCCGCCAAGGGCATCGAGCCGCGCACGCTGAAGCTGTTCGAGGTGTGCCGGCTGCGCGACATCCCGATCGTCACCTTCGTCAACAAGCTCGACCGCGAGAGCCGCGATCCGTTCGAGATCCTCGACGAGATCGAGCAGAAGCTGGCGCTCGACACGGCACCGGTGACCTGGCCGATCGGTCGCGGCAAGAGCTTTTCCGGCACCTATCACCTGGCCAACAACACCTTCCGCCGCTCCGACGACGACAGGGAACCGATCGCCGTCAACGGGCCGGAGGCGGAGGCCATCGCCGGGCTCCTGCCCGAGCACGAGCGCGAGGCGCTGATCGAGGAGATGGTGCTGGCCAAGGAGGCCTGCCGTCCCTTCGACCTGACGGCCTTCCGGGAGGGCCATCTGACGCCGGTGTATTTCGGCTCGGCCCTGAGGAATTTCGGCGTGCGCGATCTGATCGAGGCGCTCGGTGCCGTCGGCCCCGCGCCGCGCGCCCAGGATGCGGATTCGCGCCGCATCGAGGCGACGGAGGACAGGATGACCTCCTTCGTCTTCAAGATCCAGGCCAACATGGACCCCAACCATCGCGACCGCATCGCCTTCGTGCGCGTGTGCTCGGGGCGGCTGGAGCGCGGCATGAAGGCCAAGCTGGTGCGCACCGGCAAGCCGATCAGCCTTTCGGCGCCGCAATTCTTCTTCGCCAAGAACCGCATCACCGCCGACGAGGCCTTTGCCGGCGACGTGGTGGGCATTCCCAACCACGGCACGCTCCGGATCGGCGACACGCTGACCGAGGGGGAGGATCTGATCTTCCGCGGCGTGCCGAACTTCGCGCCGGAGATCCTGCGCCGTGTGCGCCTGGGCGACGCGATGAAGGCCAAGAAGCTGCGCGAGGCGCTGCAGCAGATGGCGGAGGAGGGCGTGGTGCAGCTCTTCCTGCCGGAGGACGGCTCGCCGGCAATCGTCGGCGTGGTCGGTGCGCTGCAGCTCGACGTGCTGAAGGAGCGGCTGAAGATCGAATACGCGTTGCCGGTCGATTTCGAGATGGCGCGCTTCTCCGTTTGCCGCTGGATCTCCTCGGACGAGAGGGGCGAGGTGGATCGCTTCATCGGCGCCCATCGGGGCGACATCGCCCGCGACCTGGACGACGACCCGGTGTTCCTGGCGCCGCACGAGTTCGGACTCAATTACGAGGCGGATCGCTGGAAGGCAGTGAAGTTCGCCGCTGTGAAGGATTACCAGACGCGCAAGGCGGCTTGAGCTGGCGTCGTGGCCGAGAACCGGGAAAATTTTTCTCGACAGGTCCGGTTTTTCGGAATGAGATAGCCGCAAGCCGCGTCAATTTGATCCTGGAAGAGGCTCAACGGAGCGTGCTTAGCTTGATAAGCTGTCAGGCAGGATTCCAATAGTCGCGTTTCATCTCATCCAGGAGGAGAGAACGATGAGTCTTCGTATCAACGACACGGCACCGGATTTTACGGCCGAGACCACCCAGGGCACACTCAGCTTTCATGACTGGATCGGCGACGGTTGGGCGGTGCTGTTCAGCCACCCGAAGGACTTCACGCCCGTCTGCACGACGGAGCTCGGCACCATGGCGGGTCTGGAGGACGAGTTCACGAAGCGCAACACCAAGATCATCGGCATCTCGGTCGATCCGGTGGAGGACCATGTGCGCTGGAAGGCCGACATTCAGAAGGCAACCGGCTTCGACGTCGATTACCCGATGATCGGCGACAAGGACCTGAAGGTCGCCAAGCTCTACGACATGCTGCCGGCCGATGCGGGCGACTCCTCGCAGGGCCGCACGCCGGCCGACAACCAGACCGTCCGCTCGGTCTACGTGATCGGCCCGGACAAGAAGATCAAGCTGGTGCTCACCTATCCGATGACCACCGGGCGCAATTTCGCGGAGATCCTGCGCGCCATCGATTCGATCCAGCTCACCGCCAGGCACCAGGTGGCGACCCCCGCCAACTGGCAGCAGGGCGAGGATGTGATCATCACGGCCGCCGTATCGAACGAGGACGCGATCAAGCGTTTCGGCTCGTTCGAAACGATCCTGCCGTATCTGCGCAAGACCAAGCAGCCCGCCGCCTGAGACCGCCGGCCAGATCGACCAAAACCCACTCCGTCGATATAAGCCCCGGAAGGCGATGCCTCCCGGGGTTTGCTGCATTTTGGCATCGGTCTTGAAATCGACACGCTGCATGGCAAACCTGTCCGCTGGGGGAAGCGAATCAGGAGGCATTCATGCGCCATTTCGCCATTGCCCTCGTTGCCGTGTTCGCCGCCGTGCCGGCCGCGAATGCCGAGACCGTCGCGATCGATCTGCCGGGCACGCTGGAAAGGACCGAGGTGGCCTATCGCTGCGCGGACAGCGAGATTGCCGCCACCTATTACAATGCGGGCAGCAATGCGCTTGCCGTGCTGCGTTTCGGCGAGCAGACGCTGGTGATGGCCAATGTGCTCGCCGCCTCCGGCGCCAAATATGCCGGCGGCCAATATGTCTGGTGGACCAAGGGCGACACCGCCGATCTCTACGACATGATGAAGGGCGAGGATGCCGACCCGGTCTCCTGCGCGGCCAGCCAATAGGTGCTTCGGAACGCGTTCCGTCGACAAATACTCAACCGATCGGTTGACATTTAAGGCGGACGACGTTAACTCAACCATATGGTTGAATATAGATCATCCCATCTCGATGCGGTGTTTCACGCCCTGGCCGATCCGACACGGCGTGCCATGCTGCATCGGCTCGCCGACGGCGAGCGGAGCGTCAGCGAACTGGCGCAGCCCTTCGACATGTCGCTGGCCGGTGCGTCCAAGCATGTGAAGGTGCTCGAAACGGCGGGTCTGGTGCGCCGGCGCGTGGCCGGCCGGATCCACTATTGCCAGCTCGAAGCTACAAGGCTTGCCGAGGCCCAGGCCTGGTTCCGCCACTATGAACGGTTCTGGGCCGGCCGGCTCGACCGGCTGGAAGCGCTGCTGGTGGCGGAAGACCGGCGTGCCGCGGACGATTGATCGCACCGTCGCAAATATTTCTCGAACGCCCTGGAGGCAGTGATGAGACAGGTTGATCCGAATGGTTTTGGTATCGCGACCGCACCCGACACGGTGCGCTTCGAGCGCCTTCTGCCGGGGCCGGCGGAACGGGTGTGGGCCTATCTGACCGAGGCCGACAAGCGCCGCCAATGGCTGGCCGGCGGCGAGATGGAGCTGAAGCCGGGCGGCGCCGCGACGCTCGTCTTCCGGCATTCCGAATTCACCGACGAGGAACCGCCGGAGCAGTATCGGAGCATGAACGAAGAAGGCTTTGTCTCGCAGGGACGCATCATCGAATGCGACCCGCCGCGGCTGCTGGCCATGAGCTGGCCCGGCGACGGCACGGAGAGCCAGGTGCAGTTCGAGCTCTTTCCGGAAGGCGAAAAGGTGCTCCTGGTCGTGACGCACACGCGGCTCGCCGACCGTGGCGAGATGGCCAATGTCTCCGGCGGCTGGCACGCGCATCTGGGCGTGCTGCGGGCGGTCCTGGAAGGCGGCGAGACACCGGCCTTCTGGTCGCGCATCGAGGCCCTGGAGCAGGAATATCGGAAACGCTACCGCGCCGACTGATGCTGGTGGTGCGATCCCGACAGATGGGTACCATCTGTCGGGAAAAATTACCCACCAGATCAATATCTTAGTGACCCGCTTATCCCAACCAGACTGATCAGTTTGGCTGGGGCAGGACACCAGGAGCGGCAGGATGAGGCAAGAGAGGACAAGTGGATGAACATTGGAGTTCTTCCCGACGTCTCCGGACGTCCCCACCGGCTCGAGATTTCGCGAGTCATGAAGGCACCGCCCTCGGCACTCTATCGCGCCTGGACGGAGCAGTTCGACCGCTGGTTCGCAGCGCCCGGCACGCTGGCGATGCAGCCGCGCGTCGGCACCCCGTTTTTCTTCGAGACCGTTTTCCAAATGGACGAAAGCAGGCCCGCGACGCGGCACCCGCATTACGGCCGCTTCCTGCGGCTCGAACCGGACCGGCTGATCGAACTCTCCTGGGTGACCGGCCGGGGCGGCACGGAGGGTGCGGAGACGATCGTTACCGTCGAGCTGACGCCGCGCGGCAAGGGCGCCCGGCTGCAGCTCACGCATAAAGGTTTTGCCGACGAGGCTTCGGCCAGGCAGCACGAGGCCGCCTGGCCGCTGGTGCTGGAGCATCTGGACAAGGTGCTGGGTGATGGCAGAATGGACGAAGCGTCCGCCCGGCCCGGTTTTTCCGGCGGCCGCAACATCGCCATGAAGGTGCCCGCCCACCAGTATGAGGCGACGGTGCAGTTCTATCGCGATGTGCTCGGCCTCGAGCCGATCGAGGAACTGCTTCCCTCGGTTGGTTTCCGCTTCGGCGCCAACCAGCTCTGGATCGATCGCGCGCCGGGGATGAGCCAGGCGGAGCTGTGGCTGGAGATCGTCACCGACGACACCGCCGCTGCCGCGAAGCATCTGCGTGAAGCGGGAATCGCCCGCTGCGACGCCATCGAGCCGCTGGGCGAAAGCTTCGACGGCTTCTGGATCTCGAACCCTGCCGCCATCATCCATCTGGTGGACGGCAAGACCCAATCATGGTGAGGATAGAATGCTGACGGGCGGCGCGCCGCGCCGCCCCGGGAATCCCGTTACCGGGACGCCTTCTCGCGGATGAAGGTGCCGGCGTTCAACTCGGAGAACGCCTGGATCAGCTCCTCGCGTGTGTTCATGACGATCGGACCATGCCAGGCGACAGGTTCCTGGATCGGCCGGCCGGAGACGAGCAGGAAGCGGATGCCGCGTTCGCCGGCCTGCACCACGACCTCGTCGCCGGTGTCGAACACCACCAGCGTGCGGTCGCCGGAAAGATCGCGCAGATGCACCTCCTGTCCGTCCACCTCCTTTTCCAGGAGGACGCCGAACGGCCTGGAGGCGTCGCGGAAGGTGCCGGACCCTTCGAAGATATAAGCGAAGGCACTGCGGTAGGTATCGACGGGCAGCACCTTGCGCTTGCCGGGCGGAACCCAGATGTCGAGATATTGCGGATCGGCCGCGATGCCGTCGACCGGACCGCGCTTGCCCCAGAACTCGCCGACCACGACGCGCACCCGCGTGCCGTCGTCATCGATGACCTCCGGGATGTCGCCCGCCTTCACGTCCTGGTAGCGCGGTGTCGTCATCTTGCGGTCTGACGGCAGGTTGGCCCAGAGCTGGAAGCCGTGCATGCGGCCGTGCGGATCACCCTGCGGCATCTCCTGATGCAGGATGCCGCTGCCCGCCGTCATCCACTGCACGTCGCCGGCACCCAGCGAGCCGGCATTGCCGAGGCTGTCGGCATGGTCGACGGACCCTGCCAGCACATAGGTGATGGTCTCGATGCCGCGGTGCGGATGCCAGGGAAAGCCGGCCTTGTAGTTTTCCGGCCGGTCGTTGCGGAAATCGTCGAACAGCAGGAAGGGGTCGGCGAGTTTCGGATCGCCGAAGCCGAAGGCGCGGTCGAGCCGCACGCCGGCGCCCTCCATGGTCGGCTGCGCCTCGGAGATATGCTTTACGGGACGAATGGACATGGAATCCTCCATCGGTTGCTTGCCGCAAAGATAGGCGCATCCGCTGCCCGGCGCACCCACGCGGGCAGCGACACGGTGTTCACGTTTTGGAGACAATAGGATGCGGGATCAGCCGTATCGGAAGACGATAGTCGGCTCGTCCTTATACATGGTGCGCGCCAGCTCGCGGAAGCCGAGACGGGCGGCGAGCCTGAGCGAGGCGTCGTTTTCCACGTTGATGATGCAGGAGACGGAGAGAGACGGGTGGGCCCTGGCGCACCAGGCGAGAGCCGCCGTCATCGCTTCGCGGGCAAAGCCCCGGCCATGCGCCTGGGGAGCGAGCACCCAGCCCGCCTCCATCGTGCCTTCGATCGACGGCGTGATGGCGCGGCGGCACTCCTGCACGCCGACACTGCCGAGGAATGCGCCGGTGTCCTTCTCGATGGTCGCGAAATAGCCGAAGCCCATCAACGACCACATGCCGCTATGCATGGCGAGCCTGCGCCATGCATCCTCGCGCGACAGCGGCGCGCCGGAGGTGAACCGTGTCACCTGCGGGTCCGACCACAGCATGGCGAAGGCGTCGAGATCGGCAATCTCGTGTGCGCGCAGGATGAGGCGCTCGGTTTCCAGAACGGGTATCGGGTTCATTTTGCCGGTTTCGGTCCGAGTCGTTTGGCGACGAGCGCGGCGAGACGTTCGGCGACGTCTTCCTTGCTGAGCTCGGGCCAGCTCTGCTCGCCGTCGCGGTCGACGATGATGACGCGGTTGCGCGCCCCGCCCATGACGCCGGCGGGGCCGACGCCGCTGTCGTGCGAGACGTCGTTGGCGACGATGATGTCGGCGCCCTTCTTGTCGAGCTTGGCGCGGGCATTCTCGACGACGTTCTGCGTTTCCGCCGCAAAGCCAATGACGAGCGCCGGCCGCTTTTCGTGATGGCCGACGCCGGCGAGGATGTCGGGATTCTCGGCGAGCGCCAGCGTGGGGGCGGCCTCGCCCTTCTTTTTCTTGATCTTCTGGTCGGTCTCGCTCTGCGGGCGCCAATCGGCGACGGCGGCGACGAAGATGCCGGCATCGGCCGGCAGCAGCGCCTCGACCGCATCGCGCATCTGTCGGGCGCTCTCGACATGGGTGACGGCGACGCCCGCGGGATCGGGGATCGCGACCGGACCGGAGACGAGCTGAACGTCGGCGCCCAGGCGGGCGAGCGCCGCGGCCAGCGCGTGCCCCTGTTTGCCCGATGAGCGGTTGGCGATGTAGCGGACGGGATCGATGGGCTCGTGGGTGGGCCCGGAAGTGATGACGATCCGGCGGCCGGCGAGCGGTTTGGCTCCGCCGCCGACAAGGTCTTCGATCGCCGCGACGATCTCGAGTGGCTCGGCCATGCGGCCTTCGCCCGCCTCGCCGCTTTCCGCCATCTCGCCCCTGCCGGGTCCGACGATGTGGACGCCGTCCTTCTGCAGCGTGGCGAGGTTGCGCCGTGTCGCCGCGTGCTCCCACATGCGCGGGTTCATGGCCGGCGCCATCAGCACCGGCTTGTCGGTGGCGAGCAGCACGGTGGAGGCGAGGTCGTTGGCCTGGCCGGTGGCGAGCTTGGCCATCAGGTCGGCGGTGGCCGGCGCGACGACGACGAGGTCGGCCTCGCGCGACAGGCGGATGTGGCCGATGTCGTGCTCGTCCTGCCTGTCGAACAGATCGGTGAAGACGTGGTCCGCCGAAAGGGCGCCGACGGAGAGCGGCGTGATGAACTCCTGCGCGGCCTTCGTCATGACGCAGCGAACGGCCGCTCCGCGCTCACGCAGGCGGCGGATCAGGTCGAGACATTTATAGGCCGCGATCCCGCCGCCGATGACGAGCAGGATGCGCATCGCGTCGAGCGCCTGGTTCTGTTTCGACATTGCCGCCGTTCTTTCAAGCCGATTTCAAGGCTGGTTCTATATCGGTATGGACGAAATCGTCGCCCTTGAAAAGGAGCGGCAGGTTACGGGACTTGGCGAGGGCGTAAGCGAAACAGTCGCCGATGTTGAGGGCGGCCGGATGGCCCGTGCCCAGGCCGTAGATTGCGTAAGCGTTACGGGCAACGCTCAGTTGCTCCTCGTCAAAGTCTACCGTTTCGGGCGCGAGTTCGACGAGGAGGGTGCTGAGGCGCGCGTTCCCGTCGACGAGGGCCGGATGCTTGGCGACGTAATGGGCCTCGAAAATGGTGGCCGGGCTGATGAGAATGGCTTCGGCGGAAAGAAGCGCCGTGCGCAGAGGTTCCGCGTCGGGCTCGTCGTTCAGCACCGCGATCAGGGCGGATGTGTCGACGACGAAGGCGGTGTCAGAGGGTGCGGGCATTCCAGATCTCATCGCTGACCGCTTTCAGGTCGAACGGCTCGGTGGGCTTCGCGGAGATTTTGCGCAGCGCCTCCATGCGCCGCTTGCGTTTCTCCTGGCGTGACGGTTCCTCGGGCTGGGTGACGCTGCGCGCCAGAATCCGACGGACCTCTTCTTCCATCGAGACGTCGTTTTCGGCGGCGCGCTTGCGCAACGCCTTGCGGATTTTTTCGTCGACGTTGCGGATCGTCAGCGTCGCCATGGGCCGCTCCCGGATTCTCCAAACGAGGCGTCTGACAGCAATGACGGCGTTGCTGTCAGGGGCGGATTTGGGGGTGGCAGCATTGCTTTCACGCGGCGAATTCTTGAACGGCGATGTCTTTCCGGCGCCATGACGCGCCCCGATTTCCACGGCTGTGGAATCGCAAGATATATAGCCTCTGCCTTCATTGCTGTCATTAACGGCAACGCTGAAACCGAAGTTCTCCAGAACAAAAAATGCTAAAGATTCTAACGCCTTGACTTGCCTTTGCTAGCAATGCTGTCATTGCAGTCTGCAGAGGTTTCCGGCAATTGTCGAATTAGCGGATGCTTTGTGGACAGGCGCCGGCGAGGAGCCGCAGGCAGCGCTTTCAGGGCAGTCAGGAGATCTGCCAGGCGATTGCTGCGAGTGCTAAGGCGATGACCCAAAGGGCCAGCCTGCCGCTGCGCGTGTGGCGCGCTTCGGCGCGTCCGATGGCCTCCGCCGTCTCGGCATCGAAGCGCAGGCCGTTCGCCGCCATGGCATCGATCTCGCGCGACAGCCGCTCGGTGCGGGCGGCAAGGTCGGGAGCCTGCCTGGCGAGCGCGACGAGCGCCGTGACGCCCTCGCGCGCATCGCTCAGAATGCCGCGCGGTCCCAGATTGGAGGCGATCCAGTCGGAAACGACGGGCTCTGCCGCCTTCCACATGTTGAAGTGCGGGTCGAGCGTGCGCGCGACGCCTTCCACCACGACCATCGTCTTCTGCAGGAGCAGGAGCTCGGGCCGGGTCTGCATGTCGAACAGTTCGGTGACCTCGAACAGCAGCGTCAGCAGGCGGGCCATGGAGATGGTCTCGGCCGACTGGCCGTGGATCGGCTCGCCGATGGCGCGCAGCGCCTGGGCGAAGGCGGCGACGTCGTGATGGGCGGGAACATAGCCCGCTTCGAAGTGCACCTCGGCGACGCGCCGGAAGTCACGCGTAATGAAGCCGTAAAGAATCTCGGCCAGGAAATGCCGCTCCTTCCGGCCGATCCGCCCCGTGATGCCGAAATCGACGGCGACGATCGTGCCGTCGCCCTCGACGAACAGGTTGCCCGGATGCATGTCGGCGTGGAAGAAGCCGTCGCGCAGCGTGTGGCGCAGGAAGGACTGGATCAGCGTCCGGGCCAGCGCTTCGAGATCGTGCCCCGCATGACGCAGCGCTTCGACATTCGACATCTTGGTGCCGTCGACCCATTCCATGGTGACGACGTCGCGGCCGGTGCGCTGCCAGTCCACCGTGGGGACCCGGAAGCCGGGATCGTTCCTGGTGTTCTCGTGCAGTTCGGAGATGGCGGCCGCTTCGAGCCGCAGATCCATCTCGATCTTGGTCACCTGCGCCAGCGTCTCGGCGACCTTGACGGGTTTCAGGCGCCGCATCGAGGGCATGAAGCGTTCCTGCAGGCGGGCCGCCAGGAAATAGCTTTCCAGATCGTTGCTGAAGCGGCGGCGCACACCAGGCCGGATGACCTTCACCGCAACGCGCTTGATGCCGTTGTCGGTCGCCACCCGCGCTTCGTGCACCTGGGCGATGGAGGCGGCGGCCACGGGGCCGTCGAACTCGGTGTAGAGCGCCTCCACCGGCTGGCCGAGCGATGCCTCGATGGCGGCGCGGGCCTGGGCGTCGGGAAACGTGTCCATGCGGTCCTGCAGGCGGGCGAGATCGTAGGCGAGATCGTGCCCGACCACATCGGGGCGCGTCGCCAGGAACTGCCCGAGCTTGACGTAGGACGGACCCAGCCGGTTGACGGCCTGGGCGAGCCGTTCCGGCCGGTCGCGGCGTTTGGAGCGGCGGCGCGACAAGAGCTTCGCAATGCGCCAGCCGAGCCGTGGCATGCCTTCGAGCTGGTCGCCCGGCATCGCGGCAACGACGCCCTCGCGGACCAGAATCCAGCCCGCACGGGTGAGGCGGAGATATGCGCCGACCACACTCATCGCCTTGCCGTCAGATCTTCCAGCCGGAGTGCAGCGTGGCGATGCCGCCGGAGTAGTTGCGCCAGGTGACGCGCGAGAACCCGGCGCGGCGGATCATGGCGGCGAAATTCTCCTGATTGGGGAACTTGCGGATCGATTCGACCAGGTAGCGATACGGCTCGCCGTCGCCGGTGACCGCCTTGCCGATGCGCGGGATGGCATGGAAGGACCAGGCTTCGTACACCCGGTCGAGAAGCGGCGTGTCGACCTCGGAGAACTCGAGGCACAGGAAGCGTCCGCCGGGCTTCAGGACGCGGAAGGCCTCGCTCAGCGCCTTCTCGATGTCCGGCACGTTGCGGATGCCGAAGGCGATGGTGTAGGCATCGAAGGCGCCGTCCTCGCAAGGCAGCTCCTCCGCATTCGCCTCGACGAAGGTCAGCTTGTCGGCGATGCCCTTCTTCTCGGCACGGACACGGCCGACGTCGAGCATCGATCCGTTGATATCGAGAACGGTGACGTGCGCGGCCCCGCGCGAGGCGTCGACGATGCGGAAGGCGATGTCGCCCGTGCCGCCGGCCACGTCGAGGGTCCGGTAGCCCGGCCGCTTCGACGGCGCGAGCCAGGAGACCATCCCATCCTTCCACAGCCGGTGCAGGCCGCCCGACATCAGGTCGTTCATGACGTCGTAGCGTTCGGCGACCCGGTGAAACACCGTGTTGACCAGACCCTGCTTCTCGCCCTGGCCGACTTCGCGGAAACCGTAGGCGGTCTCCATGCCGCCATCGGCCGTGGTGCGCTCGTTCGACATTGCTACCCTTTCGAAAACGCCGGGACCATAGCCCATTGCCCGCCGGGGCGCTATTGTCAAAAGCGCGATGAACGGCCGCGCCGGCGGTCTTGTGAGGATGGAGCGCGCATGGTTCCGAAAGCCGAGCTGCACTGCCACATCGAGGGTGCCGCCTCACCCGCCCTCGTTGTCGCGCAGGCCCGCAAATACGGTATCGATACGTCCCATTTCATCCGGGACGGCGCCTATTTCTGGTCCGACTTCACGAGTTTCCTCGCCGCCTACGACGCTGCCGCGGGGCTGTTCCGCACCGAGGAGGACTATGTGGCCCTGGCGGAGGAATACCTGACCGGGCTGGCGCGCGAGGGAGCCGTCTATTCGGAGGTCTTTATCTCGCCGGACCACGCCGAGCGATCCGGCCTGTCGCGCACCGCCTACACCAACGCCCTCGGAGAAGGGATCGCCCGAGCCCGCGCCGCGACGGGCATCGAGGGGCGCATGATCGTCGTCGGGATCCGCCATTTCGGCGCCCCGGCGGTGGAGGACGCGGCCCGCTTCGCGGCCGCCTGCAGGCACCCGCTGGTGAGCGGTTTCGGCATGGCCGGGGAGGAGCGTTTCGGCAACATGCGCGACTATGCCCGCGCCTTCGACATCGCCCGCGGCGCGGGGCTCGGCATCACCGTGCATGCCGGGGAACTGGCGGGCTGGGAAAGCGTCGAGGCGGCGCTCAACCACATCCGCCCGTCGCGCATCGGCCACGGGGTGCGGGCCGTCGAGAATCCGGACCTGGTGCGCAGGATCGCCGGCGAGGGCGTGGTGCTGGAGGTGTGCCCGGTCTCCAACGTGGTGCTGAAGGTGTTCCCCGACTTTGCCCATCATCCGTTCCCGCGGCTGCTGGCCGCTGGATGCCGGGTGACGCTCAATTCGGACGACCCGCCGCATTTCCACACCTCGCTGGCGCGCGAATACGGCGTTGCCGCCACGCATTTCTCGCTCGACGAGAGTGCGTTGCGGCTCATCACCAGAACGGCGCTCGAGGCCGCCTTCGTGGACGAGCCGACGCGGGCGCTCCTGCTGCGCGCGCTGGATGACAAAACTGTGGCTCACTGAGCCTTACGGTATGCCGCACGTCCTCGAGGCGTTACAGTGGCGGCAGGAACGAAGCTTTCGGAGAAGAGCACATGCAGGGCGTCACCGTTGTCGACCACCCGCTTGTCCAGCACAAACTGACCATCATGCGCGACAAGGAAACGTCGACGGCCGGGTTCCGCCGGCTCCTGCGCGAGATCTCCCTGCTTCTGTGCTACGAGGTCACGCGCGACCTGGAGCTGACGACGCGGCGGATCGAGACGCCGCTGCAGACCATCGATGCGCCGACGCTGGAAGGCAAGAAGCTGGTGTTCGCTTCGGTGCTGCGTGCCGGTAACGGTTTGCTTGACGGTATGCTGGATCTCGTGCCGGCGGCGCGCGTCGCCCATGTCGGCCTTTATCGCGACCACGAGACGCTGCAGGCGGTGGAGTATTTCTTCAAGGCGCCGAGCGACCTTGCCAACCGTCTGGTCATCGTCGTCGACCCGATGCTGGCGACGGCCAATTCGGCCATCGCCGCCGTCGACAAGCTGAAGGAGAAGGGCGCCACCAATTTGCGCTTCCTCTGCCTGCTGGCTGCGCCCGAGGGCGTCGAGCGCTTTCGCGCCGCCCATCCCGACGTGCCTGTCTTCACCGCCTCGATCGACGAAAAGCTCAACGAGAAGGGCTATATCGTCCCGGGCCTGGGCGACGCCGGCGACCGTATGTACGGCACCAAGTAACGGTGGAACTTACGTATCCGATGCTTCTGCAACAACGGCGAGCAGAGGTCGCGCCGAAGAGGCTGCGCTTCGTGTAACGCTCGCTTAACCATCCCGGCGCATCGCGTTTCTCCGTTAAGGCAAAGACCGTCCCGCGTGCTTATGCTTACCCCAACGGTTGTTGGGTGGCGGGCATGTTGCGCAAGTTGATCTTTCTGGGAATTGCGGTCGGCTCGGCGGGGGCCGTACCGGCGGTTTACCAGACCAATTCCGATCGGTTTCACGAACTGATACGGTTGGTCCTCAGCAACGATACGCCCGGACAGGACCGGCCCCAGCCGACGCGCGTCTCGGCGAGCCGCCTGGAGTTCAAGGGCGAGACGTCGGTGTTGCTCGGCAGGAAAGTACGGATCGCCGCCGATGCCCGCGGCCACTACATGGGCCGCTTCAAGCTCAACGGGCGGGAAGTCTCCGCACTGGTCGATACCGGTGCGACCTTCATCGCCATCAACAGCTCGCTCGCCCGCCGGATCGGCCTGCAGCTTGCGCCGAACGACTTCAAATACGAGGTCAGCACCGCCAACGGCAAGACCAGGGCGGCAGCGGTGCGGATCGGGACGCTGCAGATCGGCCGCATCCACGTCGAGGATGTGGAGGCGGCGGTGCTCGACGATCGCGCGCTCGACGGGGTGCTGATCGGCATGAGCTTCCTGAAGCGCCTGTCCCGCTATCATGTGGAAGGCGGTGCGCTGGTGCTCGAACAATAGCGTTTACGTATCACCGGCAACCCGGCGCAGGATGCTCTTGCGCGCACGCGGCTTCTCGTCGGCGATGCGGTAAGCTGCGATCACCGCGGCGATCGCCTGCCTCGCATCGCTCTCGCTGCGCGCGTGAACCATCGCCAGCGGCTGGCCGCGGCGCAGCTCTGTGCCGATGGACAGGCAGCCGGTGAGGCCCACCGCATGGTCGATGGCATCCTCCGGCTTGCGTCGGCCGCCGCCCAGCTCGATGACGGCGACACCGAGGGCGCGCGTCTCGATGCTGCCGACGAACCCGTCGCGCGGGGCCTCGACGGGCACGATCGTCTCGGCGGCCGACAGATGCTTTCGGGCGTTTTCGACGAAATCGGCCGGGCCGCCGAGCGCACTCACCATGCGGCCGAACAGCTCCGCGGCGCGCCCGCTGCCGAGCGCCTCGCCGGCGCGGTCGAGCGCTTCGCGTGGAGAGCCGGCAATGCGGGAGGCAAGCAGCATCTCGGCGGCCAGCGCCAGGGTGACCTCCTCGAGCCGCCGGTCACGCCGGCGACCGGTCAGGAAATCCACGGCGTTGAGCACCTCCACCGCATTGCCGCAGGCGGAGGCCAGCGGCTCGTTCATGTCGGTGATCAGCGCCGTCGCCGGCAGGCCGGCACTTCGGGCGACCGTGACCAGATTGGTGGCCAGGCTGCGTGCGTCGCGGCCGCTCGCCATGAAGGCGCCATTGCCGGATTTGACGTCGAGCACGAGCGAGGACAGGCCGGCGGCGAGCTTCTTCGACAGGATCGACGCGGTGATCAGCGGCACCGATTCCACCGTGCCCGTCACGTCGCGAACGGCATAGAAGCGCTTGTCGGCGGGCGCCAGGTCGGCCGTCTGGCCGATGATGGCGCAGCCCACCTCGCGCACGGTCCTTGCAAACAGCCGGTCGTCGGGCTGGCTCGTATAGCCGGGGATCGAATCCATCTTGTCGAGCGTGCCGCCCGTATGGCCGAGGCCGCGCCCCGAGATCATCGGCACGAAGGCGCCGCAAGCCGCCACGATGGGCGCCAGCATCAGCGAGACGTTGTCGCCGACGCCGCCCGTGGAGTGCTTGTCGGTAACGGGGCCGGGAAGGTCCGACCAGTCGAGGACCTTGCCGGAATCGCGCATGGCGCGTGTCAGCGCCGCGCCCTCGCCGGCGGTCATGCCGTTGAGGAACATCGCCATGGCGAGCGCGGCGATCTGCCCTTCGCTCCAGGTGCCGTGCGCCAGGCCGTCGACGAAATCGGCGATCTCTGCTTCCGACAGGGGCTGGCCGTCGCGTTTCCGGCGAATGATTTCCTGCGGCAGCATCAAGCGCTCAGCCTTCCGGCAGCCCGTCGGCGCAGAGCCGGCCGAGGATCCGCTCCAGGCGCGCGCCGCCGATCGGCGCCATGTCCTTGGTCTCCTGGTGCGACAGCTCCCCGGCGCTCATCCCGGCGCCGAGATTGGTGATGACAGAGCAGGCCGCCACCCGAAGGCCGAGATAGCGCGCCAGGATCACCTCCGGCACGGTCGACATGCCGACCGCATCGGCACCCAGCACCCGCGCCATCCGGATCTCGGCGGGAGTCTCGAAGGTGGGACCGGAGAACCACATATAGACGCCCCGGTGCAAGGTCTCGCCGGCCTGCTCGGCGGCCCTGGCGATGGCCGCGCACAGCTCCGTATCGTAGGCCTCGCTCATGCCGACGAAACGTCGGTCGCTCGGCTCGCCGATGAGCGGGTTGGCGCCGGAGAAATTGATGTGGTCGTCGATCATCATCACGGAGCCGGGCGGCATGTCGACGCGTAGCGATCCCGCCGCGTTGGTCAGGATCAGGGTCGTCACGCCGATGCCCCATAAGGTCTCGATGGCCGGGCGCATCGCAGCCGGATCGCCGTGCTCGTAGTAATGCGAGCGTCCCGCCAGCATGATGACCGGCGTGCCGGCCAGAAGCCCCGCGACGATCTCGCCTGCGTGGCCGGTGACGCCGCTCGGCGGAAACCCGGGCAGGTCACCATAGGGAATGCGCACCGGGTTCTCCACCGCGTCCACCAGCCTGCCGAGGCCGGAGCCGAGCACCAGGCCGAGCCGCGGGGCAAGCCCCTCGAGGCGCTCTGTTAAGTGGTCCACCGCCTCCTTCATTTGCCGCTCTCCAGGGCGAAGCCGCGCGGGAAGACGGCGGAGAAGGGCACGGTCTCGACGACGCCGTCAAGATCGCACAGATGCAGCACCGCCCCGTCGGCGGCGAACTCGGCGAGACGCTGGCGGCAGCCGCCGCAGGGCATGATCTTCGGCATCTTCTCCGCCACCACGGCGATCTCGGTCACCTTGCCGCCGCCGGCCATCACCAGATGGCCGAGCGCCGTCGTCTCGGCGCACCAGCCCTCGGGATAGGAGGCGTTCTCGATGTTGCAGCCGGCGTGCACGGTGCCGGCCTCGGTCTTCACCGCCGCCCCCACGGGAAAGCGCGAATAGGGGGCGTAGGCCCGCTGCATCGCCGTCTTGGCTGCGGAAAACAGGTCTTCGGCGCTCATCACCGCTCCTTCACATAGGGCACGCCGCCGGCGCGCGGGGGAATGGCCTTGCCGATGAAGCCGGCCAGCAGCACCACGGTCAGGATATAGGGCAGCGCCTGCATAAGCTGCACCGGCACCTGGCCGATGAGCGGAAGGGGCGTTCCCTGGATGCGGATGGCGAAGGCATCGAGGAAGCCGAACAGCAGGCAGGCGAACATGACCGGCACGGGACGCCATTTGGCGAAGATCAGCGCCGCCAGGGCAATGAAGCCGCGCCCCGCGGTCATGTCCTTCACGAAGCCGGCGTTCTGGGCCAGCGACAGGTAGGTGCCGGCCAGGCCGGTGAGAAGACCGGTGCACATGACGGCGCGATAGCGCAGCCAGGAGACCGAGATGCCGGCGGTGTCGACGGCAGCCGGGTTCTCGCCGACGGCCCGCAGGCGCAGGCCGAAGCGCGTGCGGAACAGCACCCACCAGGTGAAGGGGACGAACAGGAAGGCGAGGTAGACGAGAAGTGAGTGGCCGGAAATCAGCTCCGCATAGATCGGCCCGAGGAACGGCACGTCGCGCAGGGTGTCTGCGAAGGGCAGGTGGAGCGCGCCGAAGCGCGCATCGCCGGGCAGCGAGGGCGTGCGCCCGCCCTGGCGGAACCAGGCCTGGCCGAGGATGATGGTGGCGCCGGCGGCGATGAAGTTGATGGCGACGCCGGAGACGATCTGGTTGCCGCGATGGGTGATCGAGGCGAAGCCGTGCACGAGGGCGAGGAACACGGAGACCAGCACCGCGGCCCCCAGCCCCGCCCAGGCGGAACCGGTGACGGCGGCCGCCGCCCCGGCGGCGAAGGCGCCGGCCAGCATCTTGCCTTCCAGCCCGATGTCGAACACACCCGACCGCTCCGAATAGAGGCCGGCGAGGGCGGCGAGCAGCAGCGGCACGCTGAGCCGTACGGTGGAATCGAGGACCAGGATGAGCGTGGTGAAGAAGTCCATCTCAGCCGCCCTCCCCCTGGCGCGCCTCGACGCCGGCGGCTTGCGGGCTGAGGCTGGCGAACAGGGCCTGCACGCTGGGCCTGAACATGTTCTCGAGCGCGCCTGCGAAGAGGATGACGAGCCCCTGGATGATGACGATCATGTCGCGCGAGATGTTGGGCATCTCGAAAGCGAGCTCGGCGCCGCCCTGGTAGAGCATGCCGAACAGAATCGCCGCCGGCACGATGCCTGCCGGATGCGAGCGGCCCATCAGCGCCACGGCGATGCCGACGAAGCCCGCCCCGGTGACGAAATCCATCTGCAGCCGGTTCTGGTCGCCCATGACCGGGTTGAGCGCCATCATGCCGGCCAGCGCCCCCGAAATGAGCATGGCGATGATGATGATCTTCGTCTCGCTGACGCCGGCATAGCGCGCCGCCTTGGGGCTGAAGCCGCGCATGCGGATCTCGTAGCCGAGCCTGGTGCGCCAGATGAGCACCCAGACCAGGAAGGCGGCGAGGAGCGCCAGCAGGAAGGAAAGGTTGAAGGGCGCCGAGCGCACGGAAAAGCCGAGCGCTTCCAGCACGAAGTTGAGCTTCGGCAACTGTCCGCCTTCCAGGAACGTGCGCGTTTGCGGCGCCTGGCTGCCGGCCGGCTTCAGCACGTTGACCAATAGATAGACCATCAGGCTGGCGGCGATGAAGTTGAACATGATCGTCGTGATGACGATGTGCGAGCCGCGCTTGGCCTGGAAATAGGCCGGAATGAAGGCCCAGGCGGCCCCGAACAGCGCCGCACCGGCGATCGCCAGGGGGAACACCAGCCACCAGGGCAGCACGCTGTCGAAGGCGAGGCAGACCAGGGCGACGCCCAGCCCGCCGACATAGGCCTGTCCCTCGCCGCCGATGTTGAACAGGCTGCAGTGGAAGGCGACGGCGACGGCGAGGCCGGTGAAGATGAAGCTCGTCGCGTAGTAGAGCGTGTAGGCGATGTTCTGGCCGCGCCCGAGCGCCCCCTCGACGAGGATGGCGGCGGCGCGGATGGGGTTCTCGCCGACCAGCATCACCACCAGTCCGGCGACCAGGAAGGCGACGGCAAGGTTGATGAGCGGGATCAGCCCGTAATCGGCCCAGGCGGGAAGTTTCGCATAGGGCGCGCTCATTCGGCCGCCTCCTTCTTCTCGACGCCGGCCATCAGCAGGCCGAGCTCGCCCTCGGTGGCTTCGGGACCGCGCTCGCCGACCACGCGGCCCGCGAACATCACCAGGATGCGGTCCGACAGCGAGCGGATCTCGTCGAGTTCGACGGACACCAGAAGCACCGCCTTGCCCTGGTCGCGCATGTCGATCAGCCGCCTGTGGATGAATTCGATGGCGCCCACATCGACGCCGCGCGTCGGCTGGCCGACGATCAGCACCTTGGGATCCTGCTCCATTTCCCGCGCCAGCACGATCTTCTGCTGGTTGCCGCCGGAGAAATTGGCGGTCTTCAGCCGGCAGTCGGCGGGGCGGATGTCGTATTTCTCGATCTTCCTGCGCGCATCGTCGCGGATCGCCTCGATGTCGAGGAGGGGCCCCTTCAGGTATTTGTCCTGCCAGTGATAGCCGAGCATGGCGTTCTCGTTTTCCTCGAAGGGCAGGACGAGGCCGACATGGTGGCGGTCTTCCGGCACATGGGCCATGCCGCGCTTGCGCAGGTCCACCGGGTCGGCCTCGCCGGTGAGCTCGACCGGCGTGCCGTCCAGCGTGACGGTGCCGGAGACGGCCTGGCGCACGCCGGTGATCGCCTCCAGAAGCTGCGACTGGCCGTTGCCGGCGACGCCGGCGATGCCGACGATCTCGCCCGCCCGCACGTCGAAGGAGACGTCGTCGACCATGGTGACGCCGCGTGAATCCTTCACGGTGAGGTTCTTCACCGAAAGCATCACGTCGCCGGCCCGGCCCTCGCCCTTCTCGACGCGCAGGAGCACGTGGCGGCCGACCATCAGCTCGGCCAGTTCCTCGACCGTGGTCTCGGCCGTCTTGCGCGTCGCCACCATGGCGCCCTGGCGCATGACGGAGACATTGTCGGTGATCGCCATGATCTCGCGCAGCTTGTGCGTGATGAGGATGACGGTCTTGCCCTCCTCCTTGAGCTGCCGGAGGATGCGGAACAGGTGGTCGGCCTCGGCCGGGGTGAGCACGCCGGTGGGCTCGTCGAGGATCAGGATGTCGGCGCCGCGATAGAGCGCCTTGAGGATCTCGACCCGCTGCTGCAGGCCGACGGGAAGGTCTTCGATGAGCGCGTCGGGATCGACCTCGAGCCCGTAATCGCGCTCCAGCCGCTCGAGCTCGTCGCGCGCCTTGGCGATCGAGGTGTTGAGCAGCGCCTCGCCCTCCGCGCCCAGCATGACGTTCTCGAGCACGGTGAAATTCTCCACCAGCATGAAGTGCTGGTGCACCATGCCGATGCCGAGCGCGATGGCGGCGCTCGGCGTCTTGATGGACGCCGGCTTGCCGGCCACCTGGATGCGGCCGCTGTCGGCCTGGTAGAAGCCGTAGAGGATCGACATCAGGGTCGACTTGCCGGCCCCGTTTTCGCCGATGATGCCGTGGATCGTCCCGGCCGTGATCTTCAGATCGATGTTGCGGTTGGCGTGAACCGCTCCGAAGCTCTTGCTGATGCCGTTGAGCTCGATTGCCGTGTGCGCCATCGGCGGCCCGCTTCCCCGTTTTTGACCTTTTGGTCAATGAACTATCATGCAGGGCCTTGCGTGCCAACCGCTGGCGCGAGGCAAAAGCTATAGCCCGAAACACTCTCGACAAAAGGGGGTGGACTTGTCAATTTTCGGCAGCGAGAAAAGCGCAGGCATCACTGCGCAACAGGCGCAACCGGAGATTTTTCGAGCATGGACGAGGACAGGCTGACGGCGCTCGAAATGCTGGCCGCCGAGCAGGAAAAGATAATCGAGGAGCTTTCTGCCGAGGTGACGCGGCAATGGCGCGAGATGGAGGAACTGCGCCGCAAGCTCGACCGCCTGACGGAGCGCTTCCTGGCGCTGGAAGAACAGACCGCGCCCGATGTGCCGGTGACCAAGCCGCCGCATTGGTGAAGGGCGGGCAGCCCGCCGCATAGGCCAGCGACATCGAGGGCGGCAAGCCCCGCTTTCATCCTTGCGGAATGCTCTCCACAAGGATGCCTCATTGCTTTCCGCATTCATGCCCCTGAGGGGATGCCTCATCGGAAACATTTGGCAGTTGATGTCGCTGAGAAGCGATAGAGATCGGAAGTCTTCGAGTCTCTGGAAAATAGTTAATCTCACACCGTTCCAAAATCTCACGAATTGAATGCACCATTACTTTTGCAATCGAATATATTAAATCGTGATGATTCCCCATCTATGAACCAAGTTCGTTTTTGTCTTTTCTGTGGCTCCGAAGATACCTGTCGCTGATTGTCACGCGATGGATTCGGTCGAGAAATCGGAGGGACACATGAAACGGCACACAATCGGCGCAGTTGCGGCTGCCGCGCTGCTGGCAGGCTGCCAGGCCAGCTCGGACCCGCAGGTTCAGGCACGCAATCACGAGTTCGGCTGCATCGCCGGAACCGTCGGCGGTGCGATCGTCGGAGGGTTGATCGGCAGCACGATCGGTGGCGGCAGCGGCACCGTTCTGGCCGAGGCCGTCGGCATCGGCGGCGGCGGCTATCTCGGCAATCGCCTGGCATGCCGTTAGGAGAGGGAGACAGGGCCATGAAACACATGCTTTGCGGCGCCACCTTGGCACTTCTGATCGGCGTGAACGCCGCCGCCGCCCAACAGCAGGGCGCGAGCCTGAGTGAGGGGCACCTTGATCAGGTCGACGGAAACAAGGATGGCACGGTGAGCCAGGCCGAGTACCAGACGTTCATGACATCGGCCTTTTCCCGACTGGACGCCAATGGCGACGGCGTTCTGGCTCAGAGCGAAGTGTCGACGATCTTATCGCCCGACCAGCTTGCCGCCACGGATGCGAACGGTGACGGCAATCTCAGCCGGCGGGAATTCATGGATCAGGTGATGAAGGATTTCCAGGCCGCCGACAGGTCCGGCGACGGGCAGCTCAAGTAGGCGACAAGCAGCAGAACCAAGTGAAGGAGGAAGAGCATTGAAACATGCGCTATACGCGACTTTGCTTTCTGCATTGCTGGCGGTGGCCGGCTGCACGACCGATGATGGCTATGATGGTTGCCATGGCGTTGGCTGCTTGGTCGATGATCCCGATGCCGGCGATCAGACCATCGACGAGCGGCCGCAATTCGACCGCGAGGGCAATCCCAATTTCGATACGGAAGGCAATTACCAGGGCTGCCACGGGATCGGCTGCGAGGTCGATGATCCGGACGACGACGCGTAAGGCCTGCGGCGGCGAAAGGAGCGGTCAGTCACGAGCGCATTCTCTCTGGTTCGCATCCTCCCAATAAAAAACCCGCCGGAGCGATCCGGCGGGTTTCTTCGTTTCGGCCTGGCCGAAAGCTTATTCGCCGCCCTGCTTCTTCAGCGCGGCGCCGAGGATGTCGCCGAGCGAGGCGCCGGAGTCGGTCGAGCCGTACTGGGCCACCGCTTCCTTCTCCTCGGCGATTTCCAGCGCCTTGATGGAGACGGAGATGCGGCGCGTCTTCTTGTCGAACTGGGTGACGCGGGCGTCCACCTTCTGGCCGACCGAGAAGCGCTCGGGGCGCTGCTCGTCGCGGTCGCGCGACAGGTCGGAACGCTTGATGAAGGTTTCGACGTCGTGGTCGACCAGCTTCACCTCGAGACCGCCGTCCTTGACGCCGGTGACTTCGCAGGTGACGACGGCACCCTTGCGCAGGTCGCCCGAGGCCGCGGCCTCGCCGATGGCGTCACGGCCGAGCTGCTTGATGCCGAGCGAGATGCGCTCCTTCTCGACGTCGACGTCGAGAACCTGCGCCTGAACCACGTCGCCGCGGTTGTACTCCTCGATCACCTGCTCGCCCGGACGGTTCCAGTCGAGATCGGAGAGATGGACCATGCCGTCCACATCGCCATCGAGGCCGATGAACAGGCCGAACTCGGTCTTGTTCTTGACCTCGCCCTCGACCACCGAGCCGACCTGGTGGTTGCGCGCGAAGGCTTCCCACGGGTTCTCCAGCGTCTGCTTGAGGCCGAGCGAGATGCGGCGCTTGACCGGGTCCACCTCGAGCACCACCACTTCGACTTCCTGCGTCGTGGAGAGGATCTTGCCGGGATGGACGTTCTTCTTGGTCCAGCTCATCTCGGAGACGTGGATGAGGCCTTCGATGCCCGGCTCCAGCTCCACGAAGGCGCCGTAGTCGGTGATGTTGGTGACGCGGCCCAGGACCTTCTTGCCGAGCGGGTACTTGCCGCCGATGCCGTCCCACGGATCGGCCTCGAGCTGCTTCATGCCCAGCGAGATGCGGTGCGTTTCCTGGTTGATGCGGATGATCTGCACCTTGACCGTCTGACCGATGTTGAGGATCTCGGTCGGATGGTTGACGCGGCGCCATGCCATGTCGGTGACGTGCAGCAGGCCGTCGATGCCGCCGAGGTCGACGAACGCACCGTAGTCGGTGATGTTCTTGACCACGCCCTCGACCACCTGCCCCTCTTCGAGGTTCTGGACGATCTCCGAACGCTGCTCGGCGCGGCTCTCTTCGAGAACCGTGCGGCGCGAGACGACGATGTTGCCGCGGCGCTTGTCCATCTTGAGGATTTCGAAGGGCTGCGGGGTGTGCATGAGCGGCGTGACGTCGCGGATCGGACGGATGTCCACCTGCGAACGCGGCAGGAAGGCCACGGCGCCGTCCAGATCGACGGTGAAGCCGCCCTTGACCTGGTTGAAGATGAAGCCCTCGACGCGCTCGCCCTTGGCGAACTTCTCTTCGAGCTTGACCCAGCTTTCCTCGCGGCGTGCCTTTTCGCGGCTCAGCATGGCCTCGCCCAGCGCGTTCTCGATGCGCTCGACATAGACCTCGACTTCGTCGCCGACCTTCAGCTCGCTGTCCTTGCCCTTGGCGCCGAATTCCTTCAGCGGCACGCGGCCCTCGACCTTCAGGCCGACGTCGATGATCGCCATGTCCTTTTCGATGGCGGTCACGATTCCCTTGACGACGGCGCCTTCGGCGGCGTCGCGTTCGGTAAAGGATTCTTCGAGAAGGCTCGCGAAATCTTCGCGAGACGGATTGAGTTCTGACATTGATGCTCCTGAAATGCCCCTTGTCTCAGTGCGGGGCGGCGCCGGTGGTTCGTGTTGCGTTTCACCTCACCCGGCATCCGAGCGGATCGCTCTATGGCCGCCGAGGCGGCAAATCCGGCGCATGAGAATGCGGGCAGGCGGTTCTTCAGTCTTCGCTCCGCAGGCCGAGCTTGCCATCGATGATGGCGCGAGCCGCGCGGAACGCCGTCTCTATATCCATTTCGCTCGTGTCGAGCAAGTGCGCGTCTTCGGCGGGCCTGAGCGGACTTGCCGCGCGTTCCGTGTCGCGCGCGTCGCGGCGCTTGATGTCGGCTAGGATTCCGGCATAGTCGGCGGTCCCGCCGCCTGCCTCGATCTCGCGCCAGCGGCGCGTGGCACGCACCTCCGGCGAGGCGATGACATAGAGCTTCACCATCGCATCCGGGCAGACGACCGTGCCGATGTCACGCCCGTCGAGCACGGCGCCGGGCGGCGCGGCGGCAAAGGCGCGCTGCTTGTCGACCAGCACCTCGCGGACGGCCGGCATGACCGCCACCTTCGAGGCCGCTTCGGCGACGCCATGGGCGGACAGGACGCTGCGGTCGAGCGTGGCGAGGTCGAGCGCGCGTGCCGCCTTCTCGGCCGTCCCTTCGTTGTCGAGCGGCAGGCCGGCATCGAGAAGCGCCTTGGCGACGCCGCGATAGGTGAGGCCGGTATCGAGATGGCGCAGCCCGTAATGGGCGGCGAGCCGGCGGGCCAGCGTTCCCTTGCCGGAAGCGGCGGGTCCGTCGATGGCGATGGTGAGGTGCCTTGTCATCCCTGTCACACCGAACGGGTGATGCCGCCGTCGATGCGGATGTTCTGGCCCGTCACATAGCTCGATTTATCGCCGGCCAGGAAGAGGACCAGCTCCGAGACCTCCTCGACACGGCCGTAGCGGCCCATGGGGATGCGGGCGCGGCGATCCTCCTTCTCCGGCAGGGAATCGATGAAGCCCGGCAGCACGTTGTTCATGCGGATGTTGTCGGCCGCGTATTTGTCGGCGAAGAGCTTGGTGAAGGCGGCAAGCCCGGCTCGGAACACGCCCGAGGTCGGAAAGGCCGCTTCCGGCTCGAAGGTCGCATAGGTGGAGATGTTGACGATGGAGCCCGATTTCTGCGCCTGCATGATCGGCGTGACGAGCCGCGCCGTGCGCACCACGTTGAGCAGGTAGAACTCCATGCCCGTCTGCCACTCCTCGTCGGAGATCTCCAGAACGTCGCCTTTCGGCCCATGGCCGGCACCGTTGACCAGCGCGTCGATGCGGCCGTAGCGCTCCATCGTCAGATCGGCGAAGCGCTTGAGATCGTCCGGCGATCGATTGGAGCCGGTGAAGCCGAGCCCGCCGAGCTCGGCAGCCAGCGTCTCGCCCCTGCCGGAGGAGGAGAGGATAGCCACCCGGTAGCCGTTGGCGGCGAGCTTGCGGGCGGCGCCGGCGCCCATGCCGCTGCCGCCGGCGACGATCATTGCGACTTTCTCGGTGGCCATCATTGTCTCCTTCCAAAAAACGTTGCGTTCAGCCGAACTGCGCCCCCAGGCCCTGCATCAGCCCGGTGAAATCGGGAAAGCTGGTGGCGATCATCGCCTGGTCGTCGATGGTCACCGGTTTCTCCGCCGCCAGCCCCATGACGAGGAAGCTCATGGCGATGCGATGGTCGAGATGGGTTTCCACCGTGCCGCCGCCCAGCCCCTTGCCGCCGGGGCGGCCGGTGACGGACAGCGAAGCCTCGCCCTCGACGCAGTCGACGCCGTTGATCTTCAGTCCGTTGGCCACCGCCGACAGCCGGTCCGATTCCTTGACGCGCAGCTCCTCCAGGCCCTCCATGCGGGTCTCGCCCTCGGAAAAGGCGGCGGCCACGGCAAGCACCGGATACTCGTCGATCATCGACGGCGCCCGCTCGGCCGGCACCGTGACGCCCTTCAAGTCGGAGCTGCGCACGTGCAGGTCCGCGACATCCTCGCCGCCCTCGTTGCGCCGCTCGAGAATGGTGATGTCGGCGCCCATCTCCAGGAGGGTGGCGACCAGCCCGGTGCGCGTCGGATTCATCAGCATGTTCTCGATGACGAGGTCGGAGCCCGGCACGATCAGCGCCGCCACGAGTGGAAAGGCGGCGGAGGAGGGGTCACCCGGCACGGCGATGGTCTGGCCGACGAGCCTCGGCTGGCCTTCGATGCGGATATGGCGCACGCCCTCGGCGTCGGTCTCGACCTCAAGCGCGGCGCCGAAGCCGGCCAGCATCTTCTCCGTATGGTCGCGCGTCGGCACGGGCTCGATGACGGTGGTGACGCCCGGCGTGTTGAGCGCCGCCAGAAGGACGGCCGACTTGACCTGGGCGGACGGCATCGGCACGCGATAGGTGATCGGCGCCGCGTGCCTGGGCCCACGCAGTGTGATCGGCAGACGGTCGCCCGGTTCGGCGGAGACGACCTGCAGGCCCATCTCCTTCAGCGGTTCGAGCACGCGCCCCATGGGCCGCTTCGACAGCGAGGCGTCGCCGACGAAGCGCGTCGTCATGTCGTAGGAGCCGACCAGCCCCATGGTCAGCCGCACGCCGGTGCCGGCATTGCCGAAATCGAGCGGCTCCCTCGGCTCCAGCAGCGCGCCGTTGCCCGTGCCGGTAACCAACCATTCGCCGCCGCGCCGTTCGATCAGCGCGCCCATGGCGCGCATCGCCTCGCCCGTGCGCAGCACGTCCTCGCCCTCGAGCAGGCCGGTGATGCGGGTTTCGCCGGCGGCCAGCCCGCCGAACATCAAGGACCGGTGCGAAATCGACTTGTCGCCCGGAACACGGACGCGGCCGGACAGGGCGGGGGATTTCGTGGCCCTGAGCGGGCGCGACTGCGGATGGTGCATCTTGCGGTCCTCGACGATGACGATCCGGCCCGCGGGGAGGCCGCAGGATCGGAGATTTTCCGCGCAGGCTCTAGCATGATGGAGATAACGGGTCATCCCCCGGTTGACGGATCGCCGCCGTCCGGTTTCTAAAGAAGCGGGTGCGCTTCTTTATGCTTTGACAGGTGCGCGGCTTGCCGCTAAGGGGACGAAAATTTCAAAAAGGCAAAGAGCGCTGAGGATGCCCGCCGCGATGAGCCGTCGCAGGCCGGGCCGACCGCAAGACGATGAGGCAGCAAGGTGGCTAAACCGCAACTCGGAACAAAACGCATCTGCCCGGAAACGGGCCGCAAGTTCTACGATCTGAACAAGGATCCGATCGTATCGCCCTATACGGGCCACTCCTATCCGCGCAGCTATTTCGACGCCGTGGGCGACACCTCCATGGAGGAGGAAGAGGAAGTCGAGGACAAGGAGCTGGATGGCGAGGACGATGCGCCGGAGATCGTGTCCCTGGAGGACGCGGACGAGGAGACCTCGACCGGTGACAAGGGCGACCTTCCCGACCTTGGCGACGACGACGACGATGTCGATCTCGGCGACGAAGATGACGACGCGACCTTCCTCGAAGACGACGAGGACGATGACGGCGACGACGTGAAGGACTTCATCGGCGTCGGCGACGACGACGAGGATCGTTGAGAGCAACGATTTTCGGGAGGATCTCCCCGGCCTGGGCCACAAGGTGGCGCGAAGGTGAAAAACGGGCTTGATCTTCCTTACGGGCGAGTCTAGAAGCCGCTCACACGGTTGGCCCAGCGGGCCTTCCGGACCTCTTCGCCGGAGACGGCGACCGGTGCGATCACCGGAGTGTGGGGCCATAGCTCAGTTGGGAGAGCGCTTGAATGGCATTCAAGAGGTCAGGGGTTCGACTCCCCTTGGCTCCACCAAATCCTTCTTCCTTTCAATCCTCTGATGCCTCCTGCCGCCGTTGCGGCATCCGCCGGGCCTGTCCGCCCGGTCTCTCGCCGACAGCATAATGCTGGCCTGAAGGCCGACGGCGGGCGCCGGCGAGATTTGCGCAGCGAAAGCGATGCAAATTTTAAAGGCGACAAATTTAAAAAAGCATTCTATATTTGCATCAAGAGGCAGCTCGATCTGCGCTCTCAAGACAAGAACAGGGGAATGAAGATGAAACTCCGCACCATGCTTTTCGCCGCCGTCGCGGCCTCTTCCGTGCTCTTCCAGCCGGCAATGGCCGACGACCTCGTGGTGGCGACCGACACCGCGTTCGTTCCGTTCGAGTTCAAGGAAGGCGACAAATATGTGGGCTTCGACATCGATCTGTGGGATGCGATCGCCCAGGATCTCGGCCTGGCCTACACGCTGCAGCCGATGGACTTCAACGGCATCATCCCCGCCCTGCAGACCGGGCAGGTCGACGTGGCGCTCGCCGGCATCACGATCAAGGACGAGCGCAAGAAGGTGATCGATTTCTCCGACGGCTACTATGACAGCGGCTTTCTGCTGATGGTGCCGGCCGACAGCGCGGTCGAGAGCGCCGACGACCTGAAGGGCAAGACGCTGGCGGTCAAGACCGGCACCTCGGCGACCGATTACGCCAAGGAGAACTTCAAGGAGACGGAGCTGCGCCAGTTCCCCAACATCGACAACGCTTATCTGGAGCTGCAGACGGGCCGCGTCGACGCGGCCATGCACGACACGCCGAACGTGCTCTATTACGTGGCGACCGCCGGCGGCGGCAAGGTGAAGGCCGTCGGCAAGCAGATGATGGCCCATCAGTATGGCATCGGCTTCCCGAAGGGCAGCGAGCTGGTGGCCAAGGTCAACGCCTCGCTCGCCAGGCTGAAGGCCGACGGCCGCTACAACACCATCTACAAGAAGTGGTTCGGCGCCGAACCGAGCAACTGATCGGGGAAAGCGGGCAGGCCCGACATCGGCCCGCCCGCCTGCATCCTGCTCCAGGGAGCCCATCATGGAATTCGAATGGTCTGTGATCGTCGGCGCGCTGCCGGCGCTGCTCGGCGGCGCGAGGCTGACGGTTCTGATTGCGCTGGCCGGTTTGATCGGCGGCCTGATCGTCGGCTTGGTCACGGGGCTCATGCGAGCCTACGGAAACCGCCTTCTGAACGGCATCGCCTTCGCCTATGTCGAGATCATCCGCGGGACGCCGATCGTCGTGCAGGTGATGTTCATCTACTTCGCGCTGCCGGTCATGGCCGACATCCGCGTCAACCCCATGACCGCGGCCGTCACCGCCATCGTCATCAATGCCGGCGCCTACATCGCCGAGATCGTGCGCGGCTCGTTTCTGTCCGTCCACAAGGGCCTGAGGGAGGCCGGCCTCGCCCTCGGCCTGCCCATGTGGAAGGTGCTCGTCTACATCATCGGCCCGGTCGCCTTCCGGCGCATGATCCCGCCGCTCGGCAACCAGTTCATCGTCAGCCTGAAGGACACCTCGCTGTTCATCGTCATCGGCGTCGGTGAGCTGACGCGCCAGGGGCAGGAGATCATGGCGGCCAATTTCCGCGCCGTCGAGATCTGGACGGCCGTCGCCGTGCTGTACCTGATCATGACCGGCACGCTGACGTTTCTCCTGCGGCTGACCGAGAAGAGGATGCGGATCCTATGAGCATCGTGGAGTTTCGCAAGGTCACCAAGACCTTCGGCAATGTCGTCGTGCTCGACGAGGTGGATCTTAGCGTCGAAGACGCCGAGGTGGTCGTGCTGATCGGACCGTCCGGATCCGGCAAGTCGACCCTGCTGCGCTGCATCAACGCCCTCGAGGAGATCAACGGTGGCGATCTCGTGGTCGACGGCATCAGCGTCAGGGAAGGACGCGCCAGGGTGCGGCTCATCCGCCAGGAGGCCGGCATGGTGTTCCAGCAGTTCAACCTGTTTCCGCAGATGACGGCGCTCGACAATGTTGCCTTCGGCCCGCGCCATGTGCGCGGGACAAGCCGCGCCGAGGCATTGGAGCAGGCGCGGGAGCTGCTCGGCAAGGTCGGGCTCGCCGACCGTGGCCACCACTATCCGGCCGAGCTGTCCGGCGGCCAGCAGCAGCGCGTCGCCATCGCCCGCGCGCTGGCGGTGAAGCCCAAGCTGATGCTGTTCGACGAACCGACCTCGGCGCTCGATCCCGAGCTTCGCCAGGAGGTTTTGCGCGTCATGCGCTCGCTGGCGGAGGAAGGCATGACGATGATCGTCGTGACCCATGAAATGGCCTTTGCCCGGCAGGTCGGCACGCGGCTGATCTTCATGGAGAACGGCAAGATCTCCGTCGACGGCGACCCCGCCGCCCTGCTGGCGAACCCGGAAAATCCGAGACTGCGAGAGTTCCTCCAGCATGTTCACTGAGACCCGTCCGCGCCTGTCGTTCATCGAGATCGAAGGAACGCCCCGGGAGGTGGGGTTGGCGCTGGGGCGCCACGGCGCCGCCATCGTCAACGGATATCTGACGCGCTCCCATGCCTGGGCGAGCGTCATGGCGTTCCGGCACGATCCGCGGATTGCCGAGGCGAGGGCGCTGGTGGAGACCCTGTATCCGCGCTACTGGCAGGAATTGCACGGCCTTGCCGAGGGGCTGGGCCTGCCCTTCGACGACGTCTTCACCTGGAACTGCCGCGGCGATGTGTGGGCGATGGCGCCGGATGGCTGCACCACGATCCAGCTGCCGGGGCGGACATCTGTGCTGGGGCACAATGAGGACGGTGACCCGCGGCTGGCGGCGCATTGCGTGCTGGCCTCGGTCCGCGCGGCCGGCGGGCGCCCGTTCGTCGCCTTCGTCTATCCCTGCTCGCTTCCCGGGCACACTTTCGCCGCCAACGAGGCGGGACTCGTGCAGACCGTCAACAACATCCGCTCGCGCCGCACGGGCGGTGGCCTGCCGCGCATGGTGCTGACACGGGCGGTGCTCGACTGCGCCGACATCGACGAGGCGGTCGGGACGATCGCCGGCGCAAAGCGCGCCGGCGCCTTCCACTCGACCCTCGCACAGGCCGGCGACGGCCGCCTGGTCAGCGTCGAGTTCACGCATTCGGCCTGCTCGGTCCTGACCGTGTCCGAGCCGCAGTGCCACGCCAACCACCTGGTGCACGCCGGGACGGCGAGCGAGGCGCAGATCGTCACCGCCTCCTCGCGGGCGAGGCAGGAGCGCGGCGAGGAGATCGTCGGCGCCGCAACCGGGGAGCCGCAGGCGCCCCTCTCGCTACTGTGGGACACCAAGCGCCCCGACCTGCCGATCTACCGCCGGCAGCCCGACGACCCGGATCACGAGAACACGCTCGCCACGGCCGTCTTCGAGGTCGGTGCAGACAAGCTTCGATGGCGTGTCTATGATGGTTGCGGCCAGGCCCCGCGCCATGCGTTCGACGGGCTCGTCCGGCTGGACATGGCGGCAAGCGGATAACCATCAGCAAGGACAGCACGACGATCATGACAGCGAGCCGGCCGCCCCGCAGCATCGACGAATTGCGGGACCTCGTCGTGTCGATCCGCCGGCAGCAGAGCGACATCCTCCTGGGGGACAAGGCGCTGGATGCGCTGGCCAAGCTGGTCGACGCGCCGGAGCGGGCGGCGGTCCGCACCATCTCCGAGCTTGGCGAGCTGCTGTCGGTCAACGCCTCCACGCTGACGCGCCTGGCCAAGAAGCTGGGCTTCGCCGGCTTCAGCGATTTCCAGAGCGTCTTCCGCGCCGAGATCGCCGACGACGAGCGCTATTTCTACAGCCGCCAGGCCGGCCGCCTGCTGTCGACGGTGCCGACGGGCGTCGAGGAGGTCGGCGTCTTCGAGCGGCTGGCCCGCGAGACGGCGGCCAATGTCGACGGTTTCATGGGGCAGCTCGACGCCGGGGCGCTGCACGAGGCGGCCTCGCTGCTCGCCGGGGCGCCGCGCGTGCGGGTGCACGGCGTGCGCCAGTTCCACGCCTTCGCCAGCTTCCTCACCTATGGCCTCGGCATGCTGCGCAGCGACGTCGCGCTTCTCGATGCGCCACGGCTTGGCGAGGCGGAAGCGCTTTCCCAGCTCAGCGGCGGCGATGTCGTCGTCGTGGCGAGCTGCGAGCCTTATACGCGGAACGTGGTGGATGTCGCCGAAGCCGCCGCCGCGCGCGGGCTCGACGTGGTGGCGATCACCGACATGCGGGCCTCGCCGCTGGTCGCTCCCTCGCGCCACGCCTTCTTCGTGCCGCATGCCAGCAGCTTCTTCAGCAACAGCATGGCAGCCTATATCGTCTTCGCCGAAGGCCTGCTCAACCTGGTCGCACGTGTGATGGGCGACGCGGCGGTGAAGGCGCTTGCCGAGCGCGAGAAGCTGATCGTCGACATGCGCATCGAGACCCGCGGTCGGCCGTAACGCGCCGGCCTCCATTTCCCGCGCGATGTGATCCAGGCCGAACCGGAGAGACCCTATGCGGAGTCCCTTCGGATGATCTCGAAGCCCAGATCGATGACGTTCTCGGGCGTTCCCGTGGCTTCGAGCCTCGCCAGCAGGGCTTCCGCCGCCTTGCGGCCGAGCGCTTCGCGATCGATGCGCACCGTGGTCAGCGCCGGCTGTATGTGCCGGGCGAAATCCTGGTCGCCGAAGCCGATGATGGCGATCTCCTGGGGGATGCGGATGCCGCGCACATGCGCCTCCACCACCGCCCCGTGGGCCATCAGATCGGAACTGCAGAAGACCACGCCGGATTCGAAGCCCTGATGGTCGATCAGGTCGGCAAGGCCCCGGCGTCCGCCCTCGATGCTGGCGGGGCCCTTCACGTCGTAGGCGAGCACCTTTGATCCCGTCAGCTTCGCGAAGCGCTCGGTGAAGGCGCTCTTGCGGCGCAGCGCGCGCTCGTCGCCGGCCGTTATCGTGCCGGCACGCCGGTATCCGGCCTCATGGGCGAAATCGGCCACGGCGCGGGCCGTCTCGACATGCGAAAAACCCACGCAGAGATCGATGGGGCTGTCCGTGATGTCCCACAGCTCGATCACCGGGATGTCCGCGCCGAGCAGCATCTTGCGCGCCTCGGCCGAGTGGTTGATGCCGGTCAAGAGGACGGCATCCGGGCGGCGCGAGAGGTGGGCGGCGATCAGCTTCTGCTCTTCCTGCGGCGCAAAACCCGTTTCCGAAAGCAGGATCTCGTAGCCGTGCCCGCGCATCTCGTCGCTGAACGACTTGACCATCGCCGCATAGACGATGTTGGTGATCGAGGGGACCAGCGCCGAGATCAGCTTGCTCCGGTTCGAGGCCAACGCGCCGGCAAGCGCATTGGGAACGAAGCCGGTCACCTTGATCGCCTCGCGGATCTTCGCCAGCGTCTCGGGCGACACTTTCGACGGATCGCTCAGCGCCCGCGACACGGTGACCTGGGAGACGCCGGCAAGACGGCCCACCGCTTTCATCGTGACGCTGCGCGAATGGCTTTTGCGTGCGGCTTTCGGGCCGGTCTTGTCTGTGTTGTCTGCGTCCATTGTCGGCATAATTGTTCGGCGGTGCGGCCGATGCAAGCGTCAGGGTGCGGTGCCGCGGCTTGTCTGCAGATCCACTTGAGCCTTGCGCTTCCGGGCCATGGTGATCGACCCCACCAGGGACGCGAGCACGAGGCCCCAGAGCACCATCGCAATCCAGCTCTTGGTGAAGAAGATGGTGAGATCGCCGAAGGACTCGAGGCTCTTCACGAAGTAGATCTCGGCCGACGGCCCGAGGATGAATCCGATGATGAACGGCGCGATCTCAAGCCGGATCTTGGTCGCCAGCCAGCCGAACAGGCCGAAGATCAGCAGCGTCCAGACGTCGAACATGACACCATAGTTGATCGTGTAGGCGCCGATCACGCACATCATCAGGATGATCGGATAGAGCACGTGCTTGGGAATCGTCACCACGAGCGCGAAATAGCGGATCGCGAAATACATCATGGCGAACATCGCGATGTTGGAGATGACCATCGCCAGGATCATCGCGTTCCAGGTGTCGGGATGGTCGCCGATGAAGAGCGGCCCGACCTGGATGCCCTGCAGCGTGAAGGCGCCGATCAGCAGCGCCGTGGTGGAGTCGCCGGGAATGCCCAGCGACAGGAGTGGCACGAGCGCGCCGCCCGTCAAGCCGTTGTTGCCGGATTCGGAGGCGATGATGCCGGCCGGCTCTCCCTTGCCGAAGCGTTCGGGCGTCTTCGAGAAGGTCTTGGCGTTCGAATAGGCGAGGATGGACGCCGCCGAGCCGCCGACGCCCGGCAGGATGCCGACGAAGGTGCCGATGGAGGACGAGCGGATCAGATTGCCGATCTGGCCCCTGAAGACCGAAAAGGAAAAGCCCGAACCCTTGCCGATCTTCAGGCTGGAGGCGGTGCGCGTCAGGCCGACGCCGTTCTCGGCTTCCTCGAGGATCGCGGCGAGACCGAAGACGCCGATCAGGACTGGAAGCAGCGAGAAGCCGCTTTCCAGCCAGTATTCGGTGCCCGGCGGCACGAGGCGCAGGGCGCCGTTGCCGCCACGCTCGACGTCATAGGCGCCGATCAGGCTGATGAAGATGCCGAGGAAACCCGAGAAGATGCCCAGCAGCATGTCGGACGACAGCGCCGCCATCACCGTCAGTGCGAACAGGATGATCAGGAATTTCTCGACATAGGAGAACTTGATCGCGAAGTCGGCCAGCGCCGGCGCGAACAGGAAGAGCGCCAGGAGGCTGATCAGGCCGCCGATCAGCGACGAGACGACCCCGATGCGCAGCGCCTTCTCCCCCTCCCCGCGCTGTGCCATCGGATAGCCGTCGAAGGTGGTGGTGATCGAGCTCGGCGTGCCGGGAATGCCGAGCAGGATGGCTGGCACGAGCCCGCCTGAAATGCCGCCCACATAGAGCCCGAGCAGCAGGGCAAGCCCGTTTTCGAGGCCCAGCGAATAGGTCAGCGGCAGGCAGATCGCCACCGCCATGGTCGCCGTCATGCCGGGGATCGCACCGAAGATGATGCCGATGAGCGTGCCGCCGACGATTAGCGACAGGAAGAGGGGGGAGATGATCTCGAACATTGCGGCAGTCACGGAAGGGTGAGGAAGAAGGGATAGGTGAACAGCCACCAGACGAAGGCCGGCGCCACCACCGCGGTCACCGCAACGGGCAGCGCCGCGGCGGGCGTGCGCTCGCGCATGAACAGCAGCCCGGTCAGGAGGACATAGGGCACCGAGCAGATCAGGAAGCCCAGCCCCGTGTTGGGCCAGAGCCGGCCGACCGGCTCCATCAGGACAAAATAGATCAGCGTGAGCCCGATCGTGCCGAAGAAGCGCGGTTTGTCGGCCTTGCCGAAGACATCGCGCCAATAGGCGCCGGCAGCGAGGATCTGCCGGCGGTCGCGGATCGCGATGGCGAGACCCAGAAGGCCGAGACCTATGGCGATGATGGCCGGGAAGACCAGATGCGATGTCTCGAAATCGATGCTGATCCGGGTGAGTTCACCCATGGCGCGATCCTCCGCAGCAGACAGCAGGAGACCCGGCCGGAGCACGGCCGGGCCGATGCGTCGGGTCTACTTCTAGTCGCCCGAGATTTCCGCGATCACCTTGGCATAGGTGTCGCGCTTGGCCGAAAGATGCGCCTGGGCTTCCTGCGAAGGCAGGAAGTTGGGAATGAAGAAGGCCTCCTTCTGGCGCTCCTGGATCTTGCCCGCGGCGAAAATCTCGGTCAGCGCCGTGTCGATCTGCGCGACGATCGCCGGATCCATGTCCTTGTTGTACAGGAAGAAGAATTCCTTATCGAAGGTGAAGTCCGATGTGCCGTCCAGGGTCACGCTGGTCGCCGGGCTCGTGAAGCCGAGCAGCTGGTCGCGGCTGGTCTTGCCCATCCCTTCCGCCGGCGCCTGGGCGATGGTCTCGGGCCGCGCGGTGATCCACACGAAGCGCATGGCCTTGGCGTCGTCGGCGGGCAACTGGGTGAACTGCTCGTTGGCCTGGATCGAGCCATTGATGACGTCGGCCAAATCATCCCACATGGCCTGATTCTTGTCCGACTGCGAGCCGGTGTTGACGGGCACGATGTTGGCCTCGGAGCCCGGTGCCCGCACGCGGGCGGCGTTCTTCAAAGCCGAAAAGCCGATTTCCGACACGCCGCCGGGCTGGATCGCCACGCGGATGCGCTCGCCCTTCTCCGCCGCCTTGAGGATGTCCTCCATCGAACCATAGGGCGAATCGGCGGCGACCAGATAGGCGTTGCCGGGATTGATCGCCACGCTCGGGCCGACGGTGTATTTTTCGAACGGATCGTCGTAGCCGGGAACGCCGTAGAGATTGGCGAGGTAGGACTGATCGTGGAAGATCATGATCGTCGTGCCGCGGCTGTCCCTCTCGAGGATCTTGAAGGCTTCCGAGGCGCCGACGGCATCCACCTTGACGTTGATGCCGAGATGCTCGGAGAGGGCTTCGGCAACGATCGCCGAGTTCTGGTAGGTGTCGCCTCCCGTCGATTTCGAGCCGATCACGAGGCGCACGTTGCGCGGCAGCTGCTGAGCCTGCGCGGCGAGCGGCTGGGCGAGCAGAACCGCGGCAGCGGCGGTTGCGAGAATGTTGCGGCGGGTCAGTTTCATGATGTCCTCCCAAGGGCCGCAGCTACGGCCGATCACCCGGTTGGCGCGGACATTCCTCTCATGCCCGCTCGCGCAATGAATGCGCATACATACTTGTGACCACATAATTCCATGAACTGTCAAGGCTGCTTGGATCAATATATGGAAAGTGCCGGTGACGCCGCGAGATCGCATCAATTTGATTGTTGACGCGCGATCATGAAAGCGCATACATCGAAATGATCAGACTTGCGGCAGGAGACACCATGGCGGTGACGACCAGGAAAACGCCCGACGAATTGCGCAGCGCCCGGTGGTTCGGCCCCGACGATCTGCGCAGTTTCGGCCATCGCTCGCGGATGATGCAGCTCGGCTATTCGCAGGAGGAGTTTCGCGGCAAGCCGGTGATCGGCGTGCTCAACACCTGGTCGGAGCTCAATTCCTGCCATTCCCATTTCCGCGAGCGTGCGCAGGACGTCAAGCGCGGGGTCGCGCAGGCAGGCGGCTTTGCCGTCGAGCTGCCCTCGCTTTCGGTCGACGAGAGCTTCACCAAGCCGACCTCGATGCTCTACCGCAACCTGCTGGCCATGGAGGTCGAGGAGACGATCCGCTCGCACCCGCTCGACGGCGTGGTGCTGATGGGCGGCTGCGACAAGAGCACGCCGGGCCTGGTGATGGGGGCGTTGTCGGCCGGCGTGCCGATGATCTACCTGCCGGCCGGCCCGATGTTGCGCGGCAACTATGCGGGCAAGGTCCTGGGCTCTGGCTCCGATGCCTGGAAATACTGGGACGAGCGCCGCGCCGGCAACATCTCCGACGAGGAATGGCTGGGGATCCAGGGCGGCATCGCGCGCTCGGCCGGGGTGTGCATGACGATGGGCACCGCTTCCACCATGACGGCGATCGCCGACGCCATGGGCCTCACCCTGCCCGGTGCCTCCTCGATCCCGGCGACCGATTCGGGCCACCAGCGCATGTCGGGCGCCTGCGGGCGGCGCATCGTCGAGATGGTCTGGGAAGACCTCACTCCCGACAGGATCGTCACTGAGGCGGCCTGCCGCAACGCCGCCATCGTCGCCATGGCCACCGGCTGCTCGACCAATGCCGTCGTCCACCTGATCGCGATGGCGCGGCGCGCCGGCGTCGGGCTGACGCTCGACGACCTCGACGCGCTGGGCCGCGAGACGCCGCTGATCGCCAATGTCCGGCCCTCGGGCGAGGTCTATCTCATGGAGGACTTCTTCTATGCCGGCGGCTTGCGCGCACTGATGAAGCAGCTCGAGGACCGCCTCGACACATCCTGCCTGACGGTTACCGGCAAGACGCTCGGTGAGAACCTCGAGGGCGCTGAGGTCTACAATGACGACGTGATCCGGCCCTTGTCGAACCCGGTCTATCACCAGGGCTCGCTGGCCGTCCTGCACGGCAATCTCTGTCCGGACGGCGCGGTGATCAAGCCGGCGGCATGCGATCCGAAATTCCATGTCCATGAAGGGCCGGCGCTGGTGTTCGACAGCTACCCGGAGATGAAGAAGGCGGTCGACGACGAAAACCTCGACATCACTCCGGACCATGTTCTGGTGCTGCGCAATGCGGGGCCGCAGGGCGGGCCGGGCTTCCCCGAATGGGGCATGCTGCCGATCCCCAAGGCGTTGATCCGCCAGGGCCACCGCGACATGCTGCGGATTTCCGACGCGCGCATGTCGGGCACCTCCTATGGCGCCTGCGTGCTGCACGTCGCGCCGGAAAGCTTCGTCGGCGGTCCGCTCGCCCTCTTGAGAACCGGCGACATCGTGCGGCTGGACCTGCCGATGCGGCGCCTCGACATGCTGGTGGACGAGGCCGAACTGGCGCGCCGCCGCGCTGCGTGGCAGGCGCCGAGCCCGCGCTTCGAGCGCGGCTTCGGCTACATGTACACCCGTCACGTGACGCAGGCCGACCAGGGCTGCGACTTCGATTTTCTGCAAAGCGATTTCGGCCGGACGGCGGGCGAACCGGACATCTATTGATTTTTGAGGGGAGGATCGCATGGCTTTGACGCTCGATCAGGCGTTGACCGGAATCTCGGGCATTCTCGTGACGCCCTATGACGACAGCGGCGAGATCGCGCCGCAGCGCCTGTCGCCGATCATCGACCGCGCACTCGGCGCGGGGCTGCACATGCCGGTGGTGAACGGCAACACGGGCGAGTTCTACGCGCTGACCACGGACGAGGCCTGCGCTATGGCGCGCGAGGTGGTGGGCATGGTCGGCGGCCGCGCTCCCGTTCTTTGCGGGGTCGGGCGGGGCGTCCGCGACGCCTGCCGGCTGGCCAGGGCATCGGCCGATGCCGGCGCCACTGCCCTGATGGTCCATCAGCCGCCGGATCCTTTCGTCGCCGCACGCGGCATCGTCGACTATCTGCAGGCGGTGGCGGACGCGTCGGGCGGACTGCCGATGATGCTCTATCTGCGCAACGACGCGATCGGCACGGCGGCGATCGCCGATCTTTGCGCGGTCGAGGGGGTGAAGGGCGTCAAATGGGCGACCGCCAATCCCATGAAGCTGGCCGACGCCAAGGCGGCCTGCGATCCGTCCATCGTCTGGGTCGGTGGTCTCGCCGAAATCTGGGCGCCGGCCTTTTATGCCATGGGCGCGCGCGGCTTCACCTCCGGCCTGATCAATGTCTGGCCGGAGCGCTCGCTGGCGATCCACTCCGCCCTGGAAGCGGGCGACTATGCTGAGGCCAACAGCCTGATAAGGGGAATGAAGGCTTTCGAGGAGATCCGTGCCGAGGAGATGAATGGCACCAACGTAACGGGCGTCAAGGCCGCCCTGATGGCGCTCGGTCGCGACTGCGGCCCGACGCGCCCGCCGTCGGCGTGGCCGTTGACCGGGGCGCAGCAGGCGCGGCTGGATGCTTTTCTGAAGGCCAACGACCTGAAATAAGGGAACCGGCGTTCGCCGGCCGAAGAGAACCGAACAGGGGTTGAAGGATGGATGAGACGATCCGAGAGCAGTTGATGGGTGTTTCGGTGGCGACGCTGGCCACCGCGCTCTACAAGCGCGGCCTGCGCAACCAGGTCATCCAGGGCGTCCGCCCCGTGGCACCCAAAGGGCGCAACATGGTCGGGCCCGCCTTCACCCTGCGCTACATCCCGGCGCGCGAGGATCGCAACACGCTCGCCGAGTTCCGCAATCCCCGCCACCCGCAGCGGGTGGCGGTCGAAACCTGCCCGCCCGGCCATGTGCTGGTCATGGACAGCCGCAAGGACGCGCGCGCCGCCTCCGCCGGCGATATCCTCGTCACGCGCCTCATGATGCGCGGCGTGGCGGGTGTGGTGACGGATGGCGGCTTCCGCGATGCGGGCTTGATCGGCCAGTTGGACATCCCGGCCTACCACACGCGCCCGTCGAGCCCCACCAACCTGACGCTCCACGAGGCCTACGACCTTGACGTGCCGATCGGCTGCGGTGATGTCGCCGTGTTCCCGGGAGACATCCTCGTTGGCGACGAGGATTGCGTCATCGTCATCCCGCACCATCTCGCCGCCGAGGTGGCGGCCGAGGCGGTGGAGATGACCGCCTATGAAGATTTCGTCGTCGAGCAGGTGAAGGCGGGGGTGCCGATCATCGGCCTTTACCCGCAGACCAAGCCCGAATTCGCCGACGCGTTCAAAACCTGGCGGGAGGAGAACGGGCGCT
>NZ_JANKOF010000020.1 GCF_024655565.1 Nitratireductor sp. ZSWI3 | reverse complement strand
GGCCGCGCGGGGCGATGCGCCGCGCGCCGCGCGGGCCGCCGAACTGTGGGAAGAGGTGAACGCTACGATCCGCGAGGCGGAGACCTTCAACCTCGACCGCAAGCAGCATGCGGCCGGGCTGGCGGCCCGCCTCAACGCCGCTTTCCGGACCTGACAGGCATCTCGGGCTGGCATGCGCCGGCCCGATGCGCTATGCCCGCTGTTGAATTTCGTCGGGACGAGACCCGACGCTTTCGACCATACCCCAGACGCCTTGGAAACCCTCCCTTATGGCCCGCGACAAGTTCTACATCACGACCCCCATTTTCTACCCGAACGGCAAGCCGCATATCGGCCACGCCTACACCGTCATTGCGACCGACGCGATGGCGCGCTTCCAGCGGCTCGACGGCAAGGATGTGTTCTTCCTGTCCGGCACCGACGAGCACGGGCTGAAAATGCAGCAGACGGCCGACAAGGAAGGCCTCACCGCCCAGGAGCTGGCCGACCGCAACTCCGCCATCTTCCGCACCATGGTCGAGGCTGTCGGCGGCTCCAACGACCAGTTCATCCGCACGACCGAGGCGCGCCACCGCGATGCCTGCCAGGCCATCTGGCAGAAGATGGCCGACAATGGCGACATCTACCTGGACCGTTATTCGGGCTGGTACTCCGTCCGCCAGGAAGCCTATTTCGACGAGAGCGAGACGACGGTCGGCGAAGACGGCGTGCGCCGCGAGCCGCTCGGCTCGCCGGTCGAATGGAACGAGGAGGAGACCTATTTCTTCCGTCTCTCGGCCTATCAGGACCGCCTCATCGCCCATTACGAGGAAAATCCGGACTTCATCGGCCCGGCCGAACGGCGCAATGAGGTGATGAGCTTCGTGCGCTCGGGCCTGAAAGACCTGTCCATCTCCCGCTCGACCTTCAAATGGGGCATTCCCGTGCCTGGCGACGAGAAGCACGTGATGTATGTCTGGGTCGACGCGCTGACCAACTACATCACCGCCGCCGGCTATCCCGACACGACGTCCAAGAGCTGGGCCTATTGGCCAGCCGACGTCCATGTGATCGGCAAGGACATCGTCCGCTTCCACGCCGTGTACTGGCCGGCGTTCCTGATGTCGGCCGGGATCGCGCTTCCCAGCCGCGTCTATGCCCACGGCTTCCTGTTCAACCGCGGCGAGAAGATGTCGAAATCGGTCGGCAACGTCGTCGATCCCTTCGCGCTGATCGAGCATTACGGGCTCGACCAGGTGCGCTATTTCTTCCTGCGCGAGGTGCCGTTCGGCCAGGACGGCAGCTACAGCCACGATGCCATCGTCAACCGTACCAATGCCGATCTTGCCAACGATCTCGGCAATCTGGCGCAGCGCTCGCTGTCGATGATTGCTAAGAATTGCGACGGCAAGGTGCCCGAGAAGGGCGAGCTCGCCGAAGCGGACCGTGCCATCCTGGCGGCCGCCGCCGAAGCGTTGCCGGCAGCGCGCAAGGCCATGGACAGCCAGGCGATCCACACCGCCCTGGCGGCGATCTTCGCCGTCGTCGCCGATGCCAACCGCTATTTCGCCGCTCAGGAGCCCTGGGCGCTGAAGAAGACGGACCCGGCGCGCATGCAGACGGTGCTCTACACCACCGCCGAGATCCTGCGCCGCGTCGCCATCCTCTGCCAGCCCTTCATTCCGGCCTCCGCCGGCAAGCTGCTCGACACACTTGCCGTGCCGGCACAAATGCGCGGTTTCGCCGCGGTTGCCGACGCCGATGCGATGCTCGCCTCGGGCGCCCCGCTGCCGGCGCCCCAGCCGATCTTCCCGCGCTATGTGGAGCCGAAGAAGGAAGGCGAGGAGGCATAGCCGGATGCTGATCGACAGCCATTGCCATCTCGATTTCCCCGATTTCGAGGAGGAGCGGCAGGACGTCATCGAGCGCGCGCGCCAGGCGGGCGTCGGCCTGATGGTGACGATCTCGACGCGTGTGCGCCGCTTCGACGGCGTGCGCGCCATCGCCGAGGCGCATGAGGACGTCTTCTGCTCGGTCGGCACCCATCCGCACAATGCCGACGAGGAGCTCGACGTCACCGTCGAGGATCTCGTGCGGCTCGCCGAGCATCCGAAGGTGGTGGCGATCGGCGAGGCCGGGCTCGACTATTTTTACGACAAGGCGCCGCGCGCGGCGCAGGCGCAAGGGTTTCGCACCCACATCGCCGCGGCACGCCAGACCGGTCTGCCGCTCGTCATCCACGCGCGCAACGCCGACGACGACATGATCGCCATCCTCGAGGAGGAAACGGGGAAGGGGGCCTTCCCCTTCATCCTGCATTGCTTTTCCTCCGGCGCGGCCCTCGCCGCCGCCGGCGTCCGGCTCGGCGGTTATGTCTCCTTCTCGGGCATCCTGACCTTCAGGAATTCCGAGGCGCTGCGCGCCATCGCCGCCACGGTTCCGCACGAGCGGCTGCTGGTGGAGACCGACGCGCCTTATCTTGCCCCGGTTCCCAAGCGCGGCAAGCGCAACGAGCCGGCTTTCGTCGCCCATACGGCACATGTTCTGGCCGAGACCATCGGCCTCGACGACGCCGCGCTCGCCGATCTGACAACCGGAAATTTCTTCCGGCTCTTCCGGAAAGTGCCTCGGGAACGGCGTCCGTGAGCGACCTGCTGCGCCTCACCATATTGGGATGCGGCTCCTCGCCCGGCACGCCGCGCATCACCGGCGACTGGGGTGCCTGCGACCCCGCCAATCCGAAAAATCGCCGCCGCCGCTGCGCGGCTCTGATCCAGCGCATCGCGGCCGATGGCGGTGTGACGAGCGTCGCCGTCGACACCGGGCCTGATTTCCGCGAGCAGATGATTGATGCCGGCGTCACCGCGCTCGATGCCGCCGTCTACACCCATCCGCACGCGGACCACATCCACGGCATTGACGACCTGCGCGGCTTCGTCATCAGCCAGCGGCAGCTGATGGACGTCTATGCCGACCGGCCGACGCTCTCGCGGCTGCGCGAGGCCTTCAACTACTGCTTCGAGACGCCGCCGGGCAGCAACTATCCGCCGATCCTGCGCGCCAACGCCATCAGCCACGAGGAAGCGTTCACGATCACGGGTGAGGGCGGTCCTCTGACCTTTCGGCCGCTGCCGCAGATCCATGGCGACATCCTCTCGCTCGGCTACCGCATCGGCGGCCTCGCCTATTGCCCCGATGTCAGCGATTTCCCCCGCGAGACGGTGCCGCTTCTTAAAGATGCCGACGTGCTGGTCATCGATGCGCTGCAATATCGGACGCATCCGAGCCATTTCTCGCTGAGCGAGGCGCTGCAATGGATCGACAGGCTCACGCCGCGCCGTGCCATCCTGACCCACATGCACACGCCGCTCGACTACGACACGGTTCAACGCGAAACGCCGGATCACGTCGAACCTGCCTATGATGGCCTGGTGGTTGAGCTTCCTGTATCACAGCATTGATATGCAAGGATAATCCATGAGCAAGAGCCTCAATCGCGTGCAAGCCTCCGCCGATGCTGCCGGCCTTGCGATCGAGATCAGGCGCATGGGAGACTCGACGCGCACGGCCGAGGAAGCGGCCCGGCAATGCGGCTGCAGCGTCGCGCAGATCGTCAAATCGCTCATCTTCGAAGGCGAAGAGAGCGGCAGGCTCCACCTGTTTCTGGTTTCCGGCATTCATCAGCTCGATCTCGCCAAGGCGGCGACGCTCGTCGGCGAGGCTCTGAGGCGCGCCGATCCGCGGCGCATCCGCGACGAGACCGGCTTTGCCATCGGCGGCGTTTCGCCGCTCGGTCAGCCGGACAACGTGCCGCGCTTCGGCGACGAGTCCTTGCTGGGCTTCGACATCGTCTGGGCGGCAGCCGGCGCGCACGACGCCGTGTTCGCCGCCGAACCCGGTGCCTTGTTCCGTGCCGCCAACGTGCGCTCGAGCGACATCGTCACGTGACCACGGCCCCATACGGGCGCTGGCCCGATCGCAACGCGACGGCATGACTGTAACCGCTTGACATCAAAGCAGGTACTGGCGTCGCTCCGCGCGGCTGCCGAGCGGCCGCTCATTACCAGGCGGGTTGCGAAACAATAAAAACCGAACGTAGCCCTCTAATCACGCTGCCGGCTGAAATCAGCGTGTAGGAGATATCGGACGGCTCACCATGCTCCACATGCGCTTCCGTTTGCTTTTGATTTTCGATGTATTCGGTCATGGTGAGGAGGACAGACAATATTGAAGATGCTGAACCTGTATCTCCAAAATATAATGCCGGATATATCGGCTCAATATGATCGGAAAGAAAGAATGAATTGAGCCGATGAATGGAAAAGGACAACTCAGTTGCTCTATATCTGCTGTTGTTCCAATCGGAATACCACTGCGCGATCCTTCGCGTGCCCCTTGATTCAAGGGCCATCTCGCAGGCGGCGAAGGCGGCATCGCTCAGGGCGCTGAAGCGTGTTTCGTCTTCCGCGAGCTCCGTGACGTCCTCTATCGCGTTTCCAGCCCCGCAAACGACAATGCCGTCCGTACCGGGGTCGTCCGCCTGCATCGGTGCCAACAGCATCAGCCCGGCCGCTTCCCCCGGGACCAGGCCGAATTGCGTGGTCTTGCTGAAAAGTCGCCGTTCGTCATTCAATGCGTTGAGGCGTGATCTATCGTTGTAGCTGTCGACAGCGGCGATCAGAAAAAACGGTCCCTCAGCGCTCCGGGGGGCTTTCAGGGCATCCGTCAGCGCGGAGCCAACCCCTGCATGTCCCGATGCCCTTATGCTTTCGTCTTCCACTATCAAGCCAGGGCCTGCGGCCAGCGCCTGCCGGATGTTGGCACAGAGTGCTTCGCCGAGGAGAGCGAGGCCGGATCGCGTCAGCCCCTCATTCTCACTGACCTCTGGGAGGATGAGCATCAAGGAGGCCCTTCTTCCGCGCAGCCCGTCGACATGGACGCTGCTGCCCAACCGCGTCACCAGGTCGTCGATTGCTTCCGCCATCAGCTCCGTCGCGCGGACGTCGAAGGACGAGATCGTTCGGCCGTCGCGGAAGGCACAGAGCTGCGGGCGGAAGTTGCTGTCGAGGAAAGCTTCATTGGCGAAGAAAGCGGATCTGAGTTCCGCTTGCTTGGCGAATGTCTCCTCAAACGTGGGAGCAAAGGCGCTGGACAGCCCACTTTCGATGAGTTTCAGCCGCAAGGTATCGCTCATTTCAAGCATCTACGGAAATTGTCAGGCCTGCAGCTCTTCCTCCGGACAAGCAGTTGGCGAGCTCTACAATTCCGTAGTACTCGTCCCTATAGTCGTCCACGACGATCTCGGTTCTATCGTCATCTGCCGAGCGCGCGAACAGCTCTGCATCGCCTCCGAACTCGTCGATCTTGGAGACGCTGCGAAAACAGCCGCTGTCGCAAAGTCGAAGAAACGCATCTTCGAGGGCATCAAGGTCTGCATCGGGAAACGCAGGCGCCGATGCGTTGGACGCGACGGTGAGACGCTCGCCCTCGCAACATGTCGTGACATCGGCGGGCAAGTCGCCTTGGGGAATGACGATTTCATCATCCGCCAGGTAGACGTCAAAATCCTGGCGGGTGGAAAGACGGCTATCGACACCCTTAAGGGACGCGATGCGAATGGAGGTGACGACTTCGGAGAAGACCAGCCTGGCCGGTAGCGCATCGGCATCGTCACCCAGGGTCGCCTTGGCGCTTTCATGGGCGGCCAAGGGCGTGTGATGCAAATTGGCGATCATCCGCACGGCGGCGACCAGGACGTTATGATGAAGACCGCTGGCTTTAGCTGTCAGTACGAACCCATTGGCTGGTGACCAGTCGAGCGACAGCGAAGCGGTGTTCCGTTGGGGGAAGTGCGACCACGCGAAGAAACCCGCTCGCAGGGCGCTTTCCAGATCCCGAACTCCGTCCTCGATGGATTCGCGATTTTCACCGGAATACGAAGAGGAATATCCGACCTCGATCGCGAACCTGTGCAGATAGAGCGGAATGGGACCGGCTGGTCCGGTCAGGATTGAAGCGAGCTGATCTGCAGCCATGCCTTGCACTTTCCTGGATCGTGGGAGCGAACGATGTGGTTTTCGTGGTGCCTACAACAAGCGCGCCAAATAGGTCTCGATCTTGTCGGCATGGTGTGGATCGTGAGTGTTTCCGCCGAACATGAATGCCTTCGCCGCGCTCTCCGGATAGCGGATCGGTGCGAGTTGTTTGGCAACCGTGCTGTATGCGGTAATGTCCTCGCCCCGATTGACATCTCCCCAGATGGGTTGGACCCCGGCCGTTATGGCCAAAACGTGTTCCGACTGTTCGACGGAGATGTTCTCTGCCTCCCGCAACGCAGGAATCGCATCAGGAATTCTCGACCAGTATTCGCGCCCGATCAGCGTTCTCCAGCCGATGTCGGCGATGCCCGGCTTCTCGTCCTTCTGCCAGCGATGGGACGACCCTTCCCGCCGAATCCCGTCCATGACCATCGACGGGCTGATCTCTATGCTGGTTCGATAGCGGCGAACGCCTTCTCCAAGCTTGAACTCGAGGCTGCTCTTGTAGGGAGGCAGGAACATGCCCATTCCCATGACGCCCCATATGACTTGCGCATCCATCAGCAGCCGCGTGATGTCATCGGCAAAGGCAACCGCAAGCGCGGCATCGTCGCGGATGTCGATCTCAAGGAAGCAGACGTCGCTGCGCTGCTCCACCGCGAAATAAGGCAGAGCGGGCTCCTCGAACGCATCCAGCGCATAGCCGTATCTGCGCAATCCCTGGCCGTATTCGGTGGCATTGCTGTCGAAGAATTGCCGCCCCTGCTTCTGCAGAGTGGGATTCATCCATCGTATTTTTCCGGCGTGCCCCGGGAAATTGTAGGAGGTCACGTTCGCCGCTTCGCCGAACGAAGCCTCAAAGAGCTCGTAGGTCCCTGCCAATGCCGGCTTGTTTTTCGCGGCATGGATCTCGCCCGCCAATATGGCGATAACTCGGAATGCAGGCACGGCGATCGGCTCGCCTTCATAGATGAGAAAGTCAACCATCGAGACCTCCTTCTTAGCGTTATGCGGATGGGACAACGCGGCCCTTCTTGTCACATGCGCATGTAGCGTTGTCGACTTTCTTGGGCTGCTGTCCGGAGGCTTTTCTGTAGGCTTCCTCTTGCTTCTGCTTGTTTTGCCAATCGTCCTGATAGCCCGTTGCCGGGTCATCGAACTTATAGTCGTAGATGTCGAGGAGCTCGCCGTTGGGCCCTTCGATCGCTACGTCGGGAACCACCTTTATAGCCTGGTCCATGATCATGTCGGACTTCTTGATCATGTCGTAGATTTCGTAGCCCGTGTAGACGGCGTCGGCCACATCGACGATGGTGGAAATGACGTTGAGGCCCGGGACCAGTTTGAGCCAGGCTTTGCCCGCCATCTTCGTGGCTTTCTGGACGATCTTGCGTTTAATGAGCTTGTCGACCTGCCGCTTGATGGCTCTTTCCAGGCCAGCCCGATCGTAAATCTTGCGCGCGCCGTCAAAAAGCTTGTCGGCCGTGGCGTAGAACGCTTTCTCGGCGCGGCCGACCGCTCCCGGATAGCGTTGCCCGATCGCGCGCGAGAGCGGGCCGTTGCGTCGCGAAAGCGCAGCGTTGGTTCTCTGTTTAGCGACCTCCGAGGGTTTTGGGCACTGACCGCCCCGTCGCTTGCAGGCGTGCCATTCCTCACGGGTCTGACAGAAGATCTTGCAGAGCTCCTTCATCACGTCGCTGAGACCGGCTGGCGGTTCGTAATGGCCTCCGACGCCGGAGATGCAGTTCTTGTTGTTCATGAACAGCTTGTCGGAGAGCCGACAGATGTTCTTTCCCTCGACATAGACGTTGGGGGAGTAGGTGATCCACGTGGATTCGTGCATGTTGGTGCCTGATGCGACACCTTTCTGTGTGCCCGACTGGTCGCCATAGCCCGGCGTATGCGCCGAACCCTTGATGGCGATGGAGTTTCCGCCGTCGGCAAAGACCGTGCGCGAGCCGCGGATCAGATCCCGCGAGTAGGAGATGATGCTGTAAGGGACCGGGACGGGTCCCGAGGGCGTCAGGCAGACGTCGGGAGTCGAGTTCTTCTCGTATCCGGGCGTTCCCTTGTGGGAGACCGTGAAGCCATTGGCGACGACTGTATGACTCATGTCGGCATCTCCGCACTCATCGGATCGAAGCGGCCCACATCTTGTGGACGGACGCGAAAGCCCGTGTGTCCACGCAAGGCGATCTCGCTTTCGTCCACCAGAACATCATTGGCAGCCGCCTGTATGGGCAGGGCGCCGCAATAGGTCAGCGTCACCAGCCCCTGGGCAGCAAGCAGATGGATTGTCTGGAGCCTCATTTCGGTTTCCTGCCACTTGCCCTTGAAGCGCGTGAACAGCTCGAACTCGAGCCTTGGAAGCTCGCCGACGAATACGCCCGCGTCGGGTTCGGCGTTTTTCACCATGATGTTGGTGAGCGTGACACGAGATCCCGCGGCGGGTTCGGCCTCCAACTGCTGGTCCGCGTCGACGCATTGCCAGTATCGCAGATCGAAATCGTCCGGCAGCAGCGGCGATTTGCGCCGCATCCATGTCTCGTCATAGGTCCCGGAATATTGCGCCCGCCGCGGCCGCTCCTTGGGCAAACAGGCAAGGGAAACCGGCGTCAGCAGTTCGTCCCACCGATCCACGGTCTTACCCGCCTCGACAATTCGCGGCAGGAGCTTGCCGTGGGCCGCCTGCCGGGAGGTCCAGAAGCCCCGGCCGATGGGATTTTCCGCATATTCCTCCGCGCGGGCCGCGCCGGACTCCCGGTCACTGCCGCCAAAAGCGTTGCAGAAGCCCAGCAGGACGCTGTCGTTGTCACCGATCCGCTCGGGCCGCAGCCGGTCCGACCAGCGCATGGGAGGCAGGACAGTGACCGTCTTGCTCCAGTCGCCGATCGACACGCCTGCATCGAACAATTCACCAGGGGCCGTGTTCTGGGGAGGACGGCTGTGGGCGGTGACCACCACGTCGGGTCGCTGCTTTGGGAAGCAGATGTCGTTGTCGGCCAGCAGATCCGTACTTTCAGGAGGACCCCGATAAACAGGCTCGCGAAAGAGCGCAATCTGTTCCGGTTCGAACAGGCATGGTCGTTCATGGCGCATGAGAAATGTCGCCTTTACCCAGACGAGCCAGTACGCTTTTCCGTCCTTGTCGCGATCGAAGCCCGAGAAGACGGAAAATGGCGTCCTGTTCGTGACGTCCCACATCTCCAAACCTCTTGGTTCAGTTGAGATCGACGATGGCACCGCGCAGGGCCGCTCGGCCGTTTGACTCGACAATGATGTCGTCGCCCGTGATGCGGATTCGACCATCCGGGTGCAATTGTAGCTGCGAGCGACCGCATTTGAGCGTGATCGGCTGAATCTGTTGCGATCCGGTCGGCCCGGTTGTCGAATTCCCTGCTAGCGCCGTCGCCATCGCCTCGAGCGGCAAATGACCCAGCACCAGCAGGGCCGTCGACGTGCCATCCATTTCGACACAGACCGCGAAGCTGCCGACGACATCGTCGGTGAACTTTTGTGGACACAGGACCGGTCTTCCGCCGCAGTCGGCCAGTTGAACATCTCCGTTCGCCGATACGGCTTTGATAAGATGGAGAACGAGGGGAAGCGTTGTCCCTGTCCGGTCCCTGACCTGTGTCAACAGAGTGGAAGTGCTGAGAGAAAGCTCATGTTTCATCTGCTTGATCCAGAACTGGTTGGCGGCGGAAGCGGAGAGACGGGTCAGTGTCCCAGGGGTCTAAAATTCAGCCCGTCGAGAAAGTCTTGCGGACCGTACATCAGGGACAGGCGAATGGCTGCATGGGCAGAGGTGCCAACCACCCGGCTCTGAAAAGCAGGTCCTGGGCTTCGGCGTCGAAGCTTCGATTTTGCGGCGTGAATTGTAAGGGCCAATATCATTCGAAACCTTCGCCAGCCGTCCCTATATGTGACTTCCCTGTTGTCATCGTCATCATTGTTTTTCAATTTTTGATCTATTTCCTCCTTCTAATGAGCACGTAAATCGGGCTGATAGCCACAACGAGCAAGGCAAAAATAGAAGAATAAAATATCAGGTTGTCATTGTATCCAACCAGTGCCGTCGACGAAAAGAAATAAATTAAAATCACATACACCACCAGAAATATCGCTGCATTTATAAGTCTTTTCTTGTTTGAAAGCATAGAATCGATCAATATTCTATCATAGGAGAAAATACCTGTTGCGGCATTACGTTACTCCATATGTAAGCTCCATAAGTACCAACGCGGACGCCGCGATGAGCGGCAGGCATCACATCCTCTTATCGTTCATTCGAAATCCTTGGCGCGTTGTTTCCAGTAATCCGCCATCCATTTACGCGACGTCTCGTTGCCCACGTCTTCTCCCGCGCTTGCTGCGGCCTGTTCACTTCGCAAATCCTGTACGACCCGTTCAACCTCCTTCAGTAAGAAGGCGCCAAAACTATCTGCAAGCCTGTCCTTGCCATGCTTGATGCCACCCGCCGGTATTTCGTAGACTGGTGCTTCGCCGTCCGTACCGGTCTCGGCGCAATCAAGGACGAAGGTGGGACCGTAGCCCGCAACCATAAAATCGACCATTTGGTCGGAGATAAGTCCTTTCTTTCTGTCTTCTTCGGTTGCGAAGACAACATTGGGTATGCTCTTGCCGTCGACCCCGCTTGGGGTCCATCCGTAGACCTCAATGCCTTCAAAGCTCATGATGCCGAACTGCGACAGCATAGCCCGATAAGACAGCGGCAAACTGACACCGAGCCGAGCCTCGATGGCGGCAATATCTGCACTGGTTGCGCTGACTGTCGAGAAAATCTCGATGCCGGCGTCTCTCAGGCGGCGGATCGCTTCTTCATAGTTCTTCATGGACGGAGCGTAATTCATTAGCCTCATTGAAATATTCGGCCCTAGGTGCACATTTAATCGCGGAAATTTCAGAGAAGCCTTTAATCAGCTCCGTATTCGCAAAGCAGGAGGACGCGTTCTTTGAAAAAATAGATATCGCCACCGGATCTCCACAATTTGTAATATGGCTCATGATTAAGGGGGAATTTTATGGTGCTCTCAATTATGTACCGCGTTATCCCAGGGTATTTTGTAAGAAAAAGCACAGCCTCATTAAGAGCAAACATATAAGACCCGAGCGAATTCAATTCATCAATGAATCTATTCTCAATTACGCTCAAAGCCTCTGAGTGAGGGAATGGTTCACCTCTGATAGCGTCATAGAAATCTGAATTTCTATACACAATTTGAAATTTCTCGGAAAGAACTTCATTGGACACGTGAGCTTGACCAATACTTATAAGATATTTTGATAAATTCCGTCTATATTCTTCAGCAAATTCTCGTATGCTGGAAAGAGGGCGCCAGTTCTCTTTCCTGGGAACCACATAAAGGCCGGAGTTATCGTTCTCCGAGAGTAGTTCCTGCAATCGTTTAATAAGTATCTGACCGTTAGGCAGACTTGCGAATGCTTCTTGGAGAAAGGCGTCATCTCCGTTACGCGGGATAAAGTCCGCGAACTCACTCTCATCAAGTTCGCTCTCGCCTTCCAGCTCGCGCTTCCAATCTTGCAGTGTTGCCATTGAAAATTCTCCTCGTCAGTGAGAGTCGAGTATCAGATCTCTCAAGGGGGCGGGAAAGCTGTTGGGGCCATCATCGAGCCATCCATAGGAGAACTCTTCCAGACGGCTCAACAAGTCATTTCGATCGGTAGCGTCCTCAATCGCTTTTTTTAGCGCGTTGTGCATCCTACCCGCCCCTTCACCGGTCTTGCCTTCATCGGTCGTGTGCCGCCATCTTTCGTTGGTTCCCGGAATTGGCCCGGCAGCTTCCTTGGTGGGTGTTGTCATCGCCTTGATCTCATCCATGGTGAAGCCCAGTTCCTTCAGCTTCGGTCCCATGCTGGTCATCAGCCACTCGTGAAGGCCGCCGGGAGATCTCACCTCTGCCTTGATCTTATTCCTGATAGCTCGGTCCTTCCAAAGCATATCGAGCTCTTCTGGGCTGAGATCATTCCACCAAGAATTGAACTCGCCACTGGAATAGGATGGAACCTTTCCGTTCGGCACCAGTTCGTCTTTGGTGCGCATGGCAGGGGCCGGACTATTGTCGTTATCCCTGCTTCGGCCATTTTGCCCATCGGGTCGCGGTTCGGTCGCAGGACCGTCCTTGATCGTGTTGTTACGATCCGGAAGAACGCCGCCGACCTGATTCTCTTGTGGTTTGCCGTATTTTCCCTCAAGAGCAGCGGTCGACCAGGACTGTGAGCCGATGCTCCTTCCTTTGTCGATTGATATGATATCGACCTTATGGAGCCCCTCCCGCGTCAACCGATAGGCAAAACGCACGCCTTTCAGAGCTACCCCGCCTATCACGATTTCGCCTGCGAGAAAAAGGCCGTCTATTCCGGTCTTAGCTACCGCATTCGCTAGACCGCATTCTTCCCACGCCTTGACGAAGGCTTGCCACTTCTCTGAGAAGTATGAGCTGATGCGATCTGCGGTTCTTGCAGCCGCTGCTTGCGCGGCCTCATTAAGTTGCCGATTGGATTCAGCAATATCTTCGTTGACGGCACCGGCGATCGCGCGTTGACTGCCCCCAAATCCAGCGCCAATCAGTATCGCAAGATCGCTTAGCCAACCTCCGCTCTCGACGGCTTCGCCCAGCGCGGTCGCGATTGCATTGCGAAACGCCTCATCCGTTGCGAGCTTGTAGAGCATCTCCGCAAGCGCGGCATATTCATAGAATTTTGCAGCCGTGTAGTCGATGATTGAGCAATTGGCCTGCGCGTGGTTTGAAACCGGCTCGTCGAGCGCCAGATATTCCCGTTCTTCGCGCGCGAGCCTAGCAGCAGCTTCCGCAAGTTCGGGATGGCTCTCGCGAATCCAGGGGTCGGTTGCCGCACGTTCGTAACCACCGCTTTGGACGCTGTAGTTCGCTTCCATCACTGCCGGGATCGGCATCCCAGCCCCCACTCGATTGAGGGTTTGCTCATATGCCAATCGCGCGTCCAGATACTCCTGCTTCTCTCGCAGGAAACGCGCTTCGTCCAGGCGATCTGGTTCGGCCATGCCGTTCAATCCGTGATCGACCGCTCAAGGGAAGTCAGATGATCGGTATTAAAGAAGGCTTGGAGAACTTCAGGAGAGAGGCCGATGACACCAAGCGACTGCCGTTCGATCAACGGCATAACGGCTGGAGCCGCTAAGCCCGATATGCCGAGTTCGGCCACCATGATCGCCATAACTGCAGCAAGGTTCGGGTCTTCAATCCGACTTCCAGCCGCATCGGCGAACAGCGCCATGGTTTTCTCGAGTCGCGATTGTCCTGATACATATATATCCCGCATGCTTGAGGCTGGTTTGACACCAGCAGCATCGAAGAGATTTCGACGCTTCGCGTTCCGCTGCGCGAGATTTTCCCTGTTGGCCGATATCCAAGCCCCGGAGATTATCTTGAGTGCCATGGCCGTTTGCTAATCTAGTTGAGGTCTATTTTCTTGCTGTCCATCTTGATAGAAGATGAGCCTTCTACGACTATATTGACCCCTTTCAGGGTAATGTTCCCATCGCGATCCAGAACTAGAGAGGATTTCCCAACAACTAGTTCGTATTTCTCGCCTACGTGTGTAACCTTATTGTTCCCAACTTCCTGCCAAGCAGCAACGGCAATGCTCTCGTTGATCACCCCTCCAACTGTCACTTGGTAGCCGCCTCCAATGGTCAGCGCCTTCGCGGCTCCGACGATCTCGGTCGACGAAAGCATTACCGTTTCCGCCTTGTTCTTACCGACGCCGATGACCATGTTGCCCTCACCCATGGTAGCTGGTGAGAGGAAGCCGAGCCTGTCGGTGAAAACTCCAAGTTTATCCGTCAGCAGGTTGCCCATTTTATCGCGCAGTATTCCCATTGCGGCTGTCACGCCTTTTTGAAGAATGTTGGGGCCAACCATGAGCGTCATGTTGCCACCGATGATTTCATGATGGTTGTTGCCCACCTCTATCGTCTTGTTGTGGCCGATCGATTCCGACTGGTTGTTGTCTATCCGCTTGGAGCGGGAATTCTCGACGTGGATGCGATTGTCACGCTGAGCATGCAGGTAGACTTCCTCGCGCCCCGCCTCGTCCTCGAAGGAAAGCTCGTTGAAGCCTTGTCCCTTGTGGGTGTTGGTCCGGAACACGCTCTTCGTCTTGTTGGCGGGCAGGTCATAGGGAACCTTGTTGTCCGGATTGGGCACGAAACCGACAATCAGCGGCTTGTCGGGATCGCCGTCGATGAAAGCGACCATCACCTCCATGCCGATACGCGGGACGATCTGGCCGCCCCAGCCACCGCCCGCCCAGTTCTGCGCCACCCGCACCCAGCAGGTGTCGGTTCCATCCTTCTTGGCGTAACGGTCCCACGGAAACCACAGCTTCACGCGGCCGTACTGATCGGGGTGGATTTCCTCGCCGGCGGGGCCGGCCACGATGGCAACCTGCGTTCCCTCGATGCGTGGTCTTCTCGTCGCACGATGCGGGGTGCCCGGAACACTGGACGGAATGGCTTGGAATTCGTTCTTGTACTCCAGGCTGTCGGCGTTGGTCTCGTAGGAGCGGTCGACCACCTCGTGGCGGATCGAAACGATCACGTGCTCTTCGAAAGCGGCTTCCGGATTGGCGACGTCATAAGGCGTAAAGCGTCGGCCGGGCTCGATCACGCGGACGGTCGACGCCCCCGAAACGCGCAGATGGTCGGCTTCGGTCGATTGCATGCGCAGCTTCTCGGCGCGCTCGGCGGCCTCCATCGACGGTGCGCGCGCCGGGAACTCATAGAGCTCGCGCTTGATCGCATCCGGCATCTGGACCAGCGACGGCGTGGCCGAGATCGGGACGATCTTGGGGGTCTCGAAGTTCCAGTCCGCGCCGGCGCGCTGGCCCGGCACATAGGCGAAGCGCCGGGTCCAGCTCGTGATGTGGTTGCGGTCGGTCGAGCCGTAGGAGAAACGCACCCGCGCCTCGCCCTGTGCAGAAGGGGAGGGACCCGCCCAGGAGCCCGGGCTGTCGGCCACCTGCAGGCGGTGGCTGCCGTCCTCGTGGCTGAACCAGAAGAAGAGGCCGTCTTCCTCGAAGCGCCGCAGCAGATAGTCGAGATCCGTCTCGTTCCATTGCACCGAATAGTGCTGGGCCGGTGGCGGGGTGATGACACCGGATACGTCGGGTGTCGGCAGACCGTGTTCCGACAGCAGTTCCTGGACGATGTCGAGCGACGTCTTGTCCATCCAGATACGACAGTTCGAGCGTCGCGAGAGCAGCCACAGCTGGGGGCGAAGGACGAGCGTGTAGGAGCGCATGCCGCGCGTGACCGGTGGTCCCTCGCTCAGTTCGGTGACCAGGCCGTTGAAGGGGCGGCGTACGCCGCCGTCATCGTCCTGCTGCACTTCGAGCGAAACGTCGACCAGCCTGCCGATCAGTTCTTCAGGTTTGATGTCGTCGCGTTTGGCGCGCGCCGAAACGACGATCTCAAAGAGGGACGATACGCCCTCGGCGATCGTCGCGCGTTCCGGCAGAAGCTGATCCTCGCCGAGCGGCGATATGATCCTCAGAATGCGATTTGCCTGGATGAAATCGGCTGCGGGGGGCTGATCGTTCATCGCAAAGAGGTGCTCCTTGCTTCAGGGAAGCGGGTGAAACATAGGCCGATCTCTTCAGCCGACCGCCGAATACTCGTTCGCAAACGCCCGCTGAAAATTTTCAAGCAAGGTGCGTCGGTCGAATTGCTGCAGCACGCGGAAACGGTCGGTTTCGCTGTTGTAGTAGGCGGCGGCCATCGGGGTTTCTTCACCGCGCTGAATGAACGGCACCGAATCGTTGCCGTAGAGAACCCTGCGCGGGGCGGGGTCCTCGCCATAAAGATCGATGAAATTCAGCGAGACGCTTCTCTTGAACTTCTCAAGCGCCGATGCCCGGAAGATATTCTTCTTGCCGGTATACACATGCATGATCGACAACTTGCCGTTGGGCACGCTGACAAGCTGCTTGCCCGGCGTTATCCACTCGGTGAGCAGCTCGCGAAACCCCGGCATGTTTTGAAGCTTTTCGCCCTTGAAGTAGATGTCCTCGACCCGCGCCAATGTGTAGACATAGCGCATCACCTGAAGATGCTGTGTTCCCACAGCCTTGATGCCGCGCGTCTTGATGCTGGGTGCAACCATGCCGAAGAGGCTTTCGGTCGACGTGTATTCCACGATGAGGTGTTGCGGCGTCAGTGACACCTTGTCGATTGGTAATGCGCCCATTGTTGCAATCCTTCCCTGCTGATGACTGCGTTTGTCGGCGTTCTTTCCAACTCATCGAGCAATCGCTCGAACTTCGCGCTCGTCGCTCATCTGACGCCGAAACCTCACCGATACGGGGTCGGAACGACCCCGTATCGGCCTTGGCGTGCGCCGGTCAGGCAGCTTTGGTCGTAGCCAGGTCGTAGGACGCTATCATCGGCGACTGCGGCGAGTGGTTGTCGTCGTACGGGGTGTACTTGACTTCCATTTTGGTGAAGTTGAGCCGCACCGTCTCGACCGGACGGTCGCCGGTGGAATCGACCGAGTAGCTGGCGATCAGCGTGTTGGTCAGCGCGTACTCAATATAGGTGTCGCCCGGGTTGCCGGTCGTCACCATATGGATGACGGCACGTTTGCCGGTACGGCCGGAGCATGCTTCCTGGAAAAGCTTGGTGGAGGACGAGTCGCTCACCTTGGTGAGGACGATCTCCGAGACCGAAGGCTCAGAGGCCTCGCGGTTTGCGGCAGAGCCCGCAGACGTGTTCATGTTGCGGGTGACATCCCAGTGAATCGCCTCGATATCCATCCACTTGCGGTGCTGCTCATGCGTGGCATCGCCCTGAATGCCGTCGATCTGCAGATAAATCGGCATGCTCTAATCTCTCCTGTTCAATCGCCTGGTTGCGTCAAGGCTTCGTCGCCTTTCTGATGGATGCTGCACCCGGAGCTGCATCTTCCTCATCCGGTGCGGCTTCATTCGCCCGTCGCGACTGTGCGTCGGCGAATTCGCTTTCGACCCTGGGTTCGGCCTGCGCGATGCGGAACCCCTGGTCGTCAAACCCAACTTCGACATGCGCGAACTTCTCCCGCCCGGCCAGGGCATCCAGGAAGAAGGTCGAAAGGACGGGCAGCAGATCGCGTGCGATCATGCTTTCAATGGCGCGGGCGCCCAGTTCGCTCGTCTGCGCGCGCGCGAGCAACGCCTCGCGCGCCTTCGCGCTCATCGCCAGTTCCGTCCCGTAGGCCGCCCGCAGACGGGCCGCTATCCGCGAAAGCTGGATGTCGATGATCTTCGACAGGACATCGGCGCCGAGCGGCATGAAGGGCAGTACGGTCGTGCGCCCGACGAAGGCCGGCTTGAAGTGCTTTTGCAGTTCGGGCAGCAGCAGCTTTTCGAGCGCTTCGCCTTCCGGCATGGATTCCGGATCCGCCGCCAGCGCCGCCAAGGTTTCAGAACCCGTGTTGGCGGTCATCAGGATGGTCGTGTTCTTGAAGTCGATGTCGCGGCCTTCGCCGTCGCGCAGCGTACCCTTGTCGAACACCTGGTAGAAGATTTCCTGGACGCCAGGATGCGCCTTGTCGATCTCGTCGAGGAGCAACACACCAAAGGGGCGGCGGCGCACGGCTTCCGTCAGAACGCCGCCCTCGCCATATCCGACATAGCCGGGCGGCGAGCCGAGGAGCATGGAGATCTTATGTTCTTCCTTGAACTCCGACATGTTGATCGTTGTCAGGTGCTGGCTGCCGCCATAAAGCACGTCGGCCAGCGCCAGCGCCGTCTCGGTCTTGCCGGTGCCCGACATGCCGATAAGCAGGAACACGGCAGGCGGGCGCCGTGGATCGTTGAGGCCGGCGCGCGCGCTGCGCATGGCGGCGCTTATCCGGTCGATCGCGGCATCCTGGCCGATGACGCGCGCCTTCAATCGTTCGTCCAGCGTCTTGACGGCGTTGATCTGGTCGGAAAGCAGCTTGCCGACGGGAATGCCCGTCCAGCGCGACACCAGAGCGGCGATGACCGATCGGTCGACGACACGGGGGACCAGCGCCGTCTCCTGCCTTGCCTGCGCAAGCTTGCGTTCGGCCGCCGCGAGCGCCGCTCGCGCGCCATCGCCCGTATTGTCTGGGAAGGGGGCGATGTTGTCGGGCGCAGGGGTTCCCGTTCCTTCCGCCTGGTTGTCGCAGGCAAGCAGCGCCTCGATACGGTCGGCTTCGCGGACGAGCTGCATTTCCTCGTCGTAGCGCCCTGCGATGTCCGCACGCTCTTCCTGCAGCGCGGCAAGGCGGGTCTCGATCTCGGTGGCTCTGGCGCGGTTTTCCTCGGTCGCCGGTTCGCGCGCAAGCCAGTCGGCTTCCTTGCCCAGCAATCCGGCCTCTGCATCGAGGGCCGTCAAGGCCTCCGGCAAGGTCTGGCGGGCAAGCGCCACCGAGGCTGCGGCCGTATCGATGAGGCTGATCGCCTTGTCGGGAAGCTGCCGAGCAGGGATGTAGCGCGCGGAAAGCTGGACGGCAGCGGCGAGCGCGTCGTCACGGACCTTCACGCCGTGGTGACGCATGAACGCGTCGGCGACGCCGCGCAGCATACGGATCGCCGTTTCCTCATCGGGTTCGTCGATCTTCACCGTCTGGAAACGCCGGGTGAGGGCGGCATCCCGTTCGATATAGCGCTTGTATTCGCTCCAAGTGGTCGCGGCGACCGTGCGCAGTTCGCCGCGCGCCAGCGACGGCTTGAGGATGTTGGCTGCATCGCCCTGACCGGCCTGGCCGCCGGCGCCGATCAGGCTGTGCGCTTCATCGATGAAGAGAATGATCGGCTGGGCCGATTTCTTCACCGCTTCGACAACGCCGTGCAGGCGCCGCTCGAATTCGCCCTTCACCCCGGCACCTGCCTGCAGCAGGGTGAGATCGAGCGACAGCAAGCGGATATCAGCCAGCATTCTCGGCACGTCGCCGGAGGCGATCGCAAGCGCCAGCGCCTCGGCGACGGCAGTCTTGCCGACACCGGCTTCACCGACCAGGATCGGATTGTTCTGCCGGCGCCGCATGAGCACATCGATGACCTGCCGCAACTCACGATCCCGCCCAATCACCGGATCGATCCGCCCGGCGCGCGCATCCGCCGTCATGTCCTGCGTATAAAGGGTCAGGAAATCATCACCCGGGCCTGCGACGGGCGCGCCCATGCCGGCTGCAGATCGCTCGTCGGTCGCCTGCGAAGCCAGTTCTGCCTCCAGCTTGCGAAGATCGGCATCGCGGAGGGACGGAAGCGTCGAGCGCGCGAGCAATCGCAAGCTCTGTTCGCTCAGAAGCGCGCTGATGATGTCTCCCGGGACAATGCGGTCGCGACCGAACTGCAGCGAAGCGACAAGCCAAGCCTCGCGGGCAAGGGTCAGCGTGTTCTGCGACAGGGTCAACGCGGCGCCGTCTCCGCGTGGGAGATCCTGCACCGCAATGTCAAGTTCCTGTAATAATTGCGAAGAATTGATACCGATGGAGCTGACGAGGGCGCGTGGCTCCTCGAGGTCAATGAGACTCCTTAGCCAGTGAAATAGTTCAACTGTACTATGCGCGTGGCGCGCTGCAAGGGAGGCTGCCGCTTCAAGGGAAACGCTGGAATCAACATCAAGCGTCCTCACCAGACGATTGAGATCAATGTTTGCCGGCATTGCCCGGGTTCCCCGCCTTCGTTGAATACAACCTTACGCAGCAATTCCGGCGACAATTACGATGTTAAAGATAGCTTGGGTAGAAATGCAGCAATCACGAATTGTTACGGAAAATTTCATGTAATACTTTGACTCGGTCACGCATCTGTCATATTTGACAATCTACATCATTAAGGTGAAAATCAAAAAAACGGCTTAAGCTGACATGAATTCGGAGGCGCCATGCTTGCGAAGCGTGGAGATATTTCAAAGAGGATAAATAGAGAGGCCTATTGCGGCATCAATATCAGAAATGACTCTAAGCATAGCGAAATATACTACAAAATAAAAGATGCAAGAAGTTCCGCCAGGAGTCTCGAGCGTAACGTTGGGCCGGGCGAGCCGATGCGGCTCGCACCCGAGTGGCACGACGTAAACAACTTCGGATTGCAAGTTCTGGAGCACGTCAGCAAGGACGTCGAAATCCTCGCCTGGGTGGCTGAGGCGCAGATCCGGCTGAACGGCTTTTCCGGGCTGCGTGATTTATTCTTGTCATGTTGTTCACTTTTTGCCGAGCACTGGGAAGATATTCATTCTGTGGAAACCGATGACGTCGCGGAAAAAGTCGGACCGTTTGCAGGTCTCAATGGAGTGAGCGGCGAGGGGACCCTTATCCAGGCGATACGCCTTGCCCCGCTGATCCCAGGTGCGGGCTTTGCCCGGTTCACGCTTTGGGACTACCAGCTTGCGCAGCGCGAGAATGAGATCGAGCGGCGCGAGATGCTTTACGACGAAGCCCAGGAGGTCGGCCAGGCGGCTATGGCCGAGCATCTGAAGACCGTCACCGGCTGCCTCGAAGCGTATGAACGTCTCGTGTCCATCCTCGACGAGCAGTGCGGCGATGCAGCACCGCCCAGTGCGAATACGCGCAACGTGCTTTTCGAGGCCGCGGCAGCAATTCGCGTGCTGGCGGGGCTTTCGGATCAGGTGCAGGTGGCGCCGGTCAGCGAAGCCGCCGCGGCGGAGACGGCGGCGCCAGACCAGGCCGACCCCGGTGGCAACACCGTTGGCGAGCACCTTCCGCACATGATCAATTCGCGCGAAGAAGCTTTCGAGATTCTCCTGTCAGTTGCCCGCTTCTTCCGCCGCAGCGAACCGCATTCGCCGATCTCGATGTCGATCGAGACGCTGGTGCGGCGCGGTCGCATGGATTTTTCTGAACTGCTCGCTGAACTCCTGCCGGAGCCGCAGGCACGAAAGTCTGTCCTGACGGCGGCGGGCATCCAGCCGAAATCAGAGGGTGAAAGCTGACACCACGACAGCGATCAGGGGGCCGAGCGGTGCGAGGCCTTGAAGACATTACCAAGAAATGGGCCACCCGGCGGTGGTTGCGAATGAGGGAGACCATCGAGAATGGCAAGTGTTCACGAAAAGCTGGAGCGGGTACGCAAGCCCCGCGTTCACATCAAATACGAAGTCGAGACCGAGGGCGCCATGGTGGTGAAGGAGTTACCCTTCGTCGTCGGTGTGCTCGGCGATTTCTCGGGCGATCCGACCCAGCCGCTGAAGCCGTTCGGCGAGCGCAAGTTCGTCCAGATCGACCGTGACAATTTCGACGACGTGATGCGCCGGATGACCCCGGGCCTCAACATCTCCGTCGAGAACACGCTCGAAGACAACGGCACGAACATGGACGTGTCGCTGAAGTTCGAGAGCCTCGAGGATTTCGAACCCGGATCGGTCGTCGATCAGGTTCCGGCACTCAAGTCGCTGCTCGACGCCCGCAATCAGCTTCGCGATCTGATGAGCAAGGCCGACCGTTCGGAAGACCTCGAGCGCATGCTGGAAGACATCCTGCAGAACCAGACAGATCTCAGCAAGCTGGTGAGTGAACTCCAGAGCCGCAACGGCGGCACCGCCGGCAACTGACGGCGTTGACGAAAGGGCGATACGATGAGCGTTGAAACTCAAGTCAAGTCCGGCGAGACCACTGCTCTCGACGGCGAGGAAGGCCTGCTCTCAAAGGTCGTCGCGGCGACCCGTCAGACCGAGCCGGAGCGTGCCCATAACCTGCTGCAGACGCTGACCGACCAGGCGTTGAAGGGCACTGTCGTCTACGATCGCAATCTGACGATCACCCTCAACAATGCGATCGCCGAGATCGATCGCACCATCTCCAAGCAGCTCTCGGTCATCATGCAGGCGCCGGAATTCACCAAGCTCGAGGGCGCCTGGCGAGGTCTGCACTATCTCGTCTCGAACTCGGAAACGAGTGCGAACCTGAAGATCCGTGTGCTCAACGCAACCAAGCGCGAAATCTCCAAGGACCTGTCCAAGGCGGTCGAATTCGACCAGTCGCGCCTGTTCAAGGCGATCTACGAGGACGAGTTCGGCACGCCGGGCGGTGAACCGCTGGGGGCCATCGTCGGCGATTACGAGTTCGACAACTCGTTCGAGGACGTGCAGATGCTGCAAAGCATGTCGTCCATCGCCGCCGCCGCCTTCGCCCCGTTCATCGCGGCCGCAAGCCCGCACATGTTCGGCTTCGAGGATTTCCGCGATCTCGCGCGTCCGCGCGATCTCGAAAAGATCTTCGAGACCGTCGAATATGCAAAATGGCGCTCGCTGCGCGACAGCGACGACGCCCGTTTCGTCACGCTCGCCATGCCCCGGGTGCTGGCCCGCATGCCCTACGGTCCGCAGACCAACGCGATCGACGAGTTCAACTACGACGAGACCGGCGGCTCCAAGAACGGCGAACTGCCGCATGAAAGCTATTGCTGGATGAATGCGGCCTATGTGATGGGCGCGCGGCTGACCGACGCTTTCGCCAGGAGCGGCTGGTGCACGGCGATCCGCGGGGCCGAGAACGGCGGCAAGGTCGAGAACCTGCCGATGCACATCTTCGCCAGCGACGATGGCGATCTCGACCTGAAATGCCCGACGGAAGTGGGGATCACGGACCGCCGCGATGCCGAACTCGGCAAGCTCGGCTTCCTGCCGCTCTGCCACTATAAGAACACCGACTACGCCGTGTTCTTTGGCGCGCAGACCGTCCACAAGCCGAAGGTCTACGACCGGCCTGAGGCGACCGCCAACGCGGCCGTGTCGGCGCGCCTGCCCTACATGATGGCCACCTCGCGCTTTGCGCACTACCTCAAGGTCATGGGCCGCGACAAGATCGGCTCTTTCATGGAGGCGGAGGACTGCGAGGCCTGGCTGAACCGCTGGATCTCGAACTACGTCAACGCCAATGACGACGCGGGCGAGGAATCGCGGGCGAAATATCCGCTGCGCGAGGCCCGGGTGACGGTGCAGGAAATTCCCGGCAAGCCGGGCTCCTACAATGCCGTCGCATGGATGCGCCCCTGGCTGCAGATGGAGGAACTCACCACCTCGCTGCGCATGGTCGCCCGCATTCCGGCTAAGAACTAGAACTCCAGAGTAGCCCGCACCGGCCAGCCGGTGCGGGCTGACAGGACCGGACGATGCATACGGCCCCGAGCACATCGTGGCGGCGTCTTGCCGATCAGGTCATCGCCCTGATCGACGAGGCGCTGAATCGACAGGTCAACGCCATCCTGCACCATCCTGATTTCCAGGCAATGGAAGCTGGATGGCGCGGGCTGGCGATGCTCGTGCGCATGGGGTCGAAGAGCACCGACGTGAAGATCAAGGTGTTGAGCGCCAGTTGGCAGGAGCTGACGCGCAGCATGCGCCGCGCCACCGATTTCGACCAGAGTGCCTTGTTCGACCTCGTCTACAGCCGCGAATTCGGCATGCCGGGTGGAGAGCCGTTCGGGTTGCTCGTGGGAAATTACCACCTCTCGCCCGACGGCGGGGACGATCCGGTGGGCGTCCTGGGCGATGTCGGCATGCTTGCGGCTGCTGCCTTTTGCCCTTTCATTGCGGGTGCATCGCCGATGATGGTGGGCCTGGAGAGTTTCGCCGAGCTCAATCGCGTCTCCGACCCCGCCCGCATCGTCGACATGCAGCACCGTATGCGCTGGGATTCCTTACGGGCGCGCGAGGATTCGCGGTTCGTCGGCCTTGTCGCGCCCCGCATTCTCATGCGCTCGCCCCACGAGCCCTTTTCGCCGAGGCGCGACGACGGTTTTCCGTTCCGCGAGGAGATCGCCGCGGACGGCAGTTCGCTGTTGTGGGGCAATGGTGCGTTCGCTTTCGCCGCCGTGGTCATCCGCAATTTCATCGAATCGGGTTGGTTCGCCGACATTCGCGGTGTAACCCAGGATGCCATCGACGGCGGACTGCTTTCGGCGCAGGAACTCGCACCCTACGAATTCGGAACGGAGAGCCATGGCCTGTCGGCCCAGGCGCCGGTCGAGGTGAGGTTGACCTCCTCGCAGGAGCAGCAATTCTGCGATCTGGGATTGATCCCCGTCGCCAGCACCTATCTCTCGTCGTCCGCGATCTTCAATTCCAATCAGTCGATCCACGCGCCGCAACACTACTCCAACGAGAACGCGCGGCAGAACGCCCGGCTGGCCGCGATGCTGCAATATGTGCTCTGTGCCTCGCGCTTCTCGCATTACCTGAAGGTCATCATGCGCGACGAGATAGGGCAATTGTCCGATGCCCGCATCATCCAGCGCAAGCTTTCCGACTGGTTGACCGGCTACACGCTCGGCAACGATGATGCCGACCTGTCGTTGCGCACTCGGTTTCCGCTGCGCTCGGCCGGCATCGAAGTGGAGGAGATACCGGGCAAGCCGGGCATGTTCTCCTGCACGGTGCGGCTGCAACCGCACTATCAGCTCGACGACGTGTCGACCAGCTTCCATCTCATCGCAGAAACAACGGCCGCCCAGACCGGCACATTCGCCCAGCCCACAGAGCAAAGGATGTCCGCATGACACTCTCCAGGAAGATCGCGACGCTGCTTGGCGAAAACGCGCTTTCCGCTGCCCTGGATGAGGCGCGCGAGCATGTGAAGGGGGATCCGACCGACAAGGAGGCGCGCCATCTCTATATCGACCTGTTGATCCTGTCCGGCCAGTTGGAAAAGGCGGATGCGCAATGTAGTCTTGCCGCGACATTCTCCCCGCAGGACACGATGGGTTTCGCGCTTTTGCGCAACCAGCTCCGTGCCATGGTTGCGCGGCAAGCCTGGTTTGAAAGCGGTGCCGTTCCCTCGTTCCCAGGTGGTCCGACGCCGCTCGACCGTGCGGCGCTCGACATGGCGCTGACAGTCCGTGAAGGTGCAGGCGATGCGCAATCGGCGCTGTCGGGCTTTGACGATCAGCGCGGCGAGCGTCCGATCTACTGGAACGGAAAGAAGGTTGCCGATTTCCGCGATCTCGACGATCGGCTACCCCATGCGCTCGAAGTGCTCATGACGGGCGGCGCCTATCTGTGGGTGGATTTCTCGCAGGTCGCTTCCGTCACCGTGGAGCCGATCGCGCGGCCGCGCGATCTGGCTTATCGCCGCGCCGAACTCACCCTCAAGGATGGCGCGATCGCGCCGGTGCTCCTGCCGGCCATCTATCACGGCACCAGGGACGATCCGACCTTGCTGCTCGGACGCGAGACCCAGTGGATCGAGGAGAACGGCATCACCACCGGCCGGGGGCAACGTTGCTTCCTTGCCGGCGATGAATTGGTCTCGTTCCACGACGCCAGGTCGTTTGGTGTCGAGGCCGAAGGCGAACGCGAGAGGATGCTCGATGCCTGATCCACTCGAGCGCTACCGGCCCGGCGAACGCGTTCTCGCGCGGTCGATCCTGGATCGGCTCGTCGATCCAAACCCGGAGTCGGCCGCCGATCCGCAAGTAAGCCTGGTCGATCAGGTCCGTGAGATGCGCGAGGCGATTCGCCGTGACCTCGAAGCGCTCCTCAACACGCGCCGATGCCCTTCTGCGCCGCCTGCAGAAATGTCCGAACTGAGGGACTCCCTCCATACTTACGGCATGGACGGGATCGTCTCGGCCAATCTGGTGACGGACGAATCCAAGCTGGCGTTGGCCCGCTCGCTCGAACGGCGGATTTCGATGGTCGAGACGCGGCTTTCGGACGTACATGTGACCATCCTGCAAAAGCGTGCCGCGACCGAGCGCACGCTGCGCCTGCGCATACAGGCCTCCTTTCGGCTGCATGAAGGTATGCCGCCGATCAGCTTCGAATCGACCATCGATCCGTCGACGCAGCGTTTCCTCGTGGAGGCGCCGCGTGGCTGAAGGCTTCCTCCAGCGCTACAATGACGAGCTGGCCGCACTGCGGCGCAGAGCATCGCGCTTTGCCGAGAGCTTCCCCAAGATCGCCGGCCGCCTGCGCCTTACCGGCGAGATCGCCGACGACCCGCATGTCGAGCGCCTTATCCAGAGCTTCGCCTATTCGGCCGCGCGCGTTCGACAGAAGCTGGATGACGAGTTTCCCGAGCTGACGAATGGGCTCCTGGAAACACTCTATCCGCACTATCTAGCCCCGATCCCCTCGATGAGCATCGTGCACTTCACGCCGGGCGACACGCTCGCAGGCGTGCAGACCATACCGCGGCATACCGAGATTCTGGCCGAACCCATTGGCGGTGAGACCTGCCGTTTCCGTACGACGCAGGATGTCGAGATCGCGCCGGTGCGCCTTGAGGCGGCGCGGCTCGGCGGCCTGCCCATAGAGGCTCCGCTTTCCTCGTTCGGCGGTGCCGCATCGTGCCTGCGTCTTTCGGTGCGTCACACGGACAGCTCGAAATCGCTCGAGGAAGTGTCGTTGCGGCGCCTGCGCCTCCACCTTTCCGGCGGCTGGCGCGAGGCCAACGCGCTCTACGAGCTGCTGGCCAATCACACGCTCGGCATCGCGCTGGCGCGTCATGCGGACGACCCTGATGCCATGCTCCTGCCGAAGAGCCATCTGAAGCGTGTCGGCTTCGAGAAGGACGAGGCGATGCTGCCTTATCCGACGTCGAGCTTCACGGGCTACCGCTTGCTGACGGAGTTTTTCGCTCTGCCGCAGAAATTCTTGTTTCTGGAGATCAACGGTCTGGAGCGATGGACCGGCGAGACGATGGACATTTTCATCTATCTCGACGAGGCCGACACGAAACTCGAGCGCCGCGTCGGTACGAGCGATTTCGCTCTCCACGCGGCGCCTGTCGTCAATCTCTTCCGTCAAGCCTGCGAGCCGATCTTGCTCGACGGCACGCGAACGGAACATCGTCTGCTGCCGGATTCGCGCCGCCAGCGCACGCGGGAGATCTATTCCGTCGAGCGCGTCCTGGTCACCAGCCGCGTCGGCAAGGAGGAGGTGTGCCGGCCGTTCTTCGGCCGTTCGCTGCGCGGCGCCGCGACCGATCGCTTCTGGCAGATCGAGCGCCGTTTCGACGATGGGGAGGGCTTTTGCGACATCGCTTTCGTCGATGCCGAGCGGAATGCATCCGCGCGGCTCGACGCGGTCGCCAGCGTCGATGCTCTTTGTCTCAACCGCGACCTGCCGGAGAAGCTGCCCTTTGGTGGCGGACACCCCCATCTCCAGATCGCCTCCGGCCATGAGGGCGTGGCGAAGGTGGAAGCGCTGATACCGCCGACGCCGTCGGTGAGGTTGCACGACCATCACGGCCGGAACTGGCGGCTGATCTCGCATCTGCTCCTCAATCACCTTTCGTTGTTCGATAATGACGGTGCGGCGCTCAAGGACATCCTGTCGCTCTATGCCTTCCGCGATGCGCCGGAGACGAAACAGCTCATTGATGCCATAGCCCGCGTCGAGGCCCGTTCCTCGACCGCGCGGCTCGGCCATGGCGGCCTGGTGCCTGGGACGGAAATTGCGCTCACTTTCGATCCGGCAATGATCGACCGTGGATCGGCCTATTTGTTTGGCGCGGTGCTCGAGCGGTTCTTCGGCCTCTACACATCGATCAACAGCTTTACGCGGCTGACCGTCTCGCTGCGCGGCCAGTCGACACCGGTGGCGAAATGGCCGGCGCGGGCGGCCGAACGGCCGCTGCTCTGAGGATCGGGCGATGAACGAAACCGTCAGACCCGAAGAGATCGACCTCGCCGAACGGCTCGAAGCCGATCCGGGCCGCTTCGAGCCGACGACGGCCTTTCGTGTGGCCCAGGAGGCGAGTGATGTGCTCGCCCTCGCATCCGGCGTCGGTGTGTCCACCGCGCCGCTCGCCGTAGACGGCTTCAGGAGAAGGAGCGGCGAAGCCAGCCTGCGCACCGCTTTTCCGGGGCTGCTCGGGCCGGTCGGTGCGTTGCCGCCGGCCTACAATGAAGTTGTCATGCGTGAGGAGCGCAATCGGGCGCGCGGCCTCAAAGCCTTCCTCGACATGCTCAGCGCCCGAATGGTCGAGCTCTTCGTCGACGCCAGCGAAAAGTATCGCCTGCCGCGGCTGATGCGCTGGCGCGGCGGTGCCGCGGAGACGTTCAGGAACGCGGTGTTCGCGCTCACCGGCTTTCGCACGGCTCGCCTGCGGGAGACGGCCGGGGTCGACGACGAACTCGTCCTCCGGTTCAGCGGTTTTTTCGCAGCGCGCACACGCAACGCCTCGAACCTCGAAGCGATGCTCGGCGAGTTCACCGGCCTGCCGGTGCGTGTCGAGCTCTTCCGCGGCCGCTGGCTGTCGGTGCCGGAGGCGGAGCAGAGCCGCATGACGCGCGATGAGCCCGTGCAGCTCGGCGTCGATGCGATGGCAGGAGCTGCCATCCGCGATTTCAGCGGTGGCTTCCGCGTTGTCATCGGCCCGCTGGCCTATGCCGACTATCTGGCGCTTGCGCCGGGTGGCCGCGCGGCGCGCGAGCTCTTTGCGCTGACGCGCCTGTTTGTCGGCTCAGGCCTCGATTTCGACATGCAGGTGATCCTGCGCAAGGAAGACGTGCCGTTCTGCAATCTCGGCGGCAAGGGTGGCGAGCGGCCGCGCCTTGGCTGGAACAGCTGGGCTCTCGGAACGCCGGCTGTCCACGACTGCGGCGATGCAATCCTCACGCGACACGCCATCTTGGGCAAAGGCGGGGGAGGCGTGACATGACGCTTCGCCTTGAGCTCAAACCTGCCAAGGGTTTTGGCGACGGTGCGCCGCGGCAACGCTGGTACTTCGAGACCGGAAACCGCACCATCGGCAGAGCGGGCGATTGCGACTGGCAGATACCGGATCCCAAGCGCACCGTTTCAAAGCTCCATTGCGTCATCGAAAGCGACCGCAACGGCTTTCTTCTGCGCGACAAGAGCGCGAACGGATCACGCGTCGACGGCGTGATCGTCCACGAAGACGAGACCGTTCCCCTTGATGCCGGATCTGTGGTCGAGATCGGCGATTTCGGCTTCGTCGTCGCGATCAGCGGCGAGCGGGACGCTTCCCATGACGACCCGGATGCCGACCTGCGGCTCGGCGACGACAATCTGACGATCTCGTCGATCCTCGCGGACGTGGCGCCGTCTGCCCGCACGGCCAGCGGGTTGCGGGGCGCGGTCGGTGAAGGCGAAGATTGGCTCGCCGGCGTGACCGCCGAGCAGGCAAATAGCGGCACGCCGTCGTCGCGAAACGTCGAGATTGGCTGGCACGGCGCACCCGATACGGGCGGGTTCTCGCCAGTGCTGCCTGACGACTGGAACCAGGAGACCGAGACGAGCACACGTTTCGAACATGTTTCTGCGACGCGCGCACCGGTCGCCGTGGTGCGCAGCGCGCCGGTTTCGCAAGAGGCAGAGGCTGAGCGCCCCGTAGAGACCGCCCCGGGAACCGATGAGGTGGAAGCGGCGGTCGTGGCTGGGACCACCCATCCAGACACACCACCGGTTCCGGCTGCGGACCTGCACCGTCTGGGGACACTGCTGGCGCGCTGCGAGGAGGCGAGTGGCGAGCTTTTCTCCAGGCTCGGCATGGACGCCGACGGCCCGTCTGCCGCTTCCTTTTCATTTTCCGATAGCGGAGCGGAAGCGCTGGCGTTGCGGCTCGATGCGCTGCTGCAAGACCAGATGCGGCTGGCTTTGGCGCTCGATGGCATGTTCGCCCGCGCCACGCGGCAGTTCGATCCCTCGATGCTTGAAGCGCTGATCGATGCGGAACCGCGCCGCCTTACCTGGGGAAGGGAACTGCCCTGGCTCCGAGATCGCACTTACTGGCAGGCTTATTGCGCGCAGTTCGAAGACGAAGGCGGTCGGCTCTCGGTTCACGATCTGCTTTGCCGGGCCGCACGGCAGGCGCTGCAGGAGCAGGATTCGGCCGAGGCCATACCGCAGGATGATGACAGAGAGGTTGACGCCCACCGATGAGGTACGAGAACAGGGTTGCCTGGAACGAAGGTATGTTCCTGCGCGTGCAGCACTTCCAGCAGTCGGACCGCTGGACCGAGAGGTTGGTGCGCACGAGCCTGCGTGAGCTGTCTCCATATCCCTGGGGTGTCGCCGAGATCGGCATCGACCGCAGCGCACTGGCGATCGGCCAGTTCGCGCTGTCGCATCTGCGCGGCATCCTGCCCGATGGGACACTCTTCGAAGCGCCCATCGATGCCGACTTGCCGCCGCCGCTCGATCTCGACGAGACCGTTCGCGACGCGACCATCTACCTGGCGCTGCCGGCGCGCCGTTCCGGCAAAGCGGATGTGGCGATGAACGGCGGTGCGTCGGCCAACGGCGTGCGTGTGGTTGCATCGCCCTACGAGGCGCCCGATTCAAACGTCGAAACCGATTTCATGGCGCAGATCGATGTTGGCCGGCTCAACCTTCGTTACCTCAAGACGGGTGACGATCTTTCAGGTTACGAGCTTATCGGCCTTGCGCATGTGATCGAGGTTCGCTCCGACAAGGCGGTGATCCTCGATCCGGCCTATATCGCACCGGCGCTCAACTGCGCGGCCGAGCCGCGTCTTGCCGAGCTCGTCACCGAGCTTCTCGGCATCGTGCGCCATCGCGCCGGTGCGATCGCCGAGCGCATCGGCGATCCGACCATCCGTGGCACAGCTGAAGTTGGCGACTACCTGCTGCTGCAGATACTCAACCGCGCCGATCCGATGCTGCGCCATGTTTCGGCGAACACGACCCGCATACACCCGATCACCTTCTACGAGCTGTGCATTCAGCTCGCAGGTGAGCTCGCGACCTTCACCTTCGATTCCAAGCGTGCGACGGACTTCCCGCCCTATCGCCACGACGACCTCAAATCGACATTCGCCGTCGTCTTCGACGATCTGCGCACGTCGCTTTCGGCAATGCTCGAACAGGCAGCGGTGGCGATCGATCTGGTCGAGCGCCGGCATGGTGTCCGCGTCGGCACGATCAACGATCGTTCGTTGCTGCGCGATGCCGGGTTCGTGCTTGCGGTGCGCGCCGAGATGTCGGCGGAGGATATCCGCCGCAATCTGCCCGCGCAGATCAAGGTCGGTCCGGTCGAACGCATCGCAGAACTCGTCAACGTTGCGCTGCCGGGCATTCCGGTACGCTCGCTGCCGGTGCTGCCGCGCCAGCTCCCATACCGGTCCGGCACGATCTATTTCGAACTCGACACCAAGAGCTCGCTCTGGAAGCAACTCGATACGTCGGGCGCGATTGCGATCCACCTTGCAGGCAATTTCCCTGAAATCGAAATGGAACTCTGGGCGCTGAGAGAATGAACAAGCAGAACTCCATTTCCTGGCAGGACCTGCCGACCGTCATCGAGTTGACCGACGACAGTGCGCGTAAACAGAAGACCGCGCAGCAGATGGCCGACATCCTCGACGACGTGATCGAACCGGTATCCGAAACCGCGAACGACGGTGCGACGAACCGTCGGCCGCCGCAAGCATGGTCCGTCGAGGCGATGGTGCGCGACTTCCGTTTCGGCGGCAGCGAGGTGCCGACCATCGTCGCCTCCGCCGCGCCGCTGCTCAATCTTGCCCACGCAATCCGGCAGAGCGACACACAGCCCGACACCGAACAGCTTCGCCGGGTGACGACGGAAGCCATCCGCCGCTACGAGCGGGACCTTGCCAGCGCTCGCATCAGTCCCGAGCGAGCGAGAGCGGCGCACTATGTGATGTGCGCGACCGTCGACGACGTGATCCTCAGCAAGTCCTGGGGCGTGCGGGCAGGCTGGGCGCGTTCCGGTCTGGTCTCGACCTTCCACATGGACGTGACGGGCGGCGACAAGGTATTCGACCTGCTCGACCATTTCCACAAGACGCCGGCGTCCAGCAAGGACCTCCTTCTCCTCATCTATCTGTGCCTCTCGCTCGCCTTCGAGGGGCGCACGCGGGTGTCGCCGCGCGGTACGCTGGAGCTCTCCCGTATCCGCGAGAACCTCTACAAGACGCTGCTTGGCCAATATGGCGTGTTCGAACGCGAGCTGTCGCCGCACTGGAAGGGTGTTGCCGCGCGCCACAAGCCGCTGCGCACCGCCGTGGCCCTGTGGACTTTGTTGTCCGTGCTCGCGCTCGTCTTCGCGTTTGGTTATCTGTTTTTCACGCTGTCGCTCAACCGTGCGTCGGATGGCACTTTCTCGCGTCTGGCAAGCGTTGGACCGGCTGACGCGCCAAGCGTTGCCGCATTGCCGCGGCCTGTGCCCGAACCGGTGGAGGAGCCACCCGTCATCGTGACGCCGCCGGAACCCGAGCGGCCGAGCGCGCTGGAAAACCTGCTCGCCTTCCTTCAGCCGGACGTCGAACGCGGGACCGTCCAGCTTGCCGATGCGGATGGCCGGCTTCTTGTCCGCATCGCCAACACCGGGCTGTTCGATGTCGGCAGCGCCGACGTCAGCGAAGAGTTCGTCGCGCTTTTCAGCCGCATCGGCGCCGCGCTTGCCTCGGAGGATTTCCGCGCCCTGGTGGTCGGCTATACCGACGACAGACCCATTCGCACCGCGCAATTCCCATCGAACTGGCAGCTTTCGGAGGCGCGTGCCAAGGCGGTGGGAGACATCCTCGCCCAGTTCACGGGGCCGGAAGCGATCCTGACGGTCGGTCGCGCCGAAAGCGATCCGATTGCCGACAACTCGACGCGGGAGGGCCGCGAAGCCAATCGGCGGACGGAGATACTGGTTCTCACCGATCCCAGAGAAAGCCTTGAGGCGGCCGGCATTGCACCGCTTCGCAGCACACCGCTTGTACAGGGCGGAGCGGAGGAGGGCGGCCGGCCATGATCAACCCTCTGAGCTACTTCTACACGCTCCGGTCTTATGTGGATTCCTATGCCGGGTTCCTAGGCGCACGGTTCCTGTCGCTGATATGGGTCGTCGCGATCTGCGTGGTCGTCTGGTTTTACGGCCATCTCCTCGGCTATGGCGATTTCAAGCCGCTCGCCGGCACCGCCGCGAGACTGACGGTCATCGGCATCGTCGTGGCCGTGTGGGCGATCTACCTGGTTGTCTCCATCATCCGCGGGCGCCGGCGCGACAAGGCGCTGGCGGAAGGGTTGGAGGACGATACGGCGGCAGAGGCTGCCCAGCGCCAGCAGGCCGAAGTCGGCGAAATCCGCGACCGGCTAAAGGAAGCGCTGGCGCTCATGCGCCGGGTCACGCGCAAGCGTTTCGGCTATGTCTACGAACTGCCCTGGTACGTGATCTTCGGCGCACCGGGTTCGGGCAAGACGACGGCGCTCACCAATTCCGGCCTGAAGTTCCCGCTCGGCGAGGCGATGGGCACGAAATCCGTGCAGGGGATCGGCGGCACGCGCAATTGCAATTGGTGGTTCGCCGAAGACGCCATCCTGATCGACACCGCCGGCCGCTACACCACCCAGGACGACCTAGACGGTGCATCCAAGGCAGGTTGGGAGGGATTTCTCGGTCTTCTCAAGAAATACCGCCGCTCGCAGCCGATCAACGGCGCACTGGTCACGATCTCCATCGGCGACTTGTTGACCCGCGAATCCGAAGCGCGGCTGGAGGAAATGCGCGCCATACGCCAGCGCTTGTCGGAGCTTGATGAAATCCTCCAGGCACGGGTGCCGGTCTATGTGGTGCTGACCAAAGCTGACCTTCTGACCGGCTTCGTGGACTTCTTCGACGGGTTCAACAAATCCGACCGCGAACAGGTCTGGGGCGCGACCTTCGCGCTCGACGAAAGCTACAAGGCACAAGATCTGCCGGATCGTTTCGTGGAAGAATTCGCGCTGCTCCAGGAGCGCGTCGGCTCAATGCTGATCGAGCGGATGCAGCAGGAACAGGATGTCGAGGCGAGGGGACGCATCTTCCGTTTCCCCGCAGAGCTCGCTTCGCTCAAGGAACGTTTGCACGAGATTCTGACGGAGCTTTGCTCCGGCTCCAGGCTGGTGGAAGCGCCGCTGCTGCGCGGCGTCTACCTGGCCTCGGGCACTCAGGCCGAAGAGGCAATGACCGGTGAGGCTGCATCACGCCCGCGCCGCAGCTATTTCCTGTCGCGTCTGTTCTCCGATGTCATCTTCGGCGAGGCGGCGCTCGTCGCCCGCGACCGGCGCCTGTCGCGACGCCAGTTCGTTTTGCGGCAGGTCGCTTACGGTCTTGCCGCCGCTGTGGCCATCGTCGTCCTGGCGAGCTGGACGGCCACCTATTTCCGCAATTTCGGCGCGTTGGCGCAGGCCGAGCAGCGGATCGACGCCTACGAAGACCACGCCCGCAACATCCCGATCCGCGATGTCGCCGACGCGGATTTCCTGCGTATCCTGCCGGCGCTCGACAACCTGCGCAACATTACCGCCGGCTTTGCCGACAAGCCTGTCTGGCAGGTGAGTTTCGGCCTCGATCAGGAGAACAAGATCAGGAGCCGTCAGCGCGAGGCCTATCAGCGGGCGCTCAACGGGCTGCTCCTGCCGCGCATGCTCTATCACCTGCAGGCGCGATTGGCCGAGGCAGAAGACCCCGCACGCAGCTTCGACGATCTCAAGCTCTATGCGATGCTCGGTGGCATGGGGCCGGCGGATCCGGATTTCGTCGCCGTGCAGGCGCAAGACATATTCGCCGAGCTCTATCCCGGTGAAGGCCGCGCAGTCACCCGCAGGGCGCTCGCCGCCCATGCGGAAAGCCTGGCCTCCGGACCCATTCAACCCATTGCGCTTGACGAACGATTGATCGCCGATGCGCGCGCCGTCATCCGCGAGCGCAGCGTCGCCGCTCGTGCCTACGATATACTCGAAGACCAACGCGCCGCGCGCCTGCTTCCTGCCTGGGTCCCCGCGGAAGCGCTCGGTCCGCTCGGCGAAAGGGCCTTCGTGCGTGCATCCCGGGCCTCGCTTCGCGAGGGGATGCCCGGCTTCTTCACCGCGCGCGGTTATCAAACCGTGGTCCTGCCGTCGCTGGCCTCCGCAGCCAGCGAGGCGCTCAGCGAGGAGTGGGTGCGCGGCGAGCAGAACCCTGCCGGCACGACCGTCGACAGCGTTTCGCGGGCAGCCGTCCAGCTTTATTTCGACAATTTCGAGAGAAGATGGCGGGCACTGGCGACCGATATGCGCCCCCGATCCTCGCAGTCATTGAAGGATGCGGCCGAGACTGTGCGGATGCTAGGGGGCAATCCCGCTCCGCTGGAGGCGGCGGCGAAATCCATTGCCGCCGCGACCAACCTCGATCCACTGGGCGCGGCCATTCCGGCGGCGAACGAAGCGGCATCGCTGGCCGCCGGCCTCACGCCGCCCGATCCGTTCGCCGGGCTCCGCGAAGTGGTCGAGGCCGCCGACGGCGACGCCCAGGCACAGGGCGCCGACGAGGCGACGCCCATGGCCGCGTTGCAGACGTCGATCGCGGCGCTTCACGACAGGCTTTCCCGCGCGGCGACCTCCACCGCGGAAGTGGCGCAGGTGTTCGATGCGGATAGCCAACTTGTTACCGCCAATCAGGATCTGCTGCAGCAGGGCAGACAATTGCCGGCGCCGCTCGACACGTGGGTGGCGGGTATTTCCGCCGATATCGCTTCGCTGGCGGTCAAGACGGCGCGAGCCCAGTTCAATGACCTCTGGAGTTCGCAAAACGCAGTCTGCACCAACATCGTCGATGGCCGCTATCCATTCGTCCGCGAGTCATCACGCGACGTCGCCATGAGCGACTTCGTCAGGCTCTTCGCGCCTTCCGGCGTTTTCGATCGCTTCTTCAAGGAACGCCTCGAGCCCTTCGTCGATACGACCGTCTCGCCCTGGACATGGCGTGGCACGTTCGGCGCGCCGGGAGAGCCGAGCGAGGCCCTTGCACAATTCGAGAACGCGGACCGCATCCGGCGCGCTTTCTTCCGCGAAGGCTCGGGGAGCCCGGCGGTGACCATAAATATCAAGCCCGTATCGCTGTCCGGCGGGGCGGAAGCCGTGATGATGGAGATCGAGGGGGAGAAGGTCGTCTATACAAACAACGGCCGCGTCCAGTCGAAATCCGTTCACTGGCCCTCCGAGGAATCGAAGAACCTCTCCCATCTCCTGTTCATGCCCGGCGGCTGGGACCATGCGATCACGGAAAATGGCGACTGGTCGGTCTTCCGGCTCTTTGACCGGGCGCAGATCTCGGACGAGGCGGACGACCTCTTCCGCGCCAGCTTCAGGAACGCTGGGCTGGAGGCGGAGTTCGAGGTGCAGTTCGGCTCCGTGCTCAATCCCTTCCGGCTCACGGCCTTGGCGGACTTCCGCTGTCCGTCGCAACTCTGAGATTGTCATGAACCAGCGCGAAGCGAGCATCGGGACAGCATCCGACAGGATCGGCTTCTTCGGCAAGGTGCCGAGCCACGGCGATTTTGTCGCCTCAGGTGTCAGTCCCGCCTTCCGGGAAGCCCTCGACCTCTGGCTGCAGGCGGGGATGGAGATGAGCCGTGAAGTGCTCGGCCCGCGATGGAAAGACCGGTTCGAGACGATGCCGATATGGCGCTTCGTCGTCCCGCGCGGCCTTTGGGGGCCTGCGACGCATGTCGGCGTGCTGTTGCCGAATGCGGATCGTGTCGGTCGTCAGTTTCCCCTGGTTGTTGCCGCCCAACTCGGCGACTATCGCGAGGATCCACGACAGCTCTGTTTCGACAGCACCTGGTTCACGGCCGCCGAGGCGCTGGCCGAGACCTCTCTGACCGACGAGTTCGATCTCACCGGCTTTCCGGCCGCAATCAAGCGCCTGCGGCTGCCTCACGCGCGGGATGCCGAGGATCGCGGGCAGCAGGGCTCGTCGCGCTTCGCGCATTCGACCCTGTGGTGGACGATCTCACCCGAGACCCGCAAGGTCCAGGGCTTCAGCACCGACGGTGCGCCAACGCCCGCCGATTTCATGAAGCTGCTGGAGATAGGGCGTCCGACCGCCGCCGATTCCACGGGAGAGGAGGGGCCTGCCTCGGTCGAGACGGCGGTGGCGGTCGTCCCTGAAGCGCCACGCAAGACGCCGGTTCACGAGCGCAGCTATGCCACGCATCCTGGCACGCGCCACGCGGTGAACGGCGATGCGCTTCTTGTCTCGCGGAGCCCGAGCCTTCTGGTCGTCGCCGATGGGATCGGCGACGACATTCGCGCCAAGGAGGCTGCCAAGACGGTGGTAAACGCGCTGTCGGCAACGGTTGCGCAGGAGACGCTCGCCAATCTCGTCCAGGAGGTGAAGGGGAAGCTTGGCCGTGCGCAGGGCCTGCTTCAGGTTTCGATGGCCGATGTGGATGAGCCCCGTGCAAGCGTGGTCGCGCTCGCTGGCCTCGGCGAAGATTTCGCCGTCATCTGGGCCGGCGATGCGCGCTGCTATCTGATGCGCGACGGCACGATGCGGGCATTGACGCGAGATCATGTCGAGGTCGGCTTGCATCGGCGGCTCTCGCGCAGCGTCGGCGGAATGCGGCAACTCGTCCCGGACGTGGTGGTCGATACCTTTCAAAGCGGCGACCGGCTGCTTCTATGCAGCGCGCCCCTGACGCGTGTCCTCGATGAGCGCACGATCGCCGGCATCGTCGCCGCGACGCCGGTGGCAGAGGCCGCGTCGACCCTCGTTCAGGAGAGCCTGATTGCCGGAACCCGGGAAAATGTCAGCGCCATCGTGCTCGGCGTTGAGCTGGCACAATGAACGTTGCGGGGGAGGGCCTCCCGCCCGGCATGGATGTCGTCGCCTCCCGCTATGCCGAGCTCTGGCGGGCCGTGCGCTTGCATGAGGGCGTTCCCCGCTCGCAAACAGACGTCCAGTTTCTTCTCGATCAGGTGCGTTCCGCACTCGACCGCCACGTCTCCGACTTGGCCGGTGACGACGGGTGCGATCTCATCGCGAACAGCTTCTGGGACGAGGGCGTCGTCCATGCGGGCGACCGCGTCCAAATGCATCGCCTGCGCCATCGCGATCTCGGCACACACCACGCTATGAAGACGCTTGTGCCCGATAATGCTGCCGATGTTGTCTCAGCCGGTTTCATCCTGCGCGAGGCGCGCATCATGCAGCGCCTGCGCCATCCCGCGATCGTCGCCGCCGACGTGCTGTTGCGCCTGTCGGACGGGCGTCCCGCACTCGTGATGGAATGGATGGGCGGCGGAAGCATCGCCAATCTATTGAGAAGCGGCGGCCCAATCGGCGCGACGGCCCTGCGCCGGATCGTCTCCGGCCTTCTTGGTGGCCTTGCCGCAATCCACGAAGCGGGGCTCGTCCACGCCGACATATCGCCGCAAAATCTGCTGCTTACAAAAGGGGATGATCCCGCGCTCAAAATCGCGGATTTCGGCATCGCACTCGAAGCAAACGAAAGCCTTGCTTCTCTGGGTATCCGAAGGGGCGGTACGCCAGGCTTCGACGACGAGAACCGGACCGCGAACCCTGAACGTGATCTGCGCGCGGCCGGCAAGATCGTTGCGCTGATGCTGGAGCGTCTCGCTTCGGAAGGCGGATCATCGGCACTGCGGGAAATCGCGGCAATGCTTCAAGAAGGGAAGGGCATCACTGCACGTGATGCCCTCGCCAGGCTGGGCGCAGCCTGAGCGATCAGTTGCCTGGAGGCGCAGCGGCGGGCAAGGCCTGGCTCTTCTGGAACACCGTCATCAGCTTCGCCGCATCTACCATCATCGCGTTGGTCGCGACCAGCAGGTCGCCGTCGCGCATCTGGAACTTCTGCATGAGCAGAAGGTTTGCCACTTCTTTCATGTCCACGCGATAGACGACCGGCTTCGTGGTAATAAAGGGAGCTCCCGGGTTCTTGCCCGCTGAAGCGGCGGCGACATTGGAGTGAACCGGCTGGTTGCGCATCAGATAGACGTGGCGTGCATTCGCCTGGTCGTCCAGCAGGCCACCGGCTCGGCCCACAGCCTGCGCCAGCGTCATCTTGCCCGGTTCGAACTGGAATTCGCCGGTGCTCTTGAAAGCACCGAAGGCCGTGAAGCTTGCCGCGTCGCCGTCGATGAAAAGCTGGTCCTCAGGCATAAGCCGGATGTTCTGGCTTTCCTCATTCAGGATGCGATCCAGCGTCGTGCTGGCGCGGTGCTGGCCGCGCACGAGCGTGACGGTGGTGGACCCCGGCGCGCCTTCCGCACCGCCGGCAAGCGCCAGCGCATCGAGCACCCGTTCGCGGTTGCTGGTGAGCGGGAAACGCCCTGCGGAACGCACCTTGCCGTTGACGGTCACACTGCTGGTGGGCTTTTCGACCACGGTGACCACCGCCTGCGGATTGACCGACGAGCTGCGCAGCTTGCTGACGATTCGGTTCTGCAATCCCTCAGGCGTCGAATCGATGACACGCTGGCGGCCGACGAAAGGCAGATTGACGAACCCGCCTTCGTCGATGGTGAAACGGCCAAGATTGAGCGTCTTGCTGTCTGTCGCGGAAAATAGGCCGTCCTCGCCGGTGTCGAGGATCGTGACCTCGATCACGTCGCCGCGCCGCAAGCGCGAATCCATGCTGCCGCCGGACCGAAACCGGCTGAGCCCGTGATCGGTCGCCTGGTAGGCGGTGGCGGTCGCCGGAAAATCGATCGGGGCATCCATCAGATTGATGACGGGGATGCGCTCGCTGGAATTTGGAAGTGTGGCTGAGGTGATGTCGCCGACGGTCGGTCCGGCCGACGGGCTGCCGCATGCACTCAAAAGACCAACGACCAAGATGGCTGCAATCCGCCGCATCGCTCCTCCTGAAGGTTTCCGCATCGTCAGGTTCCGGATTAACCACTGGCTTTATGGCGGGCAAGCACGTTCCAGCCATTGTTCACACCATCGGGTAGTTACCTTATAGTTGTGTCATATTTGCAACCACTAGGCGTATGACTTTGCGTTTGCTGAATCCATCGGTGAGGCGCACATGCGGACTTTCCAGACATTCTGATTGCCGATGAATGGCAACAACACTAACCGCAAACTTTCGCCGAAAGCGGCGACATGGAAAACTGCGGTTTGGAGCCGGAAAGCAACACACGCGAACCACCAATAAGTTCCATAATCTATCTTATGCGACTTTGATGTTCAGCCACGGCACATTCTATCCCGAACTGCAACAAAGGCGCTAAGCTGCCTGCTTTTCGGGAGCGATGTTTTGAGTTTTGAAGAACGCAAAACGATTTCCCGGATGCGGGAGCAGAAATGCAGCCAGTCAGAGATCGCCAGACGCCTCGGCCGTGACCGTGCGACGATCTCCCGGGAGATCAGGCGCAACTATTGGCACGACCGTGAGTTCCCCGATGCCTATGGCTACTGGGCGATGACCGCCAACGATATGGCGCGCGACCGGCGGCGGCGTGTCGGCAGGCTCTTTCGGCGCGAGGATCTGCGGACCGCAGTGATTGGAAAGCTGGAAGAGCGCCGACCAAGATACGCACGCAAGCCGCAGAATCCGGTTTTTCCGGAAGCGCGCTCAATCAAGCATCGACCGAAAATCATCAACGAACGCAAGGAATTTGGCCACTGGGAGGCTGATTTAATGATCTTTCAGAGGGTGCACGGAGACGCCAATGTCGCGACGGTCGTTGAGCGGACCAGCCGGTTCACCGTACTGTTCAAGAACAATGAACGGCAATCCAAACCGATCATGGACCGGCTTATCAATGTACTCGGTCCCCTGCCCAGGCATGCCCGGCAAAGTCTGACATTCGATCGCGGCTTTGAATTCGTCTCCTGGCGACGGCTCAAGCAAGGTATGGGAACGGATGCCTGGTTCTGCGATCCGTCGGCACCCTGGCAGAAAGGCTCCGTTGAGAACATGAACCGACGGATCCGGCGTTATCTGCCGCGGGATACCGCTGTTTTGTCAGTCCCTGAAGGAGAGATACGGTCACTGATCGACCGGTTGAATAACACGCCGAGGAAGTGCCTTAGTTTTTACACTCCTGCTGAAGTGTTCAGACGCGAAGTGACCAAATGACGGCTTCGAGCCCTATCCGGGAATGAAAAAATGCCCGCTTCCCACTGGACGACCTGATGGCTAAAGGATGTTTCTATCAGTTCCAGCGAGTGGGCGCAGAAAATGCCGGTCATATCTTCTGATGCAATCCATGTTCTCCGCAAATTCAAAGGCTGCTTGACACTCGGGATCCGTTAAGCTCTTCGTTCGATAGACTTCGTAGTCCGCTAGCGATTGGAAGGAAAACAGACAAACCGCGAGATCGTTTGCGCTCTCATGAGGCAGATAATACCCATGGTGAATTCCGCCGAATTTTTCTACCAACGGAATCCACATCCGCGCATACTCTTCGAATTCGACGATTTTTGCGGGATTTAGTTCGTACCGAACATAACACGTGATCAATGTGGCTTCCTTTATAGGGGCTGAGGGGCAGATTGAACGGCAATGTAGCCCACTGCCTCCAATCTGCAACAGCTCGGCATGGCGTGGTCAGCTTTGTCCGCGTAGCAGACCTTCTTTAACCGTGTCACCATCCGCCCCCGGACAGGCTTAGCAACCCCGACCAGCACACCTGACCGGGGGCTGACCTCCCTGCCCTAGGATGGCGTTTAAGCCCTTGTTGCATTTACATTAGAAGTCACACACGGAGGCGTCTGACAGGACGCGTGGCGCTGTTGCGGCGCTGGGCGTTCGATGCCCGGCCGGTTCCCGCTTTACGGCGTTGCCGTCCGGTGTCAGACTGCATGTCGGAACCCATGTTCCTGCAGCCTCTCCAGCCACATCGACATCGGATTTCGCAAAACCTCATGGCAAGGCTAATGGAGGACTCCGCCATGGTTCGCATTCCTGTCGTCATCGGCTTCGCTCTCGTCCTCACCGTCCCGGCTTCGGCGCTGGAGCCGTTCGATCCGGCCTCGTTCGACGGCTTTTCCAGCCTGGTCGCCACGTCGACCAGCTGGGTCAACGAGTACGGCTCCACCATGACAATCTCGGTGAGCACGACCGGAGAAGTCTCCGGCCATTACGTCAACCACGCCCAGGGCACCGGCTGCCAGAATTCGCCCTATCCCGTCTCCGGCCGGGTGAACGGCAATTTCATCGCCTTTTCGGTGGCCTGGTCCAACGGCTCGGAAAACTGCAACTCGGCCACCGGCTGGTCAGGTTATGCGGGCAGCACCGGTGACGGCTCACTGGAAATCGTCACCCAATGGAACCTTTCCTACGAAGGCGGATCGGGTCCCGCCATCGAAAGCGGCAGCGATGTCTTCACCTACATGGCGCCGGCCACCGGCGACAAGCCGATGAAGAAATGATCCGCAAAATGCCGACCTTCGCCGAGCGCAGCATGTCGGTTGCGCTCGGCCATCGAGGAAGCCTGGGGACGATTCTCGTGCCGGCTGGCTCCGCTGTCGATCCATGATATCACAGGCACAGTATCGGCGGCTCAAGCCGCCGATCGCCGCCAATCCGGGAAGGACAGCACCATGCAGCCATCGACCGACATTGCCAGACTGCTGGAGATCATGGCGGCCCTGCGCACGCCCGGAACCGGCTGCCCTTGGGATGTCGAGCAGGATTTCGCCTCCATCGCGCCCTACACGATCGAGGAAGCCTACGAGGTGGCCGATGCCATCGAGCGCGGCGACATGGACGATCTGCGCGAGGAACTGGGCGATCTCCTGCTGCAGGTCGTCTTCCATGCCCGCATGGCCGAGGAGAAGCAGCACTTCGCCTTCGGCGACGTCGTTCAGGCCATCACCGCCAAGATGATCCGCCGCCATCCTCATGTCTTCGGCGACGCCGCAGCGCGCGGCAAGGGAATGGCGAAGGGCATGTGGGACAAGATCAAGGCCGACGAGAAAGCCGAGCGCCAGGCCCGGCGCGCCGCCCATCAGCCGACGGCGGAAAAGCCGGCCCATCTTGACGAGGTTCCCCGCGCCCTGCCCGCCTTGATGCGCGCCCTGAAGCTGCAGCAGCGCGCCGCGCGCGTCGGCTTCGACTGGGGCGAAGCCGGGCCCGTTCTCGACAAGATCGAGGAGGAGATCGGCGAGCTGCGCCAGGCCATCACCAGCGGCGACGACGCCCATGTGGCCGAGGAATACGGCGACCTGCTCTTCGCACTCGCCAATCTCGGCCGCCATCTGGGGCACGATCCCGAAGCGTCCCTGGCCGCCGCCAACGACAAGTTCCGCAAGCGCTTCGGCCATGTCGAGCGCGCCCTGAACGCGGCCGGACGCTCGCTGGAAGAAGCGAGCCTGGCCGACATGGAGGCGCTGTGGCAGCAGGCAAAGTCGTTGAAGTAACGACTTCTACCATCTGTTATTATTTAGTAATTTCTCACTGATCTCTCGCCGGGCCATATCCGTCGCGCGCACGGTCACGGTGATGCTGCCGTCCTCGTTGTCGGCCCGTTCGGTCACGTCGCCGTGCCGGTAGATCCAGTCGAGAAGCGGCATCTGCTGCGGCGACAGCCTGAGCGTCACCGGTGCCAGATCGCCGGAGATGCGCTCCTCCACCGTCGACAAAAGGCCGGCGATCCCCTCGCCCGTCACCGCCGAGATGGCGATCGGTGCCTCCGGCCCACGGGCAGCCTCCAGCAGCGCTTGGCGCTGCTCCTCGCCCAGATTGTCGACCTTGTTCAGCACCTCCAGGACGCGCTTCTTGTCGGCCGCGTCGACGCCGAGATCGCCAAGGATCGCAGCGACGTCGCTCGCCTGGGCGCTCGAATCGGGATCGGAAATGTCGCGCAGGTGGATAATGAGATCGGCCTCCACCACCTCTTCCAGCGTCGCCCGGAACGCCGCCACCAGATGGGTCGGCAGGTCCGAGATGAAGCCGACCGTGTCGGACAGGATCACCGTCGTCCCGTGCGGCAACTGCACGCGCCTGAGCGTCGGGTCCAGCGTGGCAAAGAGCATGTCCTCGGCCATCACCTCGGCACCCGTCAGCCGGTTGAACAGGGTCGACTTGCCGGCATTGGTGTAGCCGACGATGGCGACGATCGGGAACGGCACCTTGCGCCGCTTGGAACGGTGCAGATCGCGGGTGCGCCGCACGGTCTCGAGCTCGCGCTTCAGGCGCACGATCCGGTCCTGCAGCAGGCGCCGGTCGGCTTCGATCTGCGTTTCGCCGGGGCCGCCCATGAAGCCGCCGCCGCCGCGCTGCCGTTCGAGGTGCGTCCAGCTGCGCACGAGCCGACCGCGCTGATATTCGAGATGCGCGAGATCGACCTGCAGCCTACCTTCCTTGGTGCGGGCGCGGCGGCCGAAGATTTCGAGAATGAGGCCGGTGCGGTCGAGCACCTTGGCGTCCAGCGCCTTTTCCAGGTTGCGCTGCTGCACGGGCGTCAGCGGATGATCGATAATGACCACCTCGGCCTCCGCCTCGGCGACGCGCCCCGCCAGTTCCTCGAGCTTTCCGGTGCCGATCAGCGTCGCCGGACGTGGTGCGCTCACCGGCACGATGTCGGCCAAGACCACGTCGAGATCGATCGCCTCGGCAAGACCGACGGCTTCCTCGGAGCGCGCTTCCGGCGCGCGCACGACCGCCCCCCTTTCGGCGGCGCGTCGTTCCGCGGCAAGGACGGGCGTGATCACGACGGCGCGCGTGGGTGCTGCCGCGCGCGTCATCCCCTCACCTGTCTGCCCCTTGCCCTCCGGCTTGCGTGGCTCGCCCAATCAGGATTCCCGATTGTTGTCCTCGGCTTCGTAGAGCTGTACGGGCTGGCTCGGCATGATCGTCGAGATCGCATGCTTGTAGACAAGCTGCGAATGGCCGTCGCGGCGCAGAAGCACGCAGAAATTATCGAAGGATGTGACAATGCCCGTCAGTTTGACACCGTTGATGAGAAAGATCGTCAGGGGGTTCTTGCTCTTGCGAACGGTATTCAGGAACAGGTCCTGCAGGTTTTGAGATCGTTCCGCCATTTCTTGGTCTTTCACCCATTCGCTGCCTCAAGGCAGCCAGTAGCGCAAATATCACACGCTTCTGTCAAGAATCACCTGACAGAAGGCGCACACACAGTTGGCCCCGGTAATTCGGTCGTGCTGGCCGCCACCACCATGCCCGTTGGTTAACAGCTAGGACTTTTTTCCGCAATCGCAAAAAATGCATCCCTCAGCGAGCGGGCGACGGAGCCCGGATGGCCGTTGGCGACGGGCTTGCCGTCGATGCTGACCACGGGCGTCACAAGCGACGTGGCGCTGGTGACGAAGGCCTCGCGGGCCTCCTGCGCCTCCTCGACCGTGAAGGTCCGCTCCTCGACCGCAAGACCGAGGCTGTCGGCCACCTTCATCACCGTGCCGCGCGTGATTCCCCGCAGGATTCCGAAATCCGCCGGGCGCGTCACCAGCGTTCCGTCGGCGGTGACGATCCATGCGTTGGTCGAGGCGCCCTCCTTCACCGTGCCGTCGGGATCGACGAACCAGGCCTCCTGCGCACCCGCCTCGATCGCCGCCTGCCGCGCCAGGACATTCGGCAGCAGGCCGATGGTCTTGATGTCGACGCGCTCCCAGCGGTTCTCGGGAACGGTGATCACGCTCATCCCCTTGTCCGCCTTCTTCTGCGCGGCGCGCGGGTCCATCCGCTTCGCCGTCACCACCAGCGCCGGCCGCACCGGCTTGGTGGGAAAAGCGTGATCGCGCGGCGCGACGCCGCGTGTGACTTGCAGATAGACCAGGCCGTTGACCACATGGTTGCGGCGCACCACCTCGCGCATGACGAGTTGCAGGGCCCTGCGGTCGAGCGGCCAGTCCATGCGCAATTCCCTGAGCGAACGGTCGAGCCGGTCGAGATGCCCCGTCTCGTCGATGATGAAGCCCCGGGCGATCTCGCACACCTCGTAGACGCCGTCCGCGAGCTGATAGCCCCGATCCTCCACATGGACTGCGGCGGCGGCGTGCCGGACGTAGCGCCCGTTCACATAGGCAATGCGTGGCATTTCAAATCTCCATTATGCTGGCGCAACGGCCCGGACGGGCCGGCTCCGGAAAAGGCATGCGAAAAGGCCTCCAGCCTGTATTGCAGCGCAGCGGCCGGATTTTCAAGTCGCACACAGCGTGTTTGAGGCTGGGCCAAGCGCCGGTCCCGCGGCGCGTCTCAGAAGAACTCAAGGCTCACGCGGAACATCTGCTCCACCTGGCGCACGGCGCTTTCCAGCGCGAAGATGACGACCCGGTCCTTGGGCTTGATTCGCAGCGAGCCGCTCGGCTTGATCACCGCGCCGTCGCGATAGACGGCGCCGATGCGCATCCCGTCGGGAATCTCCACCTCGCTCAGCGGCGGGCCGACCAGCGGCGACGTTTCCAGCGCCTCCGCCTCGATGACCTCGGCAGCACCCTTCTGGATGTTGTGAACGGCCCGGATGCGTCCGCGGCGCACATGCTGCAAAACCTTGGAGATGGTCACCGAGCGCGGGTTCACATGCGCGTCGATGCCGAGCGTCTTTGCGAAATCGTGATAGGTCGGGTTGTTGATCAGGACGAGGTTGGAGCGGCAGCCGAGCCGCTTGGCGATCACGCTCGACAGGATGTTCACCTGATCGTCATTGGTCAGCGCCACCATCAGATCGGCATGCTGGATATCGGCCTCGAGCAGCAGCTTCTGGTCGAGCGCGCTGCCGTGCAGCACCACGGTGCGGCGCAGCTTGTCGGCCAGCGCCACGGCGCGCTCGCGCGTGCTCTCGATGATCTTGACCTTGGTGCGGCTCTGCTTCTTCTCCATGGCGCGCGCCACATAGAGGCCGATGTTGCCGCCGCCGGCGATCACGATGCGTGTCGCCTCGCGCTCCTCATGGCCGAACAGCCCGAGCGTGCGGCGCACCTGCTCGCGCGTCGTCACCACATACGCGAGATCGCCCGCCACGAGCTGGTCGCGGGAATGCGGAATGAACAGCTTTTCGCCGCGCGAAACGCCGACCACGGTGGACGGAAGGTCCGGAAAAAGCTCGGTAAGCTGCGACAGCGGCGTGTTGATGACCGGGCATTCCTCGAGGCATTCGATCGCCACCATCGCCACGTGGTCGTCGGCAAAACGCACCACATCGGTCGCGCCGGGCAATGCTATGCGCCGCATGACCATCTCGCCGACCTCGACCTCGGGCGAGATGATGACGTCGATCGGCAGGTGATCGCGCGAAAACAGGTCCATGTAGTGCGCCTGCAGATAGGACTGCGAGCGGATGCGGGCGATCTTGGTCGGCACGTTGAACAGCGAATGGGCCACCTGGCAGGCCACCATGTTGACCTCGTCGAACAGGGTGACGGCGATGATCATGTCCGCCTCGCTGGCGCCGGCGGCGGCCAGCACGTCCGGATGGGCGCCGTGGCCGACGAAACCGCGCACGTCGAGCGTGTCGCGCACGGCACGGATCAACTCGGGCGCCGTATCGATCACCGAGACGTCGTTCTGTTCGGAGGCGAGACGCTCGGCAATGCCGTAGCCGACCTGGCCGGCGCCACAAATGATGACCTTCATCGTTCACTCCCTGCCCCGCGCACGGGGTCCTGGCAATGGCACTGCTCTAGCCCTTTTTCGGGGGCAAGGGAACAGGGAGGAAATGCCGGCGCGTGCCCTACACCCCGAGGGACTTCAGCTTCCTGTGCAGCGCCGAGCGCTCCATGCCGACGAACTCGGCCGTCCGCGAGATGTTGCCGCCGAAGCGGTTGATCTGCGCCAGCAGATATTCCTTCTCGAACATCTCGCGGGCCTCGCGCAAAGGCAGCGCCATGATGTGCTGGTCGGATTGCGTCGGCAGACGCGGCATCACGTCGCCGATCTCGGCCGGCAGCAGATCGGCGGTGATCGGCGTGTCGGGGCCGTCGCCGCGCGTCAGGATCATCAGCCGTTCGACGTTGTTGCGCAGCTGGCGCACATTGCCCGGCCAGTTGTGCGCCTGCAGCACCGCCATCGCGTCGTTGCCGAGCGGCCGCGGCTTGATGCCCGCCTGCTCGCCGATCTGGTGCATGAAATGGTCGACGAGCAGCGGGATGTCCTCGCGCCGTTCGGCCAGCGGCGGAACGGCCACCGGCACCACGGCGAGGCGGTGGAACAGATCCTCGCGGAAGCGATTTTCGGCGATCAGCGATTCCACGTTCTGCGCCGTCGAGGAGATGATGCGCACATCGACCTTCACGCGGCGCGTGCCGCCGACGCGTTCGAACTGCTGGTCGACCAGCACGCGCAGGATCTTGCTCTGCGTGCCGATCGGCATGTCGGCCACCTCGTCCAGATAGAGAACGCCGCCATGGGCCTCCTCCAATGCGCCGATCTTGCGCTCGTTGCCGTTCGATTCGGTGCCGAAGAGCTCGATTTCCATGCGCTCCGGGGTGATCGCGGCGGCGTTGAGCGTCACGAACGGCCCGGTCTTGCGCGCCGATGCGGCGTGGATGGCGCGCGCCACCAGCTCCTTGCCGGAGCCCGAGGGGCCCATCAGCATGATGCGGCTGTTGGTCGGTGCGACGCGCTCGATCGTCTGCCGCAACTGGTTCAGCGCCGCCGACTGTCCCACCAGGTCGAAGGAGGCGCCGCTGCGCTTCTTCAGATCCGTCATCTCCCGTTTCAACTTGGAGATCTCCAGCGCGCGCTCGCAGATCAGGATCAGCCGATCGGTCTTGAACGGCTTCTCGATGAAGTCATAGGCACCGCGCTTGATCGCCGACACCGCCGTTTCGATGTTGCCGTGGCCGGAAATCATCACCACCGGCAGATCCGGATAGATTTCCTTGATCTTGTCCAGCAGGGCCAGCCCGTCGAGCTTCGAGCCCTGCAGCCAGATGTCGAGCAGGATCAGGCGCGGCACGCGCTCGGTGATGGCGGCAAGAGCGCTGTCGCTGTCATGAGCGGTGCGCGCCTCGTGTCCCTCGTCGCTCAGGATCCCGGCCACGAGTTCGCGGATGTCTTCCTCGTCGTCTACGATCAGGATATCGGACGCCATGTTCTACCTTTTCGTCGTCTCTGCAGCGCCGTCCGCGACCTTTTCGGCCTGCTGGGCGGCGGGAAGGATCATTCGGATCATTGCACCGACACCACCGTGGAAATCCGCCGGAGCGTCATGCAGCTCCAGCCTTCCGCCATGGTCCTCGATGATTTTCTTGACGATGGCGAGGCCGAGCCCGGTGCCTTTCTCGCGCGTCGTCATATAGGGCTCGAGCAGCCTTTGCCGGTTGTCGCGCGGCAGCCCCTTGCCGTTGTCCATCACCTCCACCTCGATGAAGCGGCCGGACCGGCGCGCCACCACGCGGATCGCACCCGGCTGGCCATGGGTGCGTTCGGCCGCCTCGATCGCCTCGGCGGCGTTCTTGATCACGTTGCCGAAGGCCTGGCCCATCAGGCGCGCATCGAAGCGGCCCATCAACGGCGCGTTGGAGAAATCGCGTTCGAAGGCGATCTCGTTGCGCGCCACCTCGACCAGGAACGAAGCCTCGCGCAGCGGCTCGCGCAGGTCGAGAAGCTGGATGTCGGGCTTCGGCATCCGCGCGAAGGCCGAGAACTCGTCCACCATGCGGCCGATGTCGCCGACCTGGCGGATGATCGTGTCGGTGCACTGGTCGAAGATATCGCGGTCCTGCTCGATCACCTTGCCGAAACGGCGGCGGATGCGCTCCGCCGAAAGCTGGATCGGCGTCAGCGGATTCTTGATCTCGTGGGCGATGCGCCGCGCCACGTCCGCCCAGGCCATCGAGCGCTGCGCCTGCATCAGGTCCGTGATGTCGTCCACGGTGACCACGTAGGAATGCTCGTCCGCCTCGTTGACGCCCTCCTCCGTGGTGATCTGGATGTTGAAGGTGCGCTCGACGCCGCCGCGATAAAAGGTCGCCTGCTCGCGGTAGACCGGCCTGCCCGATTTGCGGCCGGTCTCGAACACACGCCCCACATGCGGCAGCACGACCGACAGGTTCTTGGCGACGGCGCTGCGCGCCGAAATGCCGAGCATTGCCTCCGCCGACCGGTTGACCATGGCGACCGTGCCCTGCGCATCGACGCCGATCACGCCGGCACTGACCCCGGACAGGACCGCTTCGGTGAAGCGGCGGCGCTCGTCGATCATGTCCTTGGCGGCGATCAGCTCGTCGCGCTGCGATTTGAGCTGCTGCGTCATCTGGTTGAACGTGTCGCCGAGCAGCCCGACATCGCCGTCCGAGGCGCGCACCGGCACGGAAACGTCGAGATTGCCGGTCGAGACGGCGCCGGCGGCGCCGATCAGTTGCCGGATCGGGCGCACCAGCCGGTCGGCCACCGCGATGCCGGTCCAGATCGCCGCCAGCACGATCGCCAGCGTCACCACCAGGTAAAGCAGCGCGAAGGCGAGCTGCGTGTTGCCGCGATTGTCCTCCAGCGAACGGTATTCATCCGTGTTGGAGCGGACGATCTGGCGCGCCTTCAAGACCTCCGGATCGAGCAGCGCGCCGGTATAGAGATAGGCGTCGGGGATTTCCTGCAGCTTGTAGACGGCGGTGACGAGGTTGGTGCCGCCGATTTCCTTGAAGGCGATCTCCGAACGGTTGGCGATGTCCATGGCCGCCTTCTCCGGCCGCGGCAGCGGAATATCCTCCGTCATTTGCGCGCTCATGATCACCGAGCCGTCCTCGCGCACCAGCTCGGCGTCGGCCAGTCCGCGCAGCACCGCCTGCCGGGTCATGAAATCGCGGAACCCATAGCGATCGAGATTGTAGAGCGTGCGCGCCTGGTCGAGGCGCACCGCCATGCTCTCGGTCGTCCCCTGCAGGCTGCGCGCATTCTGCTGCACATAGGCGTCGGCGATCGACAGCGAGGAATAGATGATCACCTTGGTGCGGATCTCGAACCAGCGGTCGAGGCCGAGCTCCAGCGTCACCGAGGCGATCACGGCGACGAGGATGGCCGGGATCGCCGCCACCAGGGAGAACATCAGGATGATGCGCACATGGAGCCGCGAGGCGGCGCGCGCGCCCTGCCGGCTGCGATAGATGCGCAGGCCCTCCGCCGCGATCAGGCCGAGCAGAAGCAGGATGAAGCCGAGATTGATGGCGATCAGCAGCAGGGTGGTGTTGGCGTCGGGCGTCAATGGCGTGAGGCCCAGGAGCACGGCGAACGAGACCGCCGCCGTCACCAGCGCGCCGACGGCGGCCGCGATGCCGAGATAAAGCGCCGCCGAGCGGCCGCGCTTTGCAGGCGCAGCGGCAAGCGGCTCAACTGTGGAACTTTCCGACAAGCTCACCATCACCCCGACAAACGTCCCCGAACGGCCTACAGCCCCGTGCATCCATTCCGGCGCACAGCTGCGGCTTTACTCTAGGAATCGTTGCATATATGCAACGACTGTAGCCTCCGAGCAACAGTTCCATCACCGAACAATGCGGCAATGCTGGGGCAATCTGGGGATGTGGTGGTTTTGCAAGCTAGCGCATCGGCTCGAAAATCGGAATCGATTTTCGGAAAGCACGACGCGCAGGTTCGAAAGACTTACAGCGTCCTCCTGCCACCCCTGCGGGCAAGGCGTCCTGGACCGCTGCGCCCGAGCGGGGACCGCATGATTCGGCGGCCGCCGCTCAACCGGCGCCGCGATAGATGTTGATCCTGTACTCGCGGATCTTCTTGCGCAGCGTGTTCCGGTTGAGCCCCAGGAGGTCGGCGGCCTTGAGCTGGTTGCCGCCAGTCGCCGTCAGCGCGGCGATCAGCAGCGGCTGCTCGATCTCGGCGAGGATGCGCTGGTAGAGCCCCGCCGGCGGAAGCTGATCGCCGAATTGCGCGAAATAGCGCTGCAGGTGCTGCTCGACCGTCTGTTCCAGCGTCGCGTTCTCCGGCGCCGGCTCCGGCTCGCCCGCTCCGCGCATCGAGCCCGCCGCGCGCAGTTCCTGCTCAATGACCTCGGCGGAGATCTCGTCCTGCGGGTAGAGCGCGGCAAGCCTGCGCACCAGATTCTCCAGCTCGCGCACGTTGCCGGGCCAACGATAGTGCTTCATGCGGGTCAGCCCGTCGGGGCTGATGCGCTTGGCCTGCAGGCCCTCCTTCTGCGCGCGGGCAAAGAAATGGCGCACCAGGTCGGGAATGTCCTCGGCCCGCTCGCGCAGCGGCGGCAGGCGCAGCGGCACCACGTTCAGCCGGTAGAACAGGTCCTCGCGGAACAGGCCCTGGTCGATCAGCATGCGTGGATCCTTGTTGGTCGCCGCCACGATGCGCACGTCGGTGCGGATCGGCGTGCGGCCGCCCACCGTCGTGTACTCGCCCTGCTGGAGCACGCGCAGCAGCCGCGTCTGCGCCTCCATCGGCATGTCGCCGATCTCGTCGAGGAACAGCGTGCCGCCCTCGGCCTGCTCGAAGCGGCCGAAGGAGCGCGCCTGCGCGCCCGTGAAAGCCCCCTTCTCGTGGCCGAACAGCTCCGATTCGATCAGGTCGCGCGGGATGGCCGCCATGTTGATGGCCACGAACGGCCCCTTCCGGCGGCGGCCATATTCGTGCAGGGCGCGCGCCACCAGCTCCTTGCCGGTGCCCGATTCGCCGCTGATCATCACGGTCAGGTCGGTCTGCATCATGCGCGCCAGGAGCCGGTAGATCTCCTGCATGGCGGCCGAGCGGCCGATCAGCGGCAGCGTGTCGGGCGCCTCGGGGCTCGGCGCCTCCTTCTGGCCCGACTTCGGCTCCGACAGGGCTCGCCCGACGATGTTGACGAGCTCCGTCAGGTCGAACGGCTTCGGCAGATAATCGTAGGCGCCGACCTCGGAAGCGCGGATCGCCGTCATGAACGTGTTCTGCGCGCTCATGGCGATGACCGGCAGGTCTGGCCGCGCCTTGCGGATGCGCGGCAGGAGGTCGAACGCATTGCCGTCGGGCATCACGACATCTGTAATGACGAGATCCCCCTCGCCCGCCGAAACCCAGCGCCACAGCGTCTCCACGTTGGAGGTGACGCGCACCTCGTGCCCGGCGCGCGACAATGCCTGGTTCAAGACGGTGCGGATCGCCGCGTCGTCGTCGGCGACGAGAATGCTGCCGCTCTTCATGATGAAGCGTCCTCTTCGTCGGAATGGATCACGCCGCGGCGCGCTTCGCGCCAGGCCGGCATCAGGATGCGGAACATGGTGCCGCGCTGGCCCGACGATTCGCATTCGATGACCCCGCCATGCGCGCCGACGATCTTCGCCACCAGCGCCAAGCCCAAGCCGGAGCCGTTCTGCTTGGAGGTGACGAAGGGATCGAAGATGATCGGCCGCATGTCCTCGGGGATCCCCGGCCCGTTGTCGTAGACGCAGAACTCGAGCGGCAGCGCCACGCGGTCCACCGAGCCCGGCACCGACAGGCGGATGCCCGGCCGGAAGGCCGTGGTCAGCCGGATCTCGCCATCGTCCCGGTCCCCGATCGCCTCGGCGGCGTTCTTCACCAGGTTCAGGAACACCTGGACGAGCTGGTCGCGGTTCGCCCAGACCGGAGGCAATGATGGATCATATTCCTCCAATATGCTGATTTTCCTCGCAAATCCGTTCTTCGCGGCCGCCTTGACGTGATCGAGCACCAGATGGATGTTGATCGGCGCGCGCTCCACGGGCCGCTCGTCGGAAAACACCTCCATCCGGTCGACCAGCGCCACGATGCGATCCGTCTCCTCGGTGATGAGCCGCGTCAGCGCCCGGTCCTCGTCGGTCACGGCGTGTTCGAGAAGCTGCGCCGCGCCGCGGATGCCCGCCAGGGGATTCTTGATCTCGTGCGCCAGCATGGCGGCGAGGCCGGTCACCGAGCGCGCCGCGCCGCGATGCACCATCTGCCGGTCGATCTTGTCGGCCATCGAGCGCTCCTGCAGGAGCAGCGCCACCGCACCGGGAACCTCCGACACCGGAGCGGCATGGATGTCGACCATGCGCTCAGGCCCGAGCCGCGGCGAGGAGATGTCGACCCGATACTCGTTGATCGCCACGCGCTGCGCCCTGACCTGCTCGACGAGCGCGATCAACGGGCTGCCGAAGGGGACGAAGTCCGACAAGCGGCTGCGCGCCAGGAAGGCGGCGCCCGAGCGGAAGAAATCCTCGGCTTCGGCGTTGGCCTGGACGATGAAGCCATCGTCGTCGATCATCACCACCGGGTGCCTGAGCGTGTTGAGCAGCATCTGCGCGGTCGCCGCTTCCGACATCATCGCCCCGTCTCCACTCATGCGGCCAGCATGCCTTCGCCGCGCTCGAAGACGTCGCGCAGGCGATCGATCACGACACAATGGTCCGTTCCGGTCATGATCGCCTTGCGGTCTTCCTGCGATGTTCCCGGCGCATGGCGCTCCAGATACCAGCCGAGATGTTTGCGCGCGTGCCGCACCCCATGCTCGATCCCGTAGAGCCCGAGCATCGCTTCATAGTGCTCGATGACATAGTCGCCGAGCGCCGAAGCCGGCACCGCGGTGCGCGCGGAACCATCGGCCGCGGCTGCGATCGCACCGGCCGTCCAGGGCGCCCCGTAATGGGCGCGGCCAACCATGATGGCGTCGGCGCCCGATTGCTGAACAATCTGCCGCGCGTCCCCCAGCGTCGCGACGTCGCCATTGGCGACGACGGGGATGCTCACCGCCTCCTTGACGCGGGCGATCGCCCGCCAGTCGGCCCTGCCCTTGTAGAACTGGCACCGTGTGCGGCCGTGGATCGTCACCATGCGGACGCCCGCTTCTTCCGCCCGGCGCGCCAGCGCGGGAGCGTTGAGCGTGCTTTCGTCCCAGCCGAGCCGCATCTTCACCGTCACCGGCACGTCGACGGCGCTCACCACCGCCTCGATGAGGCTCAGCGCGTGGTCGGGCTCGCGCATCAGCGCCGAGCCTGAATAACCGCCCGTCACCTTCTTGGCCGGGCAGCCCATGTTGATGTCGATGATGTCGGCGCCCTGATCGGCCGCGATCCGCGCCGCCTCGCCCATCCAGCGCGCCTCACGTCCGGCGAGCTGTACCATATGCACGTCGATATCGGGCCGCCTCAGCCGCCGGGCCGATTCGGCGCTGCCGCGCGCCAGTTCCCCGCTGGCCACCATTTCGGAGACCACGAGCCCGGCGCCATGCGCGTGGGCGCGGGTTCGGAAGGCGATGTCCGTGACGCCGGACATGGGCGCCAGGAAAACCCTGTTGCGGATGGTCACCGGCCCAAGCCGGAGCGGTTGCGACAGCATGTCAACCGGGGATGTGCACAAAATTCAAGCACCCATTCTGATTGCTTATTCTTTAGCCATTTTGCCGGCGCCCCGCAACCACGTTTTGACGGTCGCCGGTATAATCTGCAAATTCGGCTGGCCTTTCGACGCGCCTCTTATTATGCGTCTGGCCCATGGACAAGCACATGACACGGCAGGAGAGCGTTGCGGGTGGCAAGGCGGGCGAAGTCGCCGCCGTCATCGTCGCCGCCGGGCGCGGCGAGCGCGCCGGCCAGTCCGCCGAGGGTCCGAAGCAATACCGCCTGATCGGCGGCAAGCCGGTGCTGCGCCACACGCTGGAGACCTTCCTTGCAGATCCCCGCATCGGCCGCGTCGTCGTCGCCATTCACCCAGACGACGAGGCGCTGTTCGCCGAAGCGGCGCACGGCCTTGCCGACCGGGTGATCGCGCTGCACGGCGGCGCCTCGCGGCAGGCCTCCACCCGGCTTGCGCTGCTCGCACTGCATGATCCGGCGCCGCAGACGGTGCTGATTCATGACGGGGTGCGCCCGTTCATCGACCGCGAGTTGATAGACCGCATCATCAACGCCGTCGAGGAGGGCAAGGGGGCGTTGCCCGCCCTGCCCGTCGCCGAGACGCTGAAGCGGGCCGGACCGGCCGGCGACATCGAGGAGACGGTGCCGCGCCACGACCTTCACGCCGCCCAGACGCCGCAAGGCTTCCCCTTCGCGCTGATCGCCGCCGCCCATGACCGCGCCTTTCACCTCGGGCGCGACGATTTCACCGACGATGCGGCGATCGCCGAATGGGCGCGGATCCCGGTGCGCATCGTCGCCGGCTCGGTCGACAACATCAAGCTCACCTGGGCGCGCGACATCGCGCTGGCCGACCAGCGGCTCTCCCGCGCCTCTTCGTTTCCGGACGTGCGCACCGGCAACGGCTATGACGTCCATTCCTTCACCGATGGCGATGCCGTCACGCTGTGCGGCGTGGCGATCCCGCATTCGAAGCGCCTCGCCGGTCATTCCGATGCCGATGTCGGCCTGCACGCGCTCACCGACGCGCTGCTCGCCACCTGCGGCGCCGGCGACATCGGCACGCATTTCCCTCCCTCGGACCCGCAGTGGAAGGGAGCCGCCTCACGCATCTTCGTCGAGCACGCGGCAAGGATCGTGCGCGAGGCAGGCGGACGCATCGCCAACGCCGACATCACGCTGATCTGCGAGGCGCCAAAGATCGGCCCGCACCGCGCCGCCATGACGGCGGCCATCGCGGCCATGCTGGGCATCGCCGAGACCCGCGTTTCCATCAAGGCGACGACCAACGAAAGGCTGGGCTTCGTCGGCCGCGAGGAAGGCATCGCGGCGATCGCCACGGCCAGCGTGATCTATCCGGGCGAGGTTCCCGCATGAGCGGCCGCGAGACCCTGTCGCGCGCCGTGCTCGAAGCGTGCGAAAAGCGCGGCATCCTCCTAGCGACGGCCGAATCCTGCACCGGCGGCATGATCGCCGCCGCCCTCACCGACATCGCCGGCTCCTCCACGGTGGTCGACCGCGGGTTCGTGACCTATTCCAACCAAGCCAAGATGGAGATGCTCGGCGTTTCCGCCGAAACGCTCGCCGCCCATGGCGCCGTGTCGCGCCAAACGGCGCTGGAGATGGCCTCGGGGGCGCTCACGCATTCGCGTGCCGGCATCGCCGTCGCCGTCACCGGTGTCGCCGGTCCCGGCGGCGGCTCGCCCGAAAAGCCGGTCGGCCTGGTCTGGTTCGGATTGGCGTTCAAAGGCCGGCCTGCGATGGCCGAAAAGCAGCATTTCGCCGGCCTCGACCGCGCCGGCGTCCGCCGCGCCACGGTGGAGCACGCGCTGCGCATGGTGCTCAAGGCGCTGGAGGCGGCGTAGCGCCGATACCTTTCGTCAGGTCTCCCGGCCTGGATGCCAGGCTCGGGGCGCCCCTTATCCCCCTGCCCCGTAAACCATGTCGGCCCGCCGCTCGAACGCCTCGGAGAACATCCGGAACGCCCGGTCGAACATGGCGCCCATCAATGCGCCGAGCATGCGGCTCTTGAACTCGTATTCGATGAAGAAGTGGATGTCGCAGGCGCCCTCGCCGGCCGGGTCGAAGCGCCATTCGTTCTTCAGGAAGCGGAACGGCCCGTCGACATAGCGCACGTCGATCTCCAGTTCGGCCGGCTTCAGCGTCACCTGGCTGGTGAAGGTCTCGCGCAGCGCCTTGTAGCCCACCGTCATGTCGGCGACGAGCAGCGTCACCCCGTCGCGCTCCCTGCGCGTGCGCACCTTCAGCGCCTCGCACATGGGCACAAATTCGGGATATTTCTCCACGTCGGCCACCAGCGCGAACATCTCTTCCGGCCCGTGGGCGACACGGCGTACGGTCTCGAATTTCGGCATCGATACGCTTAGATCGCGATGACTTTGGATTGATTCAATCCAAAGTCATGAACGCGATCGCTTTCAATAAGTTGGAGCGGGATGCGGGCGGAAAACCGTTTCACACTTTTCCTCATCCCGCTCTAGGCCGACTGCAGACGCGCCTCGCGCGCGGCCTTGAGTTTCGCAAAATCGTCACCGGCATGGTGCGAGGAACGCGTCAGCGGGCTCGACGAGACCATCAGGAAGCCCTTGGTGTAGGCGACCGTCTCGTAGGACTTGAATTCCTCCGGGGTAACGAACGCCTTCACCGGATGATGCTTGCGCGTCGGCTGCAGATACTGGCCGATGGTCATGAAGTCGACATCGGCGGAGCGCAGATCATCCATCAGCTGCAGCACCTCGTTGCGCTCCTCGCCGAGCCCGACCATGATGCCGGACTTGGTGAACATGCCGGGGTCGAGCTCCTTCACCCGCTGCAGGAGGCGCAGCGAATGGAAGTAGCGCGCGCCCGGCCGCACCTTCAGATAGTTCGACGGCACGGTCTCCAGATTGTGGTTGAAGACGTCGGGCCTGGCCGCCACCACCGTCTCCAGCGCCCCTGCCCCGTCCTTGCGCAAGAAGTCCGGCGTCAGGATCTCGATCGTCGTGCCGGGGGACGAGGCGCGGATGGCGCCGATCACGTCGGCGAAATGCTGCGCGCCGCCATCGGCGAGGTCGTCGCGGTCGACCGAGGTGATGACCACGTGATTGAGCCCCATCTCGCGCACCGCCTTGGCGACGTTCTCGGGCTCGTTCGCATCCACGGGACCTGGAATGCCCGTCGCCACGTTGCAGAAGGCGCAGGCGCGCGTGCAGATCTCACCGAGGATCATGAAGGTGGCGTGCTTCTTGTCCCAGCACTCGCCGATGTTCGGGCAGCCGGCCTCCTCGCACACCGTCACCAGCTTGTTGGACTTCACGATCTCGCGCGTTTCCAGATACCCCTTGGAGGTCGGCGCCTTGACGCGGATCCATTCGGGCTTGCGCAACACCTCCTGGTCGGGCCGGTGCGCCTTTTCCGGGTGCCGCACGCGCGGCTTGTTGCTGACGGTGTCGAGAACGGTGACCATGTTTGTCCTATCGCGTCCGGCGGGATTCCGAACGGCCAAAAATCCACAGGATCAGGATGGCGCCGAGGATGGCGACAACCAGATTGCCCAGAAAACCATAAAAGGAGATGCCGACCAGCCCCGCCAGCGTGCCGCCGACGAAGGAGCCGGCAATGCCGACGAGGATGTTGGTGAGGAAACCATGTTCGCGGTTCATGGTTTTCTCGGCCACGTATCCGGCGAGGAAGCCGATCACCAGCAGGCCGAAAAAGCCCACTCCCGGCATCCCCATGATCCCATAGCCCTGTTCCATCGCCATCGACCTCGTTTCGCGCTCCCCGCATATAGTCCAGAACGGTGCGGGGAAACAGGGGGCGCCGCCCGCCTCAGGCGTTCAGCGTCCGCCCATAGGCATCGAGCACGCTCTCCTTCATCATCTCCGACAGGGTCGGATGCGGGAAGACGGTGTGCATCAGCTCTTCCTCGGTCGTCTCAAGGTTCATGGCGACGACGAAGCCCTGGATCAGCTCCGTCACTTCCGCGCCGATCATGTGGGCACCCAGAAGCTCGCCCGTCTTCTTGTCAAAAATCGTCTTGACGAAGCCCTGGTCCTCGCCGAGCGCGATGGCCTTGCCATTGGCGGCGAACTGGAAGCGGCCGACGCGGATGTCGCGGCCGGCGGCCTTCGCCTTCTCTTCCGTCAGGCCGACCGAGGCCACCTGCGGCTGGCAATAGGTGCAGCCGGGGATCAGCCCCTTGTCGAGCGCGTGGACGCCCGGCACGCCGGCGATCTTCTCGACGCAGATGACGCCTTCATGCTCGGCCTTGTGCGCCAGCATGGGCGGGCCCGCCACGTCGCCGATGGCGTAGAGGCCGGCAACGTTGGTGCGGCCGTAGCCGTCGACCACGACGCAGCCCCGATCGGTCTTCACGCCGAGCCCCTCGAGGCCGAGATTTTCGATGTTGCCCTGCACGCCGACGGCGGAGATCAGCTTCTCGGCCGTGATCTTCTCGACCTTGCCATCCTTCATCTCCACATGCGCGGTGATGGCGTCCTTGCCCTTCTCGACCTTCGTCACCTTGGCATCGAGATGGAACTTGATGCCCTGCTTCTCGAACTGCCGCTTGGCGAATTTCGACACCTCGGCGTCCTCCACCGGCAGGATCTGCGGCATCAGTTCGACCACCGTAACGTCGGCGCCCATGGTGCGGTAGAAGGAGGCGAACTCCATGCCGATGGCACCCGAGCCCATGACGACCAGCGATTTCGGCATCGTCTTCGGCACCATCGCCTCGAAATAGGTCCAGATCTTGTCGCCGTCGGGCTCGATGCCCGGCAGGGCACGCGGCCGCGCGCCGGTGGCGAGGATGACGTGCTTGGCCGTATAGGTGCCCGGCCCCTTGGTGCCCTTCGGCTCCGGCGGCTGCGGCTGCATCGCCTTCTTGGCCGGCTTCGAGACCACCACCTCGCCCGGCTTGGAGAGCTTCGCCTCGCCCCAGATCACGTCGACCTTGTTCTTCTTCATCAGGAAACCGACGCCGCCGTTCAGCCTGAGAGAGACTTTTCGCGAGCGGTCAACCACGGCGGCGACGTCGGCCGACACCTTGCCCTCGATTGTCAGGCCGTAATCCTTACCGTTCTCGGCATAGTGCTTGATCTCTGCCGAGCGCAGCAGCGCCTTGGTCGGGATGCAGCCCCAGTTCAGGCAGATGCCACCCAGATGTTCGCGTTCGACGATCGCCGTCTTGAAGCCGAGCTGCGCCGAGCGGACGGCCGTGACATAGCCGCCCGGGCCCGACCCGATGATGATGACGTCGTAGTTTTCAGCCACGGCTGGTCTCTCCTTTGGTCAATTCAGGTCCCGGAGACGCATGAGCATCCCCGGGGAAACAATCTTCAGGCCTGTCTTGCCGCCCGCAGGCCGAAGGCCACGAGCAGCAGGAAGACACCGTTCGACAACAGTTCGATGGCAAGCAGGATGCCCAGCACGGCCGCCGCCGACCACGGCATGTCGGCAAGGATCATGACGCCGAGCACCAGCGAGATGAGGCCCGACACGAGCACCCAGACCCAGCCGGAGATCGGCCGGAGCGCGAAGGCGTACATCAGCTTCACCACGCCGAGCACGAGGAACATGATCGCCACGAGCAGCGTCAGCGAGACGATGCCGGCGCCCGGCCGCACGAGAATGGAAAGCCCGACGGCGAGCGTCAGCACGCCGAGGAGCAGCGACCACAGGAACCCCGGCCAGTCGCGCACCCGGAACGCCTGAACGATCTGCAGGATGCCGAACAGGACGAAGGTCCAGGCGGCGAGCAGCGCCGCCGTCAGCGTCGCCGCAAAGGGGTTGGCGAGCGCCAGGATCCCGCCGATCAGCGAGATCGCGCCGAGCAGGGCAAGCCAGCCCCAGGAGGCGTGTACCGATTGATGTGCGCCAGTGTTCACCATGCTCATTCCTCCTTTGGTCAAAGTCCAAGCATGTCTCTCACGACGGGCGCAAGGCCCGCGCCGATGGCGCGCGTGTTGTGCGCGTCGAGATGAACGCCGTCGAGCGGGCTCGTATGAGCCACGGAACCGGCATCGAAAAAACCCGTGCCCGTATCGGCGGCCAGCAGCGCATAAAGACGCGCCAGCTTCGACGATTCGTCCAGCGCGCCTTCGAAGGTCAGTGCAAAATCGGGATTGTTGGTCTCGCCGCAGGGCGGCGGGGCGACCAGCAGGATCGCCGGTGCCGGCCCCTCCGTCGGATAGTCGTGCCGGCGCACGATGTCGACCAGCCGCCGCATGCCCTGCTTGGCGCCGATCGCCCGGCCGCAGATGAAGGGCTTCATGTCGTTGGTGCCGAGCATGATGACGACGAGGTCGAGCGGTGCATGGCTTGTCAGCAGCGTCGGCAGGAGGCGCGCACCGTTGCGGTCGGCGCCCGCGGCAAAGTCGTCGAAGGCCGTCGTCCGGCCGTTCAGCCCCTCGGCGATCACCCGCGCGCCCTCGCCCAGTGCGCGCTGCAGGACGCTCGGCCAGCGGTCCTCGAACGGATGCCGTCCGGGGCCGAGCGGATCATACCCCCATGTCAGCGAATCGCCGTAGCACAGGATGGTCTTCATGCGCGCCCCCGGACCGTTCGCATCCGAACCTACACCAGCATGGCCAGCGGGTTTTCGACGATGGTCTTGAAGGCGGCCAGGAGCTCGGCGCCCAGCGCCCCGTCCACCGCCCGGTGGTCGGTCGACAGCGTCACCGACATGACGGTGGCGATGCCCACCGCGCCGTCCTTGACCACCGGCCGCTGCTCGCCCGCCCCC
>NZ_JANKOF010000019.1 GCF_024655565.1 Nitratireductor sp. ZSWI3 | reverse complement strand
GGAGGGCGCCCGCATATGCGGGCGCGATCCGTTTGTTGCGGTTCAGGCGGCGCCTTTGGCAGCCACGCCCTTCTCGTCCAGGAAAGCCTGCAGTTCGCCGGCCTGGAACATCTCGCGGATGATGTCGCACCCGCCGACGAACTCACCCTTCACATAGAGCTGCGGGATGGTCGGCCAGTTGGAATATTCCTTGATGCCCTGGCGGAGCTCATCGGAAGTCAGGATGTTGACGCCCTTGTAGTCGACATTCAGGTAGTCGAGAATCTGCACCACCTGGCCGGAGAAGCCGCACTGCGGAAAACCGGGCGTGCCCTTCATGAAGAGCACGACGTCGTTGCTTTTGACCTCGTTGTCGATGAATTCGTTGATGCCGCTCATCGCAAATCCTTTCATGGCCGGGGTCAAGGCCCGGCTATCGAATACCAATCGTTATCTATTGCACCATTTCGCGTGGTGCAACGCCACCCGGAAAAAACTTTGCGGCGCTCAGTCCGGCGCGCTCGTCTGCAGGGCCAGCGCGTGCAGGGTGCCGCCCATGTTGCCCTTCAGCGCATCATAGACCATCTGGTGCTGCTGCACGCGCGACTTGCCGCGAAAGCTCTCCGCCACCACCTCGGCTGCGTAATGGTCTCCGTCGCCGGCGAGGTCGCGGATCGTAACCTTCGCGTCCGGAATGCCTTCCTTGATCAACCGCTCGATGTCAGCCGCATTCATAGCCATGGGGCAGGGTGTCTCCAAATCATTGCACCCTTGAGATATGGCCGTTCCCGGCTGCAAGGTCAATTGCGGGGCCGGCGACATGCCCTCGGCGGCCGTTTCGGCCGCCCCTCTTGCCGCAATCAGTCCATGAAAGCCGGGAACCAGCCCTCATGCGCCTCCTTGAGCGCGGCGACGGCGACCGGGCGCGCGACGCCCAGCGTCAGCGCCGCGCCGCCGGTGGTGCCGATGCGCGCGGCGGTGACGCCGACCTTGCCGGCGGCGGCGAGCACCGCTTCGGCATCGGCTGTGGTCACGACGTAACGGCCCTGATCCTCGCCGAAGAAGGCCGGGACCGCATCTGCCGGCGCCTCGACCGTCGCGCCGATGCCCGATGCCATCGCCATCTCGGCGAGCGCCACGGCCAGCCCGCCGTCGGAGCAATCATGGGCGCTCGTGGCAAGACCGGAGCGGATCAGGCCGCGCACCAGGTCGCCGGCCTGCTTTTCATGCGCCAGGTCCACGGGCGGCGGCGGGCCGTCGGCGCGGCCATGGATGTCGCGCAGATAGACCGACTGGCCGAGATGCGTGCCCCAGCCCTCGGGCGCGCCGAGCAGCACGATCGCCTGGCCTTCGGCCGCGAAGGCGGCACGCGCCGTCTGGTGCCAGTCGGGGATCAGCCCGACGCCGGCGATGGTCGGTGTCGGCGGGATGGCGCGGCCGAGCGTCTCGTTGTAGAGCGAGACGTTGCCGGAAACGATCGGGAAGCCGAGCGCGGCGCAGGCTTCGCCGATGCCTTTGACGGCCTGGACGAACTGCCCCATGATCTCTGGCTTTTCCGGATTGCCGAAGTTGAGGTTGTCGGTGGCCGCCAGCGGCTCGGCGCCGGTCGCCGTGATGTTGCGCCAGCATTCGGCGACCGCCTGCTTGCCGCCCTCATAGGGATCGGCCTCGCAATAGCGCGGCGTGACGTCGGAGGAGAAGGCGAGAGCCTTGCGGTCCTGCCCGTCGACGCGCACGACGCCGGCATCGCCGCCCGGGATCTGCAGCGAATTGCCCTGGATCAGCGTGTCGTACTGCTCCCACACCCAGCGGCGCGAGGAAAGGTCGGGCGAGTTCAGGAGGCGCAGCAGCGCGCCGGCGATGTCGGCCTCGGGCGCTGGGCCTTCGAGCGGGGCGGGAACAGCCGGCACCACCCAGGGGCGGTCATATTCAGGCGCCTCGTCGCCCAGCTCCTTGATCGGCAGGTTCGCCACCTCGTCGCCCTGGTGCAGGATGCGGAAGCGCAGATCGTCGGTGGTTCTGCCGACGACGGCGAAGTCCAGCCCCCATTTGTGGAAGATCGCCTCCGCCTCGGCGCGCTTTTCGGGCCTGAGCACCATCAGCATGCGCTCTTGGCTCTCCGAAAGCATCATCTCGTAGGGGCTCATGCGCTCCTCGCGCACCGGCACCTTGTCGAGATCGAGCTCGATGCCGAGATCGCCCTTGGCGCCCATCTCCACCGCCGAGCAGGTGAGGCCGGCCGCGCCCATGTCCTGGATGGCGATCACGGCGCCGGTCGCCATCAGTTCGAGGCAGGCCTCCAGCAGGCATTTTTCGGTGAAGGGATCGCCCACCTGCACGGTCGGGCGCTTCTCGTCGATGCCTTCGTCGAACTCGGCCGAGGCCATGGTCGCCCCGCCGACGCCGTCGCGACCGGTCTTGGCGCCCAGATAGACGACGGGCAGGCCGACGCCCTCGGCCTTGGAGTAGAAGATCGCATCGGTCTCGGCGATGCCGGCGGCAAACGCGTTGACCAGGATGTTGCCGTTGTAGCGGGCGTCGAAATTGACCTCGCCGCCCACCGTCGGCACGCCGAAGGAGTTTCCGTAGCCGCCGATGCCGGCGACGACGCCGGCCACCAGGTGCTTGGTCTTGGGATGATCCGGCGCGCCGAAGCGCAGCGCGTTCATGGCGGCCACGGGCCGGGCACCCATGGTGAAGACGTCGCGCAGGATGCCGCCGACGCCGGTCGCCGCCCCCTGGTAAGGCTCGATGTAGGAGGGGTGGTTGTGGCTCTCCATCTTGAAGACCACGCACTGGCCGTCGCCGATGTCGACCACGCCGGCATTCTCGCCCGGCCCCTGGATCACCCGCGGCCCCTTGGTCGGCAGGGTGCGCAGCCATTTCTTCGAGCTCTTGTAGGAGCAGTGCTCGTTCCACATCGCCGAAAAGATGCCGAGCTCGGTGAAGGTCGGCTCGCGGCCGATGAGGTCGAGGATGCGCTGATACTCGTCGGGCTTCAGGCCGTGGGCGGCGATGAGCTCATCGGTGATGGGGATGCGATTGGGAATGGTCATCTGGTCGGTGGTCCCTGAAAGGGTTCCATGGAGGATTCCCCGGCTGCGTTACAGCATCCGCCTCGCAGAATCCACGCCCAATGCAGCCTTTTGTCAGCCGTAATTGTCGAAACCGCAGATCGGGTTGTCGAGAAGCCCGCGCAGGAGGGCGAAGCCCTCGCCGACGAGGGCGCGTGTCTTCGGCACGGTGAAGGCGATGCGCACCCGGTGCAGCGCCGCGCCGGAGCGGCCGACCCTGAACTCGTCCTCGTCGTCGATCAGCACGCCCGCCTCGGCGGCGGCGTTCTTGAAGGTGCTGGACAGCCAGGGCTCCGGCAGCTTCAGCCACAGGAACGGTGCGGCGGGATGCGAGACGAAGTCATGGCCTTCGAAGGCCTGGCGGGCCAGCGCCTCCCGTTCGCGGATCTCGGCGGCGACCTCATGGTGGATGCCGGCCGCTTCGCCCGACAGGACGAGCTTCGCGGCGAGCTCGGCAAGCAGGAAGGGCATGCCGCCGGTGATCATCTTGTGCGCGGTGAGCACGCGCGAGGCCAGATGCGGCGGACACGAGGTCCAGCCGCCGCGCACCCCGGCGGCGACCGATTTCGACAGGCTGCCGGCATGGAAGGTGCGCTCGGGGGCGAGTTGGGCGAAGGGAACCGGCGGGTCCTTGAGCAGCACCCCGTAGATGTTGTCCTCGATCAGCCAGACATTGTGGCGGCGGGCGATCTCGACGATGGCGCGGCGGCGCGCCGGCGGCATGATGCAGAGCGTCGGGTTGTGCAGGGAGGCGACCAGGAAGACCATCTTCGGATGCTGCTGGGCGCAGACGCGCTCGAAGTCCTCCGGCACCATGCCCTCGTCGTCGATCGACACCGGCACGGCGCGCCGGCCGATCACCCCGCCGCTGCGCGCCACATGCGAATAGGTGAGCTCCTCGAAGGCGATGCGGTCGCCCGGCACCGTCATGGCGGCGATGACGGCGAGGATGCCGGCATGGCCGCCGAGCGTCGGCACGATGCTCTCGGGCGGCGGCATCCAGCCGGCACTGGCGAGCTGCTGGCAACCGGCCTCCAGCCAGTGCCGGGGCAGGGTGCGCGTGTAGCTGGCGATGTCGTGCGGGTGGTCACGCAGGATGGCGCCGGTGAGCCGCTCGAGGATCGCCGCCTGGCCGATGTCGGGGGCTGCCGTCGAATCCAGGCGGTGACTGCCGGGCTCCGTCACCGGGCTGCGCGTGCCGCCGAAGGGCGGCGCCGCGTCCGGGCCAGTGGTCTGCCGCGGCTGCTCGCGCACCAGCACATAGGTGCCACGCCCGACTTCGCCGCTGACCAGGCCGCGCTCGCGGACCAACGCGTAGGCGCGGCTCACGGTGCCGATGGTGACGCCGATGTCGAAGGCGAGGTTGCGCTGCGGCGGCAGCTTTTCCCCTGGGGCGAGAAGGCCGGCTTCGATGTCATGCTCGATCCGGTCGGCCAGCCTCACATAGAGGGGGCCTGTTCCACGGGCGAGATTTGGCAGCCAATTTGTCATGGTGACAATTATTGCATTGTACGCGTATCGAGGTCAATGCATAGGTTCAATGATAGCAATATCAAAGAACGTGAGTAGGACAATGCGTGCAAACGAGACAATGAGAGGCGCATGCGGGCCCTCTGCGCCGCGCCGTGCCGATGGCAGGCTGCTGGGTACGGCGCTGGTCGCCATGGTGCGCTATATCGATGGCCGGATGAGGAAGCGGCGCAGCCGCAGGCAATTGCTGGACCTGACGGAGGAGCAATTGCGCGACATCGGCATCAGCCGCTCGCAGGCGTTGCGGGAGGGGTGGCGTCCGTTCTGGGATTAGCCGCTTTCAGTTTCCCTGGCACGGCCGCCGATCAGGCGGTCGGCGGTCACCGCCAGCCTGCCGAGGACGACGAACAGAAGCAGGAGGCCGGCAAGGCTCAGGAACACGCTTGGCCAGCCGTTGACCGAGACGTCGAGGAACGGATAGGGCACCTCTCCGGCGATCGGCGCGCGCAGCAGGGCATAAAGCCCGTAGCCGAGCGGATAGACGAGCCAGGCCGCAATATGCCGGGAGGAGAGGCTGCCGTCCGTGCCGGCGGCCAGCCACCACAGGACGAAGATGGCCGGCGCGACATAGTGCAGGAGCACGTCGCAGAGAAGGAACAGGCCCTGCGGCTTCCAAAGGGCCGACAGAAGCGCCCAGTAGGCCAGCGCGACGACGGCGATGGCAACGGCGATGCCGGCCCGCACCACAGGTCGCGCGAAGGGCGCCGGCCGTCCGGCGAGCGCCGTCCAATGCACGAGCACCGCCAGGATGTTGGTGAGGATCGTGAAGAAGGAGAAATAGAATACCACCGACCCGGCGAGGCTGCGCCCGGCTTCCATGGAGGCGGGCACCGTCAGGCCGAACTGGAGGGTGAGGGCGAAAAGCCCGACGAGCAGGCCGGCGATGTTCAGGATCTTTGCCGCCGGGAGGGTCAGCACCCGTCGCGCCCGCCCGACCAGCGCATGATGTCGGCGTTGACGCGCGCCCCGGTGGCGCTGGCGGCAAGCGGGCCGTAGGTGACGATCCTGGTCGGCGGGCCGGAGGCCTCGATGACCAGCAGCGGCAGGCCCTGCCGCTTGTCGGTGCGCATGATGAGCAGGCGTGGCCGCCCGACGGCCGTGTCGAGCTCGGGGATCATGTGCAGGCCGTGAAAGCGCCGGTCGCCCGAGCGGATCCAGCATCGCGCGCCGGCGGCGTTCACCCGCTGCAGGGCCGCCACGGGGCTCGAAGCATCGACCTCGAGCGACAGAGGGCCGCCCATCGGCTCGCTCTGGCAGGCGGTGAGCGCCAGCAGCCCTGCCAGCGCGACGGCCTTCGGCAGGCCCGCCGTCTCATTGTTCTGGAAGATCGAACCGCGCGAGGCGGCGGCGCGCATCAGGCGGCCTTCCCCAAAAGGCCTTCGAAGAGCGGACGCCCGTCGGATCCGCCATGCGCCGCCTCGATGAGGTTCTCCGGATGCGGCATCATGCCGAGCACGTTGCCGCTCCGGCTGACGATGCCGGCGATGTCGTTGACCGACCCGTTGGGGTTGGTGCCCTCGGCGTAGCGGAACACCACCTGGCCTTCGCCCTCCAACCGTTCCAGCGTTTCGGGGTCGGCGAAATAGTTGCCGTCGTGATGGGCGACCGGGCAGCGGATGATCTGGCCGGGCCGGTAGCCGCGTGTGAAGGCCGTGTTGGCGTTGGTGATCTCGAGCTTCACCTCGCGGCAGACGAATTTCAGCGAGGCGTTGCGCATCAGCGCGCCGGGCAGCAGGCCCATTTCAAGCAGCACCTGGAAACCGTTGCACACGCCCATGACGAGCACGCCCTGGCGCGCCTTCTCGGCGACGGCGGCCATCACCGGCATGCGCGCCGCGATCGCCCCGCAGCGCAGATAGTCGCCATAGGAGAAGCCACCGGGAATGACGATGAGGTCCACATCGGGGATTTCCGTCTCCGTCTGCCAGACGGTGAGCGGCGCCTTGCCGGAAATCTTCGTCAGGGCCGCGATCATGTCGCGGTCGCGGTTGAGGCCGGGAAGCTGGATGATGGCTGATTTCATGGGCTCTGATCGTAGGGTTCTTGAGGGCCTTCGGCCATTTCACGCAGTTCCAGCCTGCGCTCGATGCGCTCGAAACGATCTTCGTACCGTCCGAGGACACCGTATACGTTGTGGACATCCTGCTGAATTGCGAGCATGTGACCGCGAATGGAGATGAGTTCCTGCTTTATCTCTGACTGCCCGGATTCCAGCTTGTCGAAGCGACCCTGCATGTTCTTCAGGACCTCGTAGAGCAGTTCGTTGCCAACTTTCGACACATCCATCTCCGGTCAGTCTCCGGCCACTCCGGGAATGCAACCTCAGGTTATCGCGACAGTGTAATCCTCAATCACGGTGTTCGCCAGAAGCTTTTCGCACATGGTCCTGAGGTCGTCCTCGGCCTTCGCCTTGTCCGAGCCTTGCAGTTCCAGATCGAAAACCTTGCCCTGGCGCACGCTGTCGACGCCGGCAAAGCCGAGGGCGGCGAGGGCGCCGCCGATGGCCTTTCCCTGCGGGTCCAGAACGCCGTTCTTCAACGTCACGGTGACGCGGGCCTTGATCACGACAAAACTCCCTGATTTCCAGTCCGCACCGGTCAGTGGCGCGTCTTGTTGTCCTTCGAGGAAACGAGCACCGGTCCGCCGGGGCGGGGAGGCTCGTTCTCGTTCATGATGCCGAGCCGGCGCGCGACCTCCTGGTAGGCCTCGACGAGACCGCCCATGTCGCGGCGGAAGCGGTCCTTGTCCAGCTTGTCCTGGGTGGCGACATCCCACAGGCGGCAGGAATCGGGCGAGATCTCGTCGGCCACGACCACCCGCATCATCTCGTTTTCCCAGAGCCGGCCGCACTCCATCTTGAAGTCGACGAGCTGGATGCCGACGCCGAGGAACAGGCCGGTGAGGAAGTCGTTGACGCGGATGGCGAGCGCCATCATGTCGTCGATCTCCTGCGGGCTCGCCCAGCCGAAGGCGGTGATGTGCTCTTCGGAGACCATCGGATCGTCCAGCGCGTCCGCCTTGTAGTAGAACTCGATGATCGAGCGCGGCAGGACCGTGCCTTCCTCGATGCCGAGGCGCTTCGCGAGCGAGCCGGCGGCGATGTTGCGCACCACGATCTCGAGCGGGATGATCTCCACTTCCTTGATCAGCTGCTCGCGCATGTTGAGCCGACGGATGAAATGCGTCGGGATGCCGATCCGGTTCAGATGCTCGAAGATGTATTCCGAGATGCGGTTGTTGAGCACGCCCTTGCCGTCGACGATCTCGTGCTTCTTCTTGTTGAACGCGGTGGCGTCGTCCTTGAAGAACTGGATCAGCGTGCCGGGCTCCGGGCCTTCGTAAAGAATCTTGGCCTTGCCCTCATAGATGCGGCGACGACGGTTCATGGCTTTTCCTGGTCCCTTGCCTTGACGGGGAGACTTCGCGCGGAAGCTTCGCGGCGCGGCATTTTGAAAGAAGCGTTGGTTCAGGCGGTCTCTAGCGCAAACCTGGCCGCACCACAATTGCCATTTATCGGCAGCTGCGGGTTTCTGGGGCTCTGCAAAGCCGTTCATGCGCCGAATGAGCGTATTGACCCGGGGCGGGCCTTCTGGTTTCTGCTTCACGACCCTACTTGTTTCTATGCACCGCTCGCGCGGTGCGCGAGCCGGAGGAATTCTGATGCCCAGCATGAAAGACCGCGAAGAGACGTTCGAGAGAAAGTTCGCCCTCGACGAGGAGCTGAAGTTCAAGGCCATGGTGCGCCGCAACAAAATGCTCGGCCTGTGGGCTGCCGAAAAGCTCGGCAAGAGCGGCGACGAGGCGGAAGCCTATGCGCGGGAGGTGGTGAACGCCGATTTCGAGGAAGCCGGCGACGACGACGTGTTCCGTAAGGTGCGGGGCGACTTCGATGCCGCCGGCGTCGAGCAGTCCGACCACCAGATCCGCCGCACCATGGACGAGCTGCTCAGCAAGGCCGTCGATCAGGTGAAGGGCGGCTAGCCCCGTCATGTCGCTCGCGACGCGCCTGAAGGCGGGGGAAGCGGTGTTTTCCGCCTGGTCCTCCGTGCCTGATTCGCTGACGGTCGAGCTCGTCGCCGGACTCGGCTTCGACGCCGTCACGCTCGACATGCAGCATGGCGGGCATCACGAGGACAGCGTCGTGCGCGGTGTCGGGTCGATCCTTTTGAGGAATGCGCACCCTGTGGTGCGCGTCCCGGTCGGACGCTTCGACATGGCGAGCCGCGCCCTCGATTTCGGCGCGCAGGCCGTCATCGCGCCGATGGTGAATTCGGTCGACGATGCGCGCGCTTTTGCCGCCGCGATGAAATACCCGCCGGTCGGTGCCCGTTCCTGGGGGCCGACCTTCGCCATGCCGCGCAGCGCCGCCGCGGGCGACGGTCAGAGCTGGCTGGAACAGGCGAACGGCGACACGCTGGCGCTGGCGATGATCGAGACGCGGGCGGCGCTGGCGGCGCTCGACGCCGTCCTCGGCGTCGAAGGCATCGACGGCGTCCTGGTCGGCCCGTCGGATTTCTCGATCGCCTGGTCCAACGGCCGTGTCGTCGACCCGGCCCTGGAAGATATGATGCCGGCGATCGAGGCGATTGCGGAAAAGACCCGGGCGGCCGGTAAACACGCCGCGATCTACGTGGTCGATCCGCGCCTGGTGGGCCGCTATCACGCGATGGGCTTCCGCTTCTTCGCCCTCGGCTCCGAAGCCGCCTATATGGCGACCGGGGCGACGGCGATGCTCGATGCGGCCAGGGCCTCGATCCGATAAACGCATATGAGTTGAGGCAGGGCCGCCTTCGCGGCGGGGAACTGTGCCCCGGGGCCCCGCTTCAATGCGGAATTCAGAGCCTTTGCAGGAAGCGGGCGAAGGTCAAGGAGCCCTCGGGCCAGGGACCGAAGCCCGATTCGGCATTGATATGGCCGGATGCGCCGGCATCCAGGAACTGCGAGCCCCATGCCGCGGCGATGTCCTCGGCGACCCCGAACGCGCAGAAATGGTCGTTGCGGCTGGCGACGGTGATCGACGGGAAAGGAAGCGGATCGCGTGGATAGGGCCCGAAGGTCATCAGATGCTTCGGCCTGATCCGCGGATTGGCGACATCCGGCGGCGCGACGAAGAAGGCCCCGGCGACCGGCTTGCGGAACTCGGGAATCGCTTGAACGGCAGTGGCTACGCCCAGCGAATGGGCGACCAGGATCACCGGCTTGTCCGCCTCGTTGACGGCTGTCGCCACCTTCCCCACCCAGTCTTCGCGCACGGGCTTGGACCAGGCGTCCTGCTCGACGCGGCGCGCCGTCGACAGGCGCGCCTGCCAGCGGGTCTGCCAGTGGTCGGGGCCGGAATTGGTGTAGCCCGGGATGATCAGGATATCGGCATCGGAAGCTTTCATGGCCGCGCATGTAGCGATGCGGCGAAACGGATGCAACCCGATCCGGAGGGCAGTTGCGATTTTCGAACGAAACGCGATGTATTGTCTTATTTTTGTGAACGGCGTGTTCGCTTCTGTGTTGTTGCCATGCCGACGGATTCGGCCCAGCTATAGGGTGAGAAACGTCGCCGGCCTCCGGGCTGGCGCCGGTGCAACGCGGGTTGTCCGTGCGGCCGGGTTCCTGGTGGTCTGACCCAAACAGATGGTCCCCATCTGTTTGGAAAAGTCAGCCCCTAAGCTGTTCATCTGGTGGGGCGATTTTCCCTGACAGATGGGAACCACCTGTCAGGATCGCCCCACCAGGAGAACGAGAATGAGCGAATTTCCCTTTGCGGTCACGACACCCGTCAGTGTCGCCAGCGTCGGGCTTAAGGCTCGGGACGCCGGAAATCTGGCCCGCTTCTACGGCCAGGTCCTCGGTCTTGCAGAGACGGAGCGCGGCGCCGGCAGGATCAGCCTCGGGGCGGGCGGGCGAACCCTGCTCGAGATCGAGGAGGACGCATCGGCGATGCCGGACGATCCGCGCGAGGCTGGCCTGTTCCACACCGCCTTCCTGCTGCCCGAGCGGGCCGATCTGGCGCGCTGGGCGCTCTTCGCCCGCGACAGCGGTTTGCGCCTCGAAGGGGCGTCGGACCATCTGGTGAGCGAGGCGATCTATCTGTCCGACCCGGAGGGCAATGGCATCGAGATCTATGCCGATCGGCCGCCGGAGAGCTGGCGCAGGACCGAGACCGGCATGGCGATGGCGACCAATCCGCTCGATTTCCAGAGCCTGCTCGGCACGCTTGCCGAGGAAGATCGCGGCTGGCAGGGGGCGCCCGAGAAGACCGTGGTCGGCCATGTGCATCTGCGCGTCGGCGATCCGGCGACCGCGGAAGCCTGGTGGCACGAGGCGCAGGGTTTCGACACCATGGCGCGCTACGGTTCGCAGGCGGTGTTCTTGTCGACCGGCGGCTACCACCACCACATCGGTGCCAATTCGTGGCGCAGCGCCGGCGCGGGAGCGCGCGATCCCAAACGGGCCGGGCTTTCCTGGGTGAGGCTCAACAGCCGGAACGTTGCGGCCGAGAAGGAATTCGCCGACCCCTGGGGCACGGTGATCCGCGTCGCGCCTGCGCTCCTGGATTGAGTGCTCAGGCATGGACCCTCGGGTCGGGGCCCGAGGGTGACGAAGGCAGAGGGGGATGGTTACAATCGCAAACGTTCCCACCACTCGTCATGCCCGGCCCCCGAGCCGGGCATCCATGCCGAAGCGGTTGGGCGGATGCGGGGACCTCAGCTCCCCCCGAAAACCCGCTTGAAGATCGTATCGACATGCTTGGTGTGGTAGCCGAGGTCGAACTTGTCGCGGATCTCGTCTTCGGACAATGCGGCGCGGACGTCCTTGTCGGCCAGAAGCTCGCTCAGGAAGTCGGCACCCTGTTCCCACACCTTCATGGCGTTGCGCTGCACCAGGCGATAGGAGTCCTCGCGCGAGACGCCGGCCTGGGTGAGCGCGAGCAGGACGCGCTGCGAGTGAACGAGACCGCGGAAGCGGTCCATGTTCTTCTGCATGGCTTGCGGATAGACGAGCAGCTTTTCCATCATGCCGGTCAGCCGGCCCAGGGCGAAGTCGAGCGTCACGGTTGCGTCCGGGCCGATCATGCGCTCGACGGAGGAGTGCGAGATGTCGCGCTCGTGCCACAGAGCCACGTTCTCGAGCGCCGGCACGGCATAGGCGCGCACCATGCGGGCAAGGCCGGTCAGGTTTTCCGAAAGAACCGGATTGCGCTTGTGCGGCATCGCCGACGAGCCTTTCTGGCCGGGCGAGAAATACTCCTCCGCTTCCAGCACCTCGGTGCGCTGCAGGTGGCGCACTTCGACGGCCAGGCGCTCGATGGACGAGGCGATCACCGCGAGCGTCGCAAAGAACATCGCATGCCGGTCGCGCGGAATCACCTGGGTGGACACCGGCTCGGGCTTCAGCCCCATCTTCTCGGCGACATGCGCCTCGACGCGCGGGTCGATGTTGGCGAAGGTGCCGACGGCGCCCGAGATGGCGCAGGTGGCGATCTCCTCGCGGGCGTTGACGAGCCGCGTCCGGCAGCGCGCGAATTCGGCATAGGCCTGCGCCAGCTTGACGCCGAAGGTCGTGGGCTCGGCGTGGATGCCGTGGCTGCGGCCGATGGTGACCGTGTCCTTGTGCTCGTAGGCGCGCTTCTTGAGGGCGGCGAGCAGGGCGTCGAGATCGGCAAGCAGGATGTCGCTGGCGCGCACGAGCTGCACGTTGAGGCAGGTGTCGAGCACGTCGGAGGAGGTCATTCCCTGGTGGACGAAGCGCGCCTCGGGGCCGACGATCTCGGCCAGATGCGTCAGGAAGGCGATGACGTCATGCTTGGTCTCGCGCTCGATCTCGTCGATGCGCTCGATGTCGAAGGTCGCCTTGCCGCCTTTCTCCCAGATGATTTTCGCCGCTTCCTTCGGCACGATGCCGAGCTCGGCCATGGCATCGGCGGCATGTGCCTCGATTTCGAACCAGATGCGGAACTTGGTCTCGGGCGACCAGATGGCGACCATTTCCGGCCGCGAATAGCGCGGGATCATGCGGGCCTTGCCTTCGTTACGATTGAATTTGGCGTCTCCGTATCAGAGGCGGGCGCTTTGCTCAACGCGGCTTGGCCGCATAGTAGAGGCTCAGGGCGAAAAGGGCGGCGAATCCCCAGGGAAAATAGATGCGCAGGCCAAGCACCGCGAACTGGTAGAGCGCGCCGGCGGTGGTGAAGACGAACTCCAGGATCCACCGGAGCGAGAACAGCGGGCCGTGCCACTGCGCGTAGTAGGCCCGGTACTGCAGCGCATAGACCATGGCCGTGGCGCCGAGCGTTGCCGTCGCGAAGGCCAGAAAGGCGGCCGCAAAGCGCGTTTCGGTGCGCTCGTGCCGCGACAGGAGGCGACAGGCGGTGTGGCCGGCGGGAAAGCCGATCGCTCCGCCGAGCGCGAAGATCCCGGCAAGGCCGGCGAGTTGCGAGACGGGCCGCCAGTCGGCGAGCCACAGGAAGAGGAAGGCGTTCGCTCCCATGAGCGCCCCCCAGAGCAGCGCGCCGAACACGGCATGGCTGGGCGAGGGAAGCGCGCGCCACAGGGCGGCGGACAAACGATCCCCCATGGTCAGGTCCGGCGCCGGACGGCCCGCGCCGCCACCCTCAAAACCGTCCGGTGACGGCGATGTAGCGGTGATCCGGGCCTTCGAAGCCGAGGGCGCGGATGGCGATGATCACCGCGAACACCGGCGCGCCCTCGGCCGGATAAAGCGTCTGGACACCGGCCAGCCGGTAGCCGAGCGGGCAGCCGCGGCTGGTCGGGATGGATGAATCCTCGTGCAGCAGGTCGGCCTGCGCGCCGGGCGCGATTGCGGCGCGGACAAGCCGGAAACCGGCCGCCTCGCCGAGCCCGTGGCACTGCGCGGCGTCCGGCATCGGCAGCTCGGTCAGGCGGAATTCGAGCGGAGCGTCGATGGCCGGAAAGACCGGGCGCGGGTCGACCTCCAGCCGGAACGGATCGGCCGAGCGCTCCGTGACGGTGTTCCAGCCGGCGGTGAAGCCGCGATTCTCCACCAGGATGGCATCGTCGATGATCGTCTGCGCCTTGTTTCTCGCCTGGGCGCGCGCTTCGGCGAGGCTGGCTCCGTCCTGCTCGAGGCGCACCCGCACCGGCGTGCCGGGCAGGAAGCTGTCGTTCGCCGTGTCGATGTAATAGCGGTTGGCGTAGGGAAAGCCCGAGCCGTCCTGGACGCCGTATTCCTCGAAGGCGAAGATGCCGCCATCGGCGCTGAAGCCGAGGATCTCCGCGGTCGCCGCATCGCCGGCCCGGCCCTCGGCCGGGATCAGAAAAAGGGCCGCAAGGGCGGCCGCTCGCAAAATGCTCATTCTCATCGGTCCTTTCCCATTCCGCCACGCGGGCTGCGCGTCGTCCACACCGGCGTTTTGTCGCCGTCGGCCGCCGTCGCGGCAAAGACGCCGCGCGCGATGGCGCGCGCCATCGTGCTCGCCGCCGCGGCGTTGAGGTCGATCAGCGTCTCTAGGTCGAGCGCCGTCTCGTTGCGTCCGGTGCCGAGCGCGAAGACGAGGTCCCCGTCGACCGGCGTGTGGGCCGGCCAGATGGCACGGGCAAAGCCGTCATGGGCGGCGATCGCCAGCCGTTTCGCCGCTGCCTTGTCGAGCCGCGCATCGGTGGCGATGATGCCGATCGTCGTGTTGCCGCCGGCCGCCGCGCGCGTCTTGGTCGTCACGCGCTGTGCATCTTCGGGCAGGGGATGGGGCAGGCCGAGCCCGCCGAATTCGTCGCCGATCTCGAAGGGGGCGGCCCAGAAATGCGGCGTGTCGCCGACCGTCACCGAACCGACCGCGTTGACGGCGACGAGGGCGCCGACGGTCAGGCCGTTGTCCAGCACGGTGGAAGCCGAGCCGAGCCCGCCCTTGAGGCCGGCGGTGGTGGCGCCCGTTCCCGCGCCGGCGCTGCCGAGACCGAAGGTTTCCGCTGCCGCCATGGCCGCGGCGAAACCGAAATCGCGGTAGGGCGGAAAGCGGCCCCAATCCTTGTCGCCGCCGTTCGGCAGGTCGAACAGGATGGCGCCCGGAACGATCGGCACACGGAAGCCGAGAATCTCGAAGCCGCGGCCCATCTCGCGCAGCGCTGCCTGCACGCCGGCGGCCGCATCGAGCCCGAAGGCGGAACCGCCGGACAAAGCGATCGCATCGACCGCGCCGACGAGATTGTGCGGCTCCAGGAGGTCGGTTTCGCGCGTTCCCGGCGCGCCGCCCAGCACCTGCACCGAGGCGACGGCCGGCGTCTCGCACAGGAGCGCCGTGACGCCGGATTTCACCCTGCCATCGGAATGGTTGCCGACCGTCAGCCCGGCGACGTCGGTGATGAGATTGAGCGGTCCTGTGCGCTGCCTCATTCGGCCTCCACGAAGGTTTCGCCGTCGAACCGGAACAGGCGGTAGAAGCCGGTCGAAAGATCGCCCTTGGCGTCGAACGACAGCGAGCCGAGCGCCGTTTCGAACGTGCCGGAGGCCAGCGCTTCGCCGACCGTCGTTTCTTCCGCCCGTGCATCGCGCGCCGCGGCGAGAGCGATCTGGGTGGCGGCGAAGGCCGGCAGCACGTAGCCGTCCGGCACCACCTCGGCATCCGAAAGGGCTGCCAGCGCCTCGGGCGCGGCGACGTCGGCCCACTGCGGCAGGCCGACCATCAGCGTGCCGGCGGCCAGCGGCACGGTGCTGGTTTCGGCGCGCAGCGCCTCGCCGCCGGCAATGGTCAGCATATAGTCCATTGCCTTCGCGTCGCGCGCCAGGATGGCGATGTCGCTGCGGTCTCCGCCGACGAAGACATGCGTGGCGCCGGCTCGCCGCAGGCGGCCGGCAAGACCGATCTGATTGTCAAGCTGCGGTCGGAACGTATCGACGAAAACCGGCTTCAGCTCCTGCAGTTCGGCCGCCGCGCGCAGCGTTTCGGCCAGTTCGCGGCCGTAGATCGTGCCGTCGTCGACGATGGCGAAGAACTCCCGACGCCAGCGTCGCACCAGAAGGTCGGCCACCGCGTCGCGCTCGGCATCGGCACGCGGGGCCGCGCGGAACACCGGCCAGCCGCTACGCTGGCGCTGATCCGTCAGCGTAGCGGTGCGCACGCCGGGTGTGACGACGGGAATGCCGGCCTCCTTGAGAAGCGGCAGGGCGGCCTCGATGGCGTCGGTGCACAGGAAGCCGACGACCGCGGAAACCGCGTGCTCGGCGAAGGCGCGCGCGGCCGCTTGCCCGCCCTCGGCGCTGCAGCCCGTGTCCGCTTCGACGATCGTCACCCTAGCCTCCGCCGCCTCGGACGCCACACGAGCACCGTCGAGCAACTGCTTGCCCAAAATGGAGAAATTGCCGCTGGAAGGGGCCGCAACGCCGATGCTCACCTCTTGAGCGTGCGCGGCAAGCGGCCACGAGGTGAGGCAGAAGGCGAGGATCAGGGCAAGGCACCGCATTGTGGGTTCGATTCGTCCTTTGATGGCCACGCACCGGCAGGAGACTCAAAGAGCGTCTTTCGGTGAGCTTAACGCCAAAGCCGCCAAACTGGTAAGCTGCCCGGCCCGCGTGCACAAGTCCGGCGGCACCCTGCCGGTGCGGCTGGCGTATCGCTTTTTGCGAATTTGGTCTGTCGGCGAGGTCTCCTCCTTGGTAAGGCTCGTGGCGAGGCCTATATCGCAGGCGAAGAGTTGAAAGATTTGAATGTGCTGAAGACCAACGAGATCGAGCCGCGTCACTATCGCGACGCCATGGCCCGTTTTGCCGGCGCCGTCCACATCGTTACCACCGACGGACCCGCCGGCCGGCGCGGCGTGACCGCTATCGCGGCCTGCTCGGTTTCCGACAACCCGCCGACCGTCCTGGTCTGTCTCAACCGTGAGAACCCGGCCAACGACTGTTTCGTCGAGAACGGCGTCTTCGCGCTGAACACGCTCGCCGCCGACCATCAGGACCTGTCGAACGCCTTTTCGGGTCTCACCGGCCTGGCGCCGGAAGACCGTTTCGCGCTCGCCGATTGGGAGACGATCGCGACCGGCGCGCCGACGCTGCCCGATGCGCTGGCCGTTTTCGATTGCCATGTGGTCGAGACGGTGGAACTCGGCACGCATCGCGTCTATTTCGGCCGGGTCGCCGGCCTCAGCATCGGCGAGAAATCGCATCCGCTCCTCTACCATGAGCGCGGTTACCGGATATTGTAACACTTGGTACAAGCACCTCGAACCCGAGGGACAGGATGTCAAAGGCCAATCCGCGCGCACTGCCGCAATCCATCGACGAAACGCTCTCACTGCTCACCGACGGCGGCTATGTGGCGGACCGTGCGCTGGCAACCGTCCTCTTTCTCAGCCTGAGCATGAAGCGTCCGCTGTTCCTCGAGGGGGAGGCGGGCGTCGGCAAGACGGAAATCGCCAAGGTTCTGGCGGCCGGCCTCGGCCGCCGGCTGATCCGCCTGCAATGCTATGAGGGGCTCGACGTCTCCTCGGCGGTCTATGAGTGGAACTACGCCGCGCAGATGATCGAGATCCGAATGGCGGAGGCGGCCGGCATTCACGACCGCTCCGAGATGGAGAGCAGCGTCTTCTCGGAAAAATACCTGATCCGCCGGCCGGTCCTGGAGGCGCTGGAGAGCGGCATCGGTGGCGCCCCGGTGTTCCTGATCGATGAGCTCGACCGCGCCGACGAGGCCTTTGAAGCCTACCTTCTGGAGGTTCTGTCCGATTATCAGGTCAGCGTTCCCGAGCTCGGCACGATCCGCGCCGCCGAGCCGCCCATCGTGGTCATCACCACCAACCGCACGCGCGAGATCCACGATGCGCTGAAGCGCCGCTGCCTCTATCACTGGGTGGATTACCCGGATGCCGCGCGCGAGCTCGAGATTCTTTCCCGCAAGGTGCCGGACGCGAACCGGCGGCTGGCCCGCGAGGTTGTCGCCTTCGTGCAGAAGCTGCGCGAGATCGACCTGTTCAAGGCGCCGGGCGTGGCCGAGACGATCGATTGGGCGACGGCTTTGACGGCCCTCGGCCAGGAGGCGCTGGAGGCCGGAACGGTCGCCGACACGATGGGCGTCCTGCTGAAATATCAGGACGACATCGCGCGGCTGGACGAAGGCGAGGGCAAGCGCATCCTGGAAGAGGTGAAGGGAGGCTGAGATGGCTTCCGCCGGCAAAGCCAGGGCGACGGCCGGCGACGGGCGCGAAGGCGCGCGGCTTGCCGACCGCATCGTCGGCTTTGCCCGCATGCTGCGCCGCGCCGGCATGCGTGTCGGCCCCGCCGCCGTGATGGACGCGATCCAGGCTGTGCTCACCGTCGGGATCGAACGGCGCGAGGATTTCTACTGGACGCTGCATTCGACGCTGTTGACCCGGCATGAGGACCACGCGCTGTTCGACGCCGCCTTCCGGCTCTACTGGGCGCGTCGCGAAGACCGTGACGACGCCCCGATCGACGACGATGCCGAAGAGGCCGAGGTGCTGCCCGAGAAGCCGCAGCCGGGCAACCGCCGCGCCGAGGACGCCCTTGACGAGGAACGCCGCGCCATCATCAAGAAGCGGCCGCAATTCGAGCTCGACGCGCGGCTGTCTTTCGCGGCGATGGAGGTCCTGCGCAAGAAGGATTTTGCGCAGATGTCGGCCGCCGAGGTGGCGGAGGCGCGGCTTGCCATGCGCGATCTGGTGCTGCCGTTCGACCGGGTCGCCACACGCCGCTTCCGGCCCGATCCGCGCGGTGCCCGGGTCGATCCGCGCGCCATGCTGCGCTCGAGCCTGAGAACCGGCGGCGGCCTGATCCTGCCGAAATTCCGCTCGCCGCGCCGCATCGCCCCGCCGCTTGTGGCGCTGGTCGACGTCTCGGGCTCGATGAGCCAATATTCGCGCATTTTCCTGCATTTCCTGCATGCGTTGACGGAGAAGCGCCGCCGTGTGCACAGCTTCACCTTCGGCACGCGGCTCACCAACATCACCCGGCCGCTCAGCCGCCGCGACTCCGACGAGGCCCTGGCGGAAGCATCGGCGGCGGTGCGCGACTGGTCGGGCGGCACGCGCATCGGCACGGCTCTGGAAGCGTTCAACCGCCTGTGGTCGCGCCGGGTTCTGGGCCAGGGTGCCGTCGTGCTGCTGATCACCGACGGGCTCGAGCGCGACCACATCGAGGTGCTGTCGCGCGAGATGGAACGGCTGCACAAATCCTGCCGTCGGCTGATCTGGCTCAACCCGCTGCTCGGCTATGACGGGTTTGAGCCGAAGGCGCGCGGCATGCGCGCCATGCTGCCGCATGTGGACGAGTTGCGCCCGGTCCATTCGCTCGATGCGCTTGCCGATCTCTGTGCGGCGCTGGTGGCGCCGGCGCATCGCACGGGGGACAGGGGCGGGGACTTGGCATCGGGCTTTCAGCATGCCCATATGAAGGGCGGGAGTACTGCCAATGTCTGAAGCAGACCTGCAATCGCGCGAAGGCGATCCGCTGATGATCGCCGAAGAATGGATGAAGTCCGGCCGCGACGTGGCGATCGCCACGGTGGTCGAGACCTGGGGATCGGCGCCACGGCCCGTCGGCAGCCATCTGGTGATCGATGTCGAGGGCAATTTCGAAGGCTCGGTCTCCGGAGGCTGCGTCGAGGGTGCGGTGGTGGCCGAGGCCGCCGAGGTGCTCGCGGACGGCACGCCGCGCATGCTCGAATTCGGGGTCGCCGACGAGACGGCCTGGCGGGTGGGCCTGTCCTGCGGCGGCCGCATCAAGGTCTATGTGGAAAGGCTCGGCTAGTGGATCCGCTGTCTCTCAAGAAGCTCAACGCGCTGCGCCGCGAACGCAGGGCTGCGGTCCTTCTGACCGATCTCGGCGACGGCCGCGACCGCGTGATCCGCGAGGGCGATACGGTGGCCGGCGCGCTGGGCGAGGCCGTGGCACGCGCCTTCCGGTCCGGCCGATCGGCGACGGTCGAGATCGACGGACGCAGCTTCTTCCTCAACGTGCATCTGCCGGCGCCGCGGCTCGTGGTGATCGGCGCTGTCCACATCAGCCAGGCGCTGGCGCCGATGGCGAGGATCGCCGGCTTCGACCTGACGGTCATCGACCCGCGCACGGCCTTCGCCTCGCCCGAGCGCTTTCCCGATGTGACGCTTCACGCGGAGTGGCCCGACGAGGTGCTGGCGCGCGCGCCGCTCGATGCCTATACGGCGCTGGCCGCGCTTACCCATGATCCGAAGATCGACGACCCGGCGCTGCTGGCCGCGCTGAAGGCGGAGTGTTTTTACATCGGCGCGCTGGGCAGCCGGAAGACCCATGCGAGACGCGTCGAGCGGCTTCTGGCGGCCGGTGCCTCGAGCGAGGCGATCGACCGCATCGAGGCGCCGATCGGCCTCGACATCGGAGCGGCGAGCCCGGCGGAGATCGCGGTGGCGGTGCTCGGCTCGGTCATTGCCGCGCTGCGCTCGCGCGGCCTGGTGGCAAAGGAAGAGGCAGCGTGAGGTTCGGACCTGTCGCGCTCGAGGAAGCCCTGGGCGCCGTGCTGGCGCATGCGACGCTGGCCGGGGCGACAAGGCTGCGCAAGGCGCATCGGCTGACGGAGCAGGATCTTGCGGCCTTGCAGGCGGCCGGTGTCACCGAGGTGATCGCTGCCCGGCTCGCTCCCGGCGATCTGGACGAGGACCAGGCGGCCGAACGGCTGGCGCAAAGCTTTGCGACCCGTGCGATCGAGGCCCGCGCGCCGTCGACGGGCCGCGTCAATCTCCATGCGACCGTTGCCGGCCTGTTCACCGCCGACAAGGCCGTCATCGATGCCGTCAACGCCGTGGATCCGGCGATCACAATTGCCACGCTGCCCGCCTTCACCGCGGTCAGGGCGGGGCAGATGGTGGCGACGGTCAAGATCATTCCCTTTGCCGTGGCGGAGGCGCGGATTGCCGAGACCGCCGCGCTCGCCGGGGCGGCACCGGCCGTCGCGCTGCATCCGTTCGAAGCGCGCCGCGTCGGGATCGTGCAGACGGTGTTGCCGAGCCTCAAGGGCAGCGTGCTCGACAAGACGGCGCGCATCACCGCCGAGCGGCTGGCCCGCTCGGGAAGCACGGCCGGGCGCGAATTGCGCCCCGGGCACGACGCGCAGGCGGTCGCCCGCGCCCTGCGTGCGCTGATCGGCGAGAGCGAACTGCTGCTGGTCTTCGGGGCGTCCGCGGTCTGCGACGAGGACGATGTGATCCCGGCGGCCATCCGGCTGGCCGGTGGCCGTGTCGAGCGCGTCGGCATGCCGGTCGATCCCGGCAACCTTCTGGTGCTCGGCGAAATCGATGGCAAGCCGGTGATCGGCGCGCCGGGCTGCGCCCGCAGCCCCAGGATCAATGGCTTCGACTGGGTGCTCGACCGCATCATGGCCGGGCTAGACGTCTCCTCGGCAGACATTGCCGGCATGGGCGTCGGCGGGCTTTTGGCGGAAATCCCGTCGCGCCCGCAGCCGCGCGAACAGGCAAGGGGCGAACGGCCTTTGCCCGTATGGGGCGTCCTGCTCGCCGCCGGTCAGTCGCGGCGCATCGGAGCCGGCAACAAGCTTCTCGCCGCCTTCGACGGCGTGCCGCTGGTGCGCCGCACGGGAGCCGCGCTGGCGCAGAGCCGCGTGGACGGCGCCGTCGCGGTGCTCGGCCACCAGGCGGACCGCATCGGCGCCGCGCTCGACGGCCTGGATCTCCAAACCGTCCTCAATCCCGATTATGCGGATGGCCTGTCGACCTCGTTGCGGACAGGCATTGCCGCGCTGCCGGACGATGCAGCGGGCGCGCTCGTCGTTCTCGCCGACATGCCTGAGATCGCTGCGGCCGATCTAGACCGGCTGGTCGAGGCGTTCCGCAAGGCCGGCGGCAACTGCGTGGTGCGCGCCACGCACAACGGCAAGCGCGGCAACCCGGTGCTGCTGCCGCGGGCGCTGTTCGCCGAGGTGGCGCGCCTTGAAGGCGACACCGGCGCGCGCCATGTCGTGGAACAGGGGCTGTTCACCGTCGTCGACGTCGAGATCGGCGCCGCCGCCCACATCGACGTGGATACGCCGGAGGCGCTGGAAGACGCCGGCGGCATCCTGACTCAATGAACACGATTTTTTCCGCAAGTTATTGTTTGAAAATCGTTTTCGTCGCGGCATCGATGGCCGGCTCGATCCTGCCCGTTGCGGCCTTCGAGCTCGCCTCGCAGAAGGACCGCCTGTTCGCCTATCCGGGGATCCTGTCGTCCGGCGCCGACGGAGCGTATCGCGTCGTCGACTATCGCGAGGCGCGCGACATAAACGGTCGCGACGCGGTGCCCGAGCGGCGGGTGCAGGGGCAGTATGTGTCGACCGGCGTGCGCGGCGTGCAGAAGGATCTGACGGTCGAGACGGCCGCCGGCGCCGTCCGCCATTTTGCCGTCGGCAAGACGCGCGGCGCCCGGGCCATCGTCGTCTATCTGCACGGGCAGGGCGGCAGCCGCCGCCAGGGCGTCGACGATTTCACCTTCGGCGGCAACTTCAACCGCATCAAGAACCTGATGGTGAAGAGCGGAGGGCTGTATCTGTCGCCCGATTTCTCCGATTTCGGCGAACGCGGCGCGCGCGAGATCGGCGCGCTGATCGGCCATTATGCGAAGGCATCGCCGGGCGCGCCGGTGTTCGTCGCCTGCGGCTCGATGGGCGGCGCGCTGTGCTGGGCCCTGGCGCGCGACGGCGACACGGCAAAGCGTCTCGGCGGGCTCATTCTGCTCGGCTCCATGTGGGACGCAACCTTCCTGCAAAGTCCCGCCCACGCAGCGCGCGTGCCGGTCTTCTTCGGTCATGGCAGCCGCGACACGGTGTTTCCCATCGCCGGGCAAGAGGCCTTCTTCGAGCGGATCAGGGCTGGCGCGCCGGGCTATCCGGCACGCTTCGTCCGCTTCGAGACGGGCACGCACGGCACGCCCATCCGCATGACCGACTGGCGCGAGACGCTCAACTGGATGCTCGCCCTCAGATAGGCTCGGTCATGGGCCGGTGTTGTAGTCGAGCAGGGTCACCGGGTCGATCTCGCCATTGTAGGACGCATCGACGTCATATCTGACGAGGGTGAAGGTGCCCTCGCGGAAGATCCAGGTGCCGGTCGACGACGCATCGCCCACGCCGCGCCACTTCGCGTGCGAGAAGAGCGTCAGCGTGTCGGGATCGAAATCCGAGTTCACGAGCTTGTCCTGCGCCGTGTAGCCGATGACGCGGATGTCCTCCACCTTGCCTTCCGTATCGCCGTTCTCGTACTGGATGTCGGTCTCGGGCGTCGCGAACTGCAGCGGCGTCACGGCGCCTTCCGCATCGGCCAAAAGATAGACATGTGTCTCGTTATAGGCGCCGCGGCTGCAGAAGAAGCGGAACAGGCGGGCCTCGCGTTTCGGCGCGTCTTCGTCGTCATAGGAATAGTTGAAGGGGATCGTGTAGCTTTGCGGCTCCGCCTCGTCCTGCGGCGGCGTGCAGCTGCGCCCGTAGGCAGCGGCGAAGAGCGCCTCGGCCTCGGCGAGAACCGTGTCGCCGGCCACCGCTTGTCCTTCGCCGCAGCTTGGCGGCAGCACGTCCGGCAGGTCGCCCTCGGCAGGTTTCATGGCGGCCTTTTCGACGTGCAGGGGCTGATACGGCGTACCCTGGATCGCCGGATTGGCGAGCCGCAGCGTGTAGCAGCCGGCGAAGACGCGTTCGCCGCCGTCGGCGGCCGTGGCGCGTATGGCGACGGGGAGCGAGTAGTAGATGCTGCCGGCCGCACCCTCGCTGGTCGCCGGGCCTGTCAGCAAGTCGACGCTCTCCGTGTCGGCATAGCCTTCCTGATAGGCCTCGAGACTCTTGGCGGGCGGGGTGGAAAAATAATCGAAAGCGCGCGCGTATTCCTTGCGGTTGATCGCGTTGTAGAGCGAGCGCAGCAGCGCTTCGGGTGTCGAGCGGTCGTCGATATAGGTGTCTTCTGCAAGGGCTGGCATCTGCATCGCTGCAAGCAATGCGGCGGCAAGAGCTGCGGATCTCATCATCACCTCTTCGGCTTCAGGCGGCGAGTGCCACTCCGGGCGCTCGCGACTCGCACCTCATGTTAAGGCGCGAACCATGGGCAGACTATGTCGGCTTGTGGAACGGGTGCATTGCGCCGTTGCTTCAAATACACTGCCCTGCGGCAGATGTTTCTTAACCGGTCCCGGCTAAGGGTTTGCTGTAACAGGTTCGGCCCATGTGCCGGGAGCGGGAGAGGAATGGCCAGGGGCGCGCATCGGGACTTCGCGTCGTTGCTCGACGAGATTCTGAGCGAGGACACCGGGCACCGCGAGGCGCCGGCCCGCCCGGCCTCGCTGGATTATCTCTCCGTCGCCGAGGAGCTTCACTCGGGCCGCATCAACTTCACCGACCGGCGGGCGCAGGCCGAATACCGGGCCCATGAGGGTGCGCGGGCGGAGAGGATCGAGGAGCCCGCGCCGCTGCCTTCGACCGATCCGGACGAGATCGCCCGCGAACTGGGGCTTTCGGCACGCCAGATGCCGAAGAATCTCGACCGGTTGCGGCGCGACTTCGCCTTCCGCAACCACCCCGACCGGGTGCCGGCGCATCTGCGCGCCAACGCCATGATCCGCATGCAGGTCGCCAACATGCTGATCGACGAGGCCAAGCGCGGCCGGCTCAAGCGCTGGAGGGGCGGTGAAGCCAAGGCATGAGCCGGTCGCGGCGGCGCCAGCGCAGGAACAGCAGCAGCGAGACGATCCCGAGGCCGCTGACCAGGCCGATCCAGATTCCAACGCCGTCGAAGCCGAGCGGGAAGGCAAGCAGGACGCCCGAGCTCAAGCCCAGCCCCCAGTAGCCGAGCAGCGAATAGATCATCGGCACCTTGGTGTCGTGCAGCCCGCGCAGCATGCCGGCGGCGACGGCCTGCGCCCCGTCGAAGATCTGGAACAGGCCGGCGAGCGCCAGGAAGGTGACGGCAAGCTCGATCACCACCTGGTTTTCCGGCCTGCCGAGATCGATGAACCCGCTGATCAGCACGCGCGGGACGAGGACCATGGTGAGCGCCATCAGGCTCATGAAACCGATGCCGAGCGCGAACGCCGTCCAGCCGGCACGGGTGATGCCGTCGAGGTTCTGCGCTCCGAAGGCCCGTCCCACGCGGACGGTCGCCGCTTGGCTGAGGCCCATCGGCACCATGAAGCTGATGGAGGCGATCTGGATGGCGATGGCGTGCGCGGCCAGCGCCGGCGCGCTGATCAGGCCCATCAGCAGGGCGGCGGCGTTGAAGATGGTCACCTCGAAGGTCATGGCGCCGGCGATCGGCAGGCCGAGCCGCAGCAGCTCGCGGAAGCGCGGCCAGTCGGAGCGCCAGAAGCGGCCGAAGAGCTGGAAGCGGCGGAACTGGCGCTGCGTCGAGACGATGATCACCATGCCGAGGAACATCAGCGCGCTCGACAATGTCGTGGCGATGCCCGAGCCGGGAACGCCGAGCGCGGGAAAGCCCAGATTGCCGAACATCAGGCACCAGTTGGCAAGGACGTTGAAGGCGACCATCGCGAACATGATGGTGAGCGCCCAGCCCGGCCGCTCGAGCGCCGAGATGAAGGAGCGCAGCACCACATAGCCGAAGAAGGGCAGGGCGGCCCATTGCAGCGCCCGCACATAGCTGCCGGCGGTCTCGGCCAGCGGCCGTTCCTGCCCCATCCACACGAGGAAGGTCTCAGCGTGCCAGAGGATCGCCCAGATCGGCACCGAAACGGCGGTGGCGAGCCACAGCCCCTGGCGCACGGTGCGCCGCACGTCGCGGACCGAATGCAGCTTGCGGCCGAGCGCGCTCGCCATCATCGGCGAGGTGGCCAGAAGCAGGCCGAGGCCGAAGATGATCGGCGCGAAATAGAGGTTGTAACCGAGCGTGCCGGCGGCCAGCGCCTCAGGTCCGAGGCGCCCCATCATCATGACGTCGGTGGTGGTCATGGCGATCTGCGCCAGGTTGGTGAGCACCATCGGCCAGGCAAGCGCCACCGTTGCACGCACCTCGGCAAACCAGGGATTGACCGGCGCGCGAGCGCCGGAAGCAAGCACCGTCATGTCGTCTACCTCGTGGCGGCGGGCGGAACGATCGACGCCGGCCGGCTGCGCGGAAGGAAAATGCCTTCGGCGCATGAATGCTTTTAAAACCTTGCCCGCGACAGGCAAGGAGGGTTCGATTGGTCCAGGAATATTTTCCCGGACGGAGCGGACCTCAGCCGCGGACGCGGCGAGAGCGCCGGGCGCTCGAAGCGGCTGCCGCGCCGCTCTCGGAGGCGGGCTTGTTGCGCAACGGGCCGACACGCGCCACGATCTCGTCGATGCTTGGCCGGTGATCGGGTGTCTTGTGGCCGTCGAGGGCGGCGCGCATCGCCTTGAGATGCTCGAACGAGGTGCCGCAGCAGCCGCCGATGATCCTGGCGCCTGCGTCCACGGCCAGCCGCACATAGTCGCTCATCAGCTCCGGCGTGCCGGAGTAATGAACCTCGGTGCCGCGGAATTCGGGGATGCCGCAATTGCCCTTCACCACGATCGTGGCGTCCGGCCGTGCCTCGGACATGTCGAGAAGGGCCGCCAGGATGTCCGGTGCGCCGACGCCGCAATTGGCGCCGACCGCCAGCGGCTTTTCCCCGAGGCCGTCGACCACGCCGTGGATGTCCTTCGGCGCCAGCCCCATCATGGTGCGGCCGGCCGTGTCGAAGGAGCCGGTATAGGTGTAGGGCAGGCCGACCTTGATCGCCGCCTCCGCCGCCGCGCGGATCTCCTCCGGCGCCGACATGGTCTCGATCCACGCGACCTCGGCGCCGCCCGCCTTCAGCCCCTCCATCTGCTCGGCGAAGGCGGCCACGGCGTCGGTATAGGTCAGCGCGCCGAGCGGCTCCAGAAGCTCGCCCGTCGGCCCGACCGAGCCAGCCACGATGACGCGCCGCCCCGCCTTTGCGGCGACCCGGCCGGCGATCTCGGCCGCCTTCCGGTTCAATTCGAACACCCGGTCCTGCGCGTTGTGTAGCTTGAGCCGGTGGCGCGTGCCGCCGAAGGAATTGGTCAGGATGATGTCGGCACCCGCATCGACGAAGCCCTGATGCAGCGCCTCGATCTTCTCCGGCGCGTCCTCGTTCCACAATTCGGGCGCCTCGCCGGATTGCAGCCCCATGGCGAAGAGATTGGTGCCGGTCGCGCCGTCGGCGAGCAGGATTCCCTTTTCCGCGATGAGCGCGTCGATCGGGTTTTGCATGGCGGCCGCCTCTGGTTCTGGCTCGTTGAAACTGATGGTGACGATATAAAGAAATCTTTATATGCGGTCAATCGCCGATGACTTGCGCGATGCCGGCCGGTCTCGTCGGCATCATCCGAGCCGCAGCCCCTTCACGAATTCGGCCGCTTCGTGGGCGTTGATCTCGGCGGCGCGGATGAGGCCGTCGAAATGGCGCGTCAGCGTGGTGACGGAGCTGGTGGCGCTGAGCACCAGATACATGCCGCCCATGTAGAGCGCGGCGCGATAGGGGCCGAAGATGGTGTAGGGCGCCGAGTAGCGCTTGCGGCCATCGTAGAGGAAGAGCCGGAAGGTCGGATAGAGATCGTCGATCAGCCGCGCCATATGCACCACCTGCTCGGCACGCGCCTGTTCGGGCAGGTTGCGCCACAGCCCTTCGCCCTTGGCGAACAGCTCCAGCGTCTGCCGCGGCATGCACACCTCCATGTCCGTCTCGGGCCGGCGGTTGTAATCGACCCGATATTGCGCCTCGCTGATCTGGGTGGTGCGGCTCTGCGGCATGGCGTCGGCCTCGTAGAGGATCACCGATTCGGTGCGCAGCAGGTCGGGGATGCCGGCCGGCACGTAGCGGATCTTGGTGCCCACGGCCTCGGCATGCCATTTGGCCAGCAGCGTGTCGTTGAAGCCGCCCTGCGCCTCGGCGATCTCGAGGCTTTCGCGCAGCTCGCCGGTGATGCCCTCGTCCTGGCTGAGGCCGAGCAGCCAGTCGAGCGAGACCTTGTGCTCGGCGGCGATGTTGAGCAGCGTCTCGGCACGCGGCAGACGCGTGGAGGCGCCGGAGAGAAGCTGCGAGAGGGCGGAGCGGTCGATTCCCACGGCGGCCGCGAAGGCCGACTGGTTGAGGCCCGAGCGCTGCACGAGACCCTTGAGGCGCTCGCGGAACGTTCCGGAAAGATCGCGTTTGTCGATGACCGCCTTTTCCATTCCGCAAATGCCATCATTTGTTGACTTTAGTAAACAAATGAAAGGCTTGGTGCTCATTGTCAACGAATTGTACGCTTTCTCGCGTTGAGATTGCAGCCCGCTCCTGACATTCTCCTGTCAGAAACAAGAATGCGCCGCCGAGTCGGGTTTGGGTGCGGCGCGGAATTGGGACAGCAATGAGCATGAACGACAAACGCCGGCGCGGCAGCCGTCCGGCGCTTGAATGGCCTACATTTGCGCTGATCCTGGCCTGCTACGGCCTGTGGGCGGCAGCGGGGTATCTGCTCTGGCCGCAATGGCCGTTGGCAGCGATGGCCCTCCTGACAATCGCTGTCGCGCTGCACTCCTCCCTGATGCACGAATGCCTGCACGGACACCCGACACGCCATGCCCGGCTGAACGAAGCGCTGGTCTTCCTGCCCATCGGTCTCGTCTATCCCTATCGCCGCTTCAAGGCGCTGCACCTGCGCCACCATGCCGACGAGCGGCTGACCGACCCGTTCGAGGATCCGGAGAGCTATTACAAGGCCCTGTGGCACTACCGCGAGCTGCCGCGCTGGGCGCGCCTCGTGCTGGAGATCAACAACACGATGCTCGGCCGTTTCGTGCTTGGCCCGCTGATCATGAACATCGGTTTCTTCGCCTCCGAGGCGAAGCTCGTCCGCGACGGCGCCAAGGGCGTCCGCACCGCCTGGATCCTGCATTTCGCGGGGCTGGCACTCGTGCTGCCGGTCATCGCCTACGGCTTTTCCATGCCGCTCTGGCTCTACATTCTCGTGCCGGGCTGGCTCGGCCAATCGCTGATCTCGGTGCGCACCTTCGCCGAACACCAATGGTCGGAGCGGCCGGACGGGCGCACCATCATCGTCGAGCGCTCGCCGCTCGCGCTTCTGTTCCTCAACAACAACCTGCATCTCGTGCATCACAAGATGCCGGGCGTGCCCTGGTATCGGCTGCCGGCCGAGTTCCGCGCCCGCCGCGCCGAATGGCTGGCGATGAATGGCGGTTACGCCTATGCCAACTATCTGGCGCTGTTCAAGGACTTCGCCTTTCGCGCCAAGGAGCCCGTGCCGCACCCGGTGCTGAGGCGCGAGCCCGACAAGCCGCGCGCCTTCCGCCCGAGGGCGCATGGCCGCGCGCTCGGCGGCGTGGGCAGCAGTGTCCCGGTTCCGGCAAAGCCGGCAAAAGACTAAGCTTTTTCTTGCCAACACACCCCCCTCCGCCGACACTATCTGCATGAGAACCTTTTCCGCCGCTGCGCCCGGTCTTGCGACCCTGCCGATGTATGATTGGCCCGAATGTCGCGCGGCCACGGATGCGCAATGGCATCAATGGCGCGATGCGCTCAGCGGCAGGGGCATCGGCGTGCCCGAGGACCTGACGCGCTCCGACGATCTGCAGGCCCTGTGGCGCGACCCGCGCCTGCTTCTCGGGCAGACCTGCTGGGGGCCGATGGAGGCGGGGCTGCAGGAGCACGTCCAGGTGATCGGTCAGCCCGATTATTCGGATTTCGAAGGCGGCGAGGGGCCGCTCTATTCGAGCGTCATCCTGATGCGCGACGGCGAAGGCGTGCCGGCGCCGCAGGATGGGGCCGCCCGTCTGCCGCTCGGCCGACTGCGCGGGGTGCGCTTCGCCTATAACGACATGAACTCCATGTCGGGCCTGTTCGGCATCTCGCGCGACCTCAACGCGGCCGGCGAAAGCCTGGCGATCTTTGCCGCCCGCCTCGCGACGGGAGCGCACCGGGCATCGATCGTCGCGGTTGCCGAAGGGCGGGCGGATGTTTGCGCCGTCGATTGCCGCAGCTGGGTGCTGGCCCGGGAACACGAGCCGGCGGCATCGGCTCTGTGTGTTGTGGGATGGACGGCACGGCGGCCGGGGTTGCCCTACATCACCAGCCGCAGCACCGATCCCGCAACGCTTGAAGCGCTGCGCGCGGTGCTGGGCGTCGTCGCGGACGGCGCTTGACTTCACCCATGTAGGTTGAACCGCTCGAACGATAACGATTTTGGTCATGCCTGGTCTTGTGGCATTGGCGTTGTGCGTGGTTCGACAAGCTCACCATGAGGGAGATAGCGGCTGCAGAACCGATCCGCGACGTCCCGGAAAAGGCTTCCCGCCAAGCGCTACCTCCCTCATGGTGAGCTTGTCGAACCACGCACGGCATCGGTGCAACCGGGCATCGCGCACGATGGCTGAGCGGTGAGCGTGGTCGGTCCCCCTATCCGCGCATCCGCTCGCCTTCGGGGTCGAACGGGGGCAGGAGGTTGATGCGGGCAGGGCGGCGCTGGCCCAGGATCTCGATCTCGAACAGGCCGTCGCGTTCGTCCGTAGCGAGCCCGGCCGGCACGTAGCCCTGCGCCATGGACCGGCCGACGTGATGCGCATAGCCGCCGGAGGTGATCCAGCCGACCACGCGCCAGTCGCCGTCGGCGATGCCCTTGACGGCGCCGCTGCTGCCGTTGACCGCCTTTCCGCTCGCCTCGAAGCGCGGCGCGCCGAAGCCGTGCGGCTTCTCGACCGTCCCGAAATCCTTGTCTCCAACCCGCGCCCAGATGGGTTCGTCGCCCATCACGTCGGCGCCCTCGGCCTCGACCAGGAAGGAGACGCGGCGCAGCTTCGGCCCTTCAGCCTCTTCCCTGGCGGCTGCCTCGCGGCCGATGAAATCGTTCTTGTCGAGCCGGACGAAGCGCTCCATGGCACCCTCGAAGGGGCCGTAGATCGGCCTCAACTCGCGGAACCAGGTGGGAAAGTTCTTCTCCAGCCGCATGGACAGCAGCGCCCGCATGCCGAAATCGGCGATGCCGAATGCGCCGCCCGCCTCCTTGATCGCCTCATAGACGCGGCGCTGATAGGCCGGCGGCATCCATATCTCGTAGCCGAGATCGCCGGTATAGGTGAGGCGGTTGACCATGCAGGGCGCGCCGGCGACGGCCATCTCGCGGAAATCCATGAAGCGGAAGGCATCCTTCGACACGTCGGTGTCGACCAGCTTTTCGAGCACGGCGCGGGATTGCGGGCCGGCGATCGACAGGCCGACCAGGGTCTGGTCGAAGCGGTGGATGCGCACCGAGCCGTCGGGCGGCAGGTGCCTTTCGAACCAGCGCATGTGGTAGATCTGCGCGGCCGAGGATCCCCAGATCATGAAGCGCTCGCCGCCAGCCGCGGGGCCCCGGTTGGCGATTGTGAAGTCGCCGATCAGCTTGCCGAACTCGTTGAGCATCGGCGACAGCACGATGCGGCCGGGCTTCGGCATGCGGTTGGTCATCAGCCGGTCGAGATAGGCTCCGGCGCCGGGGCCGCAGATCTCGTATTTGGCGAAGTTGGCGATCTCGGTGACGCCGACGCGCTCGCGCACGGCGCGCACCTCGTTGCCCACATGCTCGAAATCGTTGGAGCGGTGGAAGGAGACGATGTCCCTGGCCTCCGTGCCTTTCGGCGCGAACCAGAGCGGCGTCTCAAGGCCCCAGCTGTCGCCCATCACCGCGTTGTTGTCGCGGGTCATGATGTCGTAGAGCGGCGTCGTCTGGGCGGGCCGGGCGGCCGGCAGCTCCTCGTTGGGGAAGCGGATCGAGAAGCGGCGCGAATAGTTCTCGCGCACCTTGGCGTTGGTGTAGCGCAGGCTCGCCCATTCGCCGAAGCGCGCCACGTCCATGCCCCACACGTCGAAGCCGGGATCGCCCTCGACCATCCAGTTGGCGAGCGCCAGGCCGACGCCGCCGCCCTGGCTGAAGCCGGCCATCACCGCGCAGGCGACCCAGAAATTGGTGAGGCCCTGCACCGGGCCGACCAGCGGGTTGCCGTCCGGCGCGAAGGTGAAGGGGCCGTTGATGACCTGCTTGATGCCGGCGTTCTGCAGCGCCGGGAAATGGCGGAAGCCCACCTCCAGCGACGGAGCGATGCGGTCGATGTCCGGCTCCAGAAGCTCGTGGCCGAAATCCCAGGGGGTCTCTCGCTCCGACCAGGGCCTGGCCGCCTTCTCATAGGTGCCGAGCAGGATGCCGTTGCGCTCCTGGCGGGTGTAGATCTCGCCCTTGAAGTCGATCACGCCGATCATCTCGCGGCCGGTGGCGCGGTTGAACTCCTCCACCTCCGCCATCGGCTCGGTGAGCAGATACATGTGCTCCATGGCGAGCAGCGGCAGTTCGAGGCCGACCATGCGGCCCACCTCGCGGGCCCACAGGCCGCCGCAATTGATCACGTGCTCGGCCTTCACCGTGCCTTGCTCGGTGACCACGTTCCATGTCCCGTCAATGGCTTGCGTGAGTTCCGTGACTCTGTTCCTGAGGACGATCTCGGCGCCGAGCTTGCGCGCCGCCTTGGCATAGGCGTGGGTGGTGCCCGACGGGTCCAGATGGCCTTCCACGGGATCCCACATGGCGCCGACGAAGTGGCGCTCATCCATCAGCGGGAACATCGCCTTCGCCTCCGATGGCGTGATGAGCTCCGTCTCCATGCCGAGATAACGCCCCTTGGCGTGGGCGAGGCGCAGGAAGTCCATGCGCTCGGGGCTGTCGGCGAGCATCACGCCGCCGGTCAGGTGCAACCCGCAGGATTGCTCGGAAAGCTCCTCGATCTCGCGATAGAGCTGCACCGTATAGGCCTGCAGCTTGGCGACGTTCGGATCGCCGTTGAGCGTGTGGAAGCCGCCGGCGGCATGCCAGGAAGAGCCGGAGGTGAGCTCGGAGCGCTCGATCAGCATGACGTCGCTCCAGCCGGCGCGCGCCAGGTGATAGAGCACCGAGCAGCCGACGACGCCGCCACCGATGACCACTGCTTTTGCATGAGATTTCATGAGGTTCTGCCTGTCAATTAGGGTGCGTGCTTACGTCCGATGCCGGCGCGACCCCTCATCCGCCTGCCGGCACCTTCTCCCCGCAGGCGGGGAGAAGGGCGAGGTGGCGACGCTGACCCCTCCCTCTCCCCGCTTGCGGGGAGAGGGTAAGGGTGAGGGGCGAGGACAGGCGCCGGCATCTCAAAAATCCGTCGGTGCGCCGCCTTCGCGGATGCGGCGTTCGACGAAGGCGTCGAGTTCGTCGCGGATCGCCGCGTCCATGGGCGGCGGCTCGTAGAGGGCGAGCCGTTCCTTCCAGAGCCGGTTGGCGCGGTCGATGGCGGTCGGCGAGCCGGCCAGCGCCCAGGTCTCGTAATTGCGCCAGTCGGAGATGATCGGCGAATAGAAGGCGGTCTTGTAGCGGGCCTGGGTGTGCGGCGAGCCGAAGAAGTGCCCGCCCGGTCCCACCTCGCGGATCGCCTCCACGCCGAGCGCCTCCTCGGACAGATCGAGCGGCTCGAGGAATTCGGCCATCATCTGCAGGAGATCGATGTCGAGCATCATCTTCTCGTAGGAGCAGCACAGGCCGCCCTCGAGCCAGCCGGCGCCATGCTTCATCATGTTGGCCCCGCCCTGGATGCAGCCCCACAGCGAGAAGACGCTTTCATAGGCGGCCTGCGCGTCCACCGTGTTGGCAGCGCAGGTGTTGGAGCTGCGGTAGGGGATGCGGTAGCGGCGGGCGAGCTGTCCGCCCAGAAGCTGCGCTTTCATGTATTCGGGCGTGCCGAAGGCGGGCGCGCCGGAACGCATGTCGACATTCGAGGTGAAGCCGCCATAGCCGACCGGGGCGCCCTTGCGGACCATCTGCGCGAAGGCGATCGCCGCCAGCGCCTCGGCGTTCTGCTGCACGACGGCGCCGGCGATGGTGACCGGGGCCATGGCACCGGCCAGCGTGAAGGGCGTGACGATGACGGCCTGGCCGTGGCGCGCCATCTGGATGATGCCCTCCATCATCGGGATGTCGAGCTTCAGCGGCGAATTGGTGTTGATGATGGTGAAGCAGGACACCTCGTTGACGAAGTCCTCGTGGCTGACGCCGCGCACGATGCGGGCGATCTCCAGGCCGTCGAGATTGCGCTCCCTGCCGAGCGAATAGATGTGGAAGGCCTTGTCGGTCAGCGTGACGATGTCGCGCAGGCATTCGAGGTGGCGGATCGAGGGGTGGATGTCGACCGGCTCCACCGGATAGCCGCCCTGGCATTGCACGATGTTGTGCATCTGCGAGAGCTTTATGAAGTTGCGGAAATCCTCGCGGTTGCCCGGCCGCCGGCCGCGGTCCGTGTCCGAGCAGTTGGGCGCCGAGGCCATCTGCGCGATGAGGAGGTTGCGGCCGCCCATGCGCAGATTGTGCGCGGGGTTGCGGGCGTGCACCTCGTATTCGCTCGGGCAATGGGCGATCAGTTCGAGCACCAGGTCGGGATCGAAATGGACGCGGTGCGTGTCCTCGCGCACATCCGCCCCGTTGGCCTTCATGATGGCGCGCGCCTCGTCGTGCAGCACCTCCAGGCCGATGTCGCGCAGGACGGTGAGCGAGGCGAGGTGGATCGCTTCCAATTCGTCGTCGGAGACGATCCTGGTCGGCTCATACGGGTTGACGAGGCGGCGGAAGGGCGGCTGCTCGAAGGTGGAGCCGCCGCTGCGCTTTCCCGCGCGGCCGCCGCGCCGCGATCGGCCGGGAAGCTGTTCCGCGGTGGCAAGGTCGTCCGTCATGATGGTCTCCCGGCTGCTGCGCTCGTCCACATGATGCGGTCAAAAGCGCCGGGTCATGACCGGCCTGGCGACCCGTTGCGCCAGAGATGCGACATTCGGCCGTCGCTTCAGGCGCGCCCGATGAGGCGGATGACGATGTCGGGCAAGCGCGATGCGGGCAAAGAAAAACCGCGCTTCTTCGAGATGGAAGAGACGCGGTTTTACGTTACGCAAACAGTGGCTTTCACGGGACTGATACGCTGCGAAAGCTTCCCGCTCCGGTACGCGAGACCTTATCCGGGGCCGGGGAGGCTTCAACGCCGCCTCGTCCCAACTTTTAGCGGCTCATGGTTACCGGGAAGTTAGCGCGAAGCTTAAATTCGAATATTTTTTGCCGGCGTCCTATTTTTTCGCCTCCGTCTGCCCGCGCAGGAAGTTGATGATGCCGGAAAAGTCGGTGCCCTCGTGGCCCATCGCGTTGAACAACGCGTAGAGCTGCGTGGCTTCGGCGCCGAGCGGTGTCGCCGCGCCGGCGCTTTGCGCCGCTTCCTGCGACAGCCGCAGATCCTTCAGCATCAGGCCGGCGGCAAAGCCGGGCTTGTAGTCGCGATTGGCGGGTGAGGCGGGCACCGGTCCCGGCACCGGGCAGTAGCTGGTCAGCGACCAGCACTGTCCGGAAGAGGTGGAGGCGACGTCGAACAGCGCCTGGTGCGAGAGGCCGAGTTTCTCGGCCAGGACGAAGGCCTCGCCGACCGCGATCATGGAGATGCCGAGGATCATGTTGTTGCAGATCTTCGCCGCCTGTCCGGCTCCATCCTCGCCGCAATGGACGATGCGGCCGGCCATCGGTTCCAGGATCGGCTCGGCTTTGGCGAAGGCGTCCTTCGAGCCGCCGGCCATGAAGGTGAGTGTGCCGGCCTGCGCCCCGCCGACGCCGCCGGAGACCGGCGCGTCGATCGACAGCAGCCCGTGTTCGGTGGCGATCGCATGGGCCTGCTTGGCCGAATCGACGTCGATGGTCGAGGAATCGATGAACAGCGCTCCCTTTGCGGCCTTCGGCGCGATGTCACGGTAGACCGCGAGCACATGTCGGCCGGCGGGCAGCATGGTGACGACGACATCCGCCTTGTTCACCGCCGCATGGGCGCTGGCCATGACGGTGACGCCGTTTTTCGCGGCGGTTTCGAGATTTTCGGTGACGAGATCGAAACCGTTCACCGTGTGCCCGGCCTTGACCAGATTGGCGGCCATGGGATTGCCCATGTTGCCGAGACCGATGAATGCGATGGTGGCCATGTGAAGCGTCCTCCGGAAGATGAAAAGCGAATAGGGAATAGCGAAATAGGGAATAGCGAATAGTGGAGAACTCATCGACAACCCAGAAGCAAGATCACCCTAATCCCTATTCGCTACTTCGCTATTCCCTATTCGCTCTTCATCCCTTTCCCACCAGATGCCTGGCGATGATGACACGCATGATTTCGTTGGTCCCTTCGAGGATCTGGTGCACGCGCAGATCGCGCACCAGTTTCTCGACGCCGTATTCATGCAGATAGCCGTAGCCGCCATGCAGTTGCAGGGCGTCGTTGGCGACATCGAAGCAGGTGTCGGTGACGAAGCGCTTGGCCATGGCCGACCATTTTGAGGCGTCCGCTGCCTTGGCGTCGAGCTTGGATGCAGCCGTGTAAAGCATCATCCGCGAGGCCTGGACGGCGGTTTCCATGTCGGCGAGCTTGAACTGCAGCGCCTGGAAACGGTTGATCGCCTGACCGAAGGCCTGCCGTTCGCCCGTATAGGCGAGCGCCTTGTCGAGCGCCGATTGCGCGCCGCCGAGGGAGCAGGCGGCGATGTTGAGCCGGCCGCCGTCGAGCCCCGCCATGGCGATGCCGAACCCGGCTCCCTCGCGGGAGAGCAGGTTCTCTGCCGGAACCTTGCAGTTCTCGAAGATCACCTGGCGGGTCGGTTGCATGTGCCAGCCCATCTTGTGCTCGGCCGGCCCGAAGGAAAGCCCCGGCGCATCCTTCGGCACGACGAGGGTGGAAACGCCTTTCGGTCCGTCCTCGCCGGTGCGCACCATGACCACATAGAGATCGTTGTCGCCGGCGCCGGAGATGAACTGCTTGGTGCCGTTCAGCACATAGTCGCCGCCCGCCTTCACCGCCTTCGTCTTGAGCGCCGCCGCATCGGAGCCGGAACCCGGCTCGGTCAGGCAGTAGCTCGCCAGCCATTCCATCGAGGTCAGCTTGGGCAGGAAGCGCTGCCGCTGTTCCTCGCTGCCGAAGGTGTCGATCATCCAGCCGGCCATGTTGTGGATCGAGATGAAGGAGGAGAAGCCGGGGCAGGCGGCGGCCAGCGCCTCGAAGATCAGCACCGCGTCGAGCCGGCCGAGGCCGGAGCCGCCCACATCGTCGCGGATGTAGATGCCGCCGAAGCCGAGCGGTCCGGTCTCGCGCACCACGTCGGCGGGGAAATATTTGTCGCGATCCCAGTCGAGCGCATGGGGCGCCACCCGGTCGGCGGCGAAACTCTGCGTCATTTCCTGTATGGCGCGCTGATCGGCGTTCAGCTCGAACTGTTCGGCGCCTTGCGAAACGCTGGCATCCATGACGACCTCCCGAAATGGAATTCCTTCCCTGTCGGCCGAGTTTAGTGCATTGAGTGGTCCGCGCAACGCGAGGCGCGACAAAGGCGCTGTGCGTCAAACACGGACGATCGACAAGAGGCAGAAACCATGGCGCGAGCCATCATGTTGCAGGGGACGGGCTCGGATGTCGGCAAGTCCGTTCTGGTGGCGGGCCTGTGCCGGGTGGCGCGCCAGCGCGGCCTCACCGTGCGCCCGTTCAAGCCGCAGAACATGTCCAACAACGCTGCTGTCGCGGCCATCCCGGGGACCGGAGAGATGGGCGAGATCGGCCGCGCCCAATGGCTGCAGGCGCTGGCCTGCGGCGTGGCGCCGAGCGTCGACATGAACCCGGTGCTGATCAAGCCGGAGACCGACACGGGCGCGCAGCTCGTCGTTCACGGCAAGGCGCGCGGCTCGTCCAGGGCGCACGATTATCAGCAGCGCAAGGGCGAGCTTCTGGAGGCGGTGCTGGCATCGTTCGAGCGGCTGCGCGCCGAAGCCGATCTCGTCATCGTCGAGGGGGCGGGCTCGCCGGCTGAGATCAACCTGCGGGCCCGCGACATCGCCAATATGGGCTTTGCCACGCGCGCCGGCGTGCCGGTGGTGCTGGTCGGAGACATTGACCGCGGCGGGGTGATCGCCGCGCTCGCCGGCACCCATCTCATCCTCGACGAGGAGGACCGGCGGATGATCGCCGGCTATATCGTCAACAAGTTCCGCGGCGATCTCTCGCTGTTCGACGAGGGGCTTGCCGCCATCAACCGCTTCACCGGCTGGCGGTCCTTCGGAGTGGTGCCGTGGCTGCATGAGGCGGCCCGCCTGCCGGCCGAGGATTCGGTGACGCTGGCGCGCCGCGCGAGCCCGCTGGCCGCGAAGCTGAAGGTCGCCGTGCCGATGCTGTCGCGCATCGCCAATTTCGACGATCTCGACCCGTTGTCGGCGGAACCGGAGGTCGAGGTGGTGTTCGTGCCGCCGGGCGAGCGGCTGCCTCGCGATGCCGGCCTCGTCGTCATCCCCGGCTCCAAGTCGACGGTGGGCGATCTCGCCTTCCTGCGCCGGCAGGGCTGGGACGAGGACCTGAGGGCGCACCGGGCGCGCGGCGGTCACATCGCCGGCCTTTGCGGCGGCTATCAGATGCTCGGCCGCTTCGTCGACGACCCGGAGGGGCTGGAGGGCGAGGCGGGGCGGGCCGAGGGGCTGGGGCTGCTTGATGTCGAAACCACGATGCAGCCGCACAAGGCCGTGCGCGAGGTTTTGGCGCACTCGCCGCGCTACGACGTGCCGCTCTCGGGTTACGAGATCCACATCGGACGCACGCAAGGGCCGGACTGCGGCCGGCCGGTGGCACTGATCGATGACCGCCTGGACGGTGCGATGTCGGCCGACGGCAAGGTGTTCGGGACCTATCTCCACGGGCTGTTCGGTTCCGACCGGTTCCGCGCCCGGTTCCTGCGCGACTTCGGCATCGAGACCGGCGGCGCCGATCACCGCCGGTCGGTGGAGGCGGCGCTCGACGCCGTCGCGGCCAGGCTGGAAGCCCATCTCGATTGCGATGCGCTGCTGGCTGCGGCGCGCTGAAGTCAGCCGGCCTTCGGCCAGTAAGTGCCGAAGCACCAGATATTGCCTTCAGGATCTGCGCAGATGAACTCGCGGCTGCCGTAGTCCCGCTCGGTCAGACCTTGCAGGATCTTTGCGCCCGCCTGCGTGGCGCGGGCGAAGAGGCGGTCGGGGTCGTCGATCGCGATATAGACCGATTTTCCGCCGGCATGTCCGGGGCCGCCGATCATCGCACCATATTCGTCCTCTGCGGTCTCGCCGAGCATGATCATGGATGAACCGAACGCCAGTTCGGCGTGCACCAGGCGCCCCCGGTTCTCGTGCCTGGAATGGATGGTGAAGCCGAAGGCCTCGCAAAGCCAGTCCGTCATGCGGGCGGCATCGCGGTAGCGGAAGGTGGGATAGATCCGTGGTGGTTCGGCAACGGTCTCGATCATGCTCGGTCTCCCATTCTTGAACGCGTCGCAGCCTCGCATGGCGCGGCCCGCCAGTCTTCAAGAAATGTCACCCGCCATCCTTTGGCAAGTGGGTCGCCCGGCGGTGCGGCCTGGCAATGGCGGAAGCGGCCGGACTTGGGGTCGAAAGCCGAATCAGCCTTTCGGAGAATTCGATGCGCATATTCGAGAACTTGCAGCGTCCTTTGTGCGTCCGCTCAGGCGCATAAAGGGCGCTGCAGGGGAACTTGCAGCCGACGAAAAACGAAGCGCGTCGGTCTACATTCCCTTGAAGACGCAGCCCGCCGCCAGCAGCACATAGGCGATCGCCATGATCCACATGGCCGGGACGGGCAGGAACGGAAGCACGTTGAAGGCTGCGACGATCGCGACGATGGCGATCACGAGACTCAGCAGGAAGACGAGCTTGGTGGGTGGGTTGAGTGTCATGTGGTCCTCGAATTCTGTCATGAGACAGAACCCTAGCCGGGCCGGCGACTTATAGACCAATAGAGCGCAGCAACGGGTTGTCCGGGTCGCTCAGAAGCCGCGCGGCCAGCGCCAGGCAGACGAGCACCAGCAGGGGCTTGATCACGCGTGCGCCCTTCTTCATGGCGAAGGCCGCGCCGATCCGCGCTCCGGCGATCTGCGCCATGCCCATCAGAAGCCCCGTCTTCCAGGAAATGGCGCCGAAAACGGCGAAGGCGGCGAAGCCGCCGACATTGGAGGCGAAATTGAGGAATTTCGTGTGCGCGGTGGCCTTGAGGACGCCCTGGCCGGCCAGGCCGACGAAGGCGAGCATCAGGAACGATCCCGTTCCCGGGCCGAAGGCGCCGTCGTAGAAGCCGAGAAAGGGCGCTACGGTGAAGCCGAACAGGGCAGGCGAGAGGCGCTGTGCCCGATCGATGTCGTTGAGATTCGGCTTGAAGGCGAAATAGACGGCGACAGCGATCAGCAGCACCGGCATCATGCCGCACAGAAGCGCCGCGGGCAGGATGGTGGCGACCGATGCGCCGGCGATCGCCGCGATAAAAGCGAGCAGCGCCGGTCGCAACTGGCCGCCGATGTTGACGTGTCCGCCCTTGGCATAGGCATAGGCTGCCGCGCCCGTTCCGAACAGGCCTTGGAGCTTGTTGGTTCCGAGCGCCTGGACCGGGGGAAAGCCGGCGAGCAGCAGGGCCGGAATGGTGATCAGGCCACCGCCACCGGCGATGGCGTCCATGAAACCGGCAAAGAATCCGACCAAAATCAGAAGAAGAAGAATTTCGAGGCTTGCTTCAAACATCAGGCACGACTACAGCGCCGTGCGTCCGTTTGGACGCACAAGGGACGCTCCATTGCGTTGTTTTCCGCATTTCCGCGGATGTCAGGTGAGTCCGCCTGACTGCAGAATGCTGTAGCCAGGCGGGAAGGTGCGCGGTTGCACCACAAAGGATGGGTTTGCGCAAGCCGCACAATGCGGGACATATGACGATTTCGGTGATGTCTGGTCTCGTGGCAACAGCGTCGTGCGTGATTCGACACGGTCACTATGAGGGGGGGGCGGCAGGACCGAGGTATTTGCAAACGGTTTTGCAACCACTGCCTCCCTCATAGTGACCTTGCCGAACCATGCACCAAGAATGCTGTAAGTCCTTGAATCTGCGCACCGTGCTTTCCGAAAATCGATTTCGATTTTCGGGCCGATGCGCTAGGCTCAAGATCAACGGGTCGCGACCTCAGGGCGCCAGAAGAACAGGAAACGGGCGATGTCAGCAACGCCATCCTCGGGCGCCGGGCCCTCGAACACCGACAAGACGGCCGCGGCGCATGTGCTTGTCGCGGAATCGCTCCTGTTGCTGCGCCTGGCAATGTCCGACGAGGCTCCCGGAGAACGCGAAACGGCGGTTTTGCAACGGATCGCCATCAGCGCGTTCGGCGTCGCCGAGGCCGATGCCGGTGAGATCGTATCGGCCGTCACCATGCTCGAGGGCGACCGTGAGGTGGCCCAGGCCCGCATCGGGCTGCGCGGAAGCGGGCGCGGACACCGGCTGATCCTGGCGAAGCTGCTCCTGCAGATCGCCACCGGCGATCCCGACCTGAAACCGCGACATGAACGTCTGGCGGCACGGGTCGGCGAGATCCTGGCGCTGGGCGACGCCGACCTCGCCGAGATCACCGGCAAGAACGGGTAGCCGTCTGCCCGAGTTTTTGCGCTTCCACGAGTTCCGGATTATTTTTATTTTCCAGTGCCTTGCGATCCTTTCATGCCGGGAAAGGCGAATAGCGCAATGATCGGGTCAGAGCGCCTTATCGCCGCGCCGAGCCGCTAGCGCACGTTCAAGGTCCGGCGCCGCGTCGACCAGCGCCCGTGCCGGCGCCGTCCGTGGATGCTTCAGCACTTCCTGCGTCCGGCCGCGCTCGACGATCCGCCCCTCATCCATGACCATCACCTCGTCGGTGATCGCCCGGGCAACGGTCAAGTCGTGGGTGATGAAGAGATAGGTGAGGTCGAGCCGCTGGTTGAGGTCGGCGAACAGATCGAGGATCTGCGCCCGGATCGACACGTCGAGCGCCGAGACGGGCTCGTCGGCGACGATGAGCCTGGGGCGGGTGATGATGGCACGGGCGATCGAGATGCGCTGGCGCTGGCCGCCGGAGAACTGGTGCGGGAACTTGTCCATGTCGGAGGGAGAAAGGCCGACATCGTGCAGCGCCTCGGCCACCTGTTCGCGCCGTTCGGCGGCCGTGGGCCGCTTGTCGAGGAGATGCAGCGGCTCGGCCACCAGCCGTTCGACCCGGTGGCGCGGGTTGAACGAGCCGTAGGGGTCCTGAAACACGACCTGCATGTTGCGGCGGGCGCTGCGCAGTTCCGCCTCGCTCTTGTCGCCCAGGGCTTCTCCCGCCAGGCGGATTTCGCCGGCGGTCGGCCGGTCGAGCGCCAGGATCATGCGCGCCAGCGTCGATTTTCCGCAGCCGGAGCGCCCGACCAGCGCGACGGCGTGGCCGGGCGCCAGGGAGAAGCTGACATTGTCGACGGCGCGGAAGGGCTCGGCCCGCGAGAAGAAGCCTTTGCGGCGACCGGGGTAGTCGCGGGTGACGCCGGAGACGTCGAGCAGCGCTTTCCGGTCTTCGCCGGAGGGTTCGGTGCGCGCTCGCGCCGGCACATGCGTCGATGCCTCGGCGAGCCGGCGCGTGTAAGGGTGGCGCTGCTCGGTCAGAATTCCGGCCGTGCGACCGGCATCGACGACCTCGCCGTGCCGCATGATCGTCACCCGGTCGGCCATCTCGGCGACGACCGCGAGATCGTGCGAGATGAGCAGCAGGCCCATCCGGTTCTCGTCCACCAGATCACGCAGGAGATCCAGGATCTGCGCCTGCAGCACCACGTCGAGCGCCGTGGTCGGCTCGTCGGCGATCAGAAGCTTGGGCTTCAGTGCGCAGGCGATGGCGATCACGACGCGCTGACGCTGGCCGCCGGAAAGTTCGTGCGGGAAGCGCGTCAGCGGAAATTTTGCCTCGGGCAGTCCGACCCGGTCGAGGATAGCGCGGGCCCGCGCCTCGGCGTCGGCCCGGTTGGCGCCGGTGTGCCAGCGAATGCCCTCGGCCACCTGCTCGCCAATGGTCTTGACCGGGTTGAGCGCCGTCATCGGTTCCTGGAACACCATGCCGATATCGTCGCCGCGCAGGCGGCACATGGCCTCCTCGGGGGCGGCCAGGATATCGATCCCGTCGAAGGTGACCCGGCCTTGCGTGCGCGCCGCCTCCGGCAGGAGCTGCATGACCGTCAGCGCCGTCATGGACTTGCCCGATCCCGATTCGCCGACGAGTCCCAAAACCTCGCCCGGCTCGACGGACAGGTCGACATCCTTGAGAATCGGCAGCCCGGCGATGTCGAGCGACAGGTTTTCGATGGAGAGCAGGCTCATCGCTGGCGCCTCAGGCGTGGGTCGAGCAGGTCGCGCAGGCCGTCGCCGAGCAGGTTGAGGCCGAGCACGGTGACGACGATTGCAAGTCCCGGAAAGATCGCCAGATGCGGCGCGACGATCATCCGGGTCTGCGCCTCGAACAGCATGCGGCCCCAGGACGGCATGGGCGGCTGGGCGCCGAGGCCGAGATAGGAAAGGCCGGCTTCGGCGAGGATGCCGAGCGCGAACTGGATCGTGCCCTGAACGAGCAGCAGCGCCGTGATGTTGGGCAGGATGTGCTCGATGGTGATGAGCGTCCTGCTCTTGCCGGCGGCGCGCGCAGCCAGGATGAATTCGCGCGGCCAGATCGAAAGCGCGCCGGCCCGCGCCACCCGCGCGAAGACGGGCACGTTGAAGATGCCGATGGCGATGATGGCGTTGACGGCGCCGGGCCCGAAGATGGCGGTGATCATGATCGCCGAGAGCAGGGCGGGGAAGGCGAAGACGAGGTCGTTGAAGCGCATCAGGACGTCGTCGAGCCAGCCGCCGCGCGCCGCCGCCCAGGCGCCGAGCGGCACGCCGACGCCCATGCCGATGACGACGGCGACGATGGCGACGGCGATGGAGTTGCGGGCGCCGATCATGATCATCGACAGGATGTCGCGGCCGAGATGATCCGTGCCGAGCGGATGGCTCCAGGACAAGCCCTGCAGGCGGTCGGCGACGACGAGGTTGGTGATGTCGTGCGGCGTCCACACGAAGGAGAGGAGCGCCATCGCCGCCACGGCGAGCGTGACGGCGGCGCCGATCAGAAAGGACCGGTTGGACAGGACGAGCCACAGGAAATGCGGCTCGGCCGGATCCTCGCGTAAGGTCGGATCGAGGCTCATCGGCGGGTCCTCAGGCGCGGGTCGACGATGGCATAGCCAATGTCCACCAGGATGTTGACGGCGACGACGGCGGCGACAAGGAGCATGACCACGCCCTCGACGACGATCAGGTCGCGCTGGGTGATGGCCTGGAAGACGAGGCGGCCGAGGCCGGGTAGGTAGAACACGTTCTCGATGATGATCGTGCCGGCCAGGAGGAAGGCGAATTGCAGGCCGAGGATGGTCAGCACCGGGATCATGGCGTTGCGTAGCGCATGGTGCCAGAGGACGACGCGGCGCGGCATCCCCTTGGCGCGGGCGGTGCGGATATAGTCCTCGCCGAGCACTTCCAGCATCGCCGAGCGGGTGACGCGGGCAAGGATCGCCGCCTGCGGCAGGGCCAGCGCGACGGCCGGCAGGATGAGCGCCTTGAGGCCGGCCCACAGGCCGGCGCTCCAGCCGGGAAAGCCGCCGGCCGGCACCAGCTGCAGCCACACGGCGAAGAGGTAGATCAGAAGCAGGGCGAACCAGAAATTGGGAATGGCGACGCCCACCTGCGCCACGCCCATGGTGACCGTGTCGGCCGGCCGGCCGCGCCGGGCGGCGGCGAAGATGCCGACCGGAATGGCAATCGCCGTCGACAGGATGAGCGACAGGATGGCGAGCGGCAGAGAGACCAGGATGCGCTCGCCGATCAGGTCGTGGACCGGCGTGGAATAGGTATAGGAGCGGCCGAAATCGCCCACCGCCATCCCGCAAACCCAGTCGAGATAGCGCAGCACGACGGGCTGGTTGAGGCCCATCTGCTCGCGCAGTGTCGCCAGCGCCTCAGGTTCGGCGTTCATGCCGAGCATCAGCAGTGCCGGATCGCCGGGCATGATCTCGAGCACGCAGAAGACCACGACCGACGCGACGAGCAGCGTCGCGAGGCCGGTGGCTAATCGTTTGGCGAGATAGGCGGTCATGAGGGGCGTCCCGCCCGCGGCGTCGTCTTGGCGACCCGCAGGCAGGCCTTCTCAATGGGCTAGTCTGCCCACTTCACCTCTGTCAGATCGTTGGCCTGGATGGGCGAGTTCTCCCATAGGCCTTCGAGCTTCGCATCCCACACGCCGACTTTCGGCAACTGGAACAGGAAGCCGTTCACCGCATCCTCGGCGATGATCTTCTGCGCGGTCTTGTAGAGCTCGATGCGCCGGGCCGGATCGGCGGTGGCAGCGAGCGTGTTCATCACTTCCTTGAAGGCCGGATTGGCGTAGTTGAAGTAGTAGTCGTCGCGCCCATAGATGTCGATGTCGTTGGGCTCGGTGTGCGAGACGATGGTGAGGTCATAGTCCTTGGCCTTGAAGACCTGCTCCAGCCACTGCGCCCATTCGACCGGCATGATCTCCAGCTCGATCCCGACCTGGCGCAGCTCGGAAGCGACCACCTCGCCGCCCTGGCGGGCATAGAGCGGCGGCGGCAGCTTCAGCGTCGCCTTGAAGCCGTCCGGATAGCCGGCCTCGGCGAGCAGCTCCTTGGATTTCGCCGGATCGTAGGGATAGGTGCCGGTCAGGTCCACATAGGCCTCGTTGGCCGGCGAGAAATGCGAGCCGATCGGCGTGCCGTAGCCCGAGCCGTTGCCGGCGATGATCTCATCGCGGTTCAGCGCGTGGGCGATCGCCTGGCGGACCTTCAGATTGTTGAACGGCTCCTTGCCGTTGTTGATGGCAAGGATTGTCTCGCCCTCGGTGGAGCCGATCTTGACGACGAAACGCGGGTCGGTCTCGATCTGCACCAGCGCGTCGCCGGCGGGCATTTGCGGAAAAGCCTGCACGTCGCCGGAGAGGAGGGCGGGGATCGCTGCCGCCGCATCCGGCACGATGCGGAATTCGGCCTTTTCGAGAGCGGCCGCCTTGCCCCAGTAGTCGGGGTTCCTGACCAGCTTGACGGCCGAGCCCTTGGCCCAGCTCTCGAACGTGAAGGGCCCGGTCCCGACCGGCTTCTCCTTGTTGCCGTCGGCCGATTCGGGCGCCACCATGACGGCGTCTCCCCAGCCCATATTGTAGAGGAAGCCGCCCTGCGGCGTCTTCAGGGTCACCTTGACGGTGATCGGATCGACCACCTCGATACTGTCGATGGCCGCGAAAAGCTGCTTCTGCGCATTGGTGGAATCGTCGGCCCGCGCCCGGTCGAGGGAGAATTTCACGTCCTCGGCGTCGAAGCTCGTCCCGTCGTGGAACTTGACGTCCGAATGCAGCGTGAAGGTGTAGGTCTTGCCGTCGTCGGAGACTGTCCAGCTCTCGGCAAGGGCGGGCAGCACCTCGCCGTTGCGGCCGATGCGGGTCAGGCCCTGGAAGACGTTGGCATAAAGGATCTCGTCGATGGCCGCCGCGGCGCTCGCGGTCGGGTCGAGATGCGGAGGCTCCAGAACGACGCCGACGACGAGGTCGGCGCGCGCGGCCAGGGCCGCCGTCCCGGCGACCAATAACAGCGCCGCGCCGCCGAGGATGGACTTGATCGTTTTCATGGCTTTCTCCCGGGGAACCTCCGATTCCGGAGGATTGAAGCGCGAATTTCCGCGCGAGTAAATCGAAGTGTTCGTGCCGCCGTCAGGGCGCCGGCCGCGCTCCGCGCAGGAGCGCGTCGAGGCTCATCGCCATGACGATGGCCGACTGCACCATGTCCTCGATGCCGACCCATTCGTCGGGCTGGTGCGCCAGATCCAGGATGCCGGGGCCATAGGCGACGCAGTCGTGCAGATGGCCGATGCGGGCGATGTGCTTCTGGTCGTAGGTGCCGGGCGAGATGATGTATTCGGGCTCCTTGCCGAACACTTCGCGGATGCCGGCGGCGATGGCGGTGGGAACCGGCGCGTCGCGCTCGGTCATCAGCGGCAGCACCTCCATCAGGTCGCGCAGGTGATAGTCGAATTTCGGCCGCTCGCGTTTCAGCCGCTCGAGGATCGAGACGACCTCGCCCTTCACCTCGGAAATGTCTTCCTCGATCAGGAAGCGCCGGTCGAGTACGAGGCGGCAGGAATCGGCGACGTTGGGCGAGGGGAGGCCGGGGAAGAAGTCTTCCGTCTGACCGCCATGGACTGAGTTGAGGTTGAGGGTGGAGCGGCGCGCCCCTTCCGGCACCACCGGCATGCGCGTCTGCTTGTGCTCGAGAGCGGGATATAATTCCTCCTCGAAGGCGTGCAGCACGGCGCCCATGTGGCGGATTGCCGAATCGCCGAGGAATGGCATCGCGCCGTGGGCAATTGCACCGTGGGTCTCGATCTCTGCCCACCACACGCCGCGATGGCCGAGGCAGATGCGGTCCTTGTTGAGCGGCTCGGGGATGATCACATGGTCGACGCGCGGCTTGGAGAAGAAGCCCTGGCGCGCCAGATGGGCGACGCCGCCGAAGCCGCCGGATTCCTCGTCGGCCGTGCCGGAGATCTCGATCGCGCCGGGAAAGTCCGGATAGACCTCGAGAAAGGCTTCGGCCGCGATGATCGAGGCGGCGAGCCCGCCCTTCATGTCGCAGGCGCCGCGGCCGAACACCTTGCCGTCGCGCACCACGCCGGCATAGGGATCGACGGTCCAGCCTTCGCCGGCCTCGACGACATCGATATGCGAGTTGAAATGGACCGTCGCGCCGGGGCTGCGACCCTCGCGCCGCGCCACCACATTGGTGCGCGGGTAGCGGTCCGAATCGCCCGGCGCGCCGGTGCCGCGGATGAGCTGGGTGGAAAAGCCGCGCTTGCTGAGGCGCGCGGCGATGTATTCGGCGCAGGGCGTATAGGCTTCGCCCGGCGGGTTCACCGTCGGAAAGCGGATCAGGTCTGCGGTGAGGGCGACCAGGTCATCGACGCGGCCGCGGACGGCGAGGGCAAGATGTTCGTTCATACCGGCAATAGAACCGCCCGAAAGACGCTTGGCAAGGCCGTATACACGCAATTGTGAGCGCCGCGTTCTTGCGCGTTTGAGGCGAATGCGCTCAACATGAAAAGGTCATTTGAGGTTTTGTTATCCTTTTCAAGTAAGATTGAAATTCAACAGGCGTGAACTTGACGCAGAGAGCGGGGGCGCTCATGAAAAACTTCTTTTATGCATTGGCCGTCGCGGGGATGCTCTTGGCTGGCGCCACCGCGGATGGTATTGCGGCCAATCTGGTCGCCAAGGTCAGTCTTTCGACGCAGACGATGACTGTCACTCATCGCGGCCGCGTGCTGCATCGCTGGCGCGTATCCACAGCAAGACGCGGCTATGTCACCCCGCGCGGCCAGTGGCGGCCGAAGCGGATGCACCGCATGTGGTATTCGCGCAAATACGATATGTCACCGATGCCCTATTCGATCTTCTATCACGGCGGCTATGCGATCCACGGCACCAACGCGGTCTCCAGGCTCGGCCGCCCGGCTTCGCATGGATGCGTCCGCCTCGACACGGCCAATGCGGCGCGGCTTTATGCGCTCGTGAAGCAGGTCGGCCCGGCCAACACGCGGATCGTCGTCACCGATTGAAGCCCCCGGCAGTGTCCGGCTACATCGCCCAGCGCTTGTGGAACCACATCCACTGGCCCGGGTCTTCGCGCACCCAGCGTTCGACGATGTCGTTGAGCATCTGCGCGCCCGCCTCGACATCGACGGTGCCGTCGGTGGTGCGCGGAAGCGAGATCTTGTCCTCCACCACCAGCCGGTAGCGCCCGCCGGGCAGGCGGATGCAGCGCGCCGGATAGACGTCGCAGCCATAGTGCCGGGCAAGCTTCGGCACCAGCGGGTTGGTCCGGCAGGCGCGGCCGAAGAAGTGCGTGCGCACGCCCTTGCGGAACTTCTGGTCCACCAGCACGCCGACATTGCCGCCCTCGTCGAGGACGCGGGCAAGCTGCATGGCAGCGCCCGCCTGCGAGGGCACGAGGCCACCCATGGCGCTGCGGCGAGTCCTCAGGATGTAGTCGGCGACATAGGGATTGTTCGGCGGGCGGAAGAGGGAGGTGGTCTCGAGCCCGAACTTCGCCGCGGCGATCGGCAGGAACTCGAAATTGCCGAGATGGGCGGTGAAGAAGATGTGCGGCACACCCTTTTCCTCGCGCAGCTTGACGAACACGTCGATGCCGCAGACCTCGACGCGGCCCGGCTTGTCGCTGTCGGGGTCGAAATCGAACAGCTTGTCGAGAAACACGTATTCGACGGCGAGCCGGGCCATGTTGGCCCACATGTCCGAGGCGATGGTCTCGATCTCGGCGTCGCTCTTTTCCGGATAGGCCTGGCGCAGATTGCTGACGGCGAGCCGGTGCCGGCCGACCCAGGGGCCGGCGCGGCGGGCGATCCGCTCGGCCAGCTGCAGCGCCTTTTGCGGCGGGAGGCGACGCAAAAGGCCTAAAAGCAGGATGACGAGGCGAGCTGTCAGCCAGTATTCCGCGGCCTTCAACCGCCTGCCGAGAAGGAGGAGGAAGCGCTTCATCTGCCGGGTCAGGCGATCCGCAGGATGATCTTGCCGAACACGTCGCGGCCTTCCATGCGCGCCAGCGCGGTGTCGATGTCGTCGAAGCCGACCACCGTATCGACCACGGGGGAGACGAGGCCCGCGGCCATTTTCTGCATGGCGTCGGCCATGTTCTCCATCCGGCAGCCGAAGGAGCCGAGCAGCTTCAACTGCTGCTGGAACAATTGCATGAGGTTCATGTTGGTCGAGACGCCGGAGGTGGAGCCGCAGGTGACGAGCCGCCCGCCGCGTTTCAGCGACAGCATGGAGCCGGCCCAGGTGTCGGCGCCGACATGCTCGAACACCACGTCGACGCCGCGCTTCCTGGTCAGTTTGCGCACCACGCCCTCGAAGCGGTCCTCGCGGTAGTTGATGACGTGATCGGCGCCGAGCGCCTTGGCCTTGTCGATCTTGTCGTTCGAGCCGACCGTGGTGATGACGGTGCAGCCCATGCGCTTGGCGAGCTGGATCGCCGCCGAGCCGATGCCGGAGCCGCCGGCCTGGATGAGGATCGTTTCCCCCGGCTCCAGCCTGGCGTTGTCGAACAGCATGTGCTCGACCGTGCCGAAGGTGACGGGGGCCACCGCCGCGCCGATCTCGTCGACGCCGGGCGGGGCGGGCACCAGGAGCCGCGCCGGCAGGTTGATCTTCTCCTGCGCAAAACCGTCGAGGTGGAAGCCGTGGACGCCTGAGACGTGCTCGCACAGATTGTCGCGTCCCTCGCGGCAGGGACGGCACAGGCCGCAGGTGCGCGCACCGTAGATGGAGACCAGCTGCCCCGGCAGGAGATTGCCGACCCCGGGGCCGACCGCCTCGACCTCTCCGGATGCCTCGGCTCCGACCACCAGCGGCATCTTGCGCTTGGCGAACGCCATGCCGCGCCAGCCCCACACGTCGATGTGGTTCAGCGCCACGGCGCGAATCCTCAGCGTCACTTCGCCTTGGCCGGGCGGCGGAGGCGGCGCAAGATCGACGGTTTCGAGCTTCCGGTCCGCGACGAGTTGCAATGCGCGCATGAGTTCAGGTTCCGTGGAGAGTGCGTTGTAGTTGGTGAATGGTGAATGGTGAATAGTGAATGGTGAGAATCCCGTCTTCCATTCACTGTTGACCATTCACCATCCGCTCTCTTTTCATTCCGGTTCGCGCGCCATGACAAGGCAGGTGTTCTGCCCGCCGAAGCCGAAGGAGTTCGACAGCACGGTCGAGACCTGGGCCTGGCGCTTGACGTTCGGCACCACGTCGAGCTCGATCGCCGGATCGGGCGTGTCGTAGTTGATGGTCGGCGGAATGACGCCCTCGCGCATCGTCATGATCGAGAAGACGGCCTCGACGGCGCCGGCCGCCGACAGCGTGTGTCCGATCATCGACTTGTTGGAGGAGATCGGCACGGACTTGATGCGCTCGCCGAAAACCGTCGACAGGGACAGATGCTCCATCTTGTCGTTTTCCGGCGTCGAGGTGCCGTGCGCGTTGATGTACTCGACCGCGTCCTCGGCCATGCCGGCATCGGAAAGCGCCGCCCGCACGGCGGCGATCGCCGGCGAGCCGTCCGGCTTGGAGCGGGTGCGGTGGAAGTCGTCGGCCTTCTCGCCGCAGCCGCGCATGATGCCGAGAATCTCGGCGCCGCGGGCCAGCGCGCTGTCGAGCGATTCGAGCACCAGCGCGCCGGCCCCCTCGGCCAGCACGAAGCCGCTGCGATCCTTGGAGAAGGGGCGCGAGGCCTTTTCGGGAAATTCGTTCTGCGTGGTCAGGGCCGAAAGCAGCGAGAAGCGGATCAGCGCCTCGGCGGTCGCCGAGCCGTCGGCGCCGATCGACAGCGCGCGCTCGCACTCGCCGCGGCGGATCGCCTCGATGCCGAGCTGGATCGCCGTCGCGCCGGACGCGCAGGCGGTCGACAGCGTGATCGGCAGGCCGCGCGTGCCGAACCTGTCGGCCAGCCTGTCGGCGATCGTTGCGAACTGGCTTTCGTCGAACAGCTCGATCGCCTTGGCGATGCGCGCGGCTTCGATCAGGCTCTTGTTGCCGTTGTGCTCTCTGGCTCCCGCATAGAGCGACAGGCGATGGCGCCAGTCGAGCTCCACGGGCGGGGCCGCCAGGAACAGCGGGCCGCCGAAATCGCTCCCGGGAAGGCACGATTGCCCCACCGCTTCTGAGGCGGCGAGATCGGCGAGCTCGAAGGTGAGGGCGCTGGCGCCATCCCGGCTCGACGGCAGGAAATCGACCGTGCCGGCGATGGTCGTCGCCAGATGGTCGACCGGAAACCGCGTGATCGGATGGATGCCGGAGCGGCCGCCGATCAGCGCGTTCCAATTGTCCTCTCGCCCCTGTCCGAGCGACGTGACGACGCCCATGCCGGTCACGGCAACCACGGGTCTTCCAAAACTGTCGGTCGTTTTCACCTGATCGATCTCTTATCCTGCGGGGCAAGCCGGCTCAGGCCTTGGTGACGAGCCCCATTCCTTCAAAGCAATGATACCCGATCGCCGTCGCCAGCGCAGCCTGCGGGGCCCCCTCGAACGCCGCCTCGTTCTGCGGATCGAAAGCGGGATAGGGTTTGCCGTGGTGGACGGCCAGCGCGGCCAGCGCCACGGCAAACGGGAACTGCGCTTCCTTCATGTGTCCGGTCAGCGTGGAGAACCCGCGCACGACGGGCGTGCCGCGCGTGCCCAATGCTTCCGCCTCCGCCTTGGTCGGCGCGTGGGCGCCGGAGGCGCCAGAAACGGTGAGCAGCGGCCCTTCAGGCAGGGAGAGCGCGTCGAGCATCGCCGCGATGCCCTCGGCCAGCGGTTCGCGGTTGCGCCGCACGCGGCGCGAGACCACGGGTCCGATCGCCGCATAGGCCTCACGGCCCCGTTTTTCGGCGTGTTCACGCGCTTCCAGGACGAGGAAGGCGGCGCCCGAGCCGGTGACCACGCCGCCGCCTTGCGAGCCGCCGCGCTGCCACACCGGCTTCCAGTCCTGGCGGTGCAGGAAGCCGGCCAGCTCGTAGGCGAGCAGCATGTCGGAATGCTCGGTCTGGAAGGCACCGCCCACCAGAATGTGCGAGGACTGTCCGGCGCGGATGCGCGCCGCCGCGGTCTCGATGGCCGAGACGCCGGCGCCTTCCTCGCCCATGAAGGTGCGCGACGAGCCCGTCACCTTGTGGACGATGGAGATGTTGCCGGCGAGCAGGTTGGAAAGCTGGGCGAGGAACAGCGTCGGGCGAAGCTCGGTGGTGAGCTTTTCGTTGAGCAGCACGTCCTGGTCGTTGCGCGCCAGGGAAGCGTTGAGGATCACCTCGTCGACGGTCTCGTCACGCTCGCCGCCGCCCGCCGCCACGACCATGTCCATCGAAGCGCACAGGCCCTCGTTCTCCTTCAGGCCGGCATCGTCGAGCGCCAGCCCGGCGGCATAGGTGCCGAGCCGCTGCCATGTCTCCATCTGCCGCTGGTCGCCACGGCGCGGGATCTGCCGACTCCAGTCGATCTCCGGCAGGGGATGGATCATGTAGGGCGCGAAGCGCTCGCGGTCGAGCACGGGAGAGGGCGGGGCGGCCGTGAGGGCCTGCCAATGGGCGTCGACCCCTTCGCCGAGCGAGGAGACGATGCCCATGCCGGTGATGACAACGTCGCGTGGGCTCATCCTATCCTCGTCGATACTGCTTCAGATGCAGGCAAGAACTCAGGCAGCCTTCGCCGCGACCAGATCGTCGATCTTGGCGCAAAGATTCTTCATGACGAAGTATTCTTCGGTCGAGACCTTGCCGTCATTGACCTCCTGCGTCCACTTCTCGAGCGGAACCTTGATGCCGAATTCCTTGTCGATGGCAAAGACGATGTCCAGGAAATCCAGACTGTCGATGCCCAGATCGTCGATCGTGTGGCTTTCTGGCGTGATTTTCTCGCGGTCGATCTCGCTCGTCTCGGCGATGATGTCGGCAACCTTGTCGAATGTCGTCACTGCGGGGCCCTCGTCTGGGGAGATTCTTTGCTATGAGATGATCGTGGGGTCTCTAATCGGTTTTTGCCGGCAGGAAAAGGGTGTTCCTTGCGGACTGAACCGTCGATCAGTTGAATGTTATGCGCGCGGCGGCATGCAGATTGCCGCCTCCTCGTGACAAAATAATGGCCTCACCCTCGCGCGCCCGGCCGCCGATCAGCGCCTGGATGACGGCAAGATGCGTGACCATGATCAGATTGCCGGAGCCGGAATAGCCCTCGATTCGCTCGAGCAGCTCCGCCTTCTGGGCTTTGAGCGCCGCCTCGTCGGCGGGAACGTCGAGGGCCGCGAGCGGCTCGACCAGATCGGCGCCAAAGGCAAGGACCGCGGTATCGCGGGTGCGGCAGTAGCGGCTGGTCAACACCCGTTCAATCGGCGCGGCGCGCGCCTGGAACAAAGCCCCGATGCGGCGCGCCTGCTGCCGTCCGCGGTCGGACAGATTGCGCTGGGTGCCGCATGCTTCGATGTCGAAATTGCCGGGGTCGCCGCTGCCGGGGGCATCGGCATGGCGCATCAGGACGACCTGTCCGCCATTGCGCAGCAAGGCCCAACCGGCCTCCGTCGCTTGCGCCGGAACGGCGCTGAGGAAAAGGGCAATGGCAAGAAGCAAACGAAGCATGCGGAAATCCTAAAACCAAGGCTTCATAGCATATAGGCTGTTCGGTGGATCATGAAAGGCACAACCGCCGGGGGCGGATCGCCGCTCGCGCAGAGCTCTTTGCAAGCAGTCCTCATCGGTTTCATTGCCCTGAAACTTTTCCCGATGCCGGCCGTTGCTCTGCTGACTGCGAAGCAGATCGTGCTGCCCGTCGGCAGCGTCCGGGCGGTCCGGCCTTGTCCCTGCCTGATCCCCACGGCGCTCTGGCGTTCTGCGATCCATTGGGCCTATCAATGGAGCCAGACAGCCTCTAGCGGCCGCGGTCGAGTGCGCTAGTGGACAAACCCGACACTTGCCCGGGGATCTGACCTTCAGGTTGCCGCGAATGAGAGGAGAAGGACATGCTTCAAAAAACCAGCCATTTCCTGCGTCAGGCGAATTTCATCGACGGTGCCTGGGTGGAGGCTGATTCCGGCAACACCATCGACGTGATCAACCCCGCCACCGGCTCGAAAATCGGCACCGTGCCCCGCTCGGGGACGGCTGAAACGCGGCGCGCCATCGAGGCGGCGGAAACGGCCTTCCAGTCCTGGAAGCGGACCTCCGCCGACCACAGGGCAAAGCTGCTGCGCAAGCTGCACGATGCGATCATGGACAATCAGGATGCGCTCGCCGAGCTTCTCGTCATGGAGCAGGGCAAGCCCCTTGCCGAGGCCAAGGGCGAGGTCGGCATGTCGGCGGCCTATGTGCTGTGGTACGCGGAGGAGGGCCGGCGCGTCTATGGCGACGTCGTGCCGTCCCCCTGGGCCGACCGCCGCATCCTGGTGACGAAGGAGCCGGTCGGCGTTATCGGCGCCATCACGCCCTGGAACTTTCCGTCCTCGATGCTCGCCCGCAAGCTCGGCCCGGCGCTCGCCTCGGGCTGCACCGCGGTCGCCAAGCCGGCCTCGCAGACCCCCTATTCGGGGCTTGCCTGGGGCGTGCTGTGCGAAGAGGCCGGCTTTCCCAAAGGGGTGGTCAACATCGTCACCGGCTCGGCCTCCGAGATCGGTGACGAGCTGTGTGGCAACCCGCTGGTGCGCAAGATCACCTTCACCGGCTCGACCGAGGTCGGCAAGCTCTTGATCCAGAAGGCGGCCGGGACGGTCAAGAAGGTGTCGATGGAGCTCGGCGGCAACGCGCCGTTCCTGGTCTTCGACGATGCCGATCTCGATCGCGCCGTGGCTGGCGCCGTCGCCGCCAAATACCGCAACTCCGGCCAGACCTGTGTCTGCACCAACCGTTTCTTCGTGCAGGCGGGCATCTACGACAAATTCGTCGAGAAGCTCGCCGGCGCGGCCAAGGCGCTGAAGGTGGGGCCGGGCCTGGAGGAGGGCACGCAGCAGGGCCCCTTGATCGACGGCAAGGCCGTCGAGAAGGTGGAGGAGTTGATCGCCGACGCAACCGGGAAGGGCGGCAGGCTGGCTGCCGGCGGTGCCCGGCATGCGCTGGGCGGCACCTTCTTCGAACCGACGGTCATTGCCGAGGCCACCCCGCAGATGCGCTTCATGCAGGAGGAGATCTTCGGGCCCGTCGCCCCGGTCTTCCGCTTCGACAAGGAAGAGGAAGGGGTCGGGCTCGCCAACGACACGGCATTCGGCCTTGCCTGCTACTTCTACACCGGCGATCTCGGCCGCGCCTTCCGCGTCATGGAAGGGTTGAGATACGGCCTTGTCGGCGTCAACGAGGGCATTATCACCACCGTCGAGGCGCCCTTCGGCGGCCTGAAGGAATCCGGCCTTGGCAAGGAAGGCGGGCATCAGGGGATCGAGGATTATCTCGACACCAAATATGTCTGCATCGGCGGGCTTGGGTTGTAGGGAGCGCGCCCATCCATCTTGAAGTCCAGCACGATCCGGCGCCGGTGCCCAGCACCGGCGCATTTGTCGCGGGCCCCTGCGGGAGGAGGCGGTGCTATCCATTTCGGTGGCGCTTGCCCGCCGGGCTGCGCGAGATCGTGATGATTTTGGATTGAAGCAATCCAAAATCATAAACGCGATCGATTCTAGAAATTAGAGCGGGACGCAGGCGTAAAACAGCTTCACACTTTTCCTCATCCCGCTCTAGATATGCCCAACGAGTCGGAGGGACAGAATGTCGTCACAGGCCGAAACCGGAAAGAACCGCTTCATCCTCGCCCTGTTCGGGTTGGTGATCGCGGCGGTCGCGGTCTATGCCGGCTACCGGCTTCTCGCGCCGCCTCCGCCGCAGATCGACGTCACCTACAACACGGTCAGCGCCGACGGGCTCTACCAGGTCACGTTCGAAACCGATCTGCAGCCGGTTCCCGTCGGCGAGACCCATGCGTGGATTCTGACTGTGACGACGCCCGACGGGGCGCCGGTCAGCGACGCCGAGATCGCCGTTGACGGCGGCATGCCGGCGCACGGGCACGGGCTGCCGACCGAGCCGAAGGTCACCGAAAACCTCGGGGAGGGTCGCTACCGCGTCGAAGGCATGCGCTTTAACATGGGCGGGCACTGGGAAATCCGTGTCGGGATCAGCGCGACGCCCGGCCTCGACGAAGCCAAGTTCAACATCGATCTCTAGGGTCAGGACCCTCGCCATGCAGGCGCGCCGGGCAGCCGCTTTTCTCCTTGCCTCGGGAAGCCTGCTGCTGTTGGCCGCTTGCGGCGCGGACGATTTCGACGAGAACGAGAAGAAGGCCATCCGGTCTCTGTCGCTCGCCGCTCTGCCCGAACGGCCGATCGACCCAAGCAACCGCGTCTCGGGCGATCCGCGGGCGGCCGCATTCGGCGCTCTCCTGTTCACGGACACCGGGCTGAGCGGCAACGCGAGCATGTCCTGCGCCACCTGCCATAAGCCGGAGCGGCAGTTCCAGGACGACCTGCCGCGCGGCGTGGGCGCCGCAGAGACGGACCGGCGGACCATGCCGCTTGCCGGCGTCGCCTGGAGCCCCTGGCAGTTCTGGGACGGGCGCCGCGACAGCCTCTGGGCGCAGGCGCTGGCACCGCTCGAGGACGCGCGCGAGCATGCCGGCAACCGCACCGCCTTCGCGCATCATCTGGCAGCCCGCCATGCACGGCGCTATGCGGAGCTCTTCGGCCCGCTGCCGGCACTCGATCATCTTCCCGCCGATGCCGGACCGAAGGGAACGCCGGCCGAGCGCGCCGCCTGGGCGGCGATGTCGCCGGACGACCGCGAGGCGGTGAACCGGGTGTTTTCCAATCTCGGCAAGGCGCTCGCCGCCTTCGAGGAGACGCTTCGGCCGCCGCAGACGCGGTTCGACCGGTTTGCGGCCGCCATGCTGGAAGGGCGGGAGCCCGAGGCGGGCAACGATCTTTCCGACCTGGAGCGGGAGGGGCTGAAGCTCTTCATCGGCAAGGCGAATTGCCTGGAATGCCATAACGGCCCGCGCTTCACCGACGATCATTTCCACAACACCGGCGTGCCGCCGGTCGCCGGGCGTGCCGACGATGCCGGCCGCGCCGACGGCATCGCCGAGGTGCTCGCCGACCCGTTCAACTGCCTGGGGACCTACAGCGACGCCGAGCCGGATGCCTGCACGGCGCTGCGCTTCATGCGGCGCGACCGGGCGGCCATGCAGCGCGCCTACAAGACGCCGTCACTGCGCGGCGCGGCGAGCCGTCCGCCCTATATGCATGCCGGGCAGTTCGCCTCGCTGGACGAGGTGATCGACCATTACAGCCGCGCCCCGGCGGCCGTTTCCGGCCGCACGGAACTGCGCGGCGTGGTGCTCACCGAACGCGGCCGCAAGGCGCTCGTCGCATTCTTAAAAACGCTCGATCCGCAGAGAGCTAGCGATCCTTGACCGTTTCCATGGTGACGAAGGTGGAGGTGCGCGCCACATGCGGCAGGGAGGAGATCTTCTCGCCGAGGACCTTGCGGTAGCTGGCGATGTCGCGCGTGCGCACCTTGAGAAGATAGTCGAAATCCGCCGCCGTCATGTGGCATTGCTCGATCTCCGGCACGCCAAGCACTGCCTTGTTGAAGGCGGCGAGCGCCGAGGACCGGGTGTCTGACAGCTCCACCTGGACGAAGGCGATGTGGCCTTCGCCGATGCGCGCCCGGTCGATGATCGCCGCATAGCCACGGATGTAGCCCTCCTTCTCAAGGCGTCGCAGCCTGGCCTGCACCGGCGTCTTGGAAAGCCCGACGCGCCGCCCCAGTTCGGCGATCGAAAGGCGGCCGTCCTGGGTCAGCGCGTTCAGGATGTTGCGGTCTATGCGGTCCACTCGTTCTGTCGACATGCGCTAGAATAGTCCTTGATCGTCATTATGGCGGGCAACGATAGGACATTTACACCATCGACGCGCTCCAAACAGCCCAAAAATCCAGATCGCCTGTGCTATGATTCAACAAGGCCGGCAGGTGCCGGCAGTCTTTCGCCAATCGACAATCGAGGACATCATGCCCAGACCCGCGTCCGCATCGCTCAGGACCGACATTCGCGCCCATTATCTTGCCGACGAGGCGACGGTGCTTGAAAGGCTGGTCGGGCTGGCGGACCTTTCGCCTTCCGCCCGCGAGGGGATTTCGCGCGATGCCGCCGATCTCGTGCGGGCGGTGCGCGGCTCCGGCGACACGCATCTGATGGAGGCGTTCCTCTCCGAATACGGCTTGTCGACGCGCGAGGGCGTGGCGCTGATGTGCCTTGCCGAAGCGCTGCTGCGCGTGCCGGACGCCGAGACGATGGACGATCTGATCCGCGACAAGATTTCGCCGCACGACTGGTCGGCCCATTCGGGCGGCTCCGCCTCGATCTTCGTCAACGCCTCGACCTGGGCGCTGATGCTCACGGGGCGCGTGCTCGACGACGAGGGCGAGGGCGTCGAGGCGACGCTGCGCGGCCTGGTGCGCCGCCTCGGCGAGCCGGTGATCCGCAAGGCGGTGTCGAAAGCGATGCGCGAGATGGGCGAGCAATTCGTTCTCGGCCGCACCATCGAGGAGGCGATGAAGCGCGGCCAGCTGCTGATCGCCAAGGGCTATTCCTATTCCTATGACATGCTGGGCGAGGCGGCACGCACGGAGGCCGATGCGCTGCGCTACCACAAGGCCTATGCCGATGCGATCGCCGCCTTGAGGCGCAGTGCCGGCCGGGACGATATCCGTGCCAATCCGGGCATTTCGGTAAAACTGTCGGCCCTGCACCCGCGCTACGAGGAAACCCAGAAGGCGACCATGCTGCCGGTCATGGTCGAGCGGCTGAAAAGCCTGGCGCTCGCCGCGCGCGACGCGCAGATGGGGCTCAATGTCGACGCGGAGGAGGCCGACCGGCTCGACCTGTCGCTCGATGTCATCGAACAGGTGCTGTCCGATCCCGCACTTGCCGGCTGGGACGGGTTTGGCGTCGTCGTCCAGGCCTACGGGCTGCGCGCCTCCTTCGTGCTCGACTGGCTCTACGATCTGGCGACCAGGCTCGACCGGCGCATCATGGTCCGCCTCGTCAAGGGCGCTTACTGGGACACGGAGATCAAGCGCGCCCAGGTGATGGGGCTCGACGGATTCCCGGTCTTCACGCGCAAGGTCAACACCGACGTCAGCTACATCGCCTGCGCCCGCAAGCTGATCGGCATGACGGACCGCATCTATCCGCAGTTCGCCACCCACAATGCGCACACGGCGGCGGCGATTCTCGCCATGGCGCCCGAACGCGCGGCGTTCGAGTTCCAGCGGCTGCACGGCATGGGAGAGGCGCTGCACGAGGCGGTGCGCAAGCGCGCCGGCACGCGTTGCCGCATCTACGCGCCGGTCGGTGCGCATCAGGACCTGCTCGCCTATCTGGTCCGCCGGCTCCTGGAGAACGGCGCCAACTCGTCCTTCGTGCACCAGATCGTCGACACGTCGGTCAGCGCCGAGACCATCGCCAGCGATCCCTTCGCGGCCGTCGAGCGGCAGGCCGTTGCCGCAAATCCGGCGATCCAGCGTCCGGCGGACATTTTTGGCGAGGCGCGCTTGAACGCCAGGGGCTGGGACATCACCGATCCGGTCACGCTCGCAGCTATCGAGGAGGCGCGGGCGCCGTTCTCGGCGCCGCACCGCTGGCGGGCAGGGCCGATGACTCGCGCTGCGGGCGATGGTGCCGAGCGACCGGTGGTGAACCCGGCCGACATCAGTGAGAGCGTCGGCAGCGTTCGCGATGCGACGCGCCGGCAGGTGGACGAGGCGGTCGGCCTCGCCCTTGCCGCGCAGCCCTCCTGGGCGGCAAGGCCCGTGTCGGAGCGCGCCGCGATCCTCCGGCGCATTGCCGACCTCTATGAGAGGCAGGCGCCCGAGTTCTTCGCGCTGGCCGCCCGCGAGGCCGGCAAGACGCTCGCCGACGGCATCGCCGAGGTGCGCGAGGCGGTGGATTTCCTGCGCTACTACGCGCAGGAGGCGCGGCACGCCGAGAAGGGCACCGAGGCCCGCGGCGTCATCGTCTGCATCTCGCCCTGGAACTTTCCGCTCGCCATCTTCACCGGGCAGATCGCGGCCGGGCTCGTCACCGGCAATGCGGTGATCGCCAAGCCGGCCGAGCAGACCTCGCTCATCGCCGCCCGCGCCGTGGCGCTGATGCACGAGGCGGGCGTGCCGGCCGACGTGATCCAGCTTCTGACCGGCGACGGCCCGTCTGTCGGCGGGCCGCTGACGGCCGATCCGCGCATCGCCGGCGTCTGCTTCACTGGCTCCACCGAGGTGGCGCGGCTGATCGAGCGGCAGCTCGCCGCCAATGCCGATCCCGATGCCATGCTGATCGCCGAGACCGGCGGCCTCAACGCCATGATCGTCGATTCCACGGCACTGCCCGAGCAGGCGGTGCGCGACATCGTCGCCTCCGCCTTCCAAAGCGCCGGCCAGCGGTGCTCGGCGCTGCGCATGCTCTACGTGCAGAAGGATGTCGAAAAGCGCGTGACGGAGATGCTTGAAGGGGCGATGCGTGCCCTGACCGTCGGAGATCCGTGGCGGGTGGCGACGGATGTCGGTCCCGTCATCGACGACGAGGCGCTGCGAAACATCAGCGCCTATGCGCAGGAGATGACCGCGAAGGGTCGTCTGATCGCCGCGCTCGAAGCCCCCAACGGGGGGCGCCATGTTGCCCCCGCGGCTTTCAAGGTGTCGGGCATCGGTGAGCTCGAACGCGAGGTGTTCGGTCCGATCCTGCATGTGGCGACCTTCGAGGCCGATGCCATCGACGATGTCATTTCTGCCGTCAACGCAAAGGGTTATGGCCTGACCTTCGGGCTCCACACACGCATCGATGCACGCGCCCAGCATGTGGTCGATCACGTCCATGCCGGCAACATCTACGTCAACCGCAACCAGATCGGTGCCGTGGTCGGCTCGCAACCTTTCGGCGGCGAAGGCCTGTCCGGCACCGGCCCCAAGGCCGGCGGCCCGCACTATCTGCGCCGGTTCCGCCGCGCTGCCGAGACGCCGCACCAGGCCGCGCCGGGCGGTGCGGCTCTGTCGGCGGAGGTGCTTGAGCCCCTGATGCCGATGCTGGACGAAGGCTGGGCGCAGCGTGCGGACCGGCTGGGTGTGTTGCGCAAGCTTCTGCGCGGCAAGGGGCAGGAGGCGATGGCGGCCGCCGCGGCGCTCGACCAGGGGCCGATCGACCTGCCGGGACCGACCGGCGAGGCCAACACGCTGATGCTGGCGCCGCGCGGGCGGGTTCTATGCCTTGGCGGCGACGAGGACGCTCTTCTGGCCGAGGTTATCCAGGCGCTTGCCACCGGCAATGCAGTGCTGGCCGTCCATCCCGATGCATCGCGGATCCTGAAGCCGCTTCTCGGGCAGGGGTTGCCGCTCGCCGCGGCCGACGGGGTCGCATCGCCGGAGGGGCTCACACGGCTTCCGCTCGATCTGGTGGCGGCGTCCGGCGGCACTGCCTGGCTCAAGGTGCTACGCGGCGCGCTTGCCGGCCGGGAAGGGGCGGTGGTGCCGCTGGTGACGGAGACGCTCTACCCGGCCGCCTATGCGCACGAGCGGGCCATCTGCGTCGACACGACGGCGGCCGGCGGCAACGCCAGCCTGCTCGCCGCCGTATAGAGCGGGATGAGGAAAAGTGTGAAGCGGTTTTCCGTCCGCATCCCGCTCTGACTTTTTGAACGCGATCAGCGGATGAAGGCGAGTGGGACGGTGAACGGCCAGGAGGCGCGCCCCGCTTCCGAGGGAATCTGCGGGAAGGGCGCTGCGCGGCGCACCGTTTCGAGCGCCGCCTGGTCGAGCACCGGCGATCCGGAGCTGCGCACGACGCTGATCCCGCTCACCGACCCGTTGCGGGCCACGGTGAAGCGGACCTGGACCTCGCCGCGCAGCCGCTCGCGCTTGGCGGCACTCGGGTAGCGGAGGGAACGCCGCAGCTTGGCGACGACCTTGCCTGGATAGTTGGACACCTTTGCGTTGCCCGACCGGGTCGCGCGGGCCGTCTGCCGGCCCTGCGTCGCCTCGCCGTCGGTGTTGCGGTTGCTGGCGGTGCCGCGCCGCGCATCCTGCCGGTCGCGTCCCTGCGAGCCGGCGCTGCGTTGCTTGGG